>JAZQAZ010000038.1:0-54039 GCA_045545475.1 Clostridia bacterium | reverse complement strand
GCCGTTCTCATGCTCAGTAAATCCATTTACAACAAAGCAGCTCCGTGAATCACTTCACTCATTTGAACTTGAAGAAAATGATTTCGTAAATATCTGCATTGACCTCGCAATGCGTGGAGTGGGTTCCAAGTCATGCGGTCCCGATTTGCCGTCTTACTACGAAATACCAAAAACACTCAAAAACACATTTAGATTCACATTTTAAGTTTTGAGGTGATTACAAATGAAAATTGCACTTATAGCACATGATAAAAAGAAACCAGAGTTCATTTAATTTACGATGTACCTGTTGCAAAAACTTTTCAACATACATTTCTTTCATCTCCTCTCTTATTTTTATATGAAAAAAGACGATAATCTCTTTTTCGAAATTATCGTCTTGATTTCCTTATTCATTTTATTGTTTTACTGTTCAAAAGCGGCTAAAACCACAGTTTTTTTGGTTCTCTTGGTCAGAATACCCTTGGCATCTACATAAAATGTCTTTGGTTAATTTTTATAAAGATGCTTCAAACCCGCATAAACACTGGGAAAATCCGATTTCATCTTCTTTGTACAGTCTTTATATGTTCATATCATCTCAGAAATAAAAAAGCTGTCATAAGTTAATATAATAAGTCACAAGTCTGATCCAAAAACTATTCGAATCAGAAACTAATATATATCCGATAATTCCAATAGCAAAAATTGAAATTGGGATAAGTTGCTTTATATCTTTCCCTGAAATACTTTTATTAATCGAAAAAATTATTAAACCTAAAGCCAAAAGTATAAAAAATCCAAATAACAGAGGTGTAAACATTCCCAAAACCATCTCTGCACCAAGACTGTATGTATCTGCCAATTCTCCCAAATAATTTAGTAAAGGGTCAAAAAGAATAAATGTAATAACAACAATTGCATTTGTTAAGATTAGTTTTTTCATTTTGCACTTCCTTTCGACGATTTCGTAGGGACAGATTCCCTCATCTGTCCGTTTTCGGGTCGATGTGGGCATCGACCCATGCATTGATATTGCTCGTGTAATCTTTTAACCATTAAACTCATTATAGCATCTTTTATCAAATTCTGCAAGCTATTACAAAAAAGGTTCAGACAAAGTCTGAACCTTTTCATATTTCAAACGCCCCGTAGAAGGTATATAAATACTTTCCTTCAAGGTAGAGCTTTTTAAGTCCGCGCTCGAGGGTTGTATTTTCCGGAAGCTCTTCATAGTTTTTAATACCCGGAGGGAAAACGAAGGAAAAAACGTCCTTCCCCGCACTTCTCATTGGTGCAAGGGTAAATCTTTTGCCGAAGGCAACAATATTTGATTTTTCGTTCATTATATCCCAAAGCTGTGGCGAAAGCAGCCAGGATCCGCAGATTATGCACCTTACGCTTTTATCTCTGTAGTATTCTTTTACCTTTTTAATTCCTTCCGAAAACACCTTATCAAGATTAGCAGGTGTAAGGTCTGCATTTTTCGGAATATGGAAGGAAATTACATCGTCACCCGGGGATAAAACCTTCTCCCACCGGGACTTTTTATAGCATTTTTCATCCTTTTCGCAAAGCCCTTTTTCGTTTATGGGATAGCCCTTAAATTCCTCATCCGATTCTTTGTATTCCGCTATAAATGAGCCTTCTTCATCGGTGCATCCCGCACTCATAAAGACATTTCCCGACTTATGTATTTTCTGATTAAACGAAAGTGCCAGAAGCTTTCCCGTAGCTTTGTTTCTGATAAACACGGCAGAAGCCGGATTCTTCTTCATTTCAAAGTTAAAGCCCGACACTGTAACAAGCCCTGCGCCAAGATAAATGCAAAGCCAGTTAAAATACATTCTGTTAAGACCGCTCCGCTGCATAAGGTTGCTTGACTTTTTAAAGCAGTTTCCGTAGGCATCCATATGAAAAAGAGCATCTTCTTCGTTCATTCCCATTAAGCGATACCGCCCGTAGCTTTTTTCTATCTGTGTGAAAATGATTGCCATGGGAAGCATATCGAGAGCATCTTCCCCTTCTTCGGAATCAGGCACATTCAACGCAAGGGATTTTTCAACATCGCCGTTTGCATAATTCAAGTACGCCACAGCCAAATTGAAAAACGCAAGAATTATTTCATCATCCTTTATTTTAAGGGCTTTTTTAATGGCTTCGTTTTCGTACTCTCTTAAGACATTAAACTTACGGCTGACGCTTCGCATAAAGCCTTCATCAAGGAGCGATGTATCCTTAAAGTCAACTTTCCCCGAATTGAAAATTTCTTCCGCCTTTGCCGGAATATGCACTTTAAGGCGTTCTTTTATATCACTTATCTTCATTTAAGTACGCTCCCGTTACCATATCAACACAGAACTCATCTTCCTTAAGTGTTTTAAATACCTTGGCAAGACGCTCTGCTTCTGCCTGCACCATAGCTTTGCCGATATTTTGTGTACATCCCGTCGATGCATAACCGTGGTATGCGTTGGGGAAGTTTACGCCAAAGATTTTTCCGTGGTTTACACCCATTCTCGAAAGATAGTCCGCTCTTCCTGTGGAAAGTCCGCTGCAGGATTCATACATATCGGGACGTGCGGTTTCGGGCATTTCGCTCATACATAATGCAACCTCGCAAAAATCGGCGTGTCCTCCGCCTGTTCCCGTTTCTGCAAATTTCTTAAGCACTGCCATATCTTCATCAGTCATCATAGGATATGCCTCGGGACGCGATAAAATATCCGGATAAAGCACCTTGGGATCGGAGCATCTTGTGGTTGCTCTCACCCACATGGTTGCAAAATTTCTCTTTTCATAGCACATAGCACGAACGAAAAAGTCAAGAAAGCCAACGTTTCCGCCGTGAACGTTTACAATAAGTATCTTTCTGAAGCCATTTCTTGCTATTTCTTCGCAAAGCTCCGTAAGCACCGTAAGAAGTGTTTCGGGTTTTATGGCGATTCCGCCTCTTACCGTTTCGGGTTTTGCTGCAGAGCGTACACCAAAGAGGTCGCCCACCCAATAGCCCGTGGGAAATACAACGGCGTATTCCAACTCTGCCGCCGCCTTTGTCAATATATCTCCGATAAATGCATCGCACCCTACCGAAAGATGCTCGCCGTGCTTTTCAAGGCACCCCAAAGGAAGAATACAAAGCCCCTTTGATTTTTCAATTGCCTCGTCAAACTCCGGAGAAGTGAGCTTTTCCCATTTATATTCCATAACAACGCCTCCTTTTTTTCTCATTGTAGCATAATCTTTTTTGCAATTCTATAAGAAAATTATTTTTTATTATAAAAAATGCAAAAATATTGCAAAAAAAGGTTCAGGCGAAAGCCTGAACCTTTTTGGTTACTTATTTCTTTACCTTGCCGCCTGCAGATTCAATTTCCTTCCATACAAGCTGAGCGGACTTGATTGCCTCAGAAAGAGGAGCGATGGGCTTGCCGTTACCTTCGATGATTTCTTCAATGAAGTAACGAAGCTCTGTATAGTATCCGCCAAGGCTTGATACGTTAAGACCTGCATCAAGCTTGCCTTCAAATTCTGCATCCATTTCGGGAACGAAGGGTTCGCCGTCAACGGGATAGAACATAAGACCTCTGTTAAGTACCGCTGTACCCTTTTCCATCTTTACGCGGAAGCCGGGGCTGAAGGGGAACTTATCGGGATAGTCCCAGATACCTTCGGAAGTAACAACTGTATCGCCGAAGGTATAGGTTGTGAAAATCTGCTGAAGCACGCCTTCTGCATTTCTTGTGCACTTGGATTCAACCGTATCGGGCTCGCCTAAAAGGTAGCGGATAAAGTCAACATCGTGAACATGAAGGTCAAGAGCCATTGTACCGCTCTTTTCAGGATCGTTGAACCAGTTGTTCCATGCCCATCTGGGGTTGCAGGAAAGACGGGTGAATACTGCGGAAATTACCTTTCCGTATGTGCCTTCTTCTACAGCCTTCTTAAGCCACTTATATTCTTTCATGAAACGAACAACCTGACCAACCTGCACCTTTACGCCGGTCTTCTTTTCTGTTTCAAGAAGTAATTTTGCTTCTTCTTCATTTAAGCAGATGGGCTTTTCGCAGAACACGTGACAACCCTTTTCCATTGCCTTTACAGAATATTCTGTGTGAAGGAATGTGGGAAGGCAGATGTCTATAATATCGGGTGTTTCTGCTGCAAGAAGCTCATTTCCCGATGTATAGTACTTTGCACCCATTTCTTCTGCATACTTTTCTACACCGGACTCAGGTGTTACATCAGCAACTGCAACAAGCTTAACTACATCCTTTAATGCGGCATAGCACTTACCGTGCATTTTACCCATTCCGCCGTAACCGATTAATGCTACTGTTAACATATTAAATTCCTCCTGTTATTTAAGTAATTCTTTAATATAAACTATTGTGTCCTTAATATCAGCAATCTGCTGAGCACCGGAGATTTCTCTCTCGATGTAAAGGTCGCCTGTGTATCCCTGCTCCTTAACGAGCTTGTTGATGAATGCGGGATAGTTTACCGAGCCTTCGCCAACCTTTGTTTCGCGGCCAAGCTTGGAGAAGTCGCCTGTGGGATAGTTACCGTCCTTTAAGTGAACGCCTCTTACCTTGTCACCGTAGATACCTACTGCATCAACAGGGTTTGCTCTTCCGTACATAATAAGATTTGCGGGGTCTAAGTTTACGCCAAGGTTATCAAGACCTGTATCGGCAATTGTTCTCATAAGTGTTGTGGGGGTTTCCTGACCTGTTTCAAAGTTGAACCATACGCCCTTGCTCTTTGCATATGTACCAACCCATTTTACAGCTTCAACCAAGCCTCTGTAGCCTTCATAGCAGGGCTGTTCGGGAATGAAGCCCATATGTGTAGCCATATCCTTTGCACCGATTGCAACGGTAAAGTCAACAGCACGTCTTAATTCCTGCATTCTCTGGAAACGGTAATCCTCAGGAACAAGACCAAGTGTTTTAGGACCTGAAACAAAGTCCCAGATGGAAGGACCTGACCAACCGCCCCATACGGATGTTGCAACAAGGTTACCCTTTGCAAGAATAGTTTTAACCTTTTCTGCATTTTCCAATGTGAGGTTTTCAGGATGCCAGCAACGAAGCTGAACGGTGTCAAGACCAAAGGCAAAAAGCTCGTCGGTCTTTTCGTTTAAGATATCCTCCAGGGCGAATATAATACCAATTTTATTCATTATTAATTCCTCCTCTTTTTTTACTTTATTTTACATCATTTTCCTTGCAAATACAAGAAAAATTTATCTTCCCATTATTTTATCCATTGCCATGGATGTGTGATAAAGCATTACGTCGTTGTGATTTTTATAGCATCCCATTTCAGCTGTTATCCAGTCATCATAGCCGATTTCCTTAAGCGAAGCCATAACCGTATCAAAGTCAACGCTTCCCGTAAGAAGGTCGCAGAAGCTCTTTGTACCAAGGTGGAAGTCCTTGATATGTACCTTTTTAATTCTGCTTCCCAAAATCTTTATCCACTGTTCGGGAAGACCGTTGGGGAATACATTACCCGCATCGAAGTAAGAGCCCATATAGGGATTTCCCACTTCGTCGATAAAGTTTTTCATTTCGCGGGGTGTAATAAGAAAGCGGTTCCACACATTTTCAAAGCCGACATTTATCTTATGTTCCTCTGCAAATGGAGCAAGTTCTCTTGCGGATTCAAGTGCATACTTATACGCATCCTCATAATCTGTTACGCCGAGAGCTCCCGCAAAGTCAACCTTTACTGCACCGGGAACGATTAAAACAGAGTCGCAGCCCAGTATTGCCGCAGCTTCAATCTGCTTTTTCGCAACATACTTTGCCTTGTTTCTCATTTCCTCGTTTGTGGATGAAAGAGAATAGCTCCAATATAAACTTGCCGCCATACTGTAAAGTTCAATGCCGGAATCTTCAGCCTGCTTCTTTATTTCAAGAAGTCCCGCCTCGCTTGTCTCCGGTGTCAGATCTCCCGAAGCATCCATCGTAACTTCGACTCCGTCAAAGCCGAGCTTTTTCGCAAAAGGAAAAATCTCAGAGTAGGAGCCTTCCTTGAAAGACCATCTGCTGATACCCTTTTTCATAAAAAAACCTCCCAATTTATGATACTTTTTTACAATGCCTTATTGACATAAAGTATCTTTATGATATAATTATAAAGTATCTTATTTCAAAATACAATACGATATAAGATACTTTTCGTATAAAATCGGATACTTTTGAAGGAAGTGATTTAATGCTTAGAATTAAAAGAAGAGTAAATATTGAAGCGTTTTTCTCCGCATTTGAACGTTCCTTTGACAAAAATTTCAGCTTTGAAGGCGAGCGTCACAATTTCTGGGAGCTTGTTTATGTGGTTGACGGCGTTATCGGAGCCGCCGAGGATGACAAGATATATAAGCTTCAGAAGGGCGACATAATCTTCCATATGCCCATGGAATTTCACCGTCTCTGGGCATCTGACGGAACAAGCCCCCGTGCCATCATACTCTCCTTTTCCCTGTCAGGAACGGATTTCGGCGTACTTGATAAGGGCGTATTCAATATATCAAAAGAAGACGAGGCACTTTTAAAGGAGGCTGTAAGGCATACCGGGCTTTGCCGTGAATATGAGGACAGCCAGGAAAGTCAGATTGCCGCGCTCAATGTTGAACGTCTTATGCTTAACATCATAAAAAATCAGACCCCAGACGTCCGCCAGCAGAAAACCAAAGGCCCCTTAAATTACAGCCGTATAATAAATGTAATGAACGAAAACATCGAAAAAAATTTATGTGCCGAAGAAATCGCCTCGCTTTGCGGTCTTTCCCTTTCCAACCTTAAAAAGATTTTCAAAAACTATTCAGGTGTGGGAGTTATGGATTATTTTAACAATCTTAAAATAACAAAGGCAATGACCATGATAAACGAAGGTGTGCCGATTTACGAAATCAGTGATGCCTTAGGTTTTTCAAGCCCCAACTATTTTTCGGAGTGCTTCAAAAAGCGAAGCGGACTTACACCCACCGAATACAAACGTCGCTTCGGCGGAAGAGAGTTTTTATAAAAATAAAAAAGGAGAATGCAATGCATTCTCCTTTTTTGTCAGTTTTCTATCTTTATTTCCTGTTTTTCTCCATCCCAGGTTACTTTATAGCCAAGCATTTCCGATACGAATCTTACGGGAATGAAGGTTCTTCCGTTTTCAATTCTGGGTGCCGCAAGAAGTGTGTAACGCTCTTTGCCGTTTTTGTTTGTAGTTACAAACACGTTTTTGTTTCTTATCTGAAGATAAATTTCCGTGGAGTCTTTGACTATGGTAACCGCTCTGTTTTCTCCGTCCCAGGTAACAGAAGCTCCCATAAGTTCAAGTAATCCTCTTAAAGGAATAAAGGTTGTGCCGTTTTCAATGTAGGGAGCAACGTCAATAGTCTCTGTTCCCTTTTTGTGAATAATTTCATTAGAGCCAATCTTAAGGACATAATACTCTTCCATTTTTTCACGGCGTGCCATATAAGCCTCAAAGTCTTCTAAAAACTCAAGCTCTGCACAGCTTCCCAAGTTTCCTGTTCCCTTTAATATTTCAAATCTTATATAGCGTGTCGTAACCTTTTCGGGGAACACGTGAGTCGACGCTGCAAGAGTTCTCGGAAGGAAGGAAAGTTTTTCTTCTAAAAGACGGTAGTTAACTCCGTCGTCACTTATATGGATATTATAGCTTTCCCAGTATCCGTCAAAGTAGACTACCTGTCTTGGTGTGTAGGTAAATCCACTTAAAGTGCAAACCTCCCCAAGATCAATAGTCAAGTTATAGGGTGCCTTCATATTTGTATTTGCCTGCCAAGAGGTTGATGTGGAACCATCCAATACATTATCCGTAACTGCACGTCCCCAGTCTTCTCCGTCATAGCTTGCTGACGCATCCTTTAAGGGTATGGGATAAAGGGCATTTTTGCCCATTGTATAAAGGAAGTCATTAAACGGTTCTGACTTCATACCCTCTTTGGGCTTTATGATTTCAAGCTCGGCAAGTGTTCCGTGTCCGTCCAATGCATCGATGTATAAGAGTCTTACACCTTCCGCCTTAACAGATGCTCCGAATTCGTTTACTATAGTCTGGCTGTAGCTTGTTGAGCTTACGTTGAACTTATATTCCTTAACAAGCTGATATTCGCCGTTTATCTTTACATAGAAGTTCATCTTCGTAGGCTGACCTGCAGGAGCACCGGGATTTGTTATTAAGGTAAAGCCTGCAACATCAATTTCTTTTCCGAAGTCAACATCAAGGTTATGCGGAAGTGGTGTTTTCCAGGTTACCTTGTTGTTTTCCCAACCGTATTCTGTATGCCATACGGATTTCGGGTCGTTATCTATTGCCTTGTCAGCAGTTCTCTGCCATGCTTCTGAATTTGCCGTTGCCTTCCATGATGACTTATCTTCATAATA
This sequence comes from Clostridia bacterium, assembly GCA_045545475.1. Taxonomy (GTDB): domain Bacteria; phylum Bacillota; class Clostridia; order CAKSNL01; family HGM11501; genus HGM11501. The sequence continues at coordinate 45,646 of JAZQAZ010000038.1, read as the reverse complement.
AATGCTTTCGGGTGCTTCCTCTTTTTCTTTTGTAGTATCTTTCTCCGAAGCCACTGATGTTCCTTTTTTACCGAATGAAAGATTTCCTTTGCCGTCGGTTACTACCACAAGTTCGGTATTTCCGAGAAGGTATATTTTTTCTGTGCCGGTTGCGTTTTCGTCTTTTCCTATTACTGTACCTTCGCTTGCACCTGCTGTAAACTTTATTCCTGCACTACCGGTAAAATTACCCTTTACCGTAAGTGCACCGATATCTCCTATTTCAATGCCGGCTTCCTTGCCGCCCGAAACATTATCTTTGAGTGTAAAGTCGCCCCCTAATACTACCTTTGCACCGGGGTTGATTTTAACGGCTCCGCCGCTTTCCGCATTTCCGTCTTCAATTGTGCCGCCAAGAAGTTCTATTGTTCCGCCTGTCAGGCTCGCGATTCCGCATCCGATCGTGCCCGTTGCACCGACGATTTTACTACCCGGCATCATGGTTACAATGCTTCCGCTACCTTCCGACGTTGTTGCACCGCCAAAGGCTGAGCCTCCGTTTATAAGGGTTGTTCCGTTTTCATATATAATATGTCCGCTTGAGCCGAGGGCTTTGAAGCACTTTCCGTTTAGGTCCACGGTAACATTACGAAGCGTCATTGTGCTTCCCGTATTTATTACGAATACCACATCCAGTTTAAGGGTAAAGCCGTTTCCGTCGATATTTATTTTTGTGTTGTAAAAATCCTTAAGAGGACCTGTCCAGGTTCCGTCACCCACAAGGTATACTGTTTCGCCTTTCGCCACGCTTATGGCACTTCCCATATCGGAAAAATAGTTCTTTCCTACCTTAAAGGGCTTTCCGTCGGAAGCTGCTAGCTTATCCGCCTCTGTAAGCTCCATTTTAACTATGGGCACAGCGGCTTTATTTTCTTCTTCAGCTGTATCTTTCTTAGTTACGGATGTTCCTTTTTTACCGAACGAAAGATTTCCTTTGCCGTCGGTTACTACCACAAGTTCGGTATTTCCGAGAAGGTATATTTTTTCCGTGCCTGTTGCATTTTCATCTTTTCCTATTATGTCGCCTTCACTTGCACCTGCTGTAAACTTTATTCCTGCACTACCGGTAAAATTACCCTTTACCGTAAGTGCACCGATATCTCCTATTTCAATGCCTGCTTCATTACCGCCCGAAACATTATCTTTAAGTGTAAAGTCGCCCCCTAATACTACCTTTGCACCGGGGTTGATTTTAACGGCTCCGCCGCTTTCCGCATTTCCGTCTTCAATTGATCCGCCAAGAAGCTCTATTGTTCCGCCTGTCAGGCTCGCGATTCCGCATCCGATCGTGCCCGTTGCACCGACGATTTTACTACCCGGCATCATGGTTACAATGCTTCCGCTACCTTCCGACGTTGTTGCACCGCCAAAGGCTCCTCCCCCGTTTATAAGGGTTGTGCCAGCATCATATATAATGTGTCCGCTTGAGCCAAGTGCTTTGAAGCACTTTCCGTTTAGGTCCACGGTGACGTTACGGAGTGTCATTGTGCTTCCCGTATTTATTACGAATACCACATCCAGTTTAAGGGTAAAGCCGTTTCCGTCGATATTTATTTTTGTGTTATAGAAGTCTTTAAGAGGCCCTGTCCAGGTTCCGTCACCCACAAGATATACTTTTTCGCCTTTTGCCACGCTTATGGCACTTCCCATATCGGAAAAATAGTTATTTCCTACCTTAAATGGCTTTCCCTGTGCCGCCGCATTCAAGTCTGCATCGGAAAGTGTTGCAAAAGTCGGTAATGCTCCGATAAGACCCGCAACCATAATAAGTGCCAATATGAAGGATAATATTTTTTTCATAACTCAATTCTCCTTTCATCAATTTATGTAAGAAAGAAGTGCATTTGCCTCTTTTGCACCTGCATCGCCTACAAGGTAACATCCGTTACCAAGAGCTGTTACATTTCTTCCAATAAGATCTGTAAACACGGAAAGCGGAACATATAACATTCCGTTTGCCGTAACTACGGGATTGCTCATTTCTGCCACCTTTCCGTTTTTGTAAGCTTCTTTCGTTCCCACAACGGTGTAATACCAGTTGTTTTCCTTGTATTCTCTTGTCTCTAAATCAAGCTCATAGTTGTAAATGTATAAAATGTTCGAAAGATAGTCGTATTCTGTTTTACTCTTGCCCCAGCCGATGATTTCTTCAAGAGTTTTAAGGGGAACATAGACTGTACCGAACATTTCAAAGGGTGCAACTCTTGTATCGGCTTCATAAACATCAACTATACCGCCGTTCGCAATCATCTTTGCGTTGCCCGCCTGAATGAGGGTGGAGTTTTTCATCATTGCACGTTCATCTTTGGTAAGTGCCTTTTGTGCTTCCTCGATAAAGAGGTAGTTAAAGCGTCCTATCGGTGCAGAAGAAAGGTTTGCATAAAGGTCAAGTATATCGAAAAATGCTCCCGATACCCACTTTAATTCCATTTCAACCTTGCCTGTTTCACCGATTAAGGCTCTCGGCATTTTAATCTGAATCACATCGTCTTTTACAGTGTATTCATATTTTCCGACTTCGTTATATGTAAAGCCATTTTCTCCTTTTACAATCGCTTCAACCGATCCTACCTTACGTCCTAAAATGTAATCATAGCCGTTTTCGCCGGTTGATGCATTTCTGTCGGTATTTATTAAAAGCTGAAGCGCACCGTCACCCATTGTTATTGCCTTGTCGGCTTTTGCCATAAAGTAGAAGTTATCAGCGTCGCGAGCCGCCTTGGAGGAAACCACTCTGTTTGCAATAACTGTATCATAAACTTTAAGTTCTTCTGTTCTGTCGCTTATGTAAGCATCCGTTCCGGTTCTGTCAGTTCCGCTATAGTTTAAAAATTCAGGGCCCACATTTGCCCAAACAGATGCATCGCCGTTAATATCAATTGTGATTTCTCCGGTTGCCACAGGTGCGGGACGAACGCCCTTATATTTTCTTATTACGTCAACTAACATATTGTAGCAGTCGTCCTTTAAGAGTCCTCTTACAGGCTCCATATCACGGCTGTTATCAGAGTCAAAGGTATCGGGGAATGCAATATCGTATCCGCCGTAGTTTCTGTATAAGTCACTCTTAAGCTCGTTCCATCCGTCAAACATAATGAAGTGGGGATCATAATCCAAGGCAAGCGATGCTTCTTCTCTGTAATAGTATGCTTCCCTTATAGCCTCTTCCCTGTAATCCTCTCCAAAGGGGGCAGAATATGCTCTTCCCATTGCATAGGGGTCGCTGGCACACTCGCCTATTCCAACATAGCCCGAGTTTTTGGAAACGCCCACTGCGACAAATTCAGGTCTTCCGTCATCTGTCTTCAAGCCCCGTGCCATCTGGGGGAAGGTTTCAATCCATGTCCATCTTTCAGGATATACGTGTCCTGTTGCATTTCTTCTGTAAGAAAAGAAATCTACCATCTCTTCTGCAAGATTTGATAAAGCAGGATCACCCTTTGCGGCATTTTTAATACCATTTGCAACTTCTTCATCCATACCGAAAAGGAAGGGCTTTCCGTCTCTCATATACCAGATGTCCGAGAAGTCCTCAAGCTGGAAGCAGGTATTATATGTCGATGCAAAGAATCTGAAAAATCCGTCAGATGCTGTCCAGTCCGCTGTGAAAGAAGAAATTTTCGGAACCTTTATTCCCTCTTTTTTCGCATCACGGAACGCTCTTGCCATAATCATCAGAGGTTCGATATGAGAAGTACCGCCGTTTGAGCAGTCGGGGAAAATCACATCAACACCGGCTGCTGCAAAAAGCTCAGCGTGGCGTCTTATCACCCAATAGTCATAAGAGTTGTAATAACCGTAAACAGGCTCGTCCCATACGGTCATACCTGCACCGTTCCAGGCAGAAGCCCCGTCAAGTGTCATGGCATTGGGGTATTTGGTTGTTATATCCGAAATTACGGTTGCTTTTGTTGTTCCGTTTCCTGAAAACCAGTTCCAGTAAAGCATACCCACTTCCCGCTCGCCTTCTTTCACGGGCCCTGCTTCGGGATATTCTGCTACCCTACGTCCAAAATCGTCAACGGAAACCCAGGTGTCTTCGTAGAAGTCTTTTACGTAGCTGTCATCAACCTGATTGTCAAAGGCGTTATCTTCATAAGGAGCTTTCAGAAGTGTAAAGCTTTTAATTGAAAAGTCGGAATCATAGCCTGACCAGTAAGTGCCCACGAAATATACATCGTGAACGCCTGATGCACCGCCTACATAACCGAAATATTCTTCCTTGCTTTCTGAAATTACAACGAAACCGATTTCCTCACCCGTTTTGGGATCGTCAATCTTTATTCTTATGGTTTCTCCGTTTCCTACACCAAGATTGAATTTTCCTGTAATTTTAACGGAGTTTATTCCCGTAAGGTCCACATCGGAAAAACCGATATAGTTTCCTTTCGCAAAGCCCGTTACTCCGTCCTTTACGGTAACGCCCGATACATAGGGGGCGTTTTCCGGAAGAAGAGTAACATCTTCCGAGGCATAAACCGCAAAGCCTGAAGCCATAAGCATGAGTGCCAGAAGCAGGCATAAAATTTTCTTCATAAAAATTCCTCCTTACATTATTATGGATAAAGCAAGTTATTTACTTTAAATTTATCACATATCCGGAAATATTTCTATTGCAAAATGTAACCTCAATATGATATAATGTAGCCAAATTGAAAAGAGGTGGAAATATATGCCTGATTCTAAGATTGATACATATACCAAAGACCGTTTTCACGGGGTATTTTCCGGTGTCGAAAAACTCACACGCCTGAATGATTTTCACCCCCTTGAATACGGATATGAAAAATGTACCATTGACAACTGGACTGTTCCGAGGAACTGTATTTCCCGCTATATGTTATTTTTTGTAAAAAGCGGAAAGGGATATATTACCATAGATGACGAAAAGCAGGAAGTGAATGCAGGCGAAGGTTTTATCGTAAAATCCAATGAATACATTTACTATGAGCCTGACAAAAAAGACCCATGGTATTATGCCTTTATTAATTTTACCGGTGACTTTGCCCACCTTTTTTCCCATCTTCCGAGAATTTTTTCCTACCCATCTGAAATTTTCGACGAACTAATCGAAATATGCCACAAGGACGATATGCACGCCTTTTATCTTGCAGGCATGCTTCACAAGCTGTGTGCAATTTTTCGCCTGAGTTCCGATGAAAAACCCGATCTTCAGACTCTTCATGTAAATGCCGCAATAATGTATATAAATCATCATTTTGGAAGAAATATAAACTGCGATGAGGTTGCAAAATTTATGCGCCTCAGCATAAGATATTTATCACGGTGCTTCAAGAAAGTAACAGGTCTTACTCTTCAGGAATATTTAATAAAAAAAAGGCTTACCACTGCCGTTTACCTTCTTAAAAACGGACTGAGTGTTGCCGAAACTGCGGAAAAAGTGGGATACAACGATTTTGTTACTTTTTCAAAGGCATTCAAGCAGCACTACGGCTATTCCCCAAGCGAAATAAAGCCTCCCAAGACAAGAAAAAAACAGACTTCAGATTGAAGTCTGTTTTTCTTTATCCGTTCAGCTTTTCTATTATCTTTACTGCACAGCGTATGCCGTCTGCCGCTGCGGACATTATGCCTCCGGCATAGCCTGCCCCTTCGCCCGATGGGTACAAGCCTTCAATGCCTATCGCCTGAAGGGTTTCATCCCTTAAAATTCTTACAGGAGATGAGCTTCTTGTCTCAGGTGCCGTTAAAAGTGCATCACCCGTTGCAAAGCCTTTAAGCTTTTTATCAATATTGAGTATACCGCTTTTTAAGTTGTTACATATTCTTTCTGGAAGGATTTTTCTTATGTCCGACGGCACAACCCCCGGTTTATATGTGGGGTTAACGCTTCCGAATGATTTTGTTTCAGTATCAGCTAAAAAGTCCGAAAGTTTCTGGCAAGGAGCCATATAGCTTTTGCTTATTTCGTAGGCTGCTCTTTCAATCTTCCGCTGAAATTCCACTCCCGCAAAAAGCTCAGTGCCGAAATCCTTTTCATTTACATTTACAAGGAGTGCGCTGTTGGCGTTTTCTCCGGCTCTTTCCGAATAGCTCATTCCGTTGGTGACGATTCCACCCTCTTCGCTTGCTGCTGCCACAACGTAACCCCCGGGGCACATACAGAAGGTGTAGCAATCGTCCCCGAATTTATAGTCTGCCGCACCAAGGGATGGATGGTTATAAAAGGAGCCGTACTGCGCCTTATTTATAAGCTCCTGGGGATGCTCGATTCTTAAGCCCACGGAAAACGCCTTCTGCTCCATTTTCACACCCCTGGAATCAAGCATAAAAAAGGTGTCTCTCGCACTGTGACCGATGGCAAGAATTACGGTGTCGGTATCAATTCTTTCGGGAATGAAAACGGCCGTTATTTTTCCGTTTTTGATTTCAATATCCGAAACCTTTTTCGAGAAAAGGTAGGTTCCTCCAAGGCTTTCCACCTCGTGCCTTATATTTACTGCGATTTTTTTAAGTACGTCGGTCCCGATATGAGGTTTTGCATCTGCCAATATATTTTCGTTTGCCCCGAATCTCACATATTCAGATAGTATTTTCCTTATAAAAGGAGAGTGTGTTCCTGTGTTTAATTTCCCGTCTGAAAAGGTTCCTGCTCCACCTTCGCCGAACTGAACGTTGGACTCTGTATCAAGTGTTCCTCCTGCAAAAAATTTTTCCGTGTCGCAGCTTCTTTCATCCACCGGCTTTCCACGTTCAATAACGATGGGACATGCCCCTGCCTTTGCAAGACAAAGTGCCGCAAAGCTTCCTGCAGGGCCGCTTCCGATTACAACAGGGCGGCTTTCCATTTTTATTTTAAGATGCGGATAGTCAAAGTTTTTTTCATCAAAAATTGTTATTCCGTTAACGCTTTTTGACAGTGTTTCTTCCCCTTTTGCCTTTGCAACAACAGAATATACAAAATGTACATTATCCTTACGCCGTGCATCTATGGCTTTCTTAAAAACATAAAAGCTTTCCGCTTTCCCTTTGGTTATTTTTTTTACTTTTTCAAAAAGGTCTTTTTCATTTTCTGAAAGGCCGAGCTTTATACCGTCAATTTTAATCATACTGTTTCTCCAATCGCCGAAAGTGCTGCAAGATATGCAGAGGAAAACGCCCACTGAAGATTAAAACCGCCACAGTCACCGTCCACATTCAGCATTTCGCCCGCCACATAAAGACCGGGGCATATTTTTGATTCCATGGTTTCTCTGTTAAAATCTTTACAGCAGATGCCTCCGGCCGTAACCTGGGCATTGGCAAATCCGTTGGTGTCGGTAATTAAAAATTCCATACCTTTAATTACGGAAGCAAGGCTTTTTATTTCCTTGTCTGTAAGACTATTAATTTCCCTTCCCATAGGAAGGCAGTCACATCTTTTAAGTATTTCACGTCCCAGTTTTTTATTAAGAAAACCCGTGAAAAGATTTTCCAATGTAAGATATGTAAGTTTCCTTTTTTCCGACAGCATATTTACAATTTCAGCATAGCTTAATTCAGGGGTTAAATCAAGGGATATTTTCTTTCCTTTAGCATCCCTTGAAAGCTGAAGTATAGGTGGCCCAGATAAACCGTAGGAGGTAAACAAAACCTCACCTTCCTCTATTCGCTTTTCCATTTTGATGGCGGCATCAATCTTGACACCGTCAAGTGCTTTTGTCCCGTCACATTTAAGCTGAACAATCGCAGGCTTTAAGGGCGTTAATTTATGTCCTAAATCGGTTAAAAGATTATACGCTCCGCCTCCCGACAGATTTGGAGAAGCCTTGCCGCCGCAGCAGAGAATTACTTTATCAAAAAATACATCTTTATCGCCGGCTTTTAATGTAAATCCTTTTTTCTTCGGTATAATTTTCGTTATTTCCGTATCGCAGACTTCACTCAATCCTTCCGCAAAGCGGAGCATATCAAGAACGCTTGATGCCTGAAGGCTGTAAGGATAAACCTTATCCCCCTCTGCCTTAAGCGGCACACCGATGCTTTCAAAAAATGTTTTAAGCTCAAAGTAGCCAAACCTGGAAAGAGCATACTCCGAAAAGTCGCTTTCTCCGTGATAGCGGCTTTTGTCTATGCAAAGATTTGTAATATTGCACCTTCCGTTCCCCGTTGCAAGAAGTTTTTTTCCGGCCCTTGCACTTCGCTCAAAAAGGGTAAACTCCGCATTTTTACTTTTAAGCACCGATGCGGCAATTAAACCTGCCGCACCCGCACCCACAACTGCAATTTTCATGGTGCACCGCCTTCTTTGTTTAATAACAAATATCTTATCACCAAATATCATTTTTTTCAAGTGTGTTTATTTATTTTGTCATAGTCTTTTCTTATTTTGCATATAAATTACCAAAAGCGAAAGCCAGAAAGGAATGATAAAATGGAAGCCGAACTCATAAAAGAGAACATTGTAACAAGCTATCCTTCGGCAAATTTAACTCTCAACATCCTGGCAGAAGGTGAATCGATAGTTCCGGATGTAAAAAAAGATATTGCGGAAATAATTCTGGTTGAAGGAAAAAGTTTTATCGAAAAAACCGAAATTCAGAAAAACAGAATAATCTTCACAGGATGTGCGGAATTTACCGTACTTTATACTTCTGATGAATCGGATACGGTAAACTCGGTATCGGCAAAAATCCCCTTCAATCACATAGAAGAATGTGTCGGAGTAAATCCCGATAATAAATTCATTTTAAGCTATGAAACCGTTCACTCAGAATGCCTTTTGGTAAACAGCAGAAAAATTTCGGTAAAAAGTATAATTTCAGTGAACTTTATTTCATACCTTGATGTTTCCATCCCCCTTGTCACCAAGGTGAGAAGCTCCGAGGCAGAAGTAAAGAAAGAAACTTTTACTTTTTCAAAGCTTTCATCTTCAATAGAAGAAAGCTTCACCGTCTCCGATTTTCTTGAACTTCCCCCTTCCTCCGAACCATTTGATACACTGCTTTTGTCAAGAGCAACGCTTAAAGACTGTTCCTTTAAGACTGTAACCGGAAAGGCCGTAGCTAAAGGAACACTGTCTCTTTTCAGACTTTATCTTACTCCCGAAGGAAACATTTCCCATCTTCGCCATGAACTCCCATTCACCGAAATCTTAGATATTCCGGGCTTAAGCGAAGAAGATAACTGCGACGTATCTTTCTTTATCAGAACATACACAGACATTTTCAGTTCTGACGAAGCCTCACGCCAGGGGTTTGCCTTCAGTGCGGATATTGGTATTTCAGCAGTAGTTTTCACCACAGAAAAGCTTAGTACAATAACCGACGCATATATTCCCGGAATGGCTGTATCGGTTAAAAATCAAACCTTTAGAAAAAGCGAAGTTCTAATTTCAGAACCATTGTCAATTAATCTGAAGGAAAGTGTTGTTATTCCTACGCATATGCCTGATGCCGAGCAAATTCTTCCCGTAACTGCACGTATTACAGATGTAAAATCTATAATAGAAAAGGATAAAGTAACCATATCCGGAATAATAGACGTACTAATAATGTACATATCTTCCGGCAGCAAAGCTATCCATTCTTTCAATCATCAGCTCAGCTTTGCAGAAAGCATGGAATCGCCAACAGGGAATCCTGAGATTTTTATAAAGCCCGGGAGCGTTCACTCAGATTTCAGCTATTTAAGTCCTTCAAAGCTTGATTTAAGATGCATTGCCGATCTTAACGTAAAAATATCGGAAAGCACAGATTCTTTCTCTTCTATCGACAGCATCAATGTAAATGATACGGACACTAAAAATCGACCTTCTATTATAATTTACTTTGTAAAAAGCGGAGATACCCTTTGGGATATAGCAAAAAAATACTCCACAACCACAGAAAAAATCATGGCCGCAAATGCCATCGAAAACGGAGATTTATTAAATGTCGGAACACGACTTTTGATTCCCGCTTAAAAAAATTAAGGCAAGAGGAAAAATTCCTCTTGCTTTTTTATTGTGTTTGTTTTATAATAATATAGTACAATATTATGCTTATATGCGGAGTGGTTGTTTTGAGGATAATTGCAGGCAACTTACGTGGGCTTAATTTAGATACTCCTGACGGACTTGACACACGCCCCACTGCCGACAGAGTTAAAGAGGCACTTTTTTCATCAATAACACCCAATCTTCCCGGTGCCAGAGTTTTAGATGCATTTTCGGGAAGCGGTGCTCTTGCTCTTGAATCATTAAGTCGCGGTGCAAATTTTGCAGTAATGTGTGAAAACAATAAAACAGCCTTTTCAATTTGCAAAAAAAACATTGAAAAGGCACGTCTTAAGGACAAGACTCTGCTTCTTTTAACCGACGCTTTAAGCTACATAAAAAACACAGAAGAAAAATTTGATATTATTTTTTTGGATCCTCCCTATGCCAAAGGCCTCTATGACGAATTTTTAATTCATGCCGCCAAAAAGCTAAAAAAGGGCGGAATCATTATCGCAGAATATGAGGAAGCACACATCCCGGCCGTTCCTCCTACTCTTAAAGCCGAAAAACAAAAAAAATACGGAAGATGCAATCTTTTATACCTTTCGGGAGTTGATGAAACTTGAAAATCGCGGTTGTTCCCGGAAGCTTCGACCCCGTAACACTTGGGCATCTTGATATTATCAAGCGAGCTTCCAACGTTTTCGACCTTGTTTATGTAAGCATTCTTGCAAATAAAGGAAAGCAGCACCCATTATTTACTATCCCCGAGCGAATGGAACTTCTCCGTCGTGTAACAAAGGATATGGATAATGTAGTTGTCGATACCTTTGACGGTCTTTTAGTTGACTACGCAAGAGAAAAAAAAGCCACTGTTATTGTAAAAGGATTAAGGGCTGTTACCGACTTTGAATATGAACTTCAGATGGCACACATTAACCGTAAGCTTGCCCCTGACATTGAAACCATGTTTATGATGACACGTGGTAAATACTCATACTTAAGTTCAAGCATTGTTAAAGAGGTAGCAAGTTATAAAGCTGATATCAGCGATCTTGTTCCCAAAGAAATAATGCCTGATATATACAGTAAATTAAATTCCAATAAGGAGGATTAACAATATGGAAATTTTAGAAATCATTGATAAGCTTGAGGAAAAAATCGATAAGGCTATGAATATCCCGATTATAAACAAAAGCCTTATGGATAAAGAAGAATTACTCGCCGACATTGAAGATATCAGACTTCAGCTTCCCGAAGAGCTTAAGCAGGCTCGTTGGATGAAGGAAGAACGCAAGAAGATTATTTCTGAAGCTCAGCAGGAAGCAGAAAGCATTATAAAATCCGCAGAAGAAAAGACTATCCAGATGGTTCAGGAGCATGAAATCACAAAGAAAGCTTACGAAAGAGCTACAAGCATGATTGATTCTGCAAAGGATAATGCACAGGAAACCAGAAAGCAGACTTTAGAATATTGCGACGAAATTCTTTACGGTATGCAGCAGAAATTTGAGTCTCTTATCGAAACCATTAAAGAGTCCAGAAGCAACTTGAAGTAATAAAAAAAGAGTGGCAGTTGCCACTCTTTTTTTATTTGAAATTTTCAAGGAAGCTGTGTTCTTCTCCTTTTAATTTATACTCAACAAATGTATCTACATTTACGTTGTGAATACTCTTAAAAAGGTTATGCTCAATATCCGGGTTAGTTTTTTTCAGTTCTGCTATAAGCATTTTTATTTCCTGCCTTTTTGACTCCCCTACTCCATCTCCCGTCTCAGACATCTTTTCGGTAAACCGGCAGGCACACTGAATAAAAGATAATTCATTATAGTTTTTCCACGATATAATATCTTCCTCCAATATGCAATACATGGGCCGTATCAGTTCCATTCCCTGAAAATTCGTACTTTTTATCCTGGGCATCATTCCCTGAAGCTGACTTCCGTACATCATTCCCATAAGCGTTGTCTCAATAACATCGCTCATATGATGTCCGAGAGCTATTTTATTGCAACCGAGTTCTTTTGCCTTTGCATAAAGGTGCCCCCTTCTCATCCTTGCACAAAGATAGCAAGAAGATTTTTCTACACTGTCGGCAACAGAAAATATATCACTTTCAAAAAAGTTTACCGGAATATTCAAAAGTGCGGCATTTTCCTCAATTTTTCGCCTGTTTATTTCGTTGTAGCCAGGATCCATAACAAGATAAGTAACGGAAAAAGGTACATCGCTTATTCGCTGAAGCAGACGCATTAAAACCGCAAGCAGCATGGAGTCTTTTCCTCCGGATATACACACCGCCACACGGTCTCCCTCACTTATAAGCTCGTAGCGTTTTACAGCCGCAATAAACGGATTCCATATAGTTTTCCTGTATTTTTTCACTACACTTCTCTCTACAAGCTGTTCTTTTGTAAGCTCACGTCCCATATTATCCTCCTTAAGCAAATGCTTAAACTATTGTTCCTCCGCCAAGAACTATATCGCCATCATAAAATACAGCAGCCTGTCCTCTTGATATTGCCCGCTGCGGTTCATTGAAGGTAACATTTGCACCGTCTTTAGTAAAATTAATTTCAGCAGGCTGTTCTTCCTGTTTATAGCGTATTTTAACTTTTGCCCTTACTTTATCCGGAATTTTATCCGAAGCCAGCCAATTTATATTTTTTACTGTCATGGTCTTTTCAAAAAGTTCTTCATTGCTGCAAAGCACAACTTCATTTTTTTCTACATTCTTCTCGCATACATACATTGGAGCGGGAAGTGCAAGACCAAGGCCTTTTCTTTGCCCTATAGTATAGCCTATGATTCCTTTATGTCTGCCCAATAAGACTCCGTCCCTGTTCACAAAATTTCCTTCGGGGTAGGATTTGCTGCTTCTTTCGGCTATAACCTTTTTATAGTCTCCGTCAGGAACAAAGCATATATCCTGACTGTCCTTTTTATGGGCATTTATAAAGCCGTTCTTTGCGGCAATTTCTCTTATCTCGTCCTTCGTATATTCTCCCAACGGAAATATAATTTCAGAGAGCATTTCCCTCTTTATTGAATAAAGAACATAGCTTTGATCCTTTGATGAATCCTTTGCCTTTTTAAGAAAAAACTCACTTCCGACCTTTTCAATTATTGCATAATGCCCTGTAGCTATATGAGTGCATCCCAAATCCTTTGCCGCATCAAAAAACTTCCCGAATTTCAGATGCCTGTTACACTCTATACAGGGGTTAGGCGTTGCTCCGTTCTCATAACTTTCAACAAAGCTATTTATCACACATGATGAAAATTCATTTGAAAAATCAAACTCATAAAACGGAATACCGATTCTATCGCATACATCCTTTGCCGCATCGGCATCTTTATTACGCTTTCCCAAAAGATGCATGATAGCACCCATTGCATCAATTCCCTTTTCTTTTATCAGTAATGCAGCGACGCCGGAATCAACACCGCCGCTCATGGCAATTAAAGTTTTCATAAAATCAATCCTTTTTTATAATGTCTTTAACTACTTCAGATGCAATTATAAGTCCTGCCACCGGCGGACAAAAAGCATTGGACCCCGGGACTGACCGCCTTTCGCCTTCGCTTCTTTCAGCCGCCTTTACCGGAATTTCCTCGGAATAGACTACCTTAAGCTTTTTTACTCCCCGCTTTTTAAGCTCTGTCCTCATAACCTTCGCAAGAGGGCAAACCTTAGTTTTATATATATCCGAAATCATAAAAGCAGAAGGATCGGTTTTATTCCCGGTTCCCATGGAAGAAATCACAGGAATATTATTTTTTTCTCCCTCCATGACAAGACCAATTTTCCCTGTCACGGTATCTATCGCATCCACAATGTATGAAAATTCGGAAAACTCCAACTCATTTTCCTCTCCCGGAAGATAAAAGCATTTATGACAAAAAACTTTTGCATCGGGATTTATATCGGCAATTCTTTCTTTCATGACCTCCACCTTGTATTTTCCGACCGTGGAACAAAGTGCGATAATCTGCCTGTTTATATTACTTTCACTCACTTTATCGTTGTCAATCAAAGTAAGTTTTCCTACACCGCTTCTGGCCAAAGCCTCGGCAACATATCCCCCTACTCCACCTATTCCGAAAATTGCCACATGAGCATTTTTAAGTTTGCTTATTGCTTCTTCCCCGAATATGAGAGCTGTTCTTTCAAGACGTGTTTCCATAAAAAATCCTCAGTTCTGCTTTTTAACCATTTTATATTCATCATAAAAACGAAAATAAGTACATCCCCCGGAATCTCCAGCCATAAAACGCTGTGCTTCATCTTCATCCAGATTTATTATACAACTGTATGTTTCACTGTCTTCATCAAACTCGTAATACATACATTCGTCGCATCTTGTTTTCTTCATATTTACCGCTCCTTTACTTAAGCTTTTTTTATTACACCACATTTTAAAATAAAAATCAATAAAAATCTTGCATTTATCTCCCAATACATGTATAATAATAAAATATGATACAAAATATTACTATATTCGGAGCTTGACTATGCATAAAATATTTTCTGTTATTCTGACACTATTTATAATCTTAATGTTTCTTCCCTCATGCAGCAAAAGTAATCAGCAAATAATTACCGGAAAGGAAGCCAAAGAAATAATCACCGCACACCACTCGGATGCCATTATTCTTGAATGCATCTACTCTGAGTCAACCAACTCATATGTGGTAGATTTCAAAACTTTTCACGGAAATTACGAGGGAACGGTAAACGCCCGCACGGGAAGCATAACATCCATAATCTTAAAGGAAGAGCCTTCAGACGCTCCCATGTTTGACCCGGAAGACGAAGAAAACTCCCAGGAACACTTTATCCCTGCTGAGACCGCTGTTCAAATAGCTCTCCAGGATTCAGAGGCCGAAGGAACTGCTGTTCTTATCAAAAACGAACTTGACAGAGAAAATAAAGTCTACAACGTAATCTTCAGATCGGGAAATTCAGAATACACATATAAGATAGATGCCATAACAGGAAAAATCATGAGCTTTGATGTTGTTATCGATTCCTAAAAGAGTGCTTAGGCACTCTTTTATTTTTTTCCGTAAACTTCTCTTGCCGTATCAATAAACGCCCTCACCGCTTTTGACTGATAACGGTTCTTCTTATATCCTATGCAAAGTGTTCGTTTAGCACTTTCGCCGGCAATCTTATAGAACACACATTTAGACGGCTCAATTACCGAACGAACCAGGGTATCTGTTATAAACGCCGCACCCATTCCGCTTCGTGCCATGTTATATGCCGTAATAAGCTGATCTGTATAAAGTACGGTGCGAGGCGAAATCCCTGCCTCATCGCAAAGAGTTGACACCCTGTGATTCATATCGTTTCCTTTTTTAAGCATTATGAAATCAAGGGATGAAAATTCACTTATGTCAACATCGGGCACATCCATATCAAGGTTTCTTCTGTCAGCAACCTCACGGTCTGTCATGCGGTATTTCTTAAGCTTTGAGTTTATTTCGTGGGAGCTTGGAACCGCCAAAAGAAGCTTATCCTCCAAAAGAGGAAAGGACGTGTAAAGCTCCGGGTCAAACGCATAGTCTATAAGAAGGTCGATTTTCGATTCCAAAAGCTGTGTCTGCAAGTCGTGCATATTGGACTCAATAAGTTCAATCGAAATGCCGGGATACTTTTTATTGTACTCTTTTAATATCTCGGGCATTATGAAGGCTGAAACGAAGTTTTCACCGCTTACCTTTATATGTCCGGTCTTTATTTCAGACACGTCTTTTATATTTTCCATCATGTCTTCCTTAATGGATTTTATCTGCTCTATTGCCTGAATATAAACCTTTCCCGCATCAGTAAGCTGAACGGGAACGGTGCTTCTGTCAAACAAAACCGCACCTATTCTCTCCTCCGTCTTTTTAATAGCTGAAGAAAGTGCAGGCTGAGTCACAAAAAGTTTTTTAGCCGCAGTTGAAAAGCTTTTTTCCTTATACACCTCATATACATAATCCATTTCTTCCGGCATAACATCACCTCATAAATTTCTTTTATACCTTTAAGAAACATTATACGCCTTTTTTATAGGAAGTGCAAGTTAAAGTTTTTCCTGCGGCTAAAACTCACAGTATTTTTTCAGTTTTTTCTATTGCCTTTGCTGCCTTTAAGATAACCTCGCTTAAAGGACTAAGCTTTACGGGCTGCATTTTTGATAAAGGAGTATTAAAGAATTTCTCTTTAAGCTCTTTCATCGGCTCATTAAAGACAGGCTCTGTTCCCAGGGGCTTTGCAAGATGGGAAAAGCCGATTTTTCCCTCCTCGATAAATATATATTTCACAAGCTCATACGCCGCCTGCGAACAATATGTATTCCATATATTACGCTTTAACGTGGTTTCAAAATCAGGATTAACGGGAGCTTCCTCACTTAAGCCTTCAAGTGTTTCATAAACAGAAAAGTCCTTATTGTGAGCGATCAGCTCTCCAAGAATTTCCATAAGACTAAGATAGTGAGCCCTAAGCTCCTCTACCCTTTTTTTATTTCCTGTCGCCTCCACAGCTTTGATGATTGTATAGTTTAAAAACCTTGATATAACCGTTCTTGTAAGGTCTATCGTATCCCTCAATATAAACTCATTTGAAAAACCATCTTCATTTTCTGATAAATTTATGAGTGCTTCTTTAATATCCTTCATCATCGGACGGTTTTCTTCAATTTTTCCGTTCCAGTATTTAACCAGTGCACTGTCAGGTTGCGGTTTTTGCCTTAAGAAAATCGTAAGCTTAACCCACATACTCTGATGTACAAACCATGAAGGACAGTATTTAACGTAATTTTCATCATCCTTGCTCCTTTTTGTATATCCTCCCCAGTCGGAAAGCTTTATAAAGGGGAAAAGCTTTTGCCAGGAAAAGTTCATTTTATCGGATAAGTCTCCGTATCTTTTTTCGCAATATCTCCTGGCAAGAGCCTCTGCCTTAAGCTTAAGCGGTGCCCACGAATTTGCCGAAAGATATTCAAGAACAATCGGATCGCTGTGCGAAAGCTCAGGCCAGAGTATCATTCCCTTGCAGAAGCTGTCATCTGCTGCCACCTTAAGTCTCTCGTCACTTCTGTCGTACGGCCCTCTTATTTCACTCTCTGATTCATAGGCGTGAAAAAGGCCGAATATCCACGGAAACTTCCCTATAACTCCCCAATTCAAAAATCCCGTCTCGGGATCGTCAACTTCCGAGGTATAATCAAGAATTATCGTATTTTCGGGATCCAGCTCGGAAATCAGATTTCTGACCTCTTTATGCTCCCACCAACCGATAAAGTCCCAGCTTGCAAGCATAAGCTTACTTTCAGGCCAACGCCTTTTTATATTTTCCGCAATTCTTCTGTACGCAATCATCTTAAGTGCAAAGTTTTTCTCTTTTTCCTTGAACATCTGTCTTTCGCCAAGCCCTATTGTATGGAAAAGTGCCGATGACTTTTCGTGTTCCGCCACCATGGTTTCCGTCAGATGCATATAGTAGTCCATATTTTCCTTTTTCATAAAATCAAATACTTTTCCCGTGTCGGATTCCGTATAGTGTGCGACTTCCTGCATAACGAATGACGGCTTTTTAGACTCTAAAAATTCTATCGGAGTTCGTGAATACCAATGTGTCATTGTCCCGCAGTCCGCAGGATACATAATGTCAAGACTTCTTGCATATTCAAGTACCTTTTCGCGAAGTTCTCCCCTGTATTTAAGAGTCCAGAAATCTGTTCTGTCATCGTAGTCTTTCGCATCGGGCCCCGTAATTTTTCTGTAGCCGTCGGGATAAGGAACATCATCGGGAAAGGCTCTTTGCCACACATCATCCATACCGATTCTCATCATAAAGAAATTAAGTCTCTTTTTGGTCATCCAGAGAAGCTCTTTTTTCCAGTCGGAATATCCCCAATGCTCCGCCTGAAACCGTTTAAGTCCGCGGTGTGCAAAATATCTTAATCCACGGTAAAAAAAGCGTGGCTCCTCGTTTACGCAGATTCCCGTAAGCGGTATTTCCTCCGAATGAGGAATAACATCTCCGTCCCAGAAATATCCGCAGTCTAAAAACTTTTCAAAATATCCGTAAATCGCATAAAGAGTGCTTCTTAATCTTCCGCCAGCTAAAACCAGAATCTTTCGCCCGTCTTTTTCATAGCTTTTCATGGCATAAGAGTCAGTGCCGTAGCGGATACCGAGGGACTTTATCCTTCCTTCGAAAACTTCCGTCATAAGAAAATCGTTTACACTGTCAGAACCAAGCACGATAAGGTCACTTTCTCCGTCGTCTGCCGTCTTTACGGAAAGCTTTTTTCCCGTCACCTTTTCATACATTTCATTAAAAATCTCTGTGGCTTTTTTGTATGCAGGGTCAATGGTTGCTTCTATGATAATTAAAGACATAAAATCACTCCTTTACTTCATTTTACTCTTTTTCACAAAAATAACAATACGCTTTCCGAAACAAAAAAATACGTTTTTCAAAACTCTATTGACAGCAAAACCTTTTAATATTATACTTTTTCCGGAGGCGATTTTATGTTTTTCAAAACAAAAGCAATAAACAGTGAGCCTATTTCCGTTTTCCTTATTGAGAGGCCAAAATGTATTTCCTCAGGTATTCCGAGACCTTATCACGCCCTCTCGTTCCGCCTGGAAGGCAATTCTTCATTTAAGTGCAAAGATACTTATATGCACGCAAAAAGCAAGGATATTGTTTTTGCTCCTGCATATCTTCAGTATGAGCTTAACTGCGAGGAAGAGATTTTATATATCGTTCATTTTAATTCGGATGTCCCGCTTTCAGATGACCTTCTTATTTTTACCCCTTCTTTTCCCCATCAATACGAAAAGCTCTTTTCGGAAATGTATTATGCGCACTTAAAAAAACATCCGGGATATGAATATGAGGTAAAAAGTCTGTTTTATAAAATCCTTTCACTTATGGAAAAGGATTCTGCCTCAAAAAACATAAGCGATACATCAGCTAAAATTGAAGCTCTTTTATCCTATATCCACGACAATTTTACGGACAGAAATATGTCTGTTTCACTCCTTTCACAAAAGCTTAATATGAGCGAAACCTATTTCCGTAAAGTATTTTCCGATTATACGAGAAAATCTCCCCTTTCTTATATCAACGATTTAAGGCTCGCATTTGCAAAGGAGCTTTTATGCTCAGGCTACTACACCGTATCGGAGGTTTCCGAGATGTGCGGCTTTTGCACGCCTTATTATTTCAGTGCATTTATTAAAAAAAATACAGGCTTGTCCCCGAAAGAGTTATCAAAAAAAGGGGCTGTAAAATAATTACAGCCCCTTTTTCAGGAGATAGAAAAAAATGCTTCAGAACGGACAAACTGAATTGAGACAGTCTGTTTACAGACTTTTCGAAAGTTACCCGAAGGCGTATATAGATACGTCGAGGGTGAAGTTTGTTCGTAGCAAAAAGGCTCAAAATGAAGAAAAATCGTAGGAATGCGATTTTTCAACACTATTTTACAACATAGAGTTTGTAACTTTGCCCAATCCACTAATTTATTCGCCTTTTTGCGGTCTGGACTTTTTTTACATCTCCTTTTGAACTTTTACCAGCAGGGTGTATATACATTCATAAATCCTTTTCCGAAGCCTTTGCCGTAGATGGGGTTATTTTCAAGTTCCTCTATTTTGTCGCCTTCTCCGAGGGCATAAATTTCAAACACCTTTTTAGTGTATATAAGTCTTTTTAATGTTGCGGCATAGCGCATCTGCAATACCTCCAGGCCGTGGGGCTTATAAGTTGCAAGCCACATAGTTTCGTGGATATCGGAAAGGCGTTCATAAAGCTCATAAAGATGAGGAAGAGTTTCGCCCGAAAGCTTATCAAAATATGCCCTGTCTCCTTCGTCGTAGCGTTTTTTGATATTTGAGAATATATCGCACTTTATGCCCGCAATTTCAAAAAGGAGCGATGCATAGATATAGTTTTCTTCATTTCTGTCTAGACTCGATGCATACTCATCCATCAAAGCCTTCGCCTCTTTCATTTTTGCTATATAGCTACCTGAATCCAGCTCACAGCCGTGGATTCCATGGAGAATATCCGCCCAGACAAGCTTTTTACCCACAGGATGAGTATCAAGCATAAATTTATCTTTTGATACATCTATTGCAATATGAAAATCGGAGCAGGCGTTATAAAACTCCCTGGAAATTCCCGAAACGAATTCGCCCGTATCGTAGACTTCTTCCCTTGTTACAGCTTCGCCTCTGTAGCAAAATTCCGAATAATATGCCATAAGCCCCATTGCAAGGAAGTGGTTTGTTTCGCATCCGTCGTTTGACCATAATGTTGCAAAGCAGGTGTCAAGCTTATTTGAAATTGCCGCTTTGAGTGCACTTTCCGTGGTGTTTTCCGTGTAATTTCCGATTGGCAAAAAGCCGTTCCAGGTCCATATTCCTCCCGCAAAACAAGGCTTTTTATTTATATCCTCGTGCTTTTTCATAATGTCTGAATAAAAGTCTTTTTCCGTGTTGTAATAATCCCAGTAAACAAACTCGGTATTTTCAGGAATTTTCTCTGCAATTTCGGGAGCAATGTTACTTTCTCTGTGAAAATCCCCCACTTTACCGGGATAGCGGAAATACATATCCGACCACATCATGGGCTTATAATTATACTTTTTGCAGATTTCGTCAACCTTTATAAGATGCTCGGTTATAATTTCTTTTCTGTCCCTGATGCCGAAGCGATCAAGATATTTACCGCGGCCTATTTCAAAAGCTTCGTCCATTCCGATATGTATTCTTTCTGATGAAAAGCACTCTCTTAAGGTCGCAATACACTTTTCGATAAATTCATACACCGGCGGATGGTTTGCACACAAAATACCCGGCCTGTCTGAAAGGTGCATACCTTCAATCCATTTTGTGTAGTGGGCAAGGTGTGCTAAAGTTTGCACGCAGGGGATTATTTCTACTCCCATAACTTTTCCGTATTCGTCAATTGCTTTAAGCTCGTCCTTGGTATATCTTCCCCTTTGGTAGCCAAACATCTCAAAACCTTCTACCTCATAAGTATCTTCAGTATAAAGCATCAGCATATTAAGTCCGTAAAGTGCCATATAATCGATAAATTCAAAAACCTTATCTACGCGCATAACGCCGTTTCTGGAAACGTCTATCATCGCTCCGCAGGTTTTAAAGCGGGCATGCTCCTCTGTTTTATAGCATTTTCTGCCTTCTTTAATTGCCTTTGCAACAAGCATACATCCTCGCATAAGCTGTGGAACCGTATTATAGCCTATTTCTATTTCAGACTCATCCATTCTGACTTTAACTCCGTCAAATCCATAAAGAGAAATGTTTCCGGGCGTATTGATTTCGCACATTAAAAAGGCTTTTTTCACTATTTCTTTAGTATCCATCATTCATTCTCCTTTTACAAGAATCATGTCTTTCCCTATTTTTTCAATCTTTTCCCACGGAATTATTATGTCAGATTTTTTCATAATGGAAGAAAGTATCTTTCCCGACGGCACCGTAATTGATATTATCCGCCCCGAAACATCATCTATTTCCATGTCGCATACATATCCAAGTCGCTTTCCTGTAACGGTATCAAGAACTTCTTTTTGCCTGAATTCAGAAATTTTCGCCATAAAACCGCCTCCTATTTAAAGGCTATGCGGCAAATTATTTTTTATTCTTTTTAGCGTATGTGCATATATCTGAAAGCACACAGTTTTCACATTTCGGTTTTCTTGCATCGCAAACCGCCCTTCCGTGGTCAACAAAGTGGTGTCCCAGAGTTGTCCAATAATCCTTTGGTGTAAATTTCATTAAGTCCTTTTCTATTTTTTCGGGAGTTTCCTCCTTTGTGAGCCCAATCCTTCCCGACAGCCTCTTTGCGTGAGTATCAATTACAATGCCGGGAATCCCGAAAGCATCACCCAACACAAGGTTTGCGGTTTTTCTGCCTGTGCCCGGAAGGGATAAAAGTTCTTCCATTGTCCTTGGCACTTCCCCACCGAAATCCGAAAGGAGCTTTTTGGCACAGCCTATTATGTTTTTCGCCTTGTTATGATAAAAGCCGGTGCTTTTTATATCCTGCTGGAGTTCTGAAAGGTCCGCATTAGCAAAGGACTCCACCGTGGGATATTTTTTATATAAGGTTTTAGTTACAATATTAACCCTTGCATCGGTACACTGTGCCGCAAGCTGTGTTGCGATGAGTAACTGAAACGGGTCTTTATAGGTAAGGGTACATTCCGAATCGGGATACAGTGCCGATAAGCGTTCCCTCACAATCAGAATTTTTTCCTGTCTTTTCATTTTATTCCTTCTTTCGGAAATTTTTTAATATTTTCGTTGCTATTTTCATAATTATATGATAATATAATATTTAAGTTTTAGCAAGGGGGAATTTGATGAATTTTTTAGAAAATTCGGGCAAAGCACTTACCAATATGGGAACTTTTGGTGCTTACCTTACAGCAGGTTCTGATGGTAAAATAAACCCTATGACAATAGGCTGGGGGCAGATTGGTGTTTCACAGGGAAAAAGCGTTTTTGTCGTTATGGTGCGTCAGTCCCGCTATACAAAGGAGCTGCTTGACAAAAACCCGATGTTTACGGTTTCAATTCCATTTGACGATTCACAAAAGGAATCCTTTGCCTTTTGCGGAAGCAAGTCGGGACGAGATTTTGACAAGATTAAAGAGTGTAATTTAGAAACCGTTCCTTCAAAGGAAATTGACGTTCCCGGAATTTCCGGCTGTATGGTTTATGAATGCCGCGTCATTTATAAAACCGAAATGTCAAAAGAGGAAACCTGCCCGGAATGCAATGAAAAATGGTACAAAAACGGTGATTATCATACCGTTTACACAGCAGAAATATTAAATTATAAGGAGAATTAATATGAGAAACGTTTTCACAGAAGGTATCCGCGATACCAGAGCAAAAAGATACTTGATGCCAAAGAAGATTGTATGGACAAACGGCGACATTGACAATGTTGAGGCCCTTATGATGGATAAGCCTCTTCAGGCTCCCTTAAACATCGGCCCTGTCTGCACAATCAAGGAAGGCGGTTCTATTTTACTTGACTTCGGCTATGAAATCCACGGCGGATTACTCGTTATTGCTCACGGCTGTGAGTGTGAAGTTCAGAAGGAAGGAAGACTTCACATCCGCTTCGGTGAATCCGTTATGGAATGTATGACCGAGCTTTACGGCGAAAAGAACGCTACAAACAACCACGCTCAGCGTGATCTGGAGCTTCCCGTTTCTATGATGGGTTCCATCGAAATCGGACAGACAGGCTATCGTTTCGTAAGAATTGATTGCCCCAAGGGATTCGTTCACTTAAACGTTATCCGTGCCGCTTTCATTTATGAAGATATTGAATACAAGGGTACATTTACATCCGACGATGCTATGCTTAACGAAGTTTTCGAAACCGCTGTTTACACAGTTCACTTAAATATGCAAAACTACCTCTGGGACGGTATCAAGCGTGACCGTCTTGTATGGATCGGCGATATGCATCCAGAGACCTCCACAATTCAAAGAGTATTCGGCTATGACGACTGCGTTCCCAAGAGCCTGGATTTAACAAAGGAATGCTTCGCTCCCGACAAGTGGATGAACAACATTCCCTCCTACACCCTCTGGTGGATCAAGATTCACTGGGATTGGTATATGCAGAACGGTAACTACGATTATCTCTTCGCTCAGAAGGACTATCTCTATGCAACTCTTGCCAACCTCTTCTCTGTAATCAACGAAGACGGTACAATTGCAATAGACAAAAACTTCATCGACTGGCCCACATCAACAGACCCACAGGGACAGAAGGCAGGCGTTGCCGCAATCTTCACCATGGCACTTGATGCTGCAAGTAACATTGCAAAAGAGTACAAGGATGAAGAAATGGCTTCAAAGTGCGAAGGCTATAAGAATCTTATTATGGCAAACGCTCCCGATCCCGGTAACTGCAAGGCCGCAGCGGCTCTTCAGGCACTTGCAGGAATCAGCACTTATGAAGATGTAAACAAGAACATCCTGGCAGTTGATCCCTTACATAACGTATCCACCTTCCTTGGCTATTACGTTCTTAAGGCAAGAGGCGAAGCAGGTGACGTTGACGGCACAATCGACCTTATGAACAAGTTCTGGGGCAAGATGATTGAGCTTGGTGCAACAACATTCTTTGAAGACTTTAACTTGGAGTGGACCGAGGGTGCAAAGAGAATTGATGAATTTGTAGCTCCCGATGAAAACGACATTCACGGCGACCACGGTGCATACTGCTACAAGGGCTTCCGTCACAGCTTATGTCACGGCTGGGCATCAGGTCCTGCGGCTTATATCCAGGAATACATTTTAGGTGTTAAGGTACTCGCTCCCGGCTGTAAGAAGGTAAGCGTAAAGCCTAATCTTGGCACAAAGCTGAACTACATCCACGGTACCTACCCCACACCCTACGGTGTAATCAGCATTGATGCAAAAAGATGTGCTGACGGCACAGTTGATGTTAAAATCAACAAGCCTACGGGTGTTGAAATCGTTGACTGATTTTTGTAAATTAAAAGAGGAACTATCGCTCGATAGTTCCTCTTTTAATTTATATGTTTGTGCTTGTAATATAGTCTTCAACCAGTGCATCCTGGATTTTTCTTAAAAGCTCACCTGCTTTTCCGCCCACCTCTTTATCGTCAATGTGGGTTGCAACTATACAGAAATTGGAGCTTGACGAAAGCATAATTTCATCGGCATCAAGTAAAAATTCCAGTGAATAGGGCTCTTCCACAACGGGAACACCAAGCTTTTCGCAAACCTTGATTAAGTTCTTTCTTGCAATTCCCGGAAGCACAAGATTATCAAGGGGTGCTGTATAAAGCTTTCCGTCCTTTAAGCAGTGGACGTTGGTGTGTGCACCTTCCGTTACTCTGTTCTTTATTCCGTCCGCTTCCTTTCGGTACATAACGCACTCTTCTGCCCCCGCTCTTTCAGCCGCTTCAGATGCAAGAACGCTGGGAAGAAGACAAAGGGTTTTTATATGGCACATATAAAAACGGATATCCTCATAGGTGATTATTTTCGCCCTTCTGTAAATATCAGCAAGCTTTCTCGGTGTAACCGTTACCCAAAGGTTTGCCTTTGCGTTTTTGGGGAAAATGTGATTTCTGGGAATGTTTGCCCCTCTTGTTATCTGCCAGTATAAAAATGTTTCGCCGTTAGTTTCGCTTGTATCAACCTTTGAAACAAGGTCTAAAAGAAGCTCTTTTAATTCATCCTTTGTATACGGAATTTCAATTTCCACCATTGATGCGGAATTGAAAAAGCGGTCGATATGGTCATCCAGACAGTAGATAACGCCGTTTCTTGTTGCCGTTGCATCGTAAACGCCGTCACCAAACCAGCACACTCTGTCGGTCATAGGGATGTTGATATTTTCAATTAAATCGTATTTTCCGTCGTAAAATCCTAAATTTTTAAGAAGTCCGGGCATATTCATTCTCCTTTTTACTATCAAGAATCGTATTCTATTTTACAATATAGATATGCTTTAGTCAATAGATTTTTCAAGTCTTAAAAGGGCTGTTTTATTTTCTATTCCGCCGCCGTAGCCGGTGAGTTTTCCCTTTTTCCCAACCACTCTGTGGCAGGGAATTATAATGCATAAGGGATTCCACCCAACGGCACCGCCCACCGCCTGAGCGGACATTTTTTCCTTGCCTTGCTTTTTCGCTATTTCCTTTGTGATAAAGCCGTAGGTAACGGTTTTTCCGTAAGGGATTTTTATCATCATATCACTTACTTCTTTTCTGAAAGGGGTTAGGTTTTCTATTTTGTATTTCGGAGTAAAGTCAGGAACGTTTCCGCCGAAATAGATATCAAGCCACTTTTTGGTTTCCCTGAAAATTTCAAGTTCTCTTTCTTCTGAAAATTCATCTGCCTTTTTTTCATCACGGCTTCCTTCAAAATAAAGGTTTGTAAGAGCCTCGCCGTCACTTATCATAACCATATCGGAAAAACCTTCGGGTGTTTTATAAAAGCTTTTATATTTCATTTTACTTTCAGTCCTTATCTGTTCTGAAGGGTGCAAGCGGAAGTCCTGCACCATTATAGATATGCTTTCCGAAATAGTACATTCCAAAGCCGTAGCGCACAATTTCTGGTTCCGGCACTTCGGGAGAATATACTTCTAAACGGTTATCCTCAGTTATATTTACAAAACCTCTCTTAAGCACCTTATCTTTCCCTGCGATAAGCATTTCCACACCGCCGGTCTGTCCGTATAAGCCGTCTGCATTATAAAGTGTTATATAAGCCTTTCCGTCTTTGAATTCCACCGATTTGAATATAGGCTGATCTGCTAAAATATCCATTCCGTAGGTGTGTTTCATAGCCTTTAAGGAAAGACGGCGGGCAATTTCCTTTTTGCGTTTGGGGTGAATTTCAAATATATCCCCTTGCTCTGCCGACGTGACAAGGTAGTTTTTATCACCCATTAAAGTTGCCTTTTGCTGATCTTCCCTTAAAAATGCCCAGTTGTTTCCGGTTATAAACTTAAGGTCAGATATATCCTTTAAGTCAGCGTGCTTTCCTATGTAGGGTGCAAGCTCCACGGCATACACATCCATATCACATTCAAACTGTTCTCTTATGCATTTTAAGAAGGTAAGATATTTTTCAAGGTAGTCCCTGTCATATCCGTTGGACTCTCCCTGATACCAGAGCATTGCCCGGACGCCAAAGGGAACTATTTCAGAAAACATACTTTCCCACAAAACCGAAGGCGATACCGAGTCGTAAGGGCCTTTTAGTTTCTGCGGAAAATCATCCAGATTTGCCTTAGGTGCCGCAGCGTAAACTCCAAGTTGCCTTGTATCATCAAGCTTACCCTTGTGTTTTTCTTTTATATATTCTTCCACATCTTTTGTGAATTTTTCAAAGTCTTTTTCATACTCTTCCATATCAAGGGAAGATGTAAATTCAGTAAACGCTTTCATCTGCCCCTCTAAGGACGGCACTCCGTAAAAGTATGATTTTTCTATAAAGGCTTCAATTCTGCGTCCTCCCCAGTTGCAGGAAATGATGCCTATGGGCACGTTTACTTCCCTTTGGAGATACTCTGCAAAGTAGTGGCCTATTGCAGTAAAATTAAGCGCTGATTCCTCCGTTTTTATCTGCCATGGCGTATCGCAGTTATAGACATCCGCAAAGTGGTATCCGTATGTATCAACGCCCTTTTTGTATCTTCTTGGCACGGTGAAATAGCGGATGGAGGCATTATCGCAGTTTACGGCATCCGAAAACCCCGATTCCGTTGCGAAAAGCGGCATCTCCATATTTGACTGCCCGGAAGCTAAAAACACGTCCCCGATTAAAATATCTCTTAAAACAAGTTCTTCTCCGCCAAGGTCTATTTTCATTTCATAGGGGCCGCCAAAAGGTTTTGGCGAAAGTTTTACACGCCATTTTCCGTTTTCAGATGTGCCTTCCGCCGTTTCGCCAAGAAACGTCACTTTTACCTTTCCTTCGCCCGTTCCGAAAACGCGTATAGGCATATCCCTCTGAAGTACCATATGGTCTGTAAATATACTTGCAAGCTTCATTGTAAAATCCTCTCTTCTCCATTAGTCTATGTAAATAGTATACCACATTTATCTAAAAAAAACAAGCGCTGCCTTCATCAGAAGACAGCGTTTTTTCATATTTTCTCAAGTGCTTCTACTATGCACTCTGTGTAAATCTTCGAAAGGCGTCCCGGAATTTTTGAAAGAGCGTTTTTAGTTTCAATAAGAAAAGCCTTATCCTTTGTGATTTTTGAAGGAATGCACTTTTCATCTTTCCGGGAAAGAATAGCACCTCCGAGGCAGGCAAATACATTTAAGTCATCAGGGCTTGTAAAGCCTAAAAGAATTTTCGTAAGTGCCTTTTCATAATCTTCATCAATGCTGAAACACTCGTTATTCCACATTTTATCGCCGTAAATTAAAATTTCCGAAGGAAGAGTATAGCTGTAATGGGGATAATCCTTTTCGTTGCCGTATTCCCAGGCACACATTTCACTTCCAATGATATTCTCTTTCAATTCTTCATCGCTATAGGGGCGCTCATCTATTTTCCAGTTTCCTACGGTATCTTCCTTATTTGCTCTTTCGTGAGTATAATCAATATCAACATACGCCTCGGGATAATGGGAGTTTATCATTTTCCTTCCCGTCTTTAACTGGCTGTTCATTGATATATTTATATGAGGACCTCGCTTTGGTGCGGCAACTCTCCAGAAATGAAGTATAATGTCAGAAGGCAGCTTAATCTCTCTTTCGGTGTCAATCTGATCGTTCCACATAATAACCTTTTTGCCGTTCTTTTTAACCATTTCATAAGCCTTTGTCATTACATAATAGTACAAATCCTGCACATCGGCTATGCCGTTATCCTTCATAAAGGCGTTGCACTTTCTGCATTCTGCCCAATGGCATTTTGCCGCAAGTCCCAAATCGTCAAATGAAAGCTCGTCGCCTCCGATGTGGAAATATTCATAATGAAAAATTTCACAAAGCTCATCGATTATATTCTCATATATCTTAAAAACGCTTCCTTCACCTATGCAGGGTGTCCATTTACTTTGCTCTGAAAGGTCGGTTTCACAGGTAAGATAAGGATAGCATTCAACAAGCTTTCCGCTGTGACCTGGACAGTCAAATTCGGGGATTATTTCAAGCCCGAGGCTGTCGCAAAGGGAAATCAGCTCTTTTATTTCAGAAATACTATAGGCGTTTTCTATAAACATTTCTTCTTTAAGCACAGAAAGTTTAATTGCAAAGCCCTTATTATCCGAAAGATGAAGATGCAAAATGTTGATTTTTGCCTTTGCCATAAGTGCCAAATCATCCAGAAAGCGTTCCTTGTCCGGAATTCCCCTTGCAAGGTCTATCATAACTCCGCGGTGTGTAAACCTTGGCTTATCGGAAAAATCGCACTCAGGAAGATATGCCTTACCTTCTCTTATTTTTAAGATATTACTTATATGTGCCAAAGCATTTCTTAAGCCCTCATAGTCGCCGTAGGTTATATGTGCTTTTCCTGACGATATTTTAAGGCCGTATTCGCCTTTTACTTTCAGTTTTTCATCAAAGCTCGCTTTTATGGTTCCTTCATCGCCTGTTAAGGCATAGCTTCCGAATAATGCTTCTGTCAGCACATTTATCTTTTCTTTGTAATTGTCAAGTGAAATATTAAGCGGAAGGGAAAATTCCCACTCGTTTCCGTAAACGGCATTTTTAGCCACAGGTATGCTTTTAAATTTCATAGAAACACTCCTTAATATTTGTTTTCACTATAACAAATCAGACTGTAATTTTTATTAGTGTATCACACTATCTTATAAAAGTCTATGATTTTCATATGCCTCTTTGATTGATTTATTTTGACATTTTGAAAAGATTTAATAAAGAAAATAGGGAGAAATATTTTCTCCCTATTTTTTATTTCATTCCGAGAAGTCTCTTTGCATTGCCGCAGAAAATATCTTCTATATCTTCTCTTGTAAGCTTAAGTTCTTCGGCAACCCTTTTCATTGCACGAATCTGCTCATACATCATAATGGTTACGTTTTCCTCGTCGGTTTCACGCATATGAGGCTCACCCTCAACACATCCGTAAAGACCGCGGGGCACCACATTGTAATAAACTCCGTTTTCCGTAATTCTGTACATTCGCATTATTGCAATGGGTAGGTCAGAGCCGTACATAAGGCGCTTCGGTCCCACAGCCTTAATACACTCACGGATTGCATCGTCGCACATATTTGCAGTAAAGTCAAAGTACATATTTTTTGTATTTTTCAAAATTTCAAAGGCATTTCCTATATCTTCTTTTGAATATGCTCTTCCGATATGTGCCACAATTAATTTAAGATTGGGATATTTTTCTTCTATTTCCATAAGCTGACCAAGGTTTACAGGGTCTTTAAGTCTTCCGTCACGACCAATATGAAGCATTATTATCCAGCCGTTTTTATCCGCAAGCTTAAGCTGTTCTTCTGGTAAAAAGTCGAAAATTCTTACTTCCTTTGACGGAATGTATGACGGACAATAAGAAAGATAAGGCTTAAGTCCTAAAAAGCCACCCTCATTAACATTCTTTTCAAGCTCGTTTAAATCCATATCATAGGAGCTTCTGTACAATGTAGGAAAGCCGTATTTCCTGCCTTCTTCCCTCACATAATCGTTTGTTTCTTTAAAGTCTCTTAAGCAGCTTCCGAAAATCAAGGGCGTAACCTTGTTTTCGGGGAAATACTGACGGAAACAATCCAGCATCTGCTCTGTGGTCATTTCGTCGGCAACCAGCCTTGTCCAGGCAGAGCCTCCGTTACGACTCCCCGCCGGCTTGAATGTATTTTTATATGAATGAATATGAAAATCTATAAATTCTTTAGGCAGAAAATCCTTTATTTCGTTTTCATACACCCATCTGTCATAATCAGTAACCTGCATATTAAACATATAAATTACCCTCTTTCATTAAAAATTCTATTTGCATCATTTTCGTCTTTAAATAATCCTGCCCCGATTCCTGCAAGCATAGCAGCACCCACCGCTCCGGCATTTACGCCGTGACGGACTAATGCCTTTATGCCGCAGATTTCTTCTATAATTTCAAGATACAGTGGGTTTTTGGAAGGCCCGCCAACCATTACAGCTGTTTTCGGACTTATTCCTATTCCCTTTAATATGTCAAGCTTAGCCTTAAGGAGATTAACCGCACCTTCCATAATTGCCCTTGCGATGTCTTCCCTTGGAAATGATTTTATCTTTTCATCATCCGGCTCATCCGTAAGGCAGATTGAAAGTCCGTTTGCACCGTGAATACTTTTTCTCGCAAGATTTGTCAGTATGTCGAAGCGGTTATCGGAATCGTCAATATATCTTTTTATATATAAATCAATATAATTTGAAAGGGATGAAACCGAAACCATTGTCCCCCACGCTCCGCCTTTTTCAGACAAAAATGGGTCGATAAGAATTTTGGCGGACGCCGCCTTTTCACGGTCATTTATCGGGAAAAAGCCAACCCAGGAGGTACCGCAGGAAAGAAGCATTTCTCCTTCGTTAAACACTCCCGCTCCCCTTGCAGCAGAAGGATGGTCAAAGCTTCCCAATACCACAGGAGTGCCTGCCGGAAGTCCGCACTTTTTTGATGATATTTCACTGACGCATCCTACCACGCTTCCGCAAGGCATAATGGGCGGCAATTTATCTTCCGTTATACCGATTGCATCAAGAAGCTCGGGGATATATTTACCCGTGTTCTGGTCAATAAGGAAAAACGGAGTGCCGGCAGATGAGCTTATCCCCCACTTTCCCGTTAAAAGGTAGTATAAATACTCTGTGCTCATACAAACTTTACCACAAGATACTATTTTTTCAGGAAAGTGCTTTTTGACATAGCATAAAAGTGCCAAAGGAAAGGTTTTTCCGGAAAATGGCCAGCCGATTTTTTTATAAAGCGCATCTTTATCTATATCGCCCAATATTTCCTCTGACTCCGTTGTAACTCTTTTATCCTGCCAGTTGTATATGGGAGTTACAGGCTTATTATCTTTATCTAAAACCAAAAGATTACCGCTGGCGGAAGACGCCGAAATTCCGCATATTTCGCCGTCAACATCGTTCGCAAGCTCCTTTATTGCCCAAAAACAAGCTTCGACATATTTATCTGCCTCTATTTCCACGCCGCCGTTTTCGAGTTTTTCATATATAAAAGGAGAAGATGCCGTTTTTGTAACAACACCGTCCGCTGTCATAAGAACACCTTTTACGGCGGATGTTCCTATATCAAGACCAATAAGATATTTCATAACAATGCCCCTTATATTACAACAGTCTTTATAGAAAGAAGCTTTGCGAAAAATTCAAGCTCTTCCACGGTTGCACCGTAAACGAAGGAGCTGTGGTGTGTGGCACCGTTTTTGCTGAGGTTTTCAAGAAATGTTCCTATATCACTTTCAGGCTTCATCCATCCACGCATAACAGTTTTCTTTTTAGCTTCTTCCTCACAAACCATTTCGCAGGGAGTTATAAGCATCTGATAGTCATCCTTGTCACGGCTGATATTTACATAGACGCCTTTACCCGCCTTCATGCAGGAATATCCTGCATAAGGCATAACGCCCTTGACATATGCTGAGCCTGTTCTTGCAAGGTAAGGCTTTCCTTCAATTATGCGGTAGTTCATTTCGCCCATATGGCTTAAGAACAGTTTATTCTCCGTCCATACCGGGCAGAAAATTTCAACAAAGCTTGTTTCGGGGTATCCTTGAAGAAGCGCCCCTGTAAATGATGCCGTAAGGGCATCGCCCTCACCTGCATAGCCTATGCCCTTTTCCATAGATTTGCAGGCTTCTGTAAAGGGCATTGTTCCAAGTCCTTCAACATCCAAAAAGTTTACGGAAAATGCATCATACTCTTTTTCCTTTACAGCCTTACGAAGAGCAAGACAGGAAGCCGTGTAGGGCCTATATTCCTCAGTAACAATATTATCGGCAAAGTCATACATCTTACGGTCGTTTGCAAGCTCTTCTTCAATTTCCTCTTCTGTTATATCCGAAACTAACCCTGCAAGGTATGTCTTATCCACATTTTCAACGGTTATTCCGAAGCGTTCCTTAAGCTCGTCAGGGTCAACCGCAAAATCGCCCATACCTTTGAAGGCTCCGCCCACAAGACCCACCTTCATTCCCTTAAGCTTTCTTGCCGCAACTGCACTTTTAACAAAGCCTATAACACGGTCAATGCACTTACCGTCAAGATAGTGACCTGCTGCAATTGCATAGGGCTTTCCATATCTTTTAAGCATACTGCACATATCCATAACGCCGTGAATGCCGTGGTTCCAGCTTACTGCACCTTCGAGTATTGCATCCTGATCAAACACCTTGGTTGGCGTTGAGTCAAACACAATAATCGGAAGATTTGTATTTGCAAGAACCTCAATTGACTCGAGAGAAGGAGAATATGCCGCATGCCAGGTAACAATGGCATCAACCTTTTCATCCTCAAATCTTTTAACAGTTTCCTTAAATTCGGATTCTATACGGCAAAAATCCGATGTAACGACCGTAAGTCCCTTTTCACGGAAAATTTCGGTCGTATCCTCGTAAAATTTCTGCATAACGGCACGCTTTGCACCGATATCATCATAAAGTTTTATATAAAGCGGCAAATAACCTATTTTCATAATAATCCTCCTTTTAATTAAGCTTTAACAAGCCTTCGTTTATTTTTTCAAGAAGTACGGAAAGCACTTTATCATCCGTGATAACCGGCGGCTTAAGAAGCACCGCAGGCGGGCAGTCCGGTTTATAAAGCTGTGCACTTATATCAACACACATACCGTTCATTATCTTTGTAAATTCCGCCGCTTTTTCCACACTGTTAAAATGTATTGCCGAAAGATGGCCAAGCCCCTCGGGAGGCGGAAGAAGCTCAGGATATTTTTTACTTAATTCAAGAATACCTTTTTCAATTTTTTCGCCCATCTCATCAATTTCTTTTCCGTTGGCTGAAGCAAATTCCATAGTGATGAGATATGAAAGGCTTGCAAGTTCCTCCTGACCGTTGGTGACAAGAGCACCGAACTGATTCAAATTATCCGCAGGTGCAGTTGTCAAAAGCTTACTTGCGGAATATTCACCGCCGGGGAACCCCTTTCCTATCATTACAAAATCAGGCTTTAGACCGTACTTTCTGAAAAGAAACATCCCATCATACCACATACATGACTGGATTTCGTCAACCATAATAAGAGTGTCTGTTGCTTTGCAAAGCTCGTGAGCTTTCTCCAAATACTCTTTTGTGAGGCGGATTCCCGCATAGTTCATAAGGATTATCTCGTGAATAAACCCTGCTGTCTTATAGCTTCCGCTGTTGTATTTTTTTATCTTTTCTTCAAAATCCGATATATCGTTTTTCTTTACACTTACAACTTTGTATAGCTCGTTCTTTTCGCACTTTTCATAGAACGTAGGCCACATTCCGCGGAAGGTCTGCGCCATAATTGTTG
Source organism: Clostridia bacterium (assembly GCA_045545475.1). GTDB lineage: Bacteria > Bacillota > Clostridia > CAKSNL01 > HGM11501 > HGM11501. The sequence continues at coordinate 11,625 of JAZQAZ010000038.1, read as the reverse complement.
TTCCGTGGTAGTTTGCACCAAGGCCTTCCTTGTTGTCTTCCATAACCAAAAATACCGGGATTTTGCCGTCATAAAGAGGATCGCCATAGCTTCCGTCAAGCTTATAGAAGCGGGACAGCATCATTTTAATACCCGCCTCTCCAGCTAAACTTCCCGTTTCAAGGTTGATTATGCGGTTTAACACGTGAGGCTCTTTGGATGTAAGAATTGCATCAATTTCCGCATCGTTTTTTGCACCGTTTGCGGCCGCAATTATTCTTCTTTCTGCAAGACGGGTTATGTATCCTCTTGTATTGTTATGGGTTGCATTTAATATGCCAAGCTTCCTGGCGTTATTGATAAGCTTATAGCCCGGGAAATTGTGACCCAGCGAGGCGTGATAATGCTCGCTCTTTGCGATTAAGTACGCTTTTCCGTCCTCACCGATTCTTGTACAGCCAAAGCCTCCGATGGGAGCCATATTTTGGTGTGCCGCCTTTCCGAAGGAATCGGTGGGTGCACCTTTTTCGCTGTTTTCAAAACCTTTAAGAAGCTTTTCCCCTGTTTTTTCCGCAAGATCATCCATTTTTGCTATATAATCATCGGGGAAAAAGTCAACCTTTTCATTTGCAAGAAACTCCGCCTCTTCCTTTTCCATACCGCAGATTTTAGTGGCTACCGAAATTACGGCTTCCATATAGTCAGAGCCTAAAAGATCTTTAAGGGAACGGGATATATTCTTTATCATATTTCTCTGTCCTTTCTAAGCTAAATCGCCAATAAACACTAATTCATTATTCCTATCGTAATTATAGCATTGCAACATCCACTATTCAATAGAATTTTTCCATACTTTTATTGAAAAATGTTAGATTTACTAAGTTTTACAGCAAAAAAGGTTCGGAAAATCCGAACCTTTTTATTATAAATGCATACCGCCGTCGATTATGATGTCGGTACCTGTGATGTAACGTCCCGCGTCGCTTGAAAGAAGGAGTGCGCCGCCTGCTATGTCATAAGATGCTCCCGCATATCCTGCAGGAATTTTTGATAAAACGATATCTCTGTATTTTTCATCGTTTAAGGCATCTTCATTTCTCGGTGTTGCAATTACACCCGGTGCAATGTTGTTTACGGTTATTCCGAAAGGAGCAAGCTGTGATGCCAGATTTGTTACAATGTTCATATTGGCGGATTTTGTCGCTGCGTAAAACGCCATTTCCTTATGGGGTTTATACTGCTGAACACTGCCAACCGTAATGATTCTGCCCCATGAGTTTTCCTTCATTTTGGGGACATATTTCTGTATAAGCTTGAAAGTGGATTTCACATTAATATCAAACTGCTTATACATATCCTCTTCAGTAATTTCGTCCCACTTTTTCTTTATCTGAACAGAGGCATTTAAGATTACAATATCAACGTCTCCCGTTGCGGCATAAAGCTTTTCTGCTGCATCTCTTTCAAGCAGGTTTACACATACCGGGTGGGAGTTTTTTATTTCCGAGGAAATATTTTTTGCTTTTTCCTCTGAGCTTCCGCAGTGGATGAAAACAGTAGCCCCGTATTCCGATAAGGTTTTCGCAATAGCAAGACCAATCCCTTGAGTTGAGCCTGTTACAAGAGCCTTTTTTCCTTCAAGATTAAACATACTACGCCTCCTTAAAGTGCCGACTGGGTATCCGTCGGATCGCCGTGCTCGGCAAGGTAATATTCCTCTGTCCAGTCAAGGTCACGGTAGGCTGACGCACGGTCGTCCGTCTTTATAAATTCCATCAATAGGTCAAGCATTTCCTTTGTCCAGGTGTTTTTATCAATCTGTGCAGTGGTGAATTTATTCTGACTTATCATTTCAAAGCCGAACATATCCTTAACCTGCGTTTTTGCCGCACCGCCAACAACCTCGGCGACTAAGTGCGATGGGATAAAAAGCACACCGCCGCCTGCACCGAATACCACGTCTCCGGGAAGGCAAACTGCATTTCCGATTCTTGTAACCGTGTTATAGCCCGTCATAATAAAGTCACGGATGGGCGTAGGGTCGATTCCCCTATAGTAAACCTGAGTGTTTTCCACCTTTTCCATCTGCTCCGTATCACGGATTCCGCCCCAGATAACAGCACCGCCGTTTTCGTTTTTCGTTTTGTTCTTAAGTGCGGTGGTTAAATTTCCGCCAAGGAATGTGCCCTTATAGATTTTATCGTACATATCTATTACAGGGACGTCCAGTTCCATCAAATTGTCGATTACCCACTGATTGTATGTACCGCTTCTTCCCTCTCTTTTTCCGATTTCCTTGGTGTACTCATCAAGGTCGGGACGGTAGGGACAGTAAATTGCCGTAACCGCACGGCCGATTAATTTTCTTCCGTCGGTGTGGAGGGTTTTGAGCCTTCCTTCAAACTGGCTTTCATAGCCCTTTACAAAAATAGGCTTCCACACTTCTTCAAGGGTGAGATTTTTAAGTGCTTTAAGATATTTTTCTTCAACCTTCGGCCTTCCGTCGGGAAGGCGTTCTCCCTTCCACAAAGGTGTCAAAGCGATTATTTCTTCTCTGTCATTAAAATTCATACTATCAGCTCCATTCTCTGTCGTTTGCCCATTCTTTATCCCACTCTACAGTACTTCCCCAGGCTTCGGGGTATTTAGGATGCATATGCTCTTTTATAAGCTCTTCATTTAAGCGTTCTATTCCGAGACCCGGAGTGTCCGGCACATTTACAAACCCGTTATGGAATAAGGGATTTTCAATACCGATTGCAAGGTCGTTCCACCAGGGAATGTCAACGGAGTGGAATTCAACCGCCCATACGTTCTGAATTGCCGCCGCCACATGGATTGCCGCCATCATAGCAATGGGGCTTTCCGCCATATGAATTGCCATACCAACGCCGTATTTTTCGCACATATCACCAAGCTTTTTGGTCTCTAAAGCCCCGCCGATTGAAAGAAGGTCGGGATGTACCAAGGATACTGCACCCGCTTCCATTAACGAACGGAAGTTTTCGGCAAGGTATATATCTTCGCCCGTTGCAAGCGGCACATTACAGGCATCCGCAATTCTCTTATAGTGATTTGTAAGATGCCAGGGCTGGATATCCTCAAGCCACGCGATGTTATACTTTTCAAGGCGTTTTGCAAACTTGATGCAGTCTTCAAGTGCCACGTGACCGAAGTGGTCAATTGCAAGAGGAACTTCGTAGCCAGCCACTTCTCTTACCTCTTTAACATAATTTTCAAGGTAGTCAAGTCCTTTTTCGGTAATTCTTATTCCCGTTGCATAGTGCGGGATCGTGAACACCTCATAGTTTTTGCCAAGCATCATATCCATATCAATAGAGCCGCTCTGGTGAAGGATTGCCTTCATTGAGTATTTCTTGAAGTCCTCAATCATTCCGAGAGGTGCGTTTATGCATCCCGGCTCATCATATAAAAGCTCAACGCCTAAGTCCATCTTAACAATGGAAAAGCCCATATCGATACGTTTTTTTATCGCCATACCCATATCTCGGCCGGTGTGCTTTCCGTCAACGTCAGTATCGCCGTAAACCCTTACCTTGTCGCGGAACTTTCCGCCAAGCATCTGCCACAGCGGAACGCCCCAGGCTTTACCCGCCAGGTCCCAGAGGGCAATTTCAATTCCCGATACACCACCGCCCTGACGTGAAGGACCGCCAAACTGCTTTATTCTTCTGAAAAGCTTATCCACATTGCACGGATTTTCGCCGATAAGGCGGCTCTTAAGCATAAGTGCATAGGTTGCGCTTGATGCATCTCTCACTTCGCCGTAGCCGACAAGCCCCTGATTTGTGTAAATCTTTATTAAAGGACAGTGTTTGGGTGCACCTGTAATATTAGCAACGCGGATGTCCGTTATTTTAAGCTCCGAAGGATTTGAACAGGTATTTACGTTTTCTTCCACCATTTCTTTTATGTTCACTTCAATGCCCCCTTGACAATATATCATTTTTTTATTATTATAAAATAAAAATGCGGTAAATTCAACCGTTATATTACTTGTTTTATCCACTATTTTAAGATTGGAGCATGTTATGAGGTTTTCAGAGCACAGCTTAACTGACCTTAAAGGCAGAAACATCTTATCCTTTTATCACGCAAAGGCACCCTCGGGCATAAGAGAATTCCGTGAGCATTCCCACACAGAATGTGAAATCGCTCTTTTTGTATCAGGAGAAGGAATTTATTCCGTTCTCGGAAAAAGCTATCCTTTTTCCGTTGGTGATGTTTTTCTTTTTGCAGGAAATGAAGTGCATTACATAACCGAAATATCGGACTCTGCCCCTCTTGACGTAATAGGTATCCAGTTTGAGCCAAAGCTTATATGGGAAAGCGGGTATGAAAATCTCCCCTTGCTTAAGCTTTTTACAGACCGAAGTGACCTTTTCGAAAACAGAATCTCCCGTGATAACGAAAAGACCGAAGAAATAAGGCTTTCGATTTTGGAAATTGAAAAGGAGTTTTCAGAAAAAAAGGAAGGCTTTGAACTTAAAATAAAAATGCTTTTATTTTCCGTTCTTTTAACCTTGCTTCGTGACTTTGGCTATGTAAAGGAGAGCAGCGATTCCGTAAACCGTGACACATTAAAAAGTCTTTCTGCCGCCACGGACTACATTAATAAAAATCTGTCAACAGATCTTACGCTCTCGGACATTGCAAAAACATCGAACCTTGCCCCCTCTTATTTTTCTACCGTATTTAAAAAGTTCAACGGTGTAACACCTTTTGAATATATCACCATAAAGCGGGTGGAAAAGGCGATTTCTTTACTTAAAAGCGGTGCATCGTCGGTACTTTCCGCCGCAGAAGAAGCAGGTTTTCAGAGCTCATCAAACTTCTACAAGGCATTTTTCAAGGTAACCGGCAAAAAACCAAAGGATTATATTTAAAATAGGCTTGTATTTTTATACATTTTTTGCTATAATTAATTAAATTACATAAAAGGATGGGGTTATATGGAGCTTTTAAAGGAAAAAATCAGAGATACCGCATTACTTCTTGACGGAGGAATTGTCAAGGTTGATATGTTTTTGAACCATCAGCTTGACACCGCACTTTTATATGAAATGGGAAAGGAATTCAGGAAATTATTCCCTTCCGACAAAATAACAAAGATTTTAACCGCAGAGGCATCCGGCATTGCCATTGCCGCTGTTGCTGGCTTGCAGTTTGGCGTTCCCGTTGTATTTGCTAAAAAAGGTAACCCGAAAAATATATGTAAGGATGCCTATACTGCAGACGTTTATTCCTATACAAAGCAGGAATCAAAGCAGATAAGAGTATCCAAAGAATATTTATCCGCATCTGATCATGTTTTAATCTTGGATGACTTCCTTGCAAACGGACAGGCTGTAAAGGGCCTTCTTGAAATTGTAAAGCAGAGTGGAGCAAGCTTGGAAGGCATCGGAATCGCCATTGAAAAAGGCTTTCAGGAAGGCGGAAAATTAATCCGCGATATGGGAATACGCTTAGAATCCCTCGCCATAATCGAAGAAATCAAAGACGGCGAAATCGTTTTCAGATAAGGAAGATTTTATGAAATTAATCGAGCTTTATACAGATGGTGCCTGTTCCGGCAACCCCGGAAGCGGTGGCTTCGGTGTTATTCTTAAGTATGGAAATCACGTAAAGGAGCTTTATGAAGGCTATCGCCTTACCACCAACAACCGTATGGAATTACTTGCGGCAATAAAAGGGCTGGAGGCCTTAAAAGAACCCTGCAAGGTTGACCTTTACAGTGACTCCAAGTATTTAACAGATGCCATTTTAAAAGGCTGGCTTACAAGCTGGCAGGCCAAAGGCTGGCGAAAGGCGGATAAATCCAAGGTATTAAACATCGACCTTTGGGAAAGGCTTCTTCCCTTGCTTGATACACACGAGGTTACGTTCCATTGGGTTAAAGGGCATGACGGCCACGCCGAAAACGAACGATGCGACGACTTGGCACGTCAGGGCTCTGCAAATCCTACCTTTAACGACGAAGGGTATAGTGAAAACTCATAATAGTGCAAAATACCCAAGGATTCTCACGAATGGAGAATCCTTTTTTATACTTATAAAAAGTCTTAAAGATTGACACATAACGACTTTTATGATAAAATAAAATGATAAAATTTATATATTCATCAAGTTTTTCACATAAAGAAAGGACTGATTTTTTTGGGACTTACATTAACTGAAAAAATATTAAATGCCCACATAGTTGAAGGCAAACCTGAAAAAGGCAGCGAAATCGGAATAAGAATCGATCAGACTCTTACTCAGGATGCCACGGGCACTATGGCTTATCTTGAGTTTGAAGCCATCGGCGTTCCCAGAGTAAAGACGGAAAAAAGCGTTGCATATATCGACCACAACACCCTTCAGAGCGGCTTCGAAAATGCTGACGACCATCGTTTTATCGGCTCAATAGCCAAGAAGCACGGCATATATTTCTCACGTCCCGGTAACGGAATTTGCCATCAGGTGCATTTAGAGCGTTTCGGCATCCCCGGAAAGACCTTGATTGGTTCCGATTCCCACACTCCCACAGGCGGTGGCCTTGGCATGATTGCCATTGGTGCAGGCGGACTCGACGTTGCTGTTGCCATGGGTGGCGGTGCATATTACATTACCTATCCCAAAATTGTAAACGTAAAGCTTACAGGAAAGCTCTCTCCCTGGTGTGCGGCAAAGGACGTAATACTTGAAGTACTTCGCCTTCTCTCCGTTAAGGGCGGTGTAGGAAAGGTTATTGAATACACAGGAAGTGGCGTAGCAACATTATCTGTTCCCGAGCGTGCAACAATCACCAACATGGGTGCAGAGCTTGGTGCTACAACATCTATATTCCCCTCGGACGAGGTTACAAGAGAATTCTTAAAGGCACAGAAGCGTGAAGAAGTGTGGACTCCCTTTGCTCCCGATGTAGATGCAGTTTATGACGAAGTGGTTGAAATCAATCTTTCCGAGATAGAGCCTGCGGCAGCCTGCCCCCACTCTCCCGATAACGTTAGAAAGCTTTCCGAAATCGGCGAGATGAAAATTGACCAGGTTTGCATAGGTTCCTGCACAAACTCATCACTTCTTGATATGATGAAGGTTGCATACATATTAAAGGGTAAGACCGTACATCCCGATGTTTCCCTTTCAATTGCTCCCGGTTCCAAGCAGGTTTTAACAATGCTTGCAGAAAACGGTGCTCTTTCCGATATGATAGCAGCAGGTGCAAGAATCTTAGAGAGTGCCTGCGGTCCCTGCATCGGTATGGGGCAGTCCCCCAACTCCGGCGGTATCTCCCTTCGTACCTTCAACCGTAACTTTGAAGGAAGAAGCGGAACAAAAGACGGTCAGATTTATCTTGTATCACCCGAGGTTGCCGCTCTTTCCGCAATCACAGGCGTTTTGACGGATCCGAGAACCCTCGGCGATATGCCCAAGTTTAATCTTCCAGAAGAGCTTTTAATTAACGACAATATGGTTGAGCCTCCCGCATCTGTGGAGGATATGGATTCTGTTGAAATCTTAAGGGGTCCTAACATAAAGCCCTTCCCGAAGACAAGTCCTTTGGAGGATGAAATAAACTGTGCTTGCTCCCTCAAGGTGGGTGACAACATCACAACAGACCACATAATGCCTGCAGGAGCAAAGATACTTCCTCTTCGTTCAAATATCCCCGCAATTTCCAAGCACTGCTTTACCGTTTGCGACCCATCCTTCCCGGAAAGAGCGGAAGCTCTTGGTAAAAGCATCATCGTCGGCGGTGTAAACTACGGTCAGGGTTCAAGCCGTGAACATGCGGCACTTGCTCCCCTTCACCTTGGTGTTAAGGCGGTTATCACAAAATCCTTTGCGAGAATCCACCGCTCAAACCTCATAAACGCAGGTATTCTTCCCTGCACCTTCAAAAACGAAGCAGACTATGACAAGATTTCAGAGGGCGATTCCCTCTCCATTAAAAATCTTATCGCCTCTGTTAAGGAAGGCAAGGACTTAATTCTTGAAAACAAAACTAAGGGCGAAAGTTATACCCTTTCACTGGAACTTTCCGAACGTGCAAAGGCAATTATACTTGCAGGCGGACTTTTAGCTTATACAAAAGAAAACTTTTAAGGAGGCAAAACTATGACAAAAATTAAAATGACAACACCACTTGTCGAAATGGACGGAGACGAAATGACCAGAGTCATCTGGCAGATGATAAAGGATATTTTAATTTACCCCTACGTTGACTTAAAGTCAGAATATTATGACCTCGGTCTTCCCTACAGAAATGAGACAAACGACCAGGTTACAATCGACTCAGCCGAGGCTACAAAGAAATATGGCGTTGCCGTTAAGTGTGCCACAATCACACCCAATGCTGCAAGAATGCCGGAATACAACTTAAAGGAAATGTGGAAGTCACCCAACGGCACAATCCGTGCAATTTTAGATGGTACTGTTTTCCGTACTCCTATAATCGTTAAGGGCATCACCCCTTACATTCCCACCTGGGCAAAGCCTATCACAATCGCCCGTCACGCTTACGGCGATGTATATAAGAACACCGAAATGCAGGTAAAGGAAGGAAGTGAGGCTTATCTTGTTACCGTTGACAAAGACGGAAATGAGACAAGAGAAAAAATTCATTCCTTCAAGGATACCGACGGTATTATCCAGGGCATGCACAACACAGACAAGTCAATTAAGAGCTTTGCAAGAAGCTGCTTCAACTTTGCCCTTGATACGAAAAAGGATTTGTGGTTTGCCACAAAGGATACAATCTCCAAAAAGTATGACCACCGTTTCAAGGACATTTTCGCTGAAATTTATGAAGCAGAATATAAGAAAAAGTTCGAAGAAGCAGGCATTGAATATTTCTACACCCTTATAGATGATGCGGTAGCTCGTGTTATCCGCTCCGAGGGTGGCTACATCTGGGCGTGCAAAAACTATGACGGAGACGTTATGAGTGACATGGTTGCAACAGCTTACGGAAGCCTTGCTATGATGACATCCGTTTTGGTTTCTCCTGACGGCGTTTACGAATATGAAGCGGCACACGGCACAGTTCAGAGACACTACTACAAGCACTTAAAGGGTGAAGCAACATCCACAAACAGCGTTGCAACACTCTTTGCATGGACAGGAGCACTTCGTAAGCGCGGTGAGCTTGATAATCTCCCCGAACTTATGGCCTTTGCCGATAAGCTTGAAAAAGCAATAATAGACACCATCGAAGAAGGCGTTATGACAGGAGATTTATATCTCTTATCAAATCTCCCTGACAAGAAAAAGGTTGGCACAGAAGAGTTTTTAATTGAAGTAAACGAGCGACTTAAAAAGATGATGTGATGAACTTGACGAAAACGCTTAAATAAAGATAAAAAAGAAATCTGCTTTGTTTACAAGCTTAAAAGAACAACTTCTGATTAAAAAGGCATTACCGCTAATTACGGTAATGCCTTTTTTAAGTTTATTTTTCTATATGCCAATCACTGTGATAAAACCTCTTTCTCGGTTTCTATCTACAAGTATACACCCTATTAACCTCGCTTTTTAATTACCTTTGCAGGATTTCCCACGGCAACTGAATAAGGAGGTATGCTTTTTACCACAACGCTTCCTGCACCTACCACACTACCCTCGCCTATATTGCCCGAGTACATTATATCAACACCCATACCAATGTAGGAATCTCTTCCGATTGTAACTTTTTCAGAGTGTCCGCCCTGGGTTATTATATTTCTTTCAGGATCGTCAAAAATATGGGAATAAGGCGTCAATGTGATGTTCTGGGCAAGGAGAACATTGTCCCCTATTTCAAGCCCCTTATGACCAAAGAGAGTGGTTCCCGTTCCGATATACACCTTATCTTCTATCTTTATGTAGCCTGTGTCTGCACTTTCGGTATCAAGATAAACTCTTTCGTTTAACCACACGCCGTTACCGAGAGTTATGCCGCCCTCTCCACGAGCAATTAGTGTGACATCGTCGCATATTCTTACATTGTCTCCAAGGCTTATATACTCCGGATTTACAAACTTAACGCCCTTACCTATCTGAACATTTTCTCCCATATGCTTTAATTTGGTTTTGTAATAATCGTTCCTTACTTTTGCCGCATATTCCGAGTCATCGTTTAAGAACACCGTTTTATAAAAGCTTTCCCTTGCCTCATCGTCCATTTTTTCAAAAGCTTCTGTAAAAAATTTATCCATCAAAATCACCTTACTTCCCGAGCCATTTGTTTCTTACTTTTTCATATACTTCATCAGGGATGTCGGGAGTTCCCTTTGAAAATACGGGAATAAGCATATCTCCGGCAACAGCTTCATCTGTGCAGGTTGTATCATTGCGCCATTTTTCCCTTTCCGCTTTATCTCTTAAATTCGGAATTTCCACAGGAATACCACCATTTAACACGCTTCTGTATGCAAACATACCGGGAAGGAACATATCAAGTGCCTCATAAACACCAATTATATCAGCTTCGGGATTTCCGAGGATTTTCTCCGTAAAATGATACATTGAATAAAAATCCGAACCTCCGTGTCCATAGCCATTTGACTGTGCTACTGTTTCAGGCTTATAGCTTTCAAGCTTTTTAGTAGAGTATGCACCGGATTCAGCATCAACATTTACATAAATTGTTGAAACATCGCCGTTTTCTGCATCTTCTCTTGCACTTTCTACCCTTCCCTTCGAACCGTAAACCGTGTACCAGATAGAGTCTTTATACAAGTCTCCGTGTATACTCTTTACAATTCCGCCGTTTTCAAGCTCTATCATTTCGATACCATAAAGACCGCTTTTCGCACCGTTTCTTACCTTTCTTTCGATAAAGGGACTTTCAAACCCTGTAACTCTTACAGGTCTCAATCCTGTTATATGTATAAGCGGACCTATTGAATGTGTGCAATAGAAGTTTGCATACATATTGTTTCTCCAATGGTCTCTTTCGCCGTAGGTTATCTTGTCCCAGATAGGCTCACAGTTGTGTATATATTCACCCTCGCCGTATTCAAATTCTCCGAGAGTTCCGTTTCTGTAGAGTCTTCTCATTTCGTAAGGTGCAGGCATATAGCAGTAGTTTTCGCCGTAGGCATAAATCATACCTGTTTCTTCAACAGCTTCAATAAGTTCTACCGCTTCTTTCATTGTCTGAACGGGAAGCACCTCGGAAAATACGTGCTTTCCTGCCCTCATACACTTTATGGCATAAGGAGCGTGTTCGTTTGCATAGTTTGCAAGGACAACCGCATCCATATCGTGCTTTATAAATTCGTCAAAGCTTTCGTATGATGCAATATTCTTATCAGTATATTTATCGCATACCCCTTTTGCCCTTCCTTCCATTTTGTCGCATATTGCAACTATCTCGGCATTATCTGCTTCCGCAGAATATTTAATCATACTTTCTCCGCGGAAAGCTCCCATTACACCTATTCTGACTTTTTTCATATTCTCACCTCATTAGCCATATTAGCATAAATTAAAATAATAAATCAATAGAAAAAATCCATTTAAATATAGATAATAGTTAGAAAAAGCACCGCCGAAGGGCGATACTCTTTAGGGATAAATCGCCCAAAAACCACGATTTTGGCACATAACTGTGTCAAAAAGTCTCTAAATCCGTCAGGATTCCTTCAACTTTTTTCCTTG
>JAZQAZ010000037.1:0-45380 GCA_045545475.1 Clostridia bacterium | reverse complement strand
GAAAGGGGCATATATGAAACATAGCCGTTTGCAGTTGTCAGGGTCAGATAAACTTCTGAAATTTCTCTTGAGTTCAAGCTTCTTAGGTCGGTGCTTACCTTACAGTCTACAATAGTATCACGGGCTGTAAATTGCTGTATCCATGTGTTTTCTTTCTCTGCATACCCGACTCCCATATATCCGGCCGAGTAGCTTAAAATATTCGCACGGTGTCCGGAGCTGTTCATCCACGATTCCACCACCTCCTCGGGTCCGGTTTGCCCTTTTGCCGCATTTTCGCCCGTACCTTTGTGGGGGAATGATTTCGGTATTGTTGTATAACAACCGGAGCCGTTAGGTCTGGTGTGCGAAAATGAAGTCTCCAGCTCAACTGCACGAATATCGCAGGATGCCTGAAGCTCAGAAACCATAGATAATGACTGAAGACCGGCATTTGCACGCTCGATATTGACCAGTTTTAAAACCTCCCATTCATACTCCGAAGCAATGGCTTTTATTTCGTCAGGCAGTCCTTTTGAGGCTGCCAAAGTTGGAATACTCACTATACACATAAGCATACATAAAAGCATACTGAAAAATCTTTGTTTCATTACACCAATCCTCCTGTTATATAAATAAATTTTTTATTTGCCAGTTTTTCCGGAAATCTGCAAATTATTTACCTGTCTAGAAAGTAACATGGTGCTTTTTATTATAATCCTTTTTTCTCTTTTATGAAGTCCTTATAGAACAATGCACTCTTTTTCGGAATAAGATTCATTGTCTCTTTTTCAAGTCGGGTTATTCCGAATTTATAGTTGTATCCTGCCGACCATTCGAAATTATCCATAAGGCTCCAGAGGTAATAGCCTCTTATATCATAACCTTCAGAAAGTGCCTTTTTAAGGCTGTCAAGGAAGCCGGAAACGTATTTTATGCGGTCATAATCCAAAACTGTGCCGTTTTCATCTATAGTCTCTTCCCCTTCGAAGTATGTACCGTTTTCGGTAACATAAATCGGGACATCAATGTTATAAAGCTCATGCAAAAGCTTTACTGCATCGTAAAGTGCATCGGGATAGTATTCTGTCTTGTTGTTAAGGAAGTTTCCCCCCTGAGAAAAGTCCGCCCTTGCCTTGGCATCTTTGCTTACCATAACACGATTATAGACATTAAGACCGAAGAAATCAAGCTTCTTGGATGTAAGGCGGAAATCGTCTTCATGCATTTCCATAAGAGTGCCTTCCTCTGAAAGCTTATTTAAGATATAATCTGAATAGCTTCCTTTAAGGATAGGATCGCAGTAAAACTTCCAGTTACGCTCATCCTGGTCAATTACAAGAGCTTTGTCTTCAGGTGAATCCGTTAAAGCGTGACGCTTCCATATGTCTATTACCACACCTATTTCGGAGTTTTTGAGATTGGCCGCTCTGAAGGCCTCCACGCCCTTACCGTGAGCAACCAAAATGTTGTGACGAGCCTGATTTCCCCACTTTTCATTTCTGTGGCCCGGTGCAAAGCCGCCCAGGGCATAGCCAACATATGTAGCAATAGGTTCGTTAACCGTTGACCACATGGGAACAAGGCTTCCGAATGCAGAAAACATCTTTTCCGCATATTCGCCAAACCAGTCTATAACATCACGGTTTACCCAGCCGCCTTTATCTTCAAGTGCCTGAGGTAAATCCCAATGATATAATGTTACGTTGGGCTTTATCCCTGCTTCAAGCAGCTTTTCAAAAACGCTTTTATAATAGTCCATTCCTTTTTCATTGAGTTTTCCCGTTCCTTCGGGAAGCACTCTTGACCAGGACATAGAAAGACGGTAGCTGTCCACGCCAAGGAATTTAAGCATTTCTAAGTCCCTGTCAAATCTGTTATAGCTGTCGCAGGCAACCGAAGGTGTATGTCCGCCGAAAATTTTACCGGGAGTTTCGGCAAAAACATCCCATATGCTCTTTCCTCTGCCGTCCTGCAAGGCTCCGCCTTCTATCTGTCCGGCACTTGTTGCCACGCCCCATATAAAATCCTTGGGAAAAACGTTATCCATTTTCGCACCCTCCGTTTATATGCTGTAATTTTGTTTCATCTTTTGTATAATAGTATTTTACTCCCGAAAAAAATCTTTGTCAACAGCTTTTACAGTAGTTTTTTAGCGAATGAAGAGCAAAAGAAAAAGCGTGCATAAGGGGTCTCCGGAAAGCCTTTGGCTTTTTGGGGAAAAGGAAGAGCAGCGGTGCTGCGGAAGACTTTTTTGCATAAAAAAGTCAGAGCAAGCTTTGCTTGTTCCGACGCATCAGAGGCGACGCTTCACCTTTCATTATAGAGTCATTTGCTATATGGATAGCCTTGGTGTGTCGGGTGTTGTAGCAGATATGGCAAGGAAATTATAACGCCTTATTATTTTTCTTTTTTCTGCAAAATTCATCCCGTTATAGTTTTTCCGGATATGTATTATAAACGGAAACATTCGACCTCCCAAGCCCTGTTATTTTTGATATACAAGTTTTAAATTCCTTTCGCTCAATCCGAGCTAGATAAGGTGAAGTTTATAGTTACAGCCTCACTTTGAGTCAGCTTATCTGTAACGAAAGAATCCCTGTGTACCGAAGGATTTTTCCCGGGTACGGTCTTATTTATGGTTTCTAAGATGATATCTTCATAATGTCTCAGGTCTATATTTCTGTGGGAGGAGTCTGCAAGTCTACATTTACGTATTATTTTAGCCATAATGTATCTCTCCTAATTTATTGTTTATTAAAAGGTTTTTATTTTTAAAAAAATTCCCTTCTAATTATTTGTTGGTTTTTTCTGTACGAATGTAGCCGCTTTATTTTTACGCAAAAAATACGCAGTGATTACGCACTTTTTACGCCCCCAATCCCTTGTGCTACAAGGCTTTATACGCAAATACGCACTTTTTGAGAAAAAAGAGGTAATTTTGTACCATGATGTGAACTGATGATGCTTTTATAGGCTTTTTTATATATAAAGAAAACAAGTGTTTCGTTTCAGAAACACTTGTTTTCTTCTCGTTATTTATTTGTTCGTTTGAGACATTATTTTAAGAAAAAAAGCATAAAAGCCACCTTAAGGTGGCTTTTATGTTGAGTGGTTATATATTATCAGAGTAATAAGGAAAGAAAATACCTCTTATCACCCTAATAACCAAATTTTGAATTACTTCTCTACTATAATCATCCTATAAATTCCAGCAATTCATAAAAATCATTTACCCATACCACGTGCTGTGACAAGCAGACGTCCTACCACTTTGTCGTCTTCAACAAGGTATATTTTATCATGAAGATTTACTGTTGAACAACAATGTCCCGGTATAAGTTTTATCTTATCTCCAACGTTTAAGGCTTTACTTAATTTATGTAATTGAAAATGCTCTTCGCTTGCAACAACTTCTTCGCAGGCGTTATCATATATCCCCGGCATGCCCTGGTCTACTCCGCAGGTTTTAACCCCTGCATCAACTACAGTAAGCCCGTCCTTTCTGCTGACAACTGTCGAAAGTACAAATAACGAGTTTTTAAATGGCAAATCGAGGTCCCTATATGTATAATCCATAAAAAGATAACTTCCTGCCTGCAGCTCATTATATACGCTTTTTGTTTTCAATTCAGCGGTTCCTGTGCTTCCGCCAGAAACTATGTTGACATTAACATTATTTTCCTTAAGATAGCTGAGAAGCTTTCCTAATTTATCAAAATTGGTATACGTTATATTTTTTCTTTCTTCGGTATCTGTCATATGTGATGCATGACCTGCATAAGCCTGTATTCCTTCAAACACAAGGTTTTCACACTCTTCTATCACGCGAACCAAGCTTAAAACTTCTTCTTTGGTAAGGACGCCGCAACGTTTCATTCCAATCTCATATTCAACCAGACAATATATTGTCGTCCCCGAATTTTTTGCTGCTTTTGCAAGCTCTCTGATATTATTTTCATCATCAACACAAACTGTCAGGCGGCAACAACCCGCCAGGTCTGCAAGTCTTCGTATTTTCTTTGCATCAGTAATCTGATTTGCAATTAAAATATCATCAATGCCGCAATCACAAAGGTCAATCGCTTCACTCAGCTTTGAGCACGTCATTCCTTTAGCTCCATTTTTGATTTGCAGCTGTGCAAGCTCTGAACACTTGTGAGACTTGTAGTGCGGACGAAGTTTCAGATTCGTTCCCGATATAATGGTATCCATCGCTTTCATATTTTCAAGCATAATTTTTTTATCAACTATCAATGCAGGTGTTTCAATGTCCCTGATATTCATAAATTCCCTCCATAAAATCTTAATGCCACGTTTTATCCTTTAGCGACTTAATTTTTGCTCCTGACTTTTTATCTTGTCAGGAGCAAAAAATTATATATATCTTTTTCTGAACTTGCCTTTATTTAGTTCATATACACAATCAAATCCGACATCACGCAAAATATATTCCATTTCATCAAAGTAATAATTCAGCGTCTCAACACTGTGACTATCCGAAGAAAGAAGCACTTTGCCATTTTGCTTTTTCAGAATATGAAGCAAGTTTTCTCCCAGATATGGTGTTTTTCTGACTCCTCTTGACATAGCGCCTGTATTCACTTCAAAAATCACATCAGCCTGTGCAGCTCTTTTTATGTATTCTTGTGCAAGGCTTAAATATTGCACGTTGTTTAAAAAACGCATTTCATCAATTTCATCAAATTTTGTTATAACATCAAAATGCCCAACGATATCAGTTTTTTTTTTCAATATAATTTACAAATGTTCTGTAATAAGTTTCTGCAAGTTTTTCCGCATCATAATGAAAAACCTCCAGACATTTCTTGAAATAATCATAGTTTGAGTCAATAGGATAGTATTTGTCCTTAATATGAAAATAGTGTGAGCTTCCTATAATATAATCAAAGCTTTCTCTGTTTACATACGAAAAAGCATCCTCTTCAACACCGCAATAAATCTCAATTTTTTCGCCATATTTATCTTTTAGTCTTGATACTTCTTCAATATATCCCTCTTCATCCTGCATACAATATCTTAAATCAAAGGGTGTGTATCCGTGTCCAGAAAATCCTATTGACGAAAATCCTTTTTCAATTGCATATAAAACTATTTCTTCAGGTGTATTTTTGCCGTCACAAAACGATGTATGTGTATGGTAATTCGATATCATTTTCATTCCTCATTTTATTATTTTGAGTATGGGAGAAAAGAAATATGCTTAATAACGATCTTCCGAGCATACTGACATTATACTCCTATACTCTTCAGATATTCAATAGATTTTTTACATTTTTTGTATTTATCAGCATTACCGCATATTTCAACCATCAAAGGTCCGTCATAGCCTGCTTCCTTAAGAATATCTATCGCTTTCTTGTTATCCATAAATCCGTCTCCAATTGCAACCGAATCGTAGTATTTTCCATCTCTCAATATATTGGACTTCTCGCATACAACCAGATCCTTAAGGTGACAGTAAACAATTCTTTTTGCCATCACTTTCGCAGCTTCCACTTCCGAAATCCCTGCCAGAGGAAAATTTCCGCTGTCATAGGTGAAAGAAAGCTCCGGGATTTCAGCAAGAAGATATTCAATGTCTTCGATTGTTGTATAATTGTAAAATCTGTCGGAATAGTTTTCGACTGTAGGTATGAGCCCTATACGTTTTCCGTATTTCGCAGATTCTCTGAACACCTCAATAATAAATTCCCGGAGAATTTCAATATCGCTTTCATCAAAGGGAAGTGGCTTTTGCGGAACTATCATAAACCGTGAAGCTCCTGCTCTTTTCGCAAGGTCCATTGCCCCGCACATATCCTTGATGCTCTTTTCCCTTTCCTCTTTTGTTTTATACGGGCATCTTAAAAATCCGTGCACGGAAGCAATTTCAATTCCATGTCTTTTAAGTCTTGACGCAAATATTTCAGGTTCTTCCGCTTCCAGAAATGCAGAGCATACATCAACTGAGCAGATGCCAAGCTTTCTTGCATCTTCAAGACAAGCATCAATATTCTCAAACCCCATCTCTTTTACTCCTGCAGAAATTACATCGTAAAAACATCCTATCTGCATAATAACCTCCGTTATTTTATTTCTTTAAGTGTAACCGGTCCTAAAAGTCCCGACGGTTCAATCCTCATAAAAGAAGATAAATTATCGCGCAGAAGGAATACATTTGTGTTTGTTACTTCAACCAAAAGCTCATTTTCCCCGTCTATCACAGCCTCCGATATATCAAAGGTATAAGGAGGCATTATACGGCTGCCTAAGTTCTTTCCGTTCAACGTAATTTCTGCAATTTCTCCCACATAGCCAAGGTCCAAAAGGTATTTACCTTTTTTAGCAGAAAAACTTGTTTTATACAATATATGTCCTGAAAAACGAGGTTTTTCGTTTCTTCCTGTTATATTGAAAAGTTTTTCTGTTTTTGCATAATCAATAAATTTGTCTTCATTTATTTCAGCAAGTGAAATTCTGTAATTTAATGAAAGCTTTTCCTCTCTTTTGGCTTCAGGCATTTCTTCTTCACCTTCAATGCCTGTAATAAGAAATATAGAACCGTAAGGAGGCAGAGTTATTTCGGCAGCGTTTTGCTTTATTTCAGTCTTGTATAACCTGTCTTCCATAGCATCATAAAGTGCAGCCGCCTTTGCTTCTTTACTCATTTTGAAAGTAAAGGTAGCCTCATCGAAAATTCCCTCATTGGTAATCATATAAATATCTTTATCATCTTTTGCATAATGAAGAATGTGTATGTCAGGATTTTTTATATTGATTGATACATCACAGCCCAATTTTTTTATGTATTGTGTGATAACATTTTCGCTGTCTTCGTTTCGTGTGTTTCTCGCATATATGATATCTGCACCGCTATCTAAAAGTGTTTTCAGCTTTGCTTTTATTTCTGGATGCATCCATGAGCCGCAAGGCACTATAAGCGCCTTAAAGCTTTCGTTATTTATAGATAAGCATCCGTTTTTCACCTTTACTTTTTCAAGGTAGTCTGCGGGGATAATATCAAAATCTATCTGATTGGTATATAATTCCTTTGCTATGTCCTCTAAAGGCACATAACTCTTATTTATCCATTTATACTCCGCATCGTACAAAAGAGCCACATCAGCTATATGGCGACCGCCTGACAATATGCTGCTTCCCCTCTCCAAATAGTCAGCAATTTTCTTAAAATATCTATACTGGGGATTTTTACCTCTGTAATAGAAAACCGGAGGACAGTCGGCATCATTTTCTTTTGCCGAAAACGCATGAGGAACATAATAGTTTATACCGCGAACAAGCATATGGTCAGAAAGCCATTTCATTGTCTTCGTTCCCTCTACCCAGCCAAATGCACCGAATATTTCGCACATCGCCTCTCCGCCTTTACGCTCGTCAAGATGTGCCATTGATGAACCAAGCTTTGCAAGCATATATTTATAGAAATTATAATTCATATGGCGATAGCTTGTTGGTCCGGCATTATCGCAGTTCTGCATTCCGGGAACAAGCTGAGTAAGTACTACATCTATTCCCGACATATCCTGCTTATCAAGAGCCCTGAAATAGTGCCCACATCCGTTTCCCGTTGTGGCATCAATTCTGTTATCTTCTATTACGTGTCCTATATATTTCACCCCGTGGTCATGGCACCAATCTGCTATGCGATTACAGAAATTATTTCTGTATTCCTTTGTTATAAAATCCATATAGGTATAGCGAATTTCGTTTTCTCTGCCGTCATCAAAATCAGCCCAGAGTCCCGGAAGGAGCTTCACGGCATCGTCGCCGTATATTCCTTTAAGATAATCCAGTACAGAGTTTCCGTAAGGATGGTGGCTGAACAATACGCCTGTTTCAACCATTGACTTCGCACCGTTGTGAAATGCCGGTTCGTCGGAGAAAAAGCCCATAAAAGTTTTTCCGAACTCATCGGAAAGCTCGGCATAGTGCTTTTCATAAACCGTATTTATAAAGATATCCACTGACTCCGGACGAAGCATATCAATGTATTTAAGCATCCCTTTGCTTATACCGGAGCGAGTTTTTAATATATAGAATATTCTCCACATTCCTTCCGGAAGGGAAAAATGCAACATCCCGTCAGAAAGCTTGTCAGTGAGATTAATCGTCTCCCCTGTAAGAAGCCCTTTGCCGTCTTTGTGGCGACATGCAACAATCGCAACCAGCTCGTCCTCAGGCATTACCCTTGTTTCGGCAATCAAAGAGATATCATCCATTCCTCCGGGAATATCAACGTGATTTTCAGTTATTCCCCATGCTCGCATATCCAGATTT
Organism: Clostridia bacterium; assembly: GCA_045545475.1. Classification (GTDB taxonomy): domain Bacteria; phylum Bacillota; class Clostridia; order CAKSNL01; family HGM11501; genus HGM11501. The sequence goes on along the minus strand of JAZQAZ010000037.1, from coordinate 37,100 downwards.
TCATTTTCAAGTGCTCCCGCAGCATAACCGGAAGGAAAGTGTTTATCGTCCAGAATCCACACTTTCATATCACGCTTTTTGCACTCTTCAAGTATGAATTTCACATCCGAAAACCAATGTTCCTTACAAAAATCCTCGTGAGTACGGGATTCTAAACACACCGCACGAATTCCCGAATTATATATTGCTTCAATTTCTTCTTCTAAAACGTCTTTACTTTCCCCGTGTAACCAGAAAAAAGGCGCAAGACGGCTTTTTCTTTCAAATACTTTCATAGTTGTTTCCATCCTTAAAGCTTCGTATAAACAATTTTGCATTTAATACTACACGCAAATGCATTTTATGTCAACAAATTATCATATTTTCCGGTATTCCGCCCGAAGGCGGAATACCGTTTTCTTATTTTACAAAGTCAGCTGCCCTTTTTATCATTACAGCCGCTTCTGCACGACAGGCATATCCTGAAGGCTTAAAGCTTCCGTCGGGATATCCTAAAATTATTCCCTTATCTTTTGCCCATCTTACCTGATATAAAGCATAATCCGAAATTTCGTTTGAATCTATAAAATCTGCTTCTTTTTCAACCTGCCACTGTGCTCCCATATAGGTTGCAAAGCGGTAAAGCATAACTGCCATATCTTCCCTTGTTATAGCATCATAGGGAGCGAATGTATCCTCACTTCTTCCCATAACTATTTTATTATTATACGCCCAGGAAACAGCCGGCATAAACCAGTCTCCCACATTTACATCGGCAAATGGCTCTGCTCCGTCTGAAACCTTGGCAGAAAGAAGATAGAGAATCTGACAGAATTCAGCTCTGGTAATTTTATCATCTGGAGCAAAAATTCCTTCCGCCTTTCCGTTTACCAGATAGCTTTCGTACATTTCTCCGACAGCATCCTCAGCCCAATGGCCTTCCATATCGGTAAGCTCTGATGCGTGTCTTATCTTTCTGTAGAAAGGATAAAGTGTAATGCTTTCGCTTACTCCTGAATTACTGTAAGGAACAGTGTATGCCGCATCAAGGTAGTATCCAATGAAGGTGTATCCTTCCTTTTCTTCCGCAGCTGGAATTAAATCTCCCTTGGAAAGCTTAATTTCTCCTATACCTTCCACATTGACAATTACAGACTTTGAGTTGTCAGGCACAATAATGGTTCCGCCGGATGAACCACCGCCGCCCGAAGGCTTTTTGCCGGGTTCTTTATCCTTTAAGGCTTCCCATACGGTATCAAAGTTTACATCCTTGTTTATCATTGTAAACATTGCTCCTGCCTTATATACTTTGGCTTCCTCTTCGGATATTCCGTCATAGTAAACCTTCCAGCCTGCGAACTTATAACCTGCAAGCGAAAGCTTAGGCGTTATGAGTTTAACCTTTCCGCCTTCAATTTCATATATATCAGCAGGCAATTCTCCGCTTGCCCCAAAGGCATCGGTAAAGCTTATCCTGTGTGCATTTTCCATTATACCGGATGCGGTTATGCTGATTTTTCCGTTTACGTTTCTTACCGCAAGAGAGGCTTCGGTATCTGAAATTCTTTCATAAGTGTAGTCCGTTCCCGCCATTAGTACGGTGTCTTCGGATTTAACAGTTACATTTTCAGGAACCTTATATTTTCCTTCACATTTTAAGGTAATTCTAAGGGGCTCACCCTTATCAACTTTTTTGATCTCTTCTGTGCTGATATTTGAAAGATTATAATTTACAGTTGCTTCTCCCGAAAGCTCATTAAATACTGCCTCAACCTTAATATCGGTAGACACACTGTCAATTTCATATTTTTCAGAGACAGTACCCTTGTAGATTACCCTGCCTTCTACAGGAGCTTTTTCCTTTAATGCCCATATCTCGGCAATCTGTCCCCAGGTTCCGGAGGTTTCTGTTATTTTAATCTGCAAAGTTTTCAAATTTACAGTTTTACCAAAATGAATCTCCTTTTCGCTTCTGTCTGCTCTGTTTTCATAGCTTACGCTTCCTTTGCAGATAAGAGTATCAAAGGATATGCCGTCTGAGCTTTCATAGATTTCGTATGCTGTTATCTTACCCTCGCTTGAATCCTGACGGCAAAGGAATGAAAGACCTGCTATATCAATACTTTCACCAAAGTCAAGTGTAATATAATAGGGTTTCTTATCCTTATCCTCCACAGGTCGGGGGCTTCCGTCCACGATGGAATATCCTGAGTGCCAATAGGTGGTATCCTTTCCGTCTGTCATATTTAAAAGACCGATTTCATTTGTATAGGTAGATGCATCAACCTTCCAGCCTGATCTGTCTTCAATTTTTTCATAAACCGGAGTAGTGTTTGAAATCACCCATTCGCCAACGCCATAGCCCTCCTTTGAAATAGCTTCAACTTTGATTCGTTCTGTCTGTTTAATTTCCGCTCCCGGAGAAACAGAACGTGACACGCCAAGGGAATTTATCGCTGTAACACTGAGACTTCCCTTTTCGCTTTCAGCTTCAAAATCCACACGGAATGTTTCCCCTGCACCTATTTCCACAACAACTCGGGCATTTTCTCCCTGAAGGAAATCAACAGTAAATTCTGCCGTATTTTCATCAAGATCAACGAAATCGTCAAAAACATATGTACTTAAAATAATACCTTCTTCCGTTACGGAATAAAAGCTTTTCGGAATAACCATTCCATTGTATTTAATGCTCACTACTCTTCCGCTTTCGTTGAATTCAAAGTTGGCCAGAACCTCATAGGGCTCTGCAGGATCAAAATAGAGCTTATCCGAAATAAGACGGGCACTTTTCACGACCTTTGAGGCATCAGCCTTAAGAAGCTTTATTTCCGCACCCGCCGCATAAAGATTTTTTCCTTCTTTAACGCAGATTCTCAATTTCCCGGCCTTGTAATTTCTTGAAAATACCGTAGTTTTTACTTCTCTGCCTGATACATAGCTGTAGCTGTCGCTTCCGATATAATCCCAAACAGGATTTCCGTTTTTATCTTCTTCCACGGATATGTAAAAATCAACCGCTGTAAAATATCCGTTTCCTCCGCTGCGTCTGGGATAATAATTTATTCCGGAAAACTCCGTATCTTCGCCGAAATCAATAATTATATCGGTGGGAGTTTTATCCTCTTCTGTATCGCTGTAATATGTTCTCCATTCGGAATTTATATCTCCGTCTATGAGATTTACAGCAGGATTATCCCCATATTCACTTGCGGAAATCTCCCACGAAGCAGGGCTTTCCATTTCATTTGAAAGAAGAATGTCTGTATAATCCCTGTTCCCTGAAAGGAAAAGCATTTCAGACACCTTTATCTTGTCCGATGAACTTTTCGTGATATCTATTTTAATTGCTTTTACCTTTATATTTGCATAAAAATGATATTCGTTTTCATCGTTAAAGGCTGCCTTTGCAAAGTTTATAAAGTTTTCTCCGTCCTCGCTTATATAAATATCAGCTTCTTCAATACATTTGCCGCTTCCTGAAAGGTATTTTATTCCGGAAAGGGAATGCATTTTTTCAAATTCCACAGTTAAGGAAGCATTTTCCTCTGCTTCCCAGAAAGATTTTTCCACACCGTCAAATGCATATGATATTTCTCCGTCAGTTGCGGTTATTTCTGCATTTATGCGGTTTACAAGTCCGTCCTCCGAAAGGTTATTATGTGTTTCATAACCCATATTTCCCTTTAAGAATTCAATTTCCGCACCTGTGGAATGAACATTGTTGCTTGCCGCCGTTATTACTATCTTTACTTCTTTAACGCTGTAATTTTCGCCGAAGTCAAGCATTCTCGGTTCCTGGTCTTCGCTTGATGCATAGCTCCATCTTTCACTTTCCGCCAAAAGATAGTAGTTTTTCCCGTTAACTGTTCCGTAAACGGATACTGCCGATATTTTGTTGGAGCCGTTTCTCGGGATATAGCGCATTCCCGAAATCACACGTTCCTCTTCAAAGGTTACGGTTATTGTATGGGGAAGCTCTATTAAAGGCTTTGTGGTTCCGTCAACCGATACATAACCCGAATGCCAGTATGTATTGTAATCGCCGTCGAAAAGCTTTTCGATTTTAGCAGATTCCTGCTGTGTGTCGACAACCGCTGTAAAGCCTCCCGCAGTATTGCTGTAAAATCTGAAGTTTTCTATATTTTCAATAGATATATCCTTGTAGCTTCGCTCCCCTTTTAGGATATGCATATCGGCTAAAGCAATATCTGCAAGTCTGTCTTCCGGAAATTCAATCGCAACAGCTTTTACATTTACATTATATCCAAAATCTGTTGTGAGTGTGCCGCATCCTCTCGCCTTGAGATTTCCGACTTTTTTCCAGGTTTCGCCATCATCCGTTACATAGATAAGTGCATTTTCAGCGATTACTCCCCCGCTTTCAATAAGACGGAGGCCTGAAATCTTTGTAATTTCAGAAAGTTCGTAAATCACGTACTTTTCATCAGGGACAAATTCAGGCTCGCTCTTAAGATCCTGAAGGGTTGTTATTTCCTCTCCCGACTTGTATTCCGAAAGAGAAGACGATGAGTAAACCTTTTCTGCAAAAAGTGTTTTTGCAAGGTCACCATCTTCAATATAAACGCTGTCGGATGCAAGGTATTTTATTTTGGGAAGCATAAACGTCTCCGTGAGGCTTCCGATAACCTTTATTTCTCCTTCTTCCTTTATGTCGGAAACCGAGAGTGCATCGTGCTTTACAAAATAATACTTGTCACCGGACTTAAAGAATGTAACGGGAATAAATTCCGCATCAATCTTATCGCCGGGGATATTTACCATATCAACGCCGAAGGAGCTTATTTCTCCGGGTGCTTTGAACATATTATCCTTGCTTGTAAGAATGCTTCTGTAGCCTATAAGGGTATTTTCCGTATCGTTATAAAGATCGTATTCATAACGGTCGAAAATGTCTGATGGAATAATATATGTACCGTAGGCTGTTATATCAGTATTTTCCGCCTTTTCAAAGCCGGTGATTATTCTTAAAACACCGCTTTTTATGCTTCCGTCTTCGTTTTTGTAAACACCGCCGTCAGTAGCTATATCAATTACAACAGTTCCGGTAATCCATAAAAGGCTGTCGCCTGATAAAAACCCATGAAGCGAAGAATCCAAATCGGACCAAAGCTTTTCCGCACCGGAAACTCCTGCACCTCCTTTTCCGAAAGCATCGCCCGAAGTGGTATTATCAAGGGTTATACCAACATTTCCTGTAAAATCAGCATTGAGATTAAGTGAATCATTGTCACTTAATCTTAAGTTATTTATTTTATTGTCGCTTCCTTTAGTGTTTCCCATAATTTCTGCATTTCCGCTTAAATTTACTGTTCCCGTCTGAGCTACGATAACGCCACCGCCGTTACTGTCGGCGTGGTTACCTGTGATTTTACCGCCCGTAAGGGTAAGCGTTCCGCCGTTTACGTGAAAAGCACCGCCACCGCTTGATGCTCTGCATTCTGTGATAAGGGTGCCTTCTTCTACAACTACTTCACCGCCTGCATTAATAATTGCCGCACCGCCGTTAGCACCAAAGCCGTTTTTAAGAACAGTACCGCTGCCTAAAATAAGCTTACTCTTATTGTTTCCTGTTACAGAAATCAGGAAATGCTTCTGATTTAAATCAACTTCCACATTTCTAAGTTCCGCACTCTTTTCGTTAAGAATCGTCACATTATCTGAAAGCGTTATCTTAAATGTTCCGCCGTCGGCCTTGCTTCCGTCAATTATATAGCCTTCTCCGGTTATGAGATTTCCTCCCGGCAAAGAAGCATCAGAAAGAAGATGCACCACTTCCCCGTTTGATGCCTTGATAGCATCGGTAAGTGTTCCGTAAATCATACCTTCCTCGGCACTTTCGCCGATATATGCTTCACCTGTTATGGGGAAAACAAGCTTCCCTGATTTTATACTACCAAGTTGTGTTTTATCGGAATCCATAAAGATGTTATCCGCACCGTCTGTTTCATCTTCCGCAACACCAAACTGCATTCCGGGGCCCGCTTCTGTTATAGTTATTCCTATTTTGCCCGAAAGCTCTCCGACAAGATAAAAGCTGTCATATCTCGAAAGCTTTACATTATCAGCCGTTTCTCCGTCGCTTTTTGTGTTACCGTTAATTACTGCATCGCCCGAAACCCTTACCATACCTGTATCGGAAACGTTTACACCGCCGCCGTTATTTGCTTTGTTTCCGGTTATTTTACCGCCCATCATGGTTAAGGTTCCGCCGTTAACGCAAACTGCACCGCCACCGCCTGATGCTTCACAGCTTTCGATTGCGCTACCTTTTTTCATAATAAGCTCGCAGCCAGCATTAACCAAAACTGCACCGCCGTTTGCCGCCTTACCTCCGGTTACAGCTGTATTTTCGTCAAATATGATAACACAGCTTCCGTCGGATACCGTTGTATCAAAATGATGTCCGTCCAGTTCAAGCTTTACGTTTTTGAATGTAACCGTTCCCGGATTTACAAAACGGATGTCGTCTGTAAGAGTAATTGTATAAAAGCCGCCTTTTCCGTCGCTTCCGTCGATCACTGCACTTTGCACACCACGGATATTTATTCCGTCATTTGTGGGTGATAGTTCAGCATCGCTCAAAAGATGCACTGTGTTTCCGTTTGCCGCCTTTATGGCTGTCCCGAGGCTCTGGGATGCGGAAATGATATTTCCGTCTTCATCTTCAATATAACAGCAGAATTCCGCACTCTGAAATGCCAGCTTTCCGCCTAAAATGACGCCCGAAAGAGTTTCGTCGTTTTCAGAAACGATGTTTTCGGCTCCCGTTGCATTCTCCTTCGCCGTTCCGAAAACCGCACCTTCTTTTACGGTAAGCTCGTTACTTCTAAAATAAACCTTTATGCTTCCCGTAAGGCCGGATGCAAGGTTAAGGGTATTAGTTGATCTTAATTCCACGTTATGTGAATCCTCTTTTGTCACATTGCCTGATGCATCAGCTAAGTCATTTCCCAAAACATTTGCATCACCCGACACATAAAAGAAAGCAACTCCTCCGGCAAAAACGCCGCTTCCGACCTGTGCCTTACAGCCTTCTATAGTTCCGCCTTCCATTTTAAGGGTTCCTTCGTTTATGAAGAAGGCACCGCCGTTGTTTTTGGCATAGCAGCCGGTAACCTTTGCTCCGCTTTCCATTATTACTTCAGCATTTTTATTTATAAGAAATGCACCGCCGTTAGTGCCGTATCCGCCATAAAGTTCTGCTCCATATCCAAGTGTTACAGAGCTTTTTGTTCCGCTTCCGTTTACGGTAACATTGTTGTGCTTTTCGTTTAAGTCTATGTTTACATTTTCAAAAATTGCTCCCGCTTCATTAAGAAACGTTACATCGCCTTCGTATGTAATTGTGTAATTTCCGTCACCATTGCTTCCGTCAATCACAAAGCCTTTGGTTGTAATATTACCGGAAGGAAATGCAGTATCTGCTATAAGATGTATTGTCTCACCCTCAGCTTCTGTCATAGCCTCTTTAAGGCTGTTGTAAACCGTTCCAGACTCCTCATCGTCGCCTATATAGCATACCGCATCGGATTTTCTATATAAAACAAGATTTCCGTTTTTAACGGCACCTGTTATTTCGCCGTCCTCATCGAAAATAAAGTTTTCGGCACCCGTCGCCCCATCTTCTGCAATACCGAAGGCCGTGCCTTCAGTTGCATTATCAAAGGTTATGCCGACAGTTCCGGTAAAATCGTCCGCAAGGATTAAAGAATCCGCATCACGTACTTCTACGTTTGTTTCGCCCTTTGCTGTGCTTATATTTCCTGTAATTGTCGCATTGCCGGAAATTTTCATAATTCCATCTTCGTAAAGAGCAACTGCACCACCTCTGTTTGCTGACTTACAGTCCTCTATACTTCCGCCACTCATATTGACAGTTCCTCTTACGTGAAGTGCACCGCCGTTTGCGGATGCAGTAGAATTTCTTATAATGCATCCTTCTTCGATGTTTAATGTAGAGCCGCTTCTTACGATTGCTGTACCGCCGTCGCTTCCGCCACCATTTTCAATTACTGTACCGCTTCCGAAAGTAAATTCGGTTGTACCCTTTATATCAAAACGGTAGCCTGCCATATCAATATTTACATTAGTAAGAGTTCCCGAAGGTTCATTAACTATAGCCACATTTCCTGTGAGGGTAATGGTGTAGTTATTCCCCCCTTCACCGCTTCCGTCTATGATATAACCTCCGGTTGTACCAAAGTTATCAGACGCTTCAAGAGTCGTATCGCAAAGAAGATGTACCACTTCGCCATCCGCTGCATAAAGTGCCGTTTTAAGAGATGTATAGGTATTTTCCGTATCATCTCCTATATAGCACACGGCTTCCTCTGTTGCTGCTACGGTTATTCCCGACACCAGCATACAAAGTGCCAGTATAAAAGCCGTAATTCTGAGTTTCATAATATCCCCTCATTTCACGTACGGGCGGTTCAAATTGAACCGCCCTTTAAGTCATTTTTAATTAAGGTCAATTTCTATCCACTGAATCTTTCCCTGACCCAGGACATCATCTGCTGTAATAAGAGCATCAAGACCGCTTACAAGAATAACATCCTCTACTTCAAGCTCTGTTATGCTTAAAGCAGGGCTTTCATATTTTTTCTTTAATTTTTTCATCACAAAGCCCTCCCTTAATTTCCGCTTACAGGCTTAATGCCCAGATTTTTAATTGTGCCGTTACAGCTTGCAACGCTTATGCATTTTTCATAGGGCATATAACAAGGTGTCGCTACCCCTTTTATCTTCACAAAGCTTATTCCCGAAATAAGAGTCTCTGTTTTATCTTCAGGGATTTCCACAATATCAACTATATAAGCTTTTCCGTTTCCGGGTGTTACATCAAAGCTACAGAACTTAGTGAGCACTGATGCATCGCTTTCAATATCAAATTCATCCGTTGCAAGAGCGTATGTTCCGTAGTTTGAAACCGCCGCAGGAGATACGCTTTCAAAGGTGGTAAGGAAACGTATTACACCGGTTTTATCGCTGTATACACCGGAGTCTGCCTGAACGCTAACAGAAGGCTTACTTGTCCACTTAAGACTGTTTCCGTCAATATATGCATAAAGTTCTGCCTTGTCAGCCTTAATATTTTCTATTTTTTCAATTGTAACACCTGTAGCCGCAGTACCGAAAGCAGAATCCACTGCCGCAGTAAAGGTAGTGTTATCATAGTAGGAAATACCAACCTCGCCCGAAAAATCGCCTGCAATATTAAGGGAGTCAAAATCACGGATTTCAATGTTGTTTACGGGACCTCTCGCACCATAAGAGCTGGTGTTTCCCATAACAGTGGCATTTCCTGACAGATTGAGTGTTCCGCCTTCAACAACCAGGATACCGCCACCTCGGTTAGCTGTAGTGCAGTTTGTAATCGTTCCGCCGGTCATATTAAATGTTCCGCCGTTTACATGGAATGCACCGGCGTTTCCGGTTGAAGTACAGTCTTTAACTACACTTCCCGGTTTAATGTTTACTGTGGCACCCGAATTTATTATCGCTGCACCACCATTTGCTGCCTTACCGTTTATTACAACCGCTCCGTCTCCGAATATAAGTATGCTTCCTTTTCCGTTATTGGTTGTTACAGCAAAATGATGCTGCATCAAGTCAACGGTAATATTCTTAAATTCTGCTCCTGCTTCATTAAGAATTGTAACGTCGCCCGAAAGAGCAACTGTGTATTTTCCTGCTCCATCCAGAACGTAGCCTGATGTGCCGAGATTTCCCGCAGGAAGAGTTGCATTTTTAATAAGATGTACAGTATTTCCTTCTGCAGCTTTGATTCCGTCTATAACATTCTCATAAGCTTTAGTGGGCACAGAGGAGACAGAAATATAACAACTGAAATCTTCTGTTCCTTTGAAGAAAAGTACACCATTAAGATTTGTTCCCGTAATACTGCTGTCAGACTCAAGATATAAGTTTTCTGCACCTGTTACATCATTTCCGGCAAGGGCAAAAGGTGCTCCCTTTGCTCCGTTATCTACCGTAACACCGATAGATCCTGTAAAATCTCCGGTAAGTTCAAGTGAATCATTATCACGGATTTCAAGATTATCGCCATTCGCTGTACTGTTGTTTCCCGTGATTTCGGCGTTTCCTGAAATATAAATTTTACCGTTTGTGCTTACAAGCACACCGCCACCACGACCGTAAGCAGAGCATGCCGTTATGCTTCCGCCTTCCATTGTAAGGCTTGCATTGTCAGCAACGAAAAATGCGCCTCCACCGTTATATGCAGTACAGTTTTTAACAGAGCTTCCTTCTTCCATAATAAGTTCTGTATTTGCATACATATAAGCAGCACCGCCGTAAGAGCCGGATGCACGATTACCATTTATCCATGATGCACCGTCTCCCAATACAACTTTACACAAGTTGCTTCCTGTTCTCTTTACATTGATATTGTTCTGATTAAGGTCTAAAGTAACATTGGTAAACTTAAATTCTGCAACATTCTGGATTGTGTACTGTCCGGAAAGCGTAATTTTATAGTTTTCACCTGTTGCTGTTCCGTCAATTGTATAACCGTACTGATTCGTTGAGGTAGTTTCTCCGGGAAGGGTTGCATTTCCTGCAAGATGAATAACTACTCCGCTTTTGTCAACAGCGGCAATAGCATCGTTAAGTGTTTCATAAAAAGTTCCCGTAAGTCTGTCTTCGCCAATATAGCATATACCGTCTTCAACGAAATAAATTGTACCGTCTTTTATGTATCCGACATAGGCTTCTGTTTCATCATATATAAGATTTTCAGCACCCGTTGCACCTACATCGGCAATAGCAAATGCTACTCCCTTGGCACCCGAGTCATAGCTTATGCCGACAGTTCCCGTAAAATCATCTGCAAGGATTAAAGAATCTGCATCACGTACTTCTACGTTTGTTTCGCCCTTTGCTGTGCTTATATTTCCCGTAATTGTTGCATTACCGGAAATTTTCATTACACCATCTTCGTAAAGAGCAACTGCACCGCCTCTGTTTGCCGACTTACAGTTTTCTATGCTTCCGCCACTCATATTGACAGTTCCTCTTACGTGAAGCGCTCCGCCGTTAGCAGATGCAGTAGAGTTTCTTATTATACATCCTTCTTCGATGTTTAATGTAGCACCGCTTCTTACGATTGCTGTACCGCCGTCGCTTCCGCCACCGTTTTCAACAATTGTGCCGCTTCCCAATGTAAACACGGTTGTACCCTTTATATCAAAGCGGTAGCCTGCCATATCCACATTAACATTAGTAAGAGTTCCTGAATGTTCATTAGCTATAGCAACCTCTCCGGAAAGTGTAATTGTATAGTTTTCGTCATTCTCGCCTGTTCCGTCAATTACATATCCTCCACTTGTTCCGAGATTGGTTGCCGCCTCTAATGTAGCATCGCTTAAAAGATGTATTGTTTCGCCGTTCGCATTATAAATAGCTGTATTAAGAGAGGTATATGTATTTTCTGTGTCATCGCCTATATAGCACACAGCGCCTTCTGCGAAAAGCTCTGCTTCTTCCGAAAATTCCGCAATCTCAGGAAGCTCTTCTGTTTCAATGATTTCCTCTTCAATAATAATATCTTCGGCATCTGTTACTGTTGCAAATACACTTATGCCGAAAAAAATCATAGCTGCACAGACAAGTAAAGCCAAAAATTTCATTTTTCTTTTCATTTTTGTTTCCTCCACTTTTTTAATTGGTTATGGTAACCGTTTTAGTTTCGCCATCCCAGGATACATTATATCCAAGCTGTTCGGATATAAATCTTATCGGGACGAAGGTACGGTTATCAGTTATTCTGGGCTCTGCCAAAAGATTATACCTTACCTCGCCGTAGGTGGGTGTGGTTACCTTAACTGTCTCGTATCTTATCTGCAGATAAATTTTTATGTCGTCTTTTGTAATCGTTATTCCCTGCTCTCTGTCGCTCCACGCTATTTCTGCACCCATAAGCTCTAAGAGTCCTCTTAAAGGAATAAATGTAGTGCCGTTTTCTATGTAAGGTGCGGTATCAAGAGTTACCGTGCCGTTTTTGTGAGTGATGTTTTTATCCCCGATAACAAGCTTGTAAATTTCGCGGCTTTCTTCAATTCGTCTTGTCTGTTCTTCATATGACTCATAAAAATCAATTTCCGTACAGCTCATTATTCCGTTGTAGCCGCGGTGTATTGCAAACTTGAAATATCTTGCCGTTACCGTTTCATCAAAGTGGTCAAATACAATGTCGTATGAGAAATCGCGAAGGAATGTTTTCTTTACTTCTTCATAATTTTCTCCGTCGCTTGACGCATAAATCGTGTAATTGTACCAGTAGCCGGGAGAATCGTCCAGTCTCGGCTGATGACTTATAGCCTCTAAATTATAGCTTTCCCCCAGGTCTATTAAAATTTCAAGTTCACCTGTCTTAGGCTGATTCTGGAAGCATGTATCTTCACCGTCGATTACGTTCTGTATTATACGGCCTCCCCATACTTCTCCTTCGTAATACGCTGAAGCCTTTGACTTATCAATTTTATAAAGTCCGTCTTCCTTTGTTATTTTAAGGAAGTCTTCGTAATCTTTGGCTGTTTTAAGATTTTTATTTTCCGAAATAAGCTCAATTTCTGCCAGCGAACCGTAACCGCCCATTCCGTCAAGTATCTGAACTCTTACCTTTTTTGTTTTTATGTTACAGGTGAAAAATTCTCGTCTTAAGCCGTTTATCTGTCCTACCTTATAATCTCCTGCTTCCTTGAATTCTCCGTTTTCCTCAATGAAGAACTTTAAGTGAGCAACTTTTCCTGCTCCGCCGTCGGGGCGGTTAGCAAAACCAAAGCCAGAAATCACGGTTTCTTCAGGAAGAGTTATATCAATATTGAAAGGCGGATCGTCCTTTGCAACAATGGCGTTGTTTTCAACGGTATATCCCGAATGCCAGTAGGTAACAAGCGAACCGTCGATTAAACGGGGCCAGTTTACGGGGTTACCTGAATTTATTTCCACCTTCCAGTCCTTTTTGTCAACATAGCCTATACCGTCAGGCTCGCTATATACAACTTCGCCCGTTCCCGAATCCTTTGCAGATGCCGTTTTAGCAAAAACAAGCTCGTTTCCGCTTACGGAACCTGAAAGACTCTTGTCAGAATCAAGGTAAAGCTTCTTTGCTCCCTTAACAGCACCGTTTGCTAAGCCGAAGGCACTGCCTTCCTTAGCATCAGTTGCCATTGTGACACCGGCTGAGCCTATAAATTCTCCATTTAAGATTAAGTAATCCTTGGAGTCGAGTCTTATGTTTTCTTCAACACCTGCCTTGTTGATATTACCTTCGACTTTGGCATTTCCGGAAAGAACCAGTCTTCCGTTTTCACTTACGCCGATACCGCTTCCCGAGTTTGAAGTGTTCCCGGTAACCGTTCCGCCCTTCATAACAAGAAGTCCGCCGTGAACACGGATACCTCCGCCACCGCCATCGCAGGTGTTGTTTCTGACTAAGCTTCCCTCTTCCATATACATTTCGCCTTCGGGATAAATGAGTACCGCACCGCCGTTGGACGCCTTACCATTTTCAACTATGGTACCCTTTCCCAAAGTAAGCTTTCCTGTATACTGGAGTACAAAGTGATTTTTGTTATTAAGGTCAATGGTTGCATTAGTGAACTTCAGGTGGGAGCCGTAGATAAGCTTGATTTCGCTTTCCGCCTTGATTTTATAGCCGCCACCGTCGATATTTGCAATAATTGCACTGTAGCTTGAACCGCCTGTGTTAAGGCTCATATCACCCATAAGGTAAACTGTTTCGCCCTTTGATGCTTTTATCGCCTCGGATAAATTGGTGTAGGTTTTACCCTTATTTGTACCGATGTAGCAAAGGGGCTTTCCGTTTCCTACGGGAGTAGGTGTGCCGTCGCCCTTTGTAAGTACAATTTTTCCGTCAGCTATGCTTCCCTTTACCGTATTATCCTTATCGAAGATAAGCTTTTCCGCTCCGCTTGCACCGCCTTCGGCTATCCCGATTGCAACTCCGACGGTTCCTTCGTCGTAGCTTATGCCTGCAGTTCCGGTAAATGCACCCTTTAATATAAGGCCGTCGCCGTCTCTTATTTCAATGTTGTTTACCGGGCCTCTTTGTTCGCTGGTGCTCTTATTGTTTACAACCTTTGCATTGCCCGTCAGTATAAGCGTACCGGTTTCATTTACAATTATTCCGCCGCCTCGGTTTATACTGCTGCAGTTTTCTATGCTTCCGCCGTTCATGGTAAGCGTTCCGCCGTTTAAGAAGAAGCCACCGCCACTTCCCTTCGCCGCAACAGAGTTTCTTACAATGGCTCCTTCTTCCATAATTACTTCAGTTCCTGCATTAACCAAAAATGCACCGCCGTTTGTTCCGGAGCCGTTTTCAAACACCGCACCCTCTTTAAGAATCACCTTACAGGGCGAGCCTGTGGTACTTACGTTAATGTGGTGAGAATTAAGGTCAACGGTTACGTTGGTAAAGATTGCTCCCTTATCGTTAAGCAGTGTTACATCGCCTTCTGCAAGAAGTTTGAAGTTTTCGCCGCCGTCTATATTGGTTCCGTCTATCACATAGCCGTTTGTTCCGATGTTTCCTGCGGGAAGATAAGTATTTTTAAGAAGATGAACGGTTTTTCCGTTTGCCGCATATAAAGCGGTTTTAAGGTCGGAATATTTAATTCCCGAGCCCAAATCGTTTCCTATATAACATACATCTCCGCCTGGAACGATTTCTGTTTTACCGGAAGCTGTTCCGGAATTTTCCGATGAACTTGTGCTTGTGCCGGAGCTGTTGGCACTTCCGCCTTTTGCTATCACAAGATTTGTTCCGCTTACAGATCCGACTAAGGAATTATCAATATCCCATAAAATTTTATCGGCACCCGAAACATTTCCTTCAATAATACCGAAGGGAACGCCTTCGCCGCCTTCGTCATATCGAAGACCTGCACTTCCTGTAAAGGCTCCCGAAAGAATAAATCCGTCGGCATCTCTTACTTCCACATTGTTTACCGGGCCTCTCTGACCGCTTGTACTTTTATTGTTTATAATTTTTGCACTTCCTGAAAGCTTTAATGTTCCCGTTTCGTTTACAAGAACACCGCCGCCTCGGTTTATACTGCTGCAGTTTTCAATTGTTCCGCCTTTCATTATAAGCGTTCCGCCGTTTAAGAAGAAACCGCCGCCGCTGCCTTTTGCCGCAACAGAATTTCTTACAACGGCTCCGTCTTCCATTATTACTTCCGCACCTGCATTAACCAAAAACGCACCGCCGTTTGTACCCGAGCCGTTTTCAACGATAGTTCCATTTCCGAGGGTAATGACACTGTCTCCCGAGTTTTCGGTTACTGCGAAGTGAAATCCGCTTAAGTCAATTGTGATATCCTGGAAAACCGCTCCTTTTTCGCTAAGGAGTGTAACATCTCCCTCCAAAATAAGCTTATGACCGTTTCCCTTCAAGGTGTAGCCGTTTGTTCCAAGGTTTCCGGCGGGCAGATAAGTGTCCGAAAGGAGAGTTATGGTTTTTCCGTTTGCTTCATACATTGCATCTTTTATTGCGGAATATTTCTTGCCCGTCGCATCGTTCTGACAAACGTCACCACTTGCATATAGCGGTATAATGCTGAAAAACAATGCCATTGCCAGAAAAAGCGAAGCTATTGTATTTTTCTTAATACTCATATCAATTCCTCCACATTTTGTTAAGTCAGATGAAAAATGCATATTTTATCCGGTCTGACATAACCGATTAGTGCAACCGTTAACACTATTTTTTATCTGAGTAGTTCTTTTATATATACGATCGTGTCCTTGATATCCGCAATCTGCTGTGCACCGGAAATTTCTCTTTCGATATAAAGGTCACCTTTATAGCCCTGTTCCTTAACGAGCTTATTGATGAATGCGGGATAGTTTACCGATCCTTCTCCAACCTTTGTTTCGCAACCGAGCTTTGAGAAGTCGCCTGTCGGATAGTTGCCGTCCTTAAGATGCACACCTCTTATCCTGTCGCCGTAAATACCTACAGCATCAACGGGGTTTGCTCTGCCGTACATAATGAGGTTTGCAGGATCCAGGTTTACGCCAAGGTTATCAAGACCTGTATCAGCAATTGTTCTCATCAAGGTTGTGGGAGTTTCCTGGCCTGTTTCAAAATTGAACCATATTCCCTTGCTCTTTGCATAAGTACCAACCCATTTTACCGCTTCAACCAGGCCTCTGTATTCTTCATAGCAGGGCTGTTCCGGAATGAAACCCATATGAGTTGCCATATCCGTAGCACCGACTGCCGCAGCAAAGTCAACGGCACGTCTTAATTCCTGCATTCTGTGGAAGCGATATTCCTTCGGAACGAGACCAAGCGTCTTAGGTCCCGAAACAAAGTTCCATACAGCAGGGCCTGACCAGCCGCCCCATACGGATGTTGCTGTAAGATTCCCCTTCGCAAGAATTTTCTTGACCTTTTCCGCATTTTCCAATGTAAGATTTTCAGGACACCAGCAGCTAAGCTGAACCGTGTCAAGACCAAAGCTGAAAAGGTCTTCGGTTTTTTCGTTTAAGATATTTTCAAGCGAAAATATAATACCTAATTTGTTCAACCAAAATCCCTCCTTAACCTATATACGAAAGACTTAAAGCCGATGCATCAACCGCTGCATCCCCGATTAAGTAAACACCGTTGCCAACATTTGTAACCTTTTTACCCATACATTCTGCAAAAAGGCTTATTGGAACATAAATTTTATCTCCCACTACGCTGACGGGTGCTGAAATATTCGTCAAAACGCCGTTGCATCTTGCCTCATTTGAACCCACAACAGTATAATACCAGTTGTTTTCAGAAAGGCCCTTAAGGTCCTCGGTAAATTCATAATTGTAGAAGTAGAAAATATTTGAAAGGTAGTTATATCTTACCTTGCCTTTTCCGTTTACAAGAAGCTCTTCAAACGTCTCCATGGGAACGTAGAGTGTATTATTCATTTCAAAGGGCGTTACGGCTGTGTCTTTTTCATAAACCGTCATAATTCCTCCGGAGGTTATCATCCTTGTACTACCTGCCTTAAGGATGCTTCCGTCTCCGAGTGCTTTTCTTTCTTCATCCGTCAGAGTCTTCTGCTCAATTTCTGTATAAAGATAGCTGAATCTTCCCACGGGTGCCGTATTTGAAAGGCTGTAAAGCTCGGTAACGGAACTGAATTCTCCGTGAACCCACTTGAATTCAAAATCTGCTGTTCCCGTTTCATTTATCAATGTTCTCGGAATTTTTATCTGCATTACGTTTCCGTTTCTTACAACAGTTGCATCTCCGATGTAAGCTGTGGTTTTATCAGATGCAAGGCTTTCAACTGAAGCAGTGCCGCCTCTTCCTGCCACATAGTCGAAGCCTTCCCATCCCGTTGCGGGATTTCTGTCCACATTTATGTAAAGTGCTGTTGATGCTATGCTCTTTCCTTCGGGGGCCTTTGCCATAAAATAAATATTTTCGCTGTCACGTGATGCTTTCGAAAATACCACACGGTTTGACGATTCTGTAGTATATGTCCAAACCTTGCCTGTCTCGGGATTTAAGTAGCCTGATGTTCCGTTTCTGTCAATTCCTTCATAATTGTAATAAGAAGGTGTAACGCTGTCCCACTGGCTTATATCGCCAAAAACATCTACAGTAACAGGATTTCCCGCTACCGGTGCTTTTCTTACGCCTTTATATTTACGGATGAAATCTACCAAAAGATTGTAATAATCGTCCCCCAATCTTCCCTTAACAGGCTCAAAATCACGGCTTCTTGCATCGTCAAAAGTATCTACAAATACATTTTTATATCCGTAAAAGTCGCTCTGTCTGTCGGCGGTGTACTCATTCCAGCCTGTTACATATACAATATGGGGATCTGCTTCAAGAGCAAATCTTGCCTGTTCACGGAAGAAAAATGCTTTTCTGTCCGCATCGGGAGAATAATCCTCACCAAAAGCGTATGAATAATTTTTACCCATTACATAAGGAAGGCTGAATGCATAGGATGAATAATTTTCACCTTGAGAATACGGAATATTTGCCGCCATTCCCACTGTCACCATCTCAGGCCTTCCGTCTTCTTTAATTCCGCCACGTCTTTCCCCCTGAGGGAACGGCTCAAGCCATGCCCAAAGCTCATCGTCGGAAGGCTCTGTATGTCTTCCGCCCGGACGCCATGTGAAAAAGTCTGTTATATTATTTATAAATTCCACACCTTCGGTATCGGCGGGATTTACAGCACCCATAGCACTCTTTGCACTTGATGGGCCCATTATAAGAGGCTTTCCGTCCAAGTGATACCACACATCTGTAAAATCGTGCTCCACAAAAGCTATATTGTACACTGATGCCAGCAATCCGTATTGTACCGTTGCAGTCTTATTTCCTGCATAAAGTGCAAACTTCGGAGCATCAATTCCTGCCTTCTTCGCATCCCGAAGCGCTCTTACCAGTATGTTCCAAGCCTCTGATATATTTACGCCATTGGTGTAGTCAAGCATAATAGCGTCAACCCCTGCCGTTGCGAGAAGCTCTATCTGCTGACGGTATACCCAATAATCGAAGCTTGAGTAAAAGCCGTATACCGACTCATCCCAGAAAAACTCATCCATTCCCTTCCAGGCTTCGCTGTTGGCATTTGTCATGGCATCCGGATACTTATTTATAACCTCCGATATTATTTTCACATTTCTTGTTCCGTTTCCCGAAAGCCAGTTCCAGAACATCATCATTACTTCTCTGTCTTCCTTAGGTGCGCCAACCTCTTCAAAGTCTGCCACCTTACGGCCAAAATCGTCTGTCGCAACCCATGTGTCGGCATAGAAATCCTTTATGTAGTCGTCAGACACCCAGTCGATGAGTGCAGTATCTTCATAAGCCGTCTTTTTAAGCACGAACTTTGATACTAAAAAGTTATCAAGCAATCCGTCCCAATAGCTTTCCACGAAATACACATCGTGAATTCCCCTTACGCTTTCTATATAAGCTGAATATTTTTCGCCGGATTCGCTTACCACGATTGTTCCAATCTGATCGCCTGTTACGGGATCGTCAATCATCACTCGCATTGCCGCTCCGTTAGACCACCCCACAACCTTAGCATCGGCATACATATCAACAGAGGAAATTCCTGTCATATCCACGTCCTTGAAGCCAAGATACTTTCCTCTGGCAAAGTTTTTTGCCACACCGTCTGCTACGGTTACCTCCTTGTTGTAGTCCGCATCCGAAACAAGCAGTACAATGTCTTCATTTGCATAAATTACGCAGAAGGAAAGCATCAGTACTACCGTAAGCAAAATACACAAAATTCTTTTCATTACAATCCCTCTTTCTTTGCTTTTTGGTTTCCTCCGGGGTTTCCCCCGGAGGGATGCCGGATGGTGAAAAGTCATCCGGCTGCGGCAGTCTTTAGTCTTTAACACAAAACGCCTCTGCGTGCGTAAGGCATTCTGCGGTAAATCCCCAAGACTTTCCGCAGGAAGGAAACATATATAAACATTTAAAATGCTTATATCACAAATAGTTCTTTACACATTTTACTATATCACCCGCATAAGCCTTTTTCAAGGCACAATACTTTCCATACTTTGACACAATTATTCTTTTTTTATTGACAAAACAATGTTAATAATAGTATAATCGTAGTAAAGGAGGCGCTAAAGTATGAAACGAACTGTAATCAAAAAGCCCCAGGCTTTCAGGCACATTCAGCACAACACTACAGAGCTTTCTTTAAAATATTTTCCAAAAATAACCGAGCATTATCACAGCGGTATCGAAATCATATATCTTTTGAAGGGAAAATTAAAGATTACAACCAATAACAAGGAATATATTCTCTCTCCCGGAGATGCCTGCATCGCAAACTATTCAGAATCACATTCAATAGAGCCTGTATCAGAGACCTCAACGCACCATTTGTTTCAGATATCCACAGCCTTTACCGAAGAGAATTATTTATCAGGAATAATTTTTGATACATTTGTGGAAAGTCCTGTTATAAGCGACCTTTGTTTATCCCTTGCAGATTCTTTTTCTTCACCGGAGCCTTTGCGAAACGCCACCATACGCTCCGCCGCACTCACTCTTTTACTTGAGCTTGCCAAAAATCATTCGGTTCCGGCACCGCAGGAAGAAAAGAAAATATCTCCTCATTCGGTGGAAACATCTGTATGGAACAGCATCTGGTACATAAACAAAAATTACCGCAATCCAATAACAATAGATGAGCTTGTCAAAGCCTGTAACTACAGTCGATCATATTTTTCAACTCAGTTCAAAATTATAACCGGAATGTCTATCATAGACTATATCAATAACCTGCGTTGCTTAGATGCAAAATCGCTCCTCGGCACAACAAATAAAAGCATTTCCGAAATTTCGGAAATATGCGGCTTTCACAACCTCTCCTACTTCACCAGAACATATGTAAAGCATATGGGTATGAGGCCATCGGAAACAAGAAGCAGTTCAAAATAAAAATATCCCGAAAGCAAATGCTTTCGGGATATTTTGTTAATAAGCAACTTTTCCGATTTTCGGAAGCGTAACCTCTATCTTTACGCCTTTTGGCATATGAGCCTCTCCTGTTGAGCCTCCCTTTACTCCGAGAAAATCCTCAATTACCGCAATTACAGGACTGCTCGCCCATGGATGACACAAGCTGGTATTCCACTTCTGCTCCTTGCCCCAGGCTTCAAAGCAGGTGGTCGCTCCTTCTTTTATCATATTGTACCAGGAATGCTCTCCCTTATTTGTAATAAGAGCAAACTCATCTTCATAAGCACCAATCTCAGAAAGTGCACCAAGCACAAAGGAAGAGAACCACACTCCGCAGCAAAGCCCTTTTTCCATAATGAGTCTTCTGATATCTTCCTTTGCTTCATCCGGCACAAGACCGAAGCAGGCAGGAAGCGCATTTGAATGAAGGGATGTATGATCCGATTCTTTTGTATCTGTAAAAAGCTTCATATCCTTTTTGTAGAATTCTGCAATATAAGCATTCTTTACCTTTTCCGAATATCCTTCGCACTCTATGCCGACTGTCTTTTTTATTTCTTCAACGGTTTTGTGTGCACAATAATAGTAAGCATTTATTACATTGTGACACCCCTCAGCCTTCGGAGGATTTTTAAGTTCAAAATCATAACCGTCACGAAGGTTATCGGGCCAATCAACAAGATTCCACTTTTCAACTACTCCCTCAAGTAACCCTCTCTCGTTTTCGTAGCCTTTGAAATATTCTAAAAGTCCGTCAAGTACAGGAAGAATTTCTTTTATAAATTCCGTATCGTTCGTATACTTAAAATAGTTATATACTGCTCTGGGATAAAGAAGGGAAAAATCCGCAATTTCCTGCATAAATGAGCCCGGAGCAACCGCCATTATTCCCTTACTGATTTTTGATGACAGGGCAAATTCGCGGAGCGTTTTTTTATACATTTCGCTATCGCCCGTTAAATACATATGAGCAAGACCGCTTACAACAAAATCTCCCAAATACTGTCCTTTTTCCCTTGAGGGGCAGTCAAGATATCCCTCTTGTACACCTATTTTAAGTGCCTGTGCACATATCTTCCAGATATCTTCCAGCAAAGGTTCGCTTGATTTTATGTAAAAGCCTTCATCATCAAATTTGTGATGGCGCACAATCATTTCGATGCTATCTTCAATTACCGAGTCACTTTCTGAGATGATTTCGGCATATCGGAAAGCCTTGTAGTCGTAAAAGTCAGTTTCGTCAGTTCCGCCTGAGAGTGTAAGCACATCCTCGTAGCGGCAATTACACCGCATATCAAACCTTACAGTGCCGTCTTCATTAAGTTCCTCACCATGACGGAGGATTACTTTTTCGTCCTTTTTACCCTTTAAGTTAAAATGAAGCTGACCTGTATATTCCTTACCCATATCGATGATATAGTGTCCGACACCCAATTTGTTAATGCTTTCGGGCTTTAACGTATAAACCGAAACGGTAGGAACACATGAAGTAAATTTGTGATCATCCTTTTCGTTTATCAGAGCTTTTTCCGTCCCTGAAAGATTCAAGTCTGTTTTCCAGGAAGAATCCGCCTTATTGAAATCTATGTTTTCGGTATATTGTGTTTTATAGCCGATAGAAGGGCTTCCGGAATATTCCTTTGCATAGGAGTAAACCCAGCTTTCATCCGTTCCGAAAAGAAAATTATCATTTTCATATATATCTGCAATCATTCCCTGACGGTTGTCGGCACTGTTCCATACACGGTTATTGCACCCCTGATAGTAAATCTCAACCGCAATAAGGTTTATGCCGTCTATAATAAAGGGAGTTATATCTGCTTCATTATAATAGTAATTATCCTCATAGGCGGGAGCGGGGCCCTGACAAACGAACTTTCCGTTTACGTAAAGCTTATAGTAATCATCTGCCGATATTTTTATTTTATAGCTTTTGCTCTGTGCAGCCAAAAAAGTTTTTTTGAAACGACAGCGATTATTCTTAAGTTCTTCCGGTGTTTCAGAAAGAGTTTTTTTATCGTGTTCCTTGTGATAGACGTCTATTTTTTCAAGGTTTATAAAGTCCTTTGTTGTTATCCAATTTGAGTTAAACATAATAATCACCCTTCTTTACATATAGGCATATTCTACCACTTTGAATCAAATTGTCAATAATTTTTTAAAGTTTGCTCTTTATTCTTGCTTAAGAAAAAACTCTCCTATATGGCAAGCATCGCCTTGCCGAAAGCTTTCCTGAAATCAATATAGCCTCGACAGCTTCAATAAAATAGGCTTTTTTCGTAAAATATCCGGTTTATAGATATCCTCGGTAAGACAAACAAATACCCCTATCGGTTGTCGCTCCTCGGGGAGAATTGTCCTTCGGATGCGTTGCAGTTTTGGGATAGGTATTTTTCGTCTCAGAGAAGTAAAAAAACACGGACATACTGACGTATATCCGTGTTTTTTTGCACACTATCAGCGGAAAATAACATTCCAAAACCAATTCTCCCCTGTGGGGCGACAACCTAAAAACCAGTAAATGTTGGCCAAGAGGGGTATTTTAGTAATTTTGCACCGGACGCGCTAATGAATGGTGGAGGCGACGGGAGAGCGTATGCTTCGCATTTCGATACCGCTCTTCGCACCTTTTTGCTAAAAACGATTATCAATCGTTTTCTTAACGCAAAAACTCTCTCAGGGTTCGACTCCCTGCATTGTTTCGCCAAAAGAAAAAGCACCCAAAGGGTGCACAAGGGGCCCCCGGAAAGCGTTAGGCTTTTTGGGGAAATGCAGGAACAGCGGTGCTGCGGAAGGCTTTTTTGCATAAAAAAGTCGGAGCAAGCTTAGCTTGTTCCGACGTGGTGGAGGCGACGCTTCACCTTTCATTATAGAGTCATTTGCTATATGGGTTTCCTCGGTGTGTCGGGTACAGTAGCCGGGATGGTGAGGAAATCCATCCGTGAGTTCGACTATAAATTTATACTATTTTTTCATATGTTTAACTGTGCTTATTTTTGCCATGCATCGCAAATGAAAGTACATCATCCCGTTACCGTCCATTTGCAGTTCTAACAAACTTATATTCTTAATACTATTCAATTTTAATTTATACAAACTACATAAGCAAAATCTTTAATTTAGAGGTTGTCAACTGTATAATTTAGTGTTATAATGTAGATGCTTGGTTATATGAATATATGGAAAGGGGATAATCAAATGAATAACAATACAATTTTGACTAGAGTTTTTACTCGCAACACCCTTAACTCTCTTATTGTTAACAATAATCCCCGTTCGGTTTTAGCTAGCGTAGTAAAACGATATAATATTTCATATGATGCTGAAAAAAACAACGAGCAAATCATTTCAGAAATATACGAATGCTTAGATTCAGCATACAGAAATGAATATTTCTATAAAAACACTCTCCTAAATAAATTAATAATCTCCGCACATAGGTTAAAAACAACAACGGCACTAACCGAGGTTCCTGTCGCAAAGTCAAAGGCAGATTTCATAATGATAAATGGCAAAGCGGTTGTATATGAGATAAAAACAGAGTTGGATACATTTGAAAGATTAGACTCTCAAATAAATGATTACTACAAAGCCTTCGATCATGTCTGCGTTGTAACTAGCGAAACACAAGCTGAAGAACTGATTTTAAAATTCAAGAATTCCCCTATCGGTATATACGCATTATCTAACAAAAATATACTAAAGCGAGTTAAAGAGCCTGAAGAGTATAGAAGCTCTTTATCCAAAGAAGAAATGTTCAAAATTCTCAACAAACCCGAATACGAAAGTATTATAAGGAAAATTAAAGAACCATTGCCAAATGTAACTCCTGTCAATTATTACAGAGAATGTAAGCGTATGTTGTGCGATTTACCTCTCGATAGTTTCTATAATTTATACTTAAAAGAATTAAAAAAGAGAAGCAGAATAGACATTATAGATTTCGAACTCATTCCATACAGTTTAAGATTTTTAGTTTATTTTTCAAAATATGATAACTATGAATTAAGCGAGCTTCACAAATACCTCGAGAAGCCATTCAAGGAGGGAATATAAAGTGTATTATCCATTATTAAGAGGTAGGCAGAATGAATTATTAGCCATCAAAGAGCTTTTAAGCAATTCTACTTTAAGTAACAAAATTGTCCCCATAATAGAGCCAGTAAAGCTCTCACCAACTTTAGTTAACACTTTAGATGCATTTTCCGAAGCAAATCGACCCATTATATTAATTAGAAATCCTAAGGTGGGCTCCTTTGCTACCGATGCTCGCAATTCTAAAAATGAAAAATATCTTAATAAACTTAGAGAAATTGCAATAAAACCCGAAATTCTCCGAGGAATAATAGCCGATAGCGAAATGCCAGATAAAGTTAACTCTTGGTATGAAGACGGAGTTGATGATTCTCAAATCATTTCAATCTGCACTAATCCCGATTTTATCAAATATCACGAACTAGCTTTCAACGACAAAAATAGCATCAAAACAGTAGTTCCATATGCTCCAGCTTTCAGAAAAATTCATACTGATAGAATACTTCTTGATGATAAATTCAACAAAAAAAGTAGAAATCAAGATTATTCAGAAGATTCTGACGAGTTTTTTTCAAATGACCACTTATATTACTTAGAAGATAATTATCTAGGCTTTTCTGATTATTCAATAATAGGTAATGAATATTCTGAATCAGGATTTGCACCATATGCAGTTGCTATTCACATTGTTTATTTCGATGACAATATGGAGTTAAGAGTCCGCCATTTCGTTTCCGAAGATAATGACGACATAAGCGACCCCGCAAATAAATTCTATCAGGCGTTAGATCAGTTAGTCGAGTGGAATAAATCAAAAAAACTTGATACCTTCGGAATAAAAATGTTCGAAAAAATCCATGCGGAAGAATCATATCCTGGATTAGGTATTGTAAAGAAGCTCTCATTAATGCATCACTTAGAACTAATTGGACGTTATTTAGATGGGGTTATAGTATGAGATTTTGTAGTAATTGCTTTCAAGATGCAGAACTAAAAGCTATAATAGATAAAATAGATAAAGAAGGTACTCGTAGCGAATGTCCAATATGCGGTTCTAAAAATGTCTATATATATAATACCGAAAAAGATTCCTCTTTAATCGGAATATTCGATAATCTGTTATCAGTTTATACCGCAGAATGTGATTTGCCGTCGAGCTTTCCCAAAGATGATCTGCATTCTTTGCTATATTCAATCAAAAATGATTGGGATATATTTTCCAACATTCCTGATGACTGCATATCCGAAATAATCAAAAGTTTATCCCCTACAATTTCTCTAGACTACCCGATGCTATTTAGCGGGCTTGTAGGGATTCCCGAAAAATACGATCTATCATATTTAAAGGAAAACTCTATATTGAAAACGGAAAAATGGGATGATTTCGTAGACTCCATTAAACATAAAAATCGTTTTCACACTGATCTCATAAATAAGCCGTTATTAAAAAACTATTGTTTGAATATTATCAAAGAAATTCCGATAGGCAAACATCGTTTTTACAGAGGGAGAATTTCCACTAACCGAGACGGATTTCCTCCTAGTGAAATGGGTGCTCCTCAAAAAGGCCAAGCATCTGACGGAAGAGCAAACTCTGCTGGAATAAGTAGACTTTATTTAACAGATAACATTCGCACTACATTCCATGAGATACGTGCCGCAGAGTATGATTACGTTACCATAGGAACATTTAAACAACAGAAACCTATCAAGGTAGTAGATTTAAAACGCATACATAAAATCAGTCCATTTGGCGAAGATGTTGACTGTACGGCATTAGCAATTAATCGCGAACACTTAATAAGAATCAATCAAGAAATGAGTAGAACAATGCGCAAAGGCGACGGGCCTTTAGACTATCTGTCCACTCAATATATTTGTGATTTTGTTATGTCCATCACAGACCAACATGGACAAGCTATTTTTGATGGGATTGAATACCAAAGCACAATGGATAATAAAGGTTCTAATTTCGCAATTTTTAACCCCGATAATTTCAAATGTACATATAGTCGTACATACGAAGTCAAAAAACTCATTTATAGCACGGAGCTTATTGCCAAACACAAAATTTAATCTCGAGTTCAAAAATCAATTTTCTCTCACAAAATACGTATCTTTTACACAGATAACCCTTGTTCCACCTGCTCTTGTACGTAAATACGTAATTTCGGAGGAAAAGAGGATAAAATTACAGGTCAACCACCTTTCCGGGAACGGCCTGAAAATGAGCTTATCTGCCCATGCAATCCCCGTCATTTTCAAGTCGTATTTATTTAATCCGTATAGTCACAAATTAACCAGGAGCCTCATTCATCTGTCACAATTATCTCCTGATAAAAAACAGCCTGTTATCCATAAGGATAACAGGTTTCTTTATGCATAGTTTAATACGATTTTTATATTATCATTGCCTATAGCGTCTTTTTTCTCTTCATATACCTTACCAAGCTGATTGTATATGTAGAAGATGCAACTTTCGAAGATGAATACGATTCTTCTAAGTCGGTTGTTCCGCAAATAGAAGAATTTGCAAGAAAGTATTCAGTCCAATTAGCCGATGGCTGGAAGGTAGGATTAGCAAAAGCGTTCAAACAGGCTATGAAGAATAAAAAAATAATAGATATTTCAAATGAGTATAGCGAAAAATGGATTAAATTATTTAAGCTATTTGAATAAAGTCTCGAGATACACAATTACTTAACCTATGGCTTATGATTAGTTATCTTAATAGCTTTTATCACTTGCATATCCGCATGGTATAGCGATGTTTCCCCGCACAAAACACGTCTCTTTTACGCCGGTTATCCCTTGTAATACCTGACTTTACACGTAAATACGTAATTTATCTACAAAAGACATATTTACCCTACACCCTTAAATGGCTCGAAAATGAAAGTACTTGACCTCGCATGCCCCTTCATTTGCGAGTCATCTTTTTCTTCTTTCTTTCCTTTTGCATTTTCCGGCTTCATGCTCCCGATGTCCTTTTGCTCGGAGATTACGTTCCAAGAAAAAAGCTCTGTTATCTTCAATGATAGCAGGGCTCCTTTATATTATGCCTCGCAGAATGTAAGCTGTACGCCTTCGTTATCTACGAGTATTTCTTCTATGCATTTCTTCAAGTAATTCTTTATCGTTATATCGTTAGAGGTCACAAGTAAGCGACCGAATTTTTTGCATATTTTACGGAAGGCTTCTCCTTTAAGGATAGTCTTCTTGTTTTCAATTTTATCAATCTTTTTTCTTAATTCTTTTTCCTCAGATTTAATCTTTTCAAGTTCTTCCGTGAGTTCTTCAACATAACAGTTTTCAATAGCTGTAACAACGTTTATCTTTGCTCTCTCTAAGCCGGAAAGCTTCATTTTCATGGCATTGATTTCATTATCTGATGACATAAGGCGTTCTATATCTTCTATATCCTGCCTATTAAATAGGTCCTGTACAAGCATTCCTGCTACAAGCTTATCTATCTGCTCTGTCTTAATGTCTTTAACAGGGCATCCTTTATCCTTGTGGTTAGGGCAAGAATATACTGTGTATTTCCTACCATGACTACGTACCGTATTTCCAACCATGTATGCCCCGCATTCGGCACATTTCATAAGCTTAAGACCGCTTAACATATAGTTCTGACGAGACTTAGAGTTAGCAGTACCATGAACTCTTGACGTCATCTTCTGACGAACCTTATCAAACTGTTCGGGAGAAATGATGGCAGGACAGCCATTTTCAACCCTTATGTACTCGTCTAAAGGCTTAAAACGATGAGAATTACGCCTCCCATTCTCGTCTTTTCTTTTGGTCCTATTCCACACGAAGACTCCGGTGTATTTTTCCTGCGTAAGAATTGCCGAAAATGAATGCTTGGTAAAGGGTTTTCCTGCTTTAGTTTTATATCCTTTTGCATTAAGAACTTCCGCCATCTTTTTATAGGAGTATTCTTGTTCATACATGTCAAAAATCTCTCTTACTATGTCAGCCTCTTCTTCACAGATGACAAGCTTTTTATCCTCATTTACTGTATAGCCGAGTGGCGGGATTCCTCCGCAATGAAAGCATTGCTCCGCCTTTCCACTCATCCCGGAATGGGTATGTAACGAAACGCAGTCGCTGTAATACTCATCCATATTATATGTAATACGCTTCATTAATCTGCCTTCAGGTGTATTATCAAAGTTTTGGGTTATACTTACTAACTCGATGCCGAGACTGTTAAGCTTTGCTTCAATAGTCGTAGCTCCGGCTGTATTTCTGAAATAGCGGCTATACGAAAAGACTATTATCTTAGTCCAAGGAGGATTATTTCCGGCAGCGTTCAGCATATTTTGAAATTCTGTACGATTACCGTTGGTACCGGTCTTTGCTGTATCGCTGTACATTCTAATAAGCCTATACCCCTTTGCTTTACAGTAGCTTTTGATGGCATTGCTCTGATAGTACGTTGAATTTTCCGACTGGTTATCAGACGAATATCTGGTATATCCAACGACCCTTACCTCTTCACCGTCTTTAGTTTTAGTATTGCTTCCGTTGACAATAATCTCTTCTGTGAATATGCCTACGTTATTTGTGCTCATAATGAACTCCTTTCCGGGAGGACTGCAGTTGCACTCCTCCTTATATTTATTAAATAAGTTTCTTTAAGATTTCTGCCAATGTTTCCACATCTCGAGAGACCTTTTTCTCTCCGACCTTACGGATTTTTGCCCTTTTATATGCTCCGGCTTTAAGCTCTCCTCTTGTTATTAAGACTGTTTTCATCATCTTTTATTCCCTTCACTTTCATTATCATTACCACCTCTGCCACAAAAGTGACAGAGGTGGTTTATTTATTTAATCTTCAGTTATTTCGTCGTCTTCCGATATGCCATCAACGGGGGATTTCTTTATGTACACTTCTGTTTGTGCGGTATCTTTACTCAAAGTTATAAATGCAACCACATCATCACCGTCTTCAAGAAATCTTATTGTCGAAAAGGATCTTGATACACGTTCGGAGAAGTCAAGACCAAAAGCTTGTGTAACCAACTGAACCATGCTTGCATTGTAGCAAAGTTTTTTATCTTTACCGCTTAACTTTCCATGATATGCTTTTTCTGACTTAATCTTCTTCGATACAATAAGCTCTCCTGTTTTTATGTTAGGAAGAATACTTACCTTATCGCTAAGATCAAGTTTAGCACTAAGAGCCTTACTAAAGCTAATACGTTTACCATTTGTTTCACTGTTAACTATACTGAGTGAACAGATACCATTCGCCACGCGAGTGGTTCCTGTTATAACAGGCATAGCCGCCATTGATTCTTCTGCCTCTGATATTGCATCAGCGATTGAAATATTGCTTGTTTTTACCATAGTTAATTCCTCATTTCATTAATTTATTTTCGAGAGGCAGGGTTTGCCCTACCGCTTTTTTTTAGTTTTAATCTTCAATCAAGGCTCTCCTGGTGTATGATAATCCTGAGCATTCATACACGGTTGCGTTTTTCTTGACGATTTTCTTTACCAAGGGTTCCTTGCCAATAAATATGCCATAGCACGGCATATCCGTACCCGATATGCTCTTCACAAACTTGTAATGCCTCTGTTTGTCTTTGTGTAAAAATTCCACTTCAGCTAACAGTTTATTGCACTTCTCTATGTCTTTAACTCTTGCTTTTTGAAGCATTTGATTGTAGAAGGGCTCTGCAACCCAAAGTATTTTCTGGTGCTTGTATACTGACTTATATCCCCAGATTTTACCTGCGAACTCCGCTGTTTCTTCAGTGTGGAACTTATCGTTGTTATTTAAAATTTGTTCCTTGATATTTGCGATAATTTCCTCTACTGGACCTTTGCCGCAATACTTCTTATAATGGTGGTCCACAAGTAAATCACGCATATCGTCAACGTCAACATCAATACTTAACGATGTCTTTAATACAACTGCTGCCACAAGGATCTGTGCATAAATTTTTATTATACGGTATTCCACACCCGTCGTTTCAGGTTGAAAATCTTCGATAATCTCGTTTAATAAGTCATACTGTTCCCTATACCATGTTGGAAGCACTTCTTGATTTTCTAGCACCCATTTCATAAGGGGATATACAGCAGTGCCATAATTCCAACGACAGCCATAGTCAATTCTTTGGGAATGCTCCATATCATCAGTCCATGGAAAGCTCAATTCCAACAGACGAGCTAAAAGCCCAAGGTTTTCATTTGTCTGTTCGAAAATACTGTTTTCACCTGTAAAAATGATTGCGCCGGAGTATTTGGCAGTCAATTTAACGCTACCATCACCATTACATCGACGCTTTTCTCTGCCTTTCGGAAGGTTGTATATAATGCGCGTGAAATCCCAGTCAGGAACTGACGAAGTGTCATCTACGATTGTTGGAAAGCCGAAGTCATTGCCCATTTGTGCAAAGAAGGCGTTCTGCGTAGCATTAAAATCTTCTACCACGCCACCACTTTCTTCAGGTGCTCCCCATATTGAACCCATGAGTTTCAAAGAAGTTGTTTTACCTCTCGATGATGGGCCGATTAAAGCTACAATAGGAATATCGCTGATTACGCGTTTTTCCCTTAGCACATGAGCTACCGGAGCAAGAGCTCCGATAGCCAGTGCAAGTTCCATATAAGGGTAACCTAAGACCTCATTCTTAACTACTTCTTTCCAAGAAGCAAATGTTCCTAATGGCTTAGTTTTTTCGTAAATATACTCCGAACGTGCCTTAAGGGAATCGTTCACGCCTATTGGATAATGAGCCAAAAATGCCGTTTCTCTACCGATTTTACAGAAGCCCAACTTATCGTGGTAGTAATGCTGCGGTGCCTCTTCGGCACACTCCATCATAATCTGTATCAAGTCTGCCTCCATATCAGTGGTTTCAACAACACTTAGACCGTAGTCAACTAGCTTTTTCAGGAGGCCCTTTGAGATGTCTCTTCTTTTCAGTTCCATGTATCCCTCACCTGTTACTTTGTCATACACGTAACCAATAACGGTTTTTCTGCCCGTCAACAAATTGCTGCGAACTTCCTGAACTCCGATTTCCTCACAAAAGTCGGCATACACATTTTCTTCCTCATTATACACTTCGATACGATGGCTCTTTTTATTCAGCTGCCAATCCATCGGTATCCCCCTCTGGGAAAGAGATAAATTCCCTTTCAACGATACCTGGAAGGGCGCGGTTATTTCTTACAATCTTTTTTACTATGATGCGCTCTTTACAACCCACGAAATCTTCGAGGTTTTCTTCTGTGATGCCAAGATTATAAAGATGTTCCTTAAACTCCCATGTACGGTCGTTGTAATCATTGTCAAAGAACACCTCAGAATGTTTAATTTTTTTACCATTACCGCTCGTGAGCTCATACGTCACACTGAATGCACCGTCCCCTGCATATGAATCGTCATAGCCGCACGCAGTGACTATCGCCTCATATATTCCCGGTCTGATTGCAGTTCTGGATTTTGTAGTTTTTTCTTTTCTTGTTGCCATTTCAATTACCACCTTTTTAATAATTTTAACTGCGAGCTCCCGCAGGAGCTTACGGAGTTTTCTATTTTTTTCTTTATGTAATATAGCCAGAAATATATTCCTATTTCCCTTCTAAGGATTGAATTCTTCCAGCATAAAAGCTTTCTTGCTATTGTTTGCCTCAACTTCTGCTAAAACCTGTCCCGACTTATTCGTCACGGAGTATCCAGCCTCATGTGCGCTGATACGTTCCATGATGCATAACGGAAAAAGGTAGCTGTCCGTAAAGTCAACAAAGCCCAAAAACCCTCATAAAAATCACCTCTCTTCACAAATTCAACAATACGACTGCGCATGTCGCACCGTTAGCTGTCGTCAAATGGGATGTTGAATTGCAGATGAGCAATTCCACATCTACTCGCGAGTATTCGGAGAAAATGCAATGACTTCATTGCATTTCTTCGTTATATCTTCATTGTACCATATACTGCCATTATTATCACGAGGAAGAAAAATATTAATTTCGCTTCCTATTTTCTCTTATTTCATTTTTTTAATGTTATTTTATTTTCCTTTAAGACGCTCTTTGTTTTTTTGAGTGACTCTATCATTTCATCACATTTCCTTTCAATCTCGGAAATTTTCATGTTTATTTGCTCCACTTCACCGTTGCATTCTACACTTGAGAAATTTTCTTGAACGAAGTTCTTGACAACAAGCAGCGTTTCCCCAAGTATTTGCGGATTATATAGTGGTCCTTCAACACTTTTGTCTATTTCACCTTTTCGATTTCTTTTATTCTTTCCATTTTCTCTTCTCATAGCAGATTTAAGATAGTCACTTAATTTTTCGTTTATAGCATATCTCTCATACTGTCCTCTTTCACTTGAATCACGCAATTTTTTTAGAGATGTTCCAAATGCTGTCAGGCAATTGTCGATGTACGAAGGGATTGTTTTTCTCAACGATTCCTCTTCATAACTGTGGACACTAGACTCATTCGCTATTCTGCCAAAAGACTTCTTTGTTTTTTCCATTTTTTTCAACCTTCCATTCTTTAATAATTACCTTACCTGTTGACACGCTCGTGCAAACGTGGTAGGGTATAATGGATTGTTGAAAAAAACTTTTTTCAAAAAAGAAAAACTGACAGTTTACAATAGTTAAAACTGCCAGTCTTTACTTGACTAAATGAGGTCGAGTGTCTTTCGCCCTCAATTTTCATTAGTGATTATTTTTTATGTTTTTTATTAAAATTCAGCTTCATCTTGTCATCCGCCAAGGATATCCTTGATAAAACATTATAAATATCATACGGCCAAGGATATCCTGCCCATCATAGGGGTTTTATTCATTCTCATCCTCTTTCCGGCTCAAATCGCTAATATTCCATCGCACTCTAAAGTATACATCATTTTCCTATAAGCGCATTAAATTTGTGCAGTATTTTACCTTCCTAAACAAAAAAAGAAGGCCATGCGAGCTCATTAACTCTCGCATGACCTCTTTTTTTCACTTCATTTTTCTGTCAAAATCTCTATCGCCAGCATCGCTCCAAGTCGAAAAGCGTAGATAAAAGTAGCCTTTTCTATCTCAGAATTCATCCTTCCAACGCTTTCTTCATACCTAAGGAAGAGTTTTTTCTGGTCTTCTGACAGTGTTTTTATCAATCTATCGCTGTTAACATCGGTTAATTCAGACAGATACTTTACCTCAGTGTCCTCATTTATCTGCTTCTCAAGCGGAGATATGTTATCGCACCATATATGTTCTAATAATTTTCTCATCTCATCACCTCTCACTTACATTTTTAAGAAGTTTTTTCTCAAATACAGTTATACCTATGCCGTTTTTCTTTCATATATCTCCTGTCTTCTCACTTCTATGGTCGTATCTAGTTCCGGAAACATATCCAATCCGGTCTTCAAGGTTATACTTACCGTATACTTTCCCACATTTATCCTTTCAATAAATTCCGATATAAAGGTACGGTAAAGCGGAGAAGCTTTTGCCTCTTTCACCTCTGCATATCCCGAAAGTATAAGTCCCGTGTCAATCTTTGAATATTCGCGTCTCTCGCTTCCTTCAGCAAGCTTTTTCTCAAGTTCCGCCTTCTTTCCTTCAAGCTCATTAAGCTTAGCTATAAGACTTTCTGACATCAGTCCCGAAGCAACGGCATCGGCTACATTTTTCAAAGCTTCTTTAACCTCTTCCAGTTCCTTGTCGTATACATTATCCCTTCTTTCGTCTCCTACATATTCTGCTCTTTTATCAATCTTATCTGATATTTGTTTTATAGCTCTCGCATTGAATATTTTATCTTCCAGCAATCGTATGACATAAGATTCAATATATTCCTTATTAATCTCCCTGTTACTGCAGATATATTTCTTACAGGGGCACTTGTAGGTAATATAAAGCGACTTATTCCTTCCCGAATAGTGTGCATTACCTACCATTGCCTTGCCACATTCCCTGCAATAGATAAGTCCTGACAGAAGATATGTTCTTTTAGCGTTATGTTTACCTCCCGTATGTTTATTTTCCGTAATTCTCTTTTGCACTTTATCGTATATCTCTTTAGATACTATCTCAGGGCACCCACCGTCAATGGCGATTATTTCGTCATCATCTTTATATGAATGAGTATTTCTTGTGCCGGCTATGCTTTTAGCAGAACTTCTGTTAAATACATACATTCCTTGATATTTGGGGTTAGTCAAGATGCTGTAAAGGCTGTTTTTCGCAAAATCTTTACCACATTTTGTTTTTCTTCCTTCTTTCCACAGCCTCTCAAGTATGGGAGAATATCCATAGCCTTCGCTGTACATCCCGAAGATGATTTTTACCGTTTCCGCCTCTTCAGGATTTATTACAAGACGCTTTGAGACCTCATCCACATCGTATCCAAGAGGCGGTTTTCCTCCTGTATGCTTGCATTGTAAGGCTGTTTCTCGCATTCCCTTCATAGTTTCTCTGGCAAGGTTCTGACTATAGTATTCGCTCATGCCTTCTAATACAGCTTCCATCATGATGCTTTCAGGACTGTCATCCAAGTTTTCAAGAACACTGTAAACCTGCACACCATTCTTCTTTAGTTCTCTTTTATATACCGCAGAGTCATATCTGTTACGGGCAAATCTGTCAAGCTTATGTACAAGCAAAATGTCAAAGCCGTGATTGGCACTGTCGGATATCATCTGCTGGAATGCCGGTCGCTTATCTGTCGTTGCACTCTTTGCTTCATCCACATAAGTATCGACAATGACAAAGTTATGCTGTTTACAATATGCTTTCATTGCACGCACTTGTGCATCTATACTCTCGGAGCGCTGATTGTCAGAACTGAATCTTGCATAGAGAGCTACACGGTTATTTGTACGGATCATAGGCTTTTCTCACCTCCCAGCCTATTTTTTATGCGTTCCTGCTTATGCAGGGACGCTTTCTTCCTCATTATTTACTGAGGTATCCCCGGAGATATCATCTTCTTTGTTTTCCATACATTCTCCTACCACAACAAAATCAGAAGCATTTCCTTCTTCCTTATCGCCCTTTTCTCTAATATCCTTGCGTATCTTTGCCGGCTCAAGAGTCCACCCATTTCTTATCGTAGGTGTCAGCGGATGCAAGCCCTTTCTCAGGCCATCACTGATGATGTAGAGCTTGTCCTCAAGATGATTAAGAAGGTTTATCACATCCACGGCTCTTTCTGTTATTCTTTGATTACTGTCGGCACCTTTACCCCATGCCAGTATTACTACATCGCTTTCTTCCGCAGCTTTCTTTATGTAGCTATCATTTTCTTCCTCGTTAAGGTCTTCATCGGAGTTCCAACGGAAGTTAAGCTTATTTGTCAATAGCGAATACAGGTTAACTATGTTTACTCCACCATATTTTTCAAGTCTTGCGACATTGTTCACAACAAGCGCTGTCGTTGTATCGGTTATGACGTTATCTGCATGGCAAGGATTAAGCATAACTACCGTTGCCATGGGCTTGTCCTTGTCCCACATTCTTCTCCACAAAAAGCGGTGTGTATGTTCATCGTTGAATATTGCCTCACATTTTATAGTATCTTTCTCAGTTATCATCTTTATCTTCCTTTCTTATTCCTGAATCGTAAATGTTACTTCTTCAAAGTCTTCAGCGTCTAAGACTATACTGCATTTATCGTACAGCATTTCTGTTTTGTCTATTGCATCCTCTTCGTTTTTAGCGCTCACTTCAACTGTCCTTTCAAGTGTCTCACGTATCTTTACCTTATACCTCATTCTGCTCCTCCTCGATTTCTTTTTCGTTAAGCTTTCTGCAAGCATCTTCTCCATATGCCACTCCAAGGCTACTACCGCAATCCCATCTTACGTGTATAGTTCCTGCATCATCCACATACTTGACGGTTCCTTTGTCTCCCGGGACTAACTTAGAATAGGGATCGTCCATCTTCACAAGGGCAACTCTTGTTCCTTCCGGGAATTCTTTCCTTAGTTCTTCGACTATCTTTTCTGACGGGAATCCAAACATTAACCTCATTCCTTTCTCAAATTTATAAAATTTCCGTTTTCATCAAAAAGCAAAGGCTCTTTTCTTTTAGCCTGGAAAGCTTCTATTTCGTCCTCGGGACACTCGCATTCCTCAATGTCATAACCCTCTTCTTCAAGTATTAATACGCTGAGCAAAAACCTTGCATTATCCTTTGCCTTAAGTTCAGAAGAAAGAAAAGGACGGTCTATGGCACGCTCAAAAAGTTCATCCCAGGTATATCCCACAAAATCACCCCAATTCCTTTAAGATTTCTTCAGGAGCATCTTCCTTATGCATTACTATGACAACTCCGTAATCATTTCCAAGCAGGTAGACTGCGGTTATTATTTCGCCACTATCATTACCTTCCGCAAACTCCAAAAGATATCTTGAATAGTCAAAATATGTTTCGAGTTCTTCAAGGCTTGTTCCTCTCTCCGCATAGAGAACGTAACCGCCATCGTCTTTATCCAGGTCTCTGTCTTTCCCATACTCGCTTTCAAGAATATTTAAGTACTTATAGAGAGCCTTATAGGTATCTCCCTCTATTGCCGGGACTTTCTCAA
>JAZQAZ010000036.1:0-7419 GCA_045545475.1 Clostridia bacterium | reverse complement strand
ACAGGTTTGTCAAGTACTTTTTTTAATTTTTTCAAATTATTTTTAAGAGGTACTTGCCGCTCACTTGCAACAGATGCTATTTTAACACACCCGCCATTATTTGTCAACACTTTTTTCGACGAATTATTCTACAAAACGCCGCAGATTTTTCCCGCGGCGTTTGTGCATTTTTATATATGGTGGTTTATGACTCTTTTTCCTCTTCTTTTGCCATATATTTCCTTACAACCGAAAAGCTGTTCATATCGAGAAGCAGCATTATATAAGAATATCCCAAAAGCAGCAAGAGGAACATCATTATAGGCCAAGATTGCATAATCCATAATATCAGTACAGCAAAAGCAACCCCCACTATAACACACGCTATATTTTGCAGAAGCTTTCCCATAGTCAGAGCAAAAGCTTTTTTCACCGTTTCCTTCACTCCCATATCGAAGCTTACAGAGAGCATATGGAAGTAGGAATTAAACACTATATATATAAGGAAGAGAAAAATCGCAAGATAGATAGAAATCAGTCCTATAAAAGCTCCGGTGCGTGCCACCTCAAAGTAAAAACTTACATCCAAACAAATAACATAAACGAATACTATATTAATAAGGAAGAAAATCGTTCCGCGAAGGAAGGATCTTTTTGCATACTGCCTGAAGTCACTCCACATAAAAGCGTGCTTTTCTGCCGAATAATTACGAAGAACATAACATATTCCCATTCTGACAGGACCATTTCCAAGAAATGCCGGCAGCATGATACCCATCATCACCGCCACAAACCCCGAATATTCCGACACAGACTGCGGCAACGCAAGTGCCGCTACAAAGAAATATGCCAGTATGGCAGGAATACTCGCAAAAAAGTACATTATATTAAGAATCCCCAAATCCCAGAAATGCCTTCCTATTACTATAAAGTAACGCAACAGGCCTATCTTTTGTTCTTCGTTTTCCGGAACTCCCGGTCCCGGAGTGTCATAATTATTTGAAAACAAAGGCATAATAAGTCTGCCCCTTTCATTGAATTTTAATAGATTATACCAAAAATCTTATCGGATTGCAACCGAATACACAAAAAATTCATATAATATTTTATATTTCAAATGAATAAACCGTGCTTTGCAAGGCAAAATATACAAAACCTGTCATTTTTTTGACAAGTGCGTTAAACATTTATCACAAATATTTTGTCGGATTGTGAAAAAACTTGCAATCTCAAGTATTTTGTAGTATTATATAGTAACATAATTTTACAACGTAAACAGACCCGGAGGTTTTAATATGAGTGAAATAAAGAAAATAGGTATAATGACAGGCGGCGGCGACTGCTGCGGACTTAACGCTGTTATCCGTGCCGTTGTTTATACAGCGATTAACAAATACGGTCTTGAATGCGTAGGTATCAAGAACTGTTACAGAGGACTTTACCTTGGTGAAAGCCAGATGGTTCCCCTTACCATTGACACCGTTGACGAAATCATCGGCGATGGCGGAACAATCCTCTACAATTCCAACAAGGACAATCTTTTCAAGTATCCCAGACGTGATAAGAACGGTATCGTAAGAGGCGAAGACGGAAAGCCGATTTACGACGACGTTTCCCACGTTGCAGTTGAAAACATCAAGAAGGCAGGCATCGATGCTCTTGTAATCGTAGGCGGTGACGGAACCCTTACATCCGGCCGTGACTATTCAAGAATGGGCGTTCGCGTAATGGGCGTTCCCAAAACTATCGATAACGACCTTAACTCCACAGACCAGACCTTTGGTTTCGATACAGCCGTTAACAGAAACGTCGAAGCTGTTGACTGTCTTAAGACAACCGGCAGAAGCCATCACCGTGTAATGGTGTTTGAAGTTATGGGCCGTGACGCCGGACACATCGCACTTCACACAGGTATCGCAAGCGGTGCGGATGCTATTATCATTCCCGAAATCCCCTATGATATCGTAAAGATTAAGGACAGAGTTAAAAAGGCCCTTTTGAGCGACAAGAAGTATTCCATCGTTGTTGTTGCAGAGGGTGCTCCCGCTCCCGACGGAAACGCAGTTACCGCAATCACTCAGGACTTTTCTCCCGACGGAGTTAAGCTCGGCGGTATCGGCAAGCTTCTTGCAACCACTATCGAAA
Organism: Clostridia bacterium; assembly: GCA_045545475.1. Lineage (GTDB taxonomy): Bacteria > Bacillota > Clostridia > CAKSNL01 > HGM11501 > HGM11501. Next base: position 5,295 of record JAZQAZ010000036.1, on the reverse strand, counting down.
ATATGCTCAATTCCGAGCGCGACGAGAACGGCTATGCAATAAGCGAAGATATCCTTGACGTTGAGTGCAGAGCTTCTGCTCTTTCCCACGTTCAGAGAGGCGGTATGACCTCTGCTTCCGACAGAGTGCTTTGCACACGTTACGGAAGTGCGGCAATCGACCTTCTTATGGCAGGAAACGAAAAGCACATGGTTGCTCTCCGCGATAACGAAATGGTTGCAGTTCCCCTTGAGGTTGTAATTCCCTCAAACGATATCCACGGAAACTTCAAGCCCGTTGATCCCAACGGCGAGCTTGTAAAAATCGCAAAGAACATGGATATCTGCTTCGGCGACTAAGGCTTTCATAAAAATTAAAACGGATGCTGATTATTTAGCATCCGTTTTCTTATTAAAGCAATCCTATTTCATCTAAAAAGTACGCTCTTGTCTGTGCCATACCGCCGTCCTTGTCCCTTACCGTTACTCTTACAAAGGGACGGAAGGGGTCCTGGCAATCTTCGGCACGAAGAACCGTAAGATAATCCTTGAGATTAAATCCAACCTCGTCTTTGCCTTTGACTATAGAGCCAAAGCGACACTCTGTATTAAGATAAATCGCCTCTGCCCCCTTGGTCTTTACGAAAAGACATTCGTTTTCAACAAAGAGCTCTGTTATTTCGGGGCCGGTGGATGCATAGAAGTCGCCTCGCTCAAGAGCATCCATTATGGTTTTGTATTCCAGTTTCTCCGCCTTTATCCATACGTGACCGCCGAGAGCGGAATTTAATGTATGGGAGTCATCTGCCGCAACGGGGAATACGTTCTTCCCCTCCATAATCATATCAACGAATGCCTGATTGTTGTCGGGGAAAAAGCCTCTTGCACCTGCGGTATTATATACTTCAACTCCCCATAATCCTTCAAGCTCGCCGTAGTCCTTGTAGTTCTGAAGTGACCAGGCGGGATGATTGTATGTAACTAAAAAGCCTGCTTCGTTGGCTTCCTTTATTATCTTGTTTACAAAAGCCTGACTGTACTCTCTGTCGTAAGCGTATTTTTTCATATCCTCTGTCATATAGGCAAGGCTGTGCGGTCTTTCCACATACTGCTCGGCAAAGGCGGGGCAAACCACATTATCAGGATCCTTGGCAAGGAAGCATAGATGATATGTCTGCATAAAGTTAAAGTCCCAGTCTTTTCTTCTTATGATGGGTGTATTTATATAGTTTTCCATACCCGTAATGGCAAGAAACTCATCATCCGTCAGATGATTTTGCGGCGCCACGATATCGTGATCCGTAAAAGCGACCACGCTGTAGCCTGCATCCTTGTACATATTTTTTACGTCCTCGGGACTCATAGAACCGTCGGATACATTGGTATGAGTGTGAAGATTTCCCTTGTAGAAATTACCCGTTTCGGGAAGCAAGTATTTTCTCATGTCAATTCCTCCTTTTCAATACCTTCATTATATAACTTTTAACTACTACTGTCAATTGAAAAAGCTAAAATCCATAGCACCTTTTATCATTATCTTTCTTAAATTTCGCACAATCTTTCTTTCCTTATTGACTTTTTTCTTCCTTTATACTAAAATAAGACTAAACAGTTAAGGAGGTAATTAACTATGACAAAAATATTCAATGTTCTTGATTTCGGAGCCAAGGCAGACGGTATTACTTTAGACAGCCCCGCAATTCAGAAGGCGGTTGACGAAGCAACCAGACAGGGCGGCGGCACAGTTTATTTTCCCAAGGGAATTTATGTGCTTGCAACCGTTTTCTTAAAGGACAATGTACATATCAAATTTGAAAAAGGCACCTTCATTTTAGGAAGCCTCAATTTCTACGATTTTGCACAGCAGGAAGAAATCGACTTCCCCATTTATCAGGACCAGTCACACACCTATTTCCATTTAGGTATGTTTGTAGGTATCGGTGTTAACAACATTTCCATAACAGGTAAGGCAACAATCGATATGCGTTCCGTATGGGATGAGGACGACGTAAGAAAAATCGTTCACAGAGGACCCAAGCCTATCTCTCTTAAGGAATGTAACAACGTGGTTCTTGCCGACTTTGAAATTAAGTATGCAACAGACCTTGCAATTTATTTTGCAGGCTGTAACGATGTGGACATCCACGGCATAAAGATGAAGGTTTATATCGACGGTATTTCCCCCGACAACTGCAAAAATGTTGACATTTACGACTGCGACATTGAAGCAGGTGACGATGCCATCGTATTTAAATCCTCCTACACCTTAAACCGCATTGATATCTGTAAGGATATAAGAATAAGAGACTGCCGCTTAAAGAGCCGTTGTTCCGCGATTAAGTTCGGTACAGAAACCAACGGCGGCTTCGAAGATATTGACATCAACGGCATTTACATTTACGATTCCAGAATTTCCGGTATCTCCATCGAAAGCGTTGACGGTGCAATAATTGACGGAATCACCGTAAGAAACGTTGAAATGGTTAACACAAACGGACTTTTATTCGTTCACCTGGGTAAGAGAATGAGAGGTCCCGAAGGAAGAGAAATCGGCGAAATCAGAAACATCACCTTTGAAAACATCACGGCTGACGGCCCTTATGTTCCCTACGACATCGTTCCTGCATACTACAACTTCTTCCAGACTCAGGAATGGTTCCAGTATCCCTGGATTTTCGATCCGAGAAACAATAAGAACAACACCATTGACTTTAAGTACAACGGTCAGGACACACCCTGGCAGTTCTCAAACAACATGTGCGGTCTTCCCGGAAAGCCCATCAAAAACCTTACACTCCGTAACGTTCACTTAAAGGTAAACGGCGGTGTTAAGGAATACAAGAAGGAAGTTCCGGAAGAGTGCGGTCCCTATCCCGAAATCAACAGCTACGGAAACATTCTTCCCGCAAGAGGAATTTACTTCCGTCACGTTGAAAACCTCGTAATGGACAACGTAACCGTTGACAGCTTCTATCCCGATGCAAGAGAAGACTTTGTATTTGAAGATGTAACAGGCAATTTCTAAAATTAAAAAAGGGGCTGTTCATACAGCCCCTTTTTACGGATACAGAAAGGGTGTATAAAATGAAGAAATTCCCTCCCATTTCAAAGGACTTTCCCCATTTCCTTCACGGCGGCGACTATAATCCCGAGCAGTGGATCGAAACCCCTGAAATCTGGGACGAAGATATGGCACTTATGAAGGAAGGCAACTTAAACGAGTTTACCATAGGCATTTTTTCCTGGGCAGAAATCGAAAAGGAAGAAGGCGTATTCGATTTTTCCTGGCTTGATACCATTATTGAAAAAATCCATAATGCAGGCGGAAAGGTTGTACTTGCAACCCCCAGTGCCGCTCGCCCCAAATGGCTTTCCGATAAATATCCCGAGGTTTTAAGAGTAAACGAAACCCTTGTCCGCAATAAATTCGCCCAGCGCCACAACCATTGCTTCTCTTCCCCCATTTACCGCGAGAAGGTAAGAATAATTGACGAAAAGCTGTCTGAGCGTTACGGAAAACATCCCGCAGTTGTTGCCTGGCACATATCAAACGAGCTTAACGGAAGATGCTACTGCGAAAACTGTGCCGAAAACTTCAGAAACTTTTTACGGAAAAAGTTTGATAACGATATCGAAAAACTAAACCACGAATACTGGACAAGATTCTGGAGTCACCGCATCGGAAGCTTTGATGAAATCGAGCCTCCCCGCTCTGCGGTATCAGGCTCCCTTGCTGTGGGCCCCATCGGTGACACCTGCGTACTGGGTCTAAACCTTGCCTGGAAGGAATTTTGCTCCGAGCAGATTATAGACTTTACAGCCCACGAAAAAGCGGCAATCAAAAAATATTCCGACCGCCCCGTTACCACCAACTGTATGCCCTATCACATCGGCTTTGACCATTTCAAAATGGGAAAGGTGCTGGACGTTCACTCCGTTGACCTTTATCCCAGGTGGAGCGAAAATTTCACCTCTTATGCAAAATACTGTGCATATCAGTGTACCTTCTGCCGCGGTATTAAAGAAGGGCAACCCTTTATGATTATGGAGTCCGCACCCGGCATAAACTTAGGCTCGGTTACATACCACAAGGTGAAAAGTGCTGAGGAACAGCTTTTTGAAGCGGTGGATTTTATCGCCCACGGTGCCGATACCATTCAGTATTTTCAGTGGCGTAAGGGCAGAGGTGCCTATGAGAAAAACCACGGTGCGGTGGTTGACCACTACGGAAAAAGCGATAACAGAGTTTTCCAGATGGTGAAAACAACCGGCGAAATGCTTAAAAAACTGGACGGAGTTATCGGAACTGGAGTCTGCTCCAAAGCGGCAATAGTTTATGACTATAAAACACAGTGGGCACTTGACAGCGGTCTTGCAACTTTTGCTCCCCAGGACACCAACGGCTATCTGGCACTTACGAAAAATCTTTTCTATTCCTTATGGGACAAAAACATCCCCGTAGATATAATTTCCTATGATATGGACTTTTCAAAGTACAAGGCAATCTGCCTTCCCCTTCCCTATATTATGACGGAGAAAAACGCAGAAAAGATCAAAAAGTTCGTATCAGATGGCGGAACACTTATCTCCACTTGCCTTGCCGCAACCGCCAACGAAAACGACTTAAACTACACAGGCGGCGTTCCCGGCGCAGGCCTACTGGAGCTTTTCGGCCTTCGTGTGGACGAGGTTGACTATTACGGTGCAGGTGCTCCCACGCCCAATGCAGTAATCGCAGGTGATAAGGAATATCCCGTACGTTTACACGCAGAGCTGATTGTTCCGGACGATGCCAAAACTCTTATGACATTTAAGGGAGACATTCTTGAAGGCTGTCCCGCCCTGCTTACCAAAGATTACGGCAAGGGCAAAGTCTACTACATAGGCTTTAACCCGGGGCTTGAATTTTTATCCGATTTTCTCCCCGAAGCCGTAGCAGAATGCGGCATAACACCTCTTTCAGAAATCACCGGAGATGAATTTATCCGCGTTACCAAAAGAGAAGGTGACGGTGAAGAATATTTCTTCGTTATGAATATATCGGGAACAGAGGAGCAGACCGTTTCCTTAAATGAAAGCTTCACCGATGTACTTACCGGCAAAAAGAAAGAAGGAAGCTTTACCCTTAAGGGGAAAGGCTTTATGATTTTAACAAAATAAGATTAAAGCACTTGGCTTCGGCGGTACTTCTTAGGGAGAAGCCGGTTTTGGCTTGTTATTTTCCGCTGATAGTGCGCAAAAAAACGCAGACATACGCCAGTATGACTGCGTTTTTTAACTTCTCTAAGGCGAAAAATTCCTAACCCAAAACTGCGAA
>JAZQAZ010000035.1:0-4113 GCA_045545475.1 Clostridia bacterium | reverse complement strand
ACGTTATCGGAAACTGTCAACTTAGCATTATTGTAAAGACTTAAAACTGCATATTGCTTTTTATACGTTCTCTCAAAAGTGATATTTGTAACCGTCAAGTGCCCTGCCGTAATTTTTATTCCTGAAAAAGTTCCTGTAGCTCCTGTTCCGGATGCCTGGTCTGTTCCGTTATCGGTAAGAGTATATCCACCGCCGTCCAGTGTACAAGCAATATTCTCATCAAAAACTATCTCACTGTCAAAAGAAGCATCGGACAAAAGTTCAATGGTTTCTCCGTCCTGAACATTTGCAAACGCCTCAGCTACAGTTGCATATTTAGTTTCGCCTATCTGAGCCACTTCGCCTTCGGCATTTGCTCCAATTACACATATGCTCATAAGCACAAACAGCCATATAAAACTAAATTTTTTCATATAAATCATCCTTTCCCATTATAAAATTGTCTCATCAACATTATACTATCCTACCTTTCGAGATACAATCCAAAAAATAATACAAAAAGTTTATTTTTCGAAACAGCAGTCGCCAATTATTGCATTTTACCCCCACGTATTTTCATTATTTTCAAAATTTGTTTAACTTTTTTGTTGCTATATTATTTCTTTAATGGTATAATTATCAAAAAGGAGGCATCGTTATGAATTATAAAAACAAAGTCAAAACTATCTGTGACGAAATAACAAGCCGTATTGAAAACATACACATATCATGTTTTAAGGATATAGACAAGCCATTATTTTTAATTTCCGAACAATATCCGGGCGTATGGATGGAGCATGTATATGATTCTGTGTTGCTTGCACAAATGGACAAAAAATATTTACCCATTGCGGAAAATGCAATAAATCTTTTCATCGATCATCAAAAAGCTTCAGGGCAGCTTCCCTTTGCTGTTATGGACGGAAATAAGTTCCCCGAAAAGCATGCCGGAGAAATGATTCGTTTTGGTCATATTCAAGAATGTGTTTCCTTCCTGACACTTGCTTTAGAGGTTTATGAACTGAACAAAAACAAGGCATTCCTCCGGAAAATATACAATGCCGGTAAAAAGTGGAATGAGTGGTTCAGAAAATACCGTATGACATCAGGTCGCGGACTTATCGAAATGTTTGTGGGCTATGACACCGGACACGACAACAGCGGTCGTCTTCATGATATGAGATACAAAGGAAACTATGTTCTCAACAACACTATTCAAAATGCTGACATTCTTCCTGCAGATGATGAAATCGTTCCTATTCTTGCAGTTGATATGAACTGTAATTTCTATGCGGATGAAAAGGCTCTTTCAAAAATCGCTTCAATTCTTGGAGAAAAGAAGGAAGCTTGCCACTTCGAAAAATCATCAGAAGAAATAAAGAAAAACCTTTTACATTATTGCTATGATGAAGAAGATGCATTTTTCTATGACGTTGATAAAAACGGAAATAAACGAAAATTCAAATCAAGTACAATTTTACACCTCTTTCTTGAAAAGGTTCTCAACTTTGATACCGACAGGGAAATTATTGAGCGTATTTATAACGAGCACTTAAAAAACCCCGATGAATTCTGGACAGGCTATCCCTTTCCTTCAATGGCAATAAACGACCCTTCTGTAGAAGGCCATCCTGATTACAATTGCTGGGGATATTACACTCAGGGGCTTATCGTTTTAAGATGTATACGCTGGATGGATGATTACGGTTGGAAAAGCGACCTTGATTACATTTTAGAAAAATGGATAGAAACGTGGACAAATCACTATGATGTAATAAAGCTGGCTCAGGAAATAGATCCCGTAACCGGCACTCCCACCAAGTCCTCCGAATGGTATTCAAGCTGTATGCTCGCCTATCTCTACGGATCAAAAAGACTCAATTACATATAAAAACCAAAAACATTCCCCTGTGCAAGTGAGCAGGGGAATGTTTTTGATTACAGATTTATACCTTATTCAATTATTTAAGCTTCCATTCCTTCATATATTCAATGGATATAGTATCATCCTCATTGAATTTAACAGGAAGCCATATGTAGGAGCACTCAAGGAAGTTTTTAACATTATGCCTTTCCAGCATGAGAATATATGTGTCTTCCGTCCCTTCCACTTTGAAAGCGTAAGTACTCTGTGAATTAAATGTTGTCTTTGTGCTATCACCTATGCAGGGATCTCCGATATCTTCCCAGTTCTGCATGAGCTTATCCGTTCTGTAAGCCTTCGCCTGATTGAAAGCCCAGCCTGTAAGGCCGGATGTTACGCTATAGTATTTACCCTTCCTTTTCATGATTGCAGGGCCCTCTCTCCAGAAGGCTGCATCCACACGGGCATATTCATCTGTAGTTGTAAGATAATCATCCGATAATTTTACTACATAAAGGCAACGGTCTTCATTTGAATTTTCCGTAGCCAGAACATGACGGTCATAAATAAAATATGCCGTTCCGTCGTCATCCTTGTAAAGCGTCGAATCTCTCACAAGTTCTCCATCTAATGGGCGACAAGTTCCGAGCCACTTATATTCTCCGTTTACCTTATCACATACGGCAACACCTGCCTCTGCCGTTCCGGGAGTGCTTCCATGATCTCCCGGATAAGCCACATAATGACACCACAAAACATACTGTTTAGTCTTATCGTTATATATTATTTTAGGTCTTTCAAATCGAAGCGGTGCATAAAGTTCACTTTCCGGGTCGTTGCTTACAGGAAGAATCACTCCCTCGTATTTCCAGTTCAAAAGGTCTTCCGATTCGTACATTATAACTCCCTGTATGGTAACACCCCCACCTTCACCGTTGCGGGCATGAGGCTTTGCCTGAAGCGCCTGACCATACCAATGATATTTACCTTCTGCAAAAATCACCCCGCCATCACTGGCGTTTATAATATTTCCGTCCGTATCATACCACTGTATAAATTCTGTTATCTCACCATGCTTAAAGCTTTCCATGCTAATTCCTCCGTAGCAATTTATTATTGTTTATAGTTGGTAATGGTAATTTCCCGGGTTTCTCCGTTCCAATATACATAATAGCCTAAGTTTTCCGATACGAATCTTAAAGGAATAAAGGTTCTTCCTTCAGTAATCTGCGGAGCAACCGGCATACTGTATCTCACAGAATCCATAAACGCCTCGTCATCCTCAATTCTAAATTCCAAAAAGCTTTTATCTGTCTTTACTTCTATTCGCTGTATATCGGAAATCCAGGTGATTTCAGCACCCATTTCAGCAAGGAGACCTCGTAAAGGTATCATTGTTGATCCTTCATAAATATAAGGAGCAACATCTGTTTTAACTGTCTTTTCAACGCCGTTTTTCTTTACATATATATCCTTTGAGTCAATTTGAAGCTTATAGATTTCTTCTGCTAATTTATAATCTCTTTCATAGTCCTCTGTTGTTTGAATAAAACCAAGCTCTGCACAGGTTCCGTATCCGCCATTTCCGGCTACAAGATATATTCTTAAATACTTTGTCTTTACAGGCTCATCAAAGTATATTTCTTTTTCAAGGGCATTGATTTGTGCAAAAGAGCACTTTTTCACTAAATTGAAGTTTTCTCCGTCGTCTGAAGTATATATGTAAAACTCCTGGAAGTAGCCTGCAAAATTTCCGTCCTGCCTTGGCAGATAACTTATTCCCGATATAGTATATGTATAGGAAAATTCAAAATCCAGATTGACAGGAAGATTTTCAGGCTTTACCTCTGAATGCCAATAGCTTCCGGCATCTCCGTCTACCATAAGCTGAGGCATATTTTCGGATTTTCCCGAACTCTTAACCGTTGTTCCGGGGAAGAGTGCCGTTTTATACTTTTCTTCCTCTTCCGCTGTTGTTCCGGCAGAAGATATTCTGGAGGCATCAATAAGCCTTATCTCTGCTGCACTTCCGAATCCGCCTACGCCTTCCAATATTGTGAGTTTTACATACTTTGCATCATAGCTCTTTTCAAACTCTACAGTTTTCACCTGAGCATCATGACGCCAATCGCCTTCTGCTACCTTTGTATAATTCACATTATCAAGGGATACGGAGATTTCATATTTTGTAACTGTTCCTGCTCCCATATTTGAGCGTGGAGTATAGATGTAGCCTCCAACCTTCTGCACACTCGGAAGTACTACCGTTA
>JAZQAZ010000034.1:0-105712 GCA_045545475.1 Clostridia bacterium | reverse complement strand
CAAAAAAATTTCACTTCATGTTTGAGTATTATCTCACTTTGGGTATTATTTGGTATATTAAATCTAATAGCATAAAATTCAAAAACCTTTTTCTATTTCAATTCCTCCCACATATTTGATTCTAATTTTATTCTGTGAAATTATCAGAACTGATTCAACTGTGTTCCTTACTACTGCTTCAAAATATTCAAGCATATTCACTCCATTCTCATTTATGAAATTTTCAATGTCATTCATTTCACATTTTGTGCACTCGATAAGTATTGAATTTAATCTTGAAAGTTCATTCTCGCACTTCTTAATTTTATCAAGATATATTTGGTTATCATCTGCTTCATTTATGATTTGATTTAATACACGGATTTCCTTTTCGAGTTTCTTGATATTCGATTTTATCGTATATTCATTCTGGTTGTCATTCTTATGAATTACAGCCCCTATTTCACTCTTCAACATTTCAGCGACATCGGAAACATCTGGTGATATTTGAAATAAACTGGACAGTATTGCATCTTTTAATTTATCTTCATAAATTGTAGGAGAATCTTTACAATTTTGTATTCCACTTTCAAGCCTCTCTACGCATCTCCAAACAATTGTCTTCTTTCCTCTCTTGCTCCAAGTTACTCTTCTATAGTTCGCACCACATTCGCCACAATATACAATTCCAGTCAAAGCATATTGGGATGAATACGAAGTTGTTTTATACCCTGTGTGGTTTCTTCTCCGCTTAATTTCATCCTGAACCATATCGAAAACTTCTCTCGATACAATTCCCTGATGGCTATTCTCGACATAATACTGAGCGACTTGTCCTTTATTCTTGGCAACCGTTTTAGTTAAGTAATCAACCGTATATGTTTTCTGCAACAGTGCATCTCCTTTATATTTTTCATTTTTAAGAATTCCACTTACAGAATTTACAGTCCATTCATCCTTGCCCATTGGGGATTCTATTTCATTTTCTTCAAGCCATTTTCGTATGTCATTCAAGGAATTGCCTTCTAAATACATATAAAACATCTTACGAACTATCGCTGCTTTTTCAGGGAAGATTTCAGGTTGTCCATTCTCCCCTCTTTTATATCCATATAGCGAAAACGGAAACGGGAATTTACCCTCTTTGTATCTCATTCTCTTTCCCCTAGTTATGTTCATACTAAGCGATTCACTTTCTGCCTGGGCAAAGGCGCTAAACCAAGAGAGGAAAATTTCACTTGATGGTTCAAGTGTGTTAATTCCCTCTTTATCAAATTTGATTCCAATATTCTTGAGTTTTAATTTTCTTATGTAGGTTAAACAATCCAATTGATTTCGCGCAAATCTTGAAATTGATTTTGTGAGAATCAAGTCGATTTTACCCTTTTCACACATTTCAATCATTCTCATAAATTCTGTACGCTTTGTATCATTTAAACCACTTACACCAAAATCAACAAACACATCTACAAGGGTCCAGTTAGGGTTTCTTTCGATTTCATTCTTATAATGCTCTTTTTGAGTTTCAAGACTATTTTCCTGTTCTTCACTTTCTGTACTTACTCTGCAATATGCTGCAACATTAAGCTTGGCTTTAGTATCTTTAACCTTTGGAAATATCGTGGCAGGTATCTCAGTTACTTTCTTCATCACTAATCACCTCCAGATATTTCTCTATAACATTAAGCTTAACATCAGCAGATAACCAGCACATAAAATGCATTGCTATTTCCTTATGTGCGTAAGTTCCGCCATTCTTCCCCTGCCTTGAAACAATGCCGATAGAATTGGTTTTATTTATCCATATTTTTGGAGTTAAAGATTTTAATTCTACCGAAGCGTGAAGAAACTTTTCATTATGTTTCTTCTCCCATAAAGTAAGAAAATCAACACTGCCACTATCTCTTAACCACATCTGAATAGTATAACCGGTTGATTTTTGTGATTTGTTTCTTGCTAACTCTGTTAAGGAAACATATCCCGGATTCTGCTCTGACAAAGTGCTTTTTATCTCTCTTTTCTTCTTTCTGAATTCGATACCCGGATTTTGAATTCTGTTATATTTCCAAACTTCTAATTCATCATACAGATTTTCTAATACTTCGTTATACACCTCCTCACTTATAATTTCATTTTTCAACAATGGCTTCATATACTGCTCTCTTGCAATAATATACCGAAGCTGATTTTGAATTGCCGATTTGCTCATTGCTAATTCTCCTTTCACTTTGATAATAGAATTATATAACAAATCGGCAATTTCATCTCTATTCTAACTTCTTATATATCTGCAACGCAGCTCTTTTTCCCCGCGTGCCATGAAATAATTATCAAATTCAATAATATGCGGAACATACTTTTGATTGTTTATTGTCTTGTCTATAACATCTCTTGTCCATGTGTCTTTACCTGATGGAGATTTAATTCCTTTATTGAATAATTCCACCTGAATCTCATGTAAACTATTCCCGTTAATTGCCATTTCAAATATTTTTCTCACCACACCGGCTTCCTCTTCCTTAACAAAAACATATCCTTCCTCATCTCTTCCAAAGCCATAGCATATTCTACCGAACAGTCTTGATTCGTATAAATTCAGTCTCTTCATTTCTGTATTCTCCTTTTCGTTAAAATTTTTATTTGATGAATTAGAGTTCATTTCATCTACCCTCGTATTAAACACTTTTCTAATTATCTTTTGTTTCATTCTAAAGCCTCCTTTGAGCAAATAAAAAGCACATCTTGATTTCACTCAAAATGTGCTCACAATTTATATTCTTTAATTTTTTAAACCTTACTATATACGATCTTATATGTATCTCAAATTCCTTTATAACCCCCTTCTGTTATTGTTTATTTTCTATATTTCTAACCGAATTTTTTATTGAAATTGCACATAAAAAGAGACAAACATTACTATAAGAATGTTATAAAAAGTGTTTGTCTCTTTTATGCTCATGTTATATCAGAGACAAAATTTTTTAAGGCTTCCCCTCAAGGGGAAGGCTTTCGCGATTCGACAATATTTCCAAGGCTTCCTCTCCGAGGCATCAGCGTCCGAAATTGCGAATGCAATTTCAGCAAGCCCAACGGAATTTTCGCTTTGCGAAAATCTCCTAAAGGGGAAGCCTTCACCCTCATTATACTATTTCAAGAGTATATGTCAAGAAAAATTGCCGTGGCAACGCCACGGCAATACATTTTAGTTTTTCTTAACACCGATTATTGTCTTTTCGCCGTTTACCTTGATTTCGAATTCAATTTCGGTATTTTCTCCATAGAAGAAAGAATCAACCAGACATACGTCTGCAATTTCAGCTTCGTTTTTCTTCATAACATCGGCTATAGAATCGTTACCGCTCTGGTATACGAAAATGCGGTCCATAACCTCAAAGCCTGCGTTCTTTCTCATCTTCTGAATGTTGGAGATGATTTCTCTTACGCTTCCCTCTTCGATAAGCTCGGGAGTAAGGGAAGTATCAAGTGCAACGGTAATTCCGTAGTCGCTTGCGGCTTCAAAGCCTTCTGTCTTCTTTGTTTCGATGATTAAATCATCTCTTTCAAGAAGAACTGAAACGCCTGTGGGAAGTGTAACCTTATAGTGACCGTCAGATTCGATTGCAGAAACCACTTCACCTGCGTCTGCCTTATTGATAATTCCGATAAGCATACCCATTTCATTCGGGAACTTAGCACGGAGAGAATCAAACTTAGGCTTAACGTTATAGCTTACTAAATTGCCTAAATCGTTAGTGAATTCAACAGCCTTTACGTTGATTTCCTCTGTGATGATATCTGTGCAGAATTCGGGAAGCTCTGCTTCAGCCTTAACAATCATTCTTGAAAGAGGCTGCTTTGTCTTTATGTTAGCGCTGTTTCTTACGCTTCTGCCGAGAACAACGATGGATAATACCTCTTCCATTTCCTTTTCAAGCTTTTCATCAACAAATGACTCATCGCACACGGGATAATCGCAAAGGTGAATACTGATGGGTGCATCCTTATCCACAGAGCAAACAAGATTTCTGTAAATGTCCTCTGTCATGAAGGGAACCATGGGAGCTGCAAGCTTTGCCACAGTAACAAGTGCTGTGTAAAGAGTCATATAAGCATTTATCTTGTCCTCGGTCATTTCCTTAACCCAGAAACGTTCACGGCTGCGGCGGACATACCAGTTGGAAAGCTCGTCAACAAAGTCGGAAAGTGCCTTTGAAGGCTCTGTAATTCTGTATTCGGCAAGATAATTATCCACTGTCTTAACCAAAGTATTAAGCTTTGATAAGAGCCACTTGTCCATAACGGACAATGTTTCCTTATTAAGGGTGTACTTTGTGGGATCGAACTGGTCGATTTCCGCATAAAGCACGTAGAAAGCGTAGGTGTTCCAGAGTGTTCCCATAAACTTTCTCTGACCTTCTGTTACTGCCGCATCGTGGTAGCGGTTGGGAAGCCAGGGAGCAGAGTTAGAATAGAAGTACCAGCGAACAGCGTCTGCACCGTGCTTTTCAAGTGTTTCAAAGGGATCAACCGCATTGCCCTTGGACTTACTCATCTTCTGGCCGTTTTCGTCCTGAACGTGACCAAGAACGATTACGTTCTTATAGGGTGCCTTGTTAAAGAGAAGTGTTGAAATTGCAAGAAGTGGATAGAACCATCCTCTTGTCTGGTCAACAGCTTCACTTATAAAGTTTGCAGGGCAATTGTCTTCGAAAATATCTGCGTTTCCAAATGGGTAGTGCCACTGTGCAAAGGGCATTGCTCCGGAGTCAAACCAGCAGTCGATAACTTCCTTAACTCGCTTCATTTCGCCGCCACACTCTGGACACTTTATTGTAACAGCATCAACGAAGGGACGATGAAGCTCGATATTTTCGGGGCAGTTATCACTCATTTCCTTTAATTCTGCAATGGAGCCTATTGCATGACGGTGACCGCAGGAGCATTCCCAGATGTTAAGAGGAGTACCCCAGTATCTGTCACGGCTTACGCCCCAGTCCTGAACATTCTTAAGCCAGTCTCCGAATCTTCCCTCACCTATTGTCTTGGGAATCCAGTTGATGGTTTCGTTGTTTCTTATAAGGTCGTCACGAACAGCGGTCATCTTTATGAACCAGGATTCGCGCGCATAGTAAATAAGCGGAGTATCGCATCTCCAGCAGAAGGGATAGGAGTGTTCAAAGGGAAGTGCGGCAAAAAGAAGACCTGCTTCGCTTAAAGCTTTAAATACTTCCTTGTCTGCATCCTTACAGAACATTCCGCTCCAGGGAGTTTCTTCTGTCATTTCACCCTTGGAATTTACAAGCTGAACGAAGGGAAGGTCATACTTTCTTCCAACATTAGCGTCGTCTTCACCGAAGGCAGGAGCAATATGAACAATACCTGTACCATCTGTAAGTGTAACGTAGTTATCGCAGGTAATGTAATAGCCCTTCTTGTCAAGCTTATCCGCTACGAAATCGAACAAAGGCTCATATTCCCTGTATTCAAGTTCCTTACCGATGTAGCTTTCAAGTACTTCTGCTTCGCCTTCAATTACGCTTGAAACAAGTGCTTCAGCCATAATGTATTTTTCTTCGCCAACCTTGATTTTAACATACTTTTCGTCGGGGTTTACGCAAAGAGCAACGTTTGAAGGAAGTGTCCAGGGTGTTGTGGTCCACGCAAGATAATATGCATTTTCCTCGCCCTTTACTTTAAACTTTGCAATAGCACTCTTTTCCTTTACGTCCTTATAACCCTGAGCAACCTCGTGGCTGGATAAGGGAGTACCGCAGCGGGGGCAGTAGGGCACAATCTTAAAGCCCTTGTATAAGAGCTTTTTCTCCCATATCTGTTTAAGTGCCCACCATTCGGACTCAATAAAGTTATTGTCGTAGGTTACATAAGGATCGTCCATATCAGCCCAGAAGCCTACTGTGCCGGAGAAATCCTCCCACATTCCCTTATATTTCCAAACGCTTTCCTTACATTCCTTGATAAATGCCTCAAGTCCATAGGATTCGATCTGTTCCTTTCCGTCAATGCCAAGCTTCTTTTCAACTTCAAGCTCAACGGGAAGGCCGTGAGTATCCCAGCCTGCTTTACGAAGAACCTTATAGCCCTTCATTGTGCGGTATCTGGGAATCATATCCTTTATTACACGAGTAAGCACGTGACCAATGTGAGGCTTACCGTTTGCTGTGGGAGGGCCATCATAGAAAGTGTATGTCTCGCCGTCCTTGCGGGCTTCAATACTCTTTCTGAAAATGTCCTCGTCCTTCCAGAATTCAATTACTTTTTTCTCTCTGTCTTTAAAATTTAAATCGGGAGAAACCTTTTCATACATAGGAAAAACCTCCTTGAAAATTAAAAATCCCGTCCTTGCAGTAAGGACGGGAAAAACCGTTAACCACCTTCTGCGCATACTGACATATGCCGCTCTACTGACGTAAGAGATAACGTCGCCGCCTACTTTTTTCGGAGCGCAACTCGGAAGTGATTTTCGCAAAATCGGTTACTTACCATCGGGCTTACACCATCCCCGACTCGCTCTTAGGTAAATTAAATTTACCGTGGCTTTTACCAAAAGCTACTGTCTTCGTCAAAGTCTTTATATTCACAATCTATGATATTATAATATATTTTTTAATTTTTGTCAAGTGTTTTGAATAACGAACAGTCGCATTTCATATTTTCTGTTATTCCTACATTTCTTTCTTGAATTTATGAGGTGTAATTCCCGTTTCTTTTTTAAACTGCCTTGCAAAGTAGCTTACGGAAGAAAAGCCAAGAGTCATGGCAACATCGGTTACGCTTTTATTTTCCGTTGCCAGCATTTTTTTAGCTTCGTTTATTTTAATTGAATTTACATATTCCGTAAAGCTTTTACCCGCAATTCTCTTAAAAAGCCTTGAAAAATACCCGTAGCTTAAACCGCAGATATCGGCGGCTTCATTGGTGTTTGCCGTGAGGTATGAGCCTCTTGCATACTCCATCGCCCTTTTTATGTACTTCACCCCGTCGGAATTCTCATATACAGCTAAATCTGCTTTTTCCGAATGCCATTTTCTCATAAGATAAAGTGCAGCTCTTATTACCGATGAACGTACCGCAATTTCATAGCCGTAGTCCTTAGCCGTCCATTCTTTAATGATATCCTCCATAAGGTCGGGGATTTCAGAGCCTGCAAGTTCATCATATCTAAACACTTTACGAAAATCGTCGTTTCCTTCCACAAAAGGAAAAAGATACTTGAACTCGAAAACCGACTGCTCCGCAGCATACAAAATCCCCGGTTCAAACTTAATTACAAGGTATGTGCTTTTTGCAATTTCAGACCTTACGGCGTGTGCAGTTCCCGAATTTATGATGCACAAATCGCCTTCTTTAACCTTGTAAACCTTGCCTTCCGCCCACACTCGTATATCGCATTCAGAAAGGCCGTATAAAAGTTCCACATATTCGTGGTAATGCTTAAGGCTAAATCTGTCTCCCTTTCCTGCCGTCATCACAATGCATTGTACGGGAATTTCAAATCCGTCTATTTTCGCTTTTCCTTCATCGTAAATCTCGTTCATAAAAATCTCCGAAAGGGCTGTGACTTCTGTCACAGCCCTTTATATTATTTTTCAATCTTAGTAATCTTAGGGCAGGGAATCGCCTTTCTGTAATCGCTCTTTACCCAATAAACCGCATTTTTAATAATCGTCTTTACGTTTTCATCGTGAAATGTGGGAAAGGTTTCGTGCCCCGGCTGGAAATAAAAAATCTTTCCGTTTCCCCTCTTATATGTAGCACCCGAACGGAAAACCTCGCTTCCCTCATAACTTCCTATAAGGATAGTTTCCATAGGCTCGGGAATATCAAAGGGCTCTGCATATGTTTCCTCATGAGGAAGCTCAAAATAACGACCTATTCCCTGTACAATCGGGTGGCTCGGCTTTACAACCCACACTCTTTCCATATCTCCGTCCTCTCTCCAGCTCAAATTACACGTTGTACCCATAAGAAGACGGAAGGGTTTTGAATGGTGTGCCGAATGAAGGAAAATTGCACCCATTCCGGAAAGCACAGCATTTTGCACCTTTTTTGCAATTTCATCAGGCACTTCATTATGTGCCATATGTCCCCACCATATTAAAACATCGGTATCCGCTAATATTTCATCGGTTATTCCGCAGTTTTCCTCTTCCAGAGTTGCATATCTCACTTCTATATCATCGCACTTAAGAGCTTCGCCTATTGCCCTATGCATACCGTCGGGATAAATTGCCTTAACCAAATCACTTTTCTTTTCATGCTTAAATTCGTTCCATATGAGTACCTTTATCACACAAATCACTCCTTTTTTACATTATACCACCAATTTTTTGCTATTACAATATATTTTCATGCACAAAAACAGCACTTTTTTGTCATCGTCAATTCCTCTTTGCAAAAATATCTTGAATATATCAAAAATTCGTGTTATACTGAAATAAGTATATTTGTAAGGAGGGTGTAAAATGCTTAAGCTTAAGCTTTGCGACTTGTTGTTCGATATAAAAATAAAGTATAAATGCACCCTTGACCTTATAAAGGATTATGTAGTAACGACCGAAGATGAAGCCGACTTCACCGTTGAGGTTACAGAAGATGATCTCCTTCTTGCCGCAAAGAAGGAACCCGCCTTCCCTGTTCCTTATCACGAATCCCTTTGTCTTTACAGAAAAATCTGTTCGCTGGTTATTTCACATAACGCCTTTATGATGCATTCTTCCGTGGTGGTTCATCAAGGTGTTGCCTACGTCTTTACTGCTAAAAGCGGAACGGGAAAAACCACCCATTCGATGCTGTGGCTCAAAAACTTCCCCGGCTCTTTTATAATAAACGGGGATAAACCCATTTTCAGACTTATTGACGGGGAGTTTTATGTATACGGCACTCCCTGGTGCGGAAAAGAAGGCTATAATAAAAACGCCCGTGCAAAGGTCGGTGCCCTTTGCTTTATTGAAAGATCCAAAAAAAACAGTATCTGTCCCATAAGCAGCAAAGAGGTTCTCTTAAAAATATTTGACCAGTTGTATATACCTGAAGAAAAAGAAGCCACCGAAAAACTGTTCACTCTACTTGACAGTTTTTTAAATCATATTCCTGCATACAGACTTTCATGCAATATATCAGATGAAGCCGCAATCATTGCCGAGCGGACAATGAATAAGAAAGGATGATAAAAATGAAAATCAAATCAGGCTTTATATTAAAGGAAATTGCCGGAGAAAACATTTTAATGTTTCTTAACCCAGACCTCAAAAATAAAATCATTACATTAAACGAAACAGGTGTTTTTTTATTTAACCTCATCTCGGAAGGCAAGGGCAAAGAAGAAATCCTTGATGCTTTCCTTAACGAATATGATGTTGATGAAGCAACAGCAAATGCCGATATAACCAAATTTATAAGCACCCTTTCTTCCATCGGTGCTCTGGAGGATTAAAATGGGCATCAGCTTTTCCATGAAGGACTTAGAGCCACTGATAAGGGAAACCCTTGAAAATGGCTATACCTTTCCAATGATGCCCAGGGGAACAAGCATGCTTCCTCTTATCCGTGAAGGATACGATTCAGTTATTCTTTCCCCGTTACCCGATGAGGTAAAAGCCGGAGATATAATTTTATATAAAAGAGATGACGGCAAATTCGTTCTTCACAGAGTTATAAGAAAAGAACGTAATGCTTATACAATGTGCGGAGACAATCAGACTGTTCTTGAAAAAGGTATTTTAAGGCAACATATGATTGCTGTGGCATCAGGAATGATAAGAGACGATATTGAAATAATCTTCTCCGAATGCGAAGAATATTCTCGCTATACCGAGAAAATGATTAAAGAAAAAAAGGCAAAAAATCGTTTTCGCCTTCCGAAACGAGCATTAAAAAATCTCCTTAAAAAATTAAACATAAAAAAATAAACATAAAAAAATAACGCATAGCTTCAAACCTTTCTTTGAGCTATGCGTTTTTCATGCCTTTATACATTCATCGGCACTGCGTACGTACTGAACTGTACGTTTTGTGTAATGTCAAAATTATCAATTGCCTTTATCAGCCCTATGCAACCCACCTGGAATAAATCATCCGGGTTTTCTCCGCGGGATGAAAAACGTTGCATAACGCTCAGGACAAGCTTTAAATTTCCGCCTATAAATTTTTCCCGGGCCTGGCCGTCTCCTTCTTTGATTCTTAAAAGAAGCTCTTCCTTTTCCTTTTTCGTCAAAACCGGAAGCTTTGATGTGTTAACTCCCGAAAGTTCCACTTTATTTATATACATAAAAATTCCTTTCAGCTTAATTTTATAATTTCCTTTTTAAGCTTTTCCAAAATTCTCTTTTCCAATCTCGATATATAGCTTTGCGATATTCCCAGCAAATCTGCCACTTCTTTTTGAGTTTTCTCATTAGAACCGTCAAGCCCAAACCTCAAATTCATTATTATCCTTTCTCTTTTCCCAAGTCTTCCCACAGCATCCAGAAGCATTTTATGCTCTGTTTTTGTTTCAATATTTCTGTTCACCACATCCTCGTCTGTACCCAGAAGTTCGGATAAAAGCAAATCGTTTCCATCCCAGTCTGTATTAAGCGGCTCATCCAGAGAAATTTCTGTTCTTTGATTTCCGGTTTTACGAAGATACATTAAAATTTCATTTTCTATACATCTGGATGCATAGGTTGCAAGCTTAATATTTTTATCCGTATCAAATGTGTTTATGGCTTTGATAAGTCCGATTGAACCAATGGATACCAAATCCTCTGTTCCAACTCCCGTGTTTTCAAATTTTCTTGCAATATAAATTACAAGTCTTAAGTTTCTTTCGATAAGTTCCTCCTTTGCTTTTTCGTTTCCGTCTTTAAGCTCCCTTAAAAGTTTTTCCTCCTCTTGTATGTCCAGGGGCGGTGGGAGCGGATGTGCCGTCCCTATGTAATAAACTCCTTCTTCTCCCCTTAATACAGCCAGAAGATGAATTAATTTCTTTAATAAGTCTGTCAAAACAAATCCCTCCAATTAATGCATTAAACCTGCGGTCAGACGAAAGCCTTTCATTTACAACACCGATTGCTAT
Organism: Clostridia bacterium; assembly: GCA_045545475.1. Taxonomy (GTDB): domain Bacteria; phylum Bacillota; class Clostridia; order CAKSNL01; family HGM11501; genus HGM11501. The sequence goes on along the minus strand of JAZQAZ010000034.1, from coordinate 94,656 downwards.
ATCTTTTCCTTCATAGGTTTCTCCTTTTATATTTACCCTTACATAATCAGGATAAAAAATCCCCATTTCTCCGATTCCCGACGCCGTTGTAAATACATTCTCCCGAGTTTGCACTCCCGGAAATATATTTTCTGCCACTATAACGGGCAGATTAGTCAAAACATCGGTACAAAGATTTCCGCTGTCATAGAGTGCTTTAAGCTTAAAACGCTCACCGTTTTTGTAAATTTCCACCGCCACAAATATTTTTCCTCTTCTTTCTTTTATGCCTGCTGAAATAATAAACGTAGCACTTAACCCCATAACTATCAGAAAAAGAAACCCGATAAGCGGAAAGTCCACATGATAAATGCCGCTGTAAACATCTCCCTTTCCGTAAAGTGACAAAAGACCGGCAGCACCTCCCTGAATGAAAAATCCCGTAAACAGCAATACGCTCTGCCTTAAATATATCTTAAAGGACGAAAACCCAAAGGCAACAAGGCTCATTAAAGCAATAACTACGGCTTTTAAGAAAAATGACGTCACAAAGCCGAAAAGCACCGCTATACAGGAAGCAATACTTCCGATAACTGATGAAAGAATAAGTCTCCCAAAACAGATTTTTATTCCGCCAAGATATGCCGTTATAAAGAGAATAAGAAAATCAAAAAGAAAATTGATGAAAAAGAAGCTGTCTATATACAAAATCAAACAACCACCCTCTTTTGCTTAATTATACAGTCAAACGGATGCAAATCATGTCATACCATGTCATAAAATAATTAAAATTTTCGGACAAAAAGTTACTTAATTTTTATTGACTAAGCGGAAACTATGTACTATAATAATTAGTAACCCATTAAGAAAGGACTTGTTTTAAGTGAAAATCTTAAAAGAAATCGGAAGCTGGCTTTTATACATTGCCGCCGCATTCATTATTGCTTCCTTATTGAATGTTTTTGTGTTCCAGATTACCAGGGTGCAAGGTTCTTCAATGGTTCCCACACTGCATCATGGTGATTTATATGTAATCTCAAAGATTGGCAATTTAACCAATGCCTTCCCCGACTACGAAGACGTCATTGTTATCGACAGCAGAAGTCAGCGTGTAAGATCTCTTTCGGATGATTTTACCGACATACTGAAATACAACGTGATAACATCGCTTTTGAAACCTTCCACAGATGATATATACTGGGTTAAGCGTGTAATAGGCCTTCCCGGTGACACCATTAAAATGGAAGACGGAAAACTTTACAGAAACGGAATTCTTCTTGAAGAAACCTATGTAAATCCCGATGAAGACCCGGTATATTCAGGAAGCGAAATCGAAGTCCCCGAAGGCTATATCTGGGTTATGGGAGATAACCGCAATCACTCTACAGACAGCCGTGTCATAGGTCCGGTTCCCATAGAAAACGTAATCGGAAAGCTTAAGTTCAGATTAAAAAGCGGAAAATAAATAAATCGCTGAGGCAATGCCTCAGCGATTTATTTATTTTAATTCCACATTTACATCAATGCATTTCATATTTTTAACAACGCCTTCCGTAAATCTGTCTTCCTTTGCTCTCACCTTTATATTTTCAAAGGTAAAGTCCGAAAGGTGATACTGGCTTTCGTCGCCCTTTACATTGAAGTAAATGTTGCAGTCTATATCAATATTCTTCATCGTAATATTTTCGGCATATGAAAGTGGGATATCCTCCCTTCCCTTAAGGTCGAAAAACTGTGTCCAGGGATTGATGTTAATAAAGCTTGAAACTCTGCCTTCTATATCCTCTAATCTGATATATTCATACTTCTGAGGAGTATCCGGACGCATTTTAAGCCACAAAAGGTTGTTACCCTTTTCAATTTTAACTCTTCTTAAAATTATATTTCTGTTATGCACCGATTCCGAGCCGCAGGTTAAGCATCCGTGGCAGAAGCCGTATTTTGAATCCTCAACTATTATGCGTTCATTTGATCCGTTTTCGAGTGCTTCATCCGCCCAAGGACCCTTTCCGCCCTTTAATACAACGGAATCATCGTTTACCTCCATATAACAGTTTTTAACCAACACATCCGTGCAGACATCGATATCAATGGCATCGGTGCTGGGTGCCTTTACGGGTGCTACGGGCGAGAAAATTCTTAAGTTTAAGTACTTAACAAAACTGCACTTATATATATGAGTTGTCCAAAAATGGGAATTTTGGAGAGTAAGATTTGAAATAATCACATTTTTGCTGTTGGAGATATAAAGAAGCCTCGGCCTTTGTTCATCCTTGTTGGTTGCTTTCGGGTTCCACTTAAGTCTCTGCCAGAACGCCTTCCAGCTCTTAAGACCGTTTCCGTCAATTACGCCTTCACCGGAAATCACAAATCCGTCAACATTATCTGCATTTATTAATGCAGGATAGTACATACAGCTTTCGCCTTCGATTCTTGTTTCCATAAGCGGATAATCCGATATATCATCGCTTCCCATTAAAACGCCGCCCTTTTCTATGTAAAGGTTTACACCCTGTTTGAAAAAGAGTGCACCGGTTTTAAATATTCCGCCGGGTACATAAATTACGCCACCGCCCTCGGAATGTGCCGTATCAATTAAGTTCTGAAGCTTTTCGGTATGCACGCTTCCGTCGTTTAATATTCCGTAATCTGTAATTTTATATATTTTCCCCATCTCAGCAAGCGATGGGATTTTTGTATCGTAAAACCATGAAGAAATTTCCGTGCCGTCGGGAAAATATTCTTTAACCATAATCATTCTCCTTTTATATTGTATGCATTCTCTGTAAGGTGGTCGGTTTTTCCCACAGAAACAAATTCTGCTTTTCCGTTATCGTATTTCATCACCGTAACAGAAGCATTTAAAAGCCTGGGGGTATCTTTTATGCCTTCGATACCTTTATCGGTAAATGTGCAGAGAATATTCCTTATAAGTCCGCCGTGGGTTGCAACAAGGACTGTTTTTCCTTCATTCTCTCTGGCCATTTCATCAAAGGCTTTTTTTGCCCGTATCGCCATATCCTTATGGCTTTCGCCTCCCGGAAAGCCAAATGAGGGTATATCCTTTATCCACCTTCCATATGCTTCCGGCTCTTCCTTTTCAATATCCGAAAGTGTCCTTCCCTGCCATAAGCCCACATTCATTTCCCTTAAATCCGGTCTTTTTTGTATGGAAAGTCCAAAAGCTTCTGCGGCGGGCCGTGCAGTTTCCACTGCACGGCAAAGGTCGCTCGAATATACCGAATCAATCTTAAAGTTTTCCTTTATGTAGCGTCCGGTTTCCTTCGCCTGAATAACTCCCTCCTCGGCAAGAGGCACATCCATCTGCCCTGTAAACCTGCTTCCCTTATTTGTCACACTCAATCCGTGTCTTATTATAACAAAAGTTGTCATATTTGCCTCCTCACACATCAATCTTTGCAAGCCCGCCCTCAGAGGTTTCCTTGTACGCCGAATGCATATCAAGTCCGGTTTCCTTCATGGTTTTTACCACCTTGTCAAAGGAAATTTTTCTTGTATTCCATAAAAAACTCGAAAGATTTACCGCATTTATTGCTCTCATTGCCGCAACGGCATTACGCTCGATGCAGGGAATCTGCACAAGACCGCATATAGGATCGCAGGTAAGCCCCAAATGGTGCTCTATGGCAATTTCAGCGGCATACTCTATCTTATCTATTGAAAGGGAGAAAAGCGATGCAAGAGCCGCACTTGCCATGGCACAGGCACTTCCTATTTCTGCCTGACAGCCACATTCCGCACCCGAAATAGAGGCGTTGGTTTTTATAAGATTTCCGATAAGCCCTGCCGTCGCAAGAGCCTTTATTACAGCATCATCCGAAAAGCGATGCTTTTTCTGTTCATAGTAAAGCACCGAAGGAAGCACTCCTGCCGCTCCGCAGGTGGGTGCAGTTACAATTGTTTCACCCGAGGCATTCTGCTCTCCCACAGCGAAGGCATAGGCACAAACCATACGGTTTTCCCTGGTTTCACTGCTTTCATCAATATGCTGACTTAAGAAAAGTGTCTTCGCCTTTTTATGGACATCAAGTCCTCCGGGCAATATTCCTTCGTCGGCAAGACCTCTATTTATTGAGTTTTTCATTGTTTCCCATATATGGGCTAAATAGTCGTAAAACTCTTCCCCCTCCACAGAAAAAACATATTCCCAGAGCTCGATATTTTCCTTTTCGCAGTATGCTGAAATGTCGGAAAACTTCGTGTGTTTATATATTCTTTCGGGGCGTGCCTCTTCTTTTCCGTCAAAGACAATACTTCCGCCGCCAACGCTTAAAATGCGGGCTTTTCCGATTATTTCTTCTCTTTTTAATGCAAAAATATCCATAGTATTAGGGTGGGGCAATTCCGATTCTGTAAGATTAAACTCAACAGTACACCCCTTTGGCAAAAAGGTCTTTTTAATGACCTCATCCGTACAGTGCCCCTTTCCCGTTTTTGCCAGGGAGCCGTATAAAACAGCCTTGAAGCCGTCAGCATCGGGATATTTTTCCGCCATCTCCCGGCAGGCGCGCTCAGGTCCTATTGTATGGGAGCTTGACGGCCCTCTTCCCACCTTATAAAGCTCACGGAGTGATTCCATTCCGCAGATATTTTCATTTCTTTCTTCAAAAGTACCTTTCATTGCTGTCCCTCTTTCGATTTGATATTTTCCGTCATTCTTCAATGCTGTTTTCAGTATGTATAGACTGAACTTTTCTGCTTTCTTCCGACTTGAGTTCTCTTATCCCGACAAGCTGAAGTATGAACAGCACAAAATTCCCTGTTGCTGAAACAGAAGCTATTACTCCCGCAATAAGCGAAAGCCAGTTGCTCCTTACACTGAAAAACAGAAAATACCACGTTCCGTCATCGGATACATCCGGAAGAAAAATATATGTCATAATATAGGAAACAAAAAACAGAACATTCATTACTCTTATTTTCTTTGACTTATCCCAATAGGGTGATGCTATAATACTTGCAATTATAAAAAGTACGGCGTGAATGAAGGGATAACCCGAGAAGGTAAGACCAAATCTCATCCACCCGATATTGAAAATCCAGGAAAGTGCCTGAATTACAAGAGCGGGAAATATAGAAAGCAGCACCATTCTGCTACCTGTGGATTTCGCCTTTATCGCCTTTATGATAATAAAAACTGCCCCTGCAATAATTGCAAGAGATAAGACAATTAACATACCGATAAGATATATGCCCAAAATATTAAGCTCCATTCCGCCACTCTCCTTTTGCTTCAGCCAAAATACCCACCTTATATAATTTTACCATATATTATTGCCATTTGTCAAATTGCATAGCCCTTTTTTCATTTTACGAAAAAGAGTAACAGCGTTGCTGTTACTCTTTTTTATTACTCTGTATCAATAGTATAAGTATCCGCAGAATGTCAAGTATTACCGATTCCTCTCCCGCAGAAATATAAATTTATCCTAAAAATCTATATATCATTTCAGCAAATTCTGCTCTTGTAATAGTATCCTTGGGATTTAATGTAGTAGAAGTTTTACCTATTACAACTTTTGTTGATGTCACAAACTGCATTGCGGGAATTGCTTCTTCAGAAACCTTATCAAAATCTTCGTAGGAGAGAATATTGGTATTTTCACCCGCAGTCATATCCATACCCTTATACTTTGCATAATTGTAAAGCATCACGGCAAACTCTTCTCTTGTAATCACTTCGTCGGGTCTGAAATTTTCACTCTCTGCAACAATCCCCTCAGCACTTGCCCACTTAACTGGTACATAATAGTACGCATCTTCACTTACGTCAGCAAACTCAAGCTCATATTCCGCCTCTGTTTCTCCGTCTATTCTCCAGAGAATAGTAACAATCATCGCACGGGTAAGTGTAGCGTTGGGATAAAACATGTCATCCCCGCAACCTATCATATACTCTTTATCAAGACAATAGTGAACACCGTCATGATACCAGGCCTTCGGATTTCCGTCCTTGAAAGGAGTGATAGGACATTCAATATTTCTCGCACATTCGTCATCTCCGCCACCGGTTGAGTCTGCACTTTCCTTGCCATTTCCGTCGGTTTTATCCTTTTCATCTTTGCCGGTTACATCTTCCTCATCTTCTGTCCAGGCAGCATAGAGAGTGAAGCCCTTCGTTACCTTTTCATCAAAATCATATTCTTCGGCAAGTTCAGTATCTTTATACCAGCCTGCAAATTCAGCTCCGTCCTTAGTGGGTTCTTCAGGCTCTATAAGCTTTTTTCCTTCTTCAACGCTCTGAATTTTAACATAGCTACCGCCATTTGATTCAAACTGTACATTGTATGTTCTGGACCCTGTATCTCCTCCGCTGCTTCCGGTATGTTTCTTACCTGTCTTGGGGAATACCGCTGTAACGGTATCTCCCGCCTGCGAAACTTCATCCGCACCGGGAACGGTAAATTCTACCCCCTCTGTGGTATAGTTTGCCTTTGCAGTTATTTCAATGGTTGCCGTATAAACAGTTTCGTATCCAAACCTTTCATCGTCCGCCTCCCAGGAAACCGTAGCATTGTATTCATCTGTTTCAAGCTCTGTCACAGGAGTCCTGTTCGCCTTAGGCTTTGCAAGGTCAATTTCTTCATCAACGGGCTTTTCCGCAATTTCATAAGTTATACTTGCAACTTCTCCATCTTTTTCAATGCTTGCTTCTATGCTTCCGCAATTTATAATATCGGAAGGAGCATAGGTGATTTCAAGCTTCCCGCCCTGCCAGTTGTCGGAATAGGAAACCGTCGCCTTTTTCGCTTTTCCGTTATAAACGAGGTCGTCGGGTGCTGCAATTTCAGCAGTTTCTGTATGTCCCGTACAGCCGCAGTCATAGCTTTCAGTGAGGATCGCACCGTCTGCTTCATAGATGTAAGAATGATCGTGTTTTTCTGTAAACACAGGCTCGATAACCAAAAGATAACCGAAGTCAACAATTTCATTATAATAATCTTCGGTAACCGTAAAATCAACATCAACCTCGTCAGGTTCTTCGTAGAAGTTAAGACCGCCGGATTCATTTGCTCCCCAGATTTTCCAGCCTGTATGCTCATGATTGTCGGGAACAGTCACATCTATCTGTTTATTAAGCTTCTTACTGAAATTTATATTGATTTCATCAAACTCGCTGTGGTCTTTGTTATCATTAACTTCTATTGCCTCATCACCCGTATAAAGCATTGCGGGATTTGCCGCAAAGGCTGAAAGTGCCATAGATAAAGCCATAATCACCGCAAGATAGATTGAAATGAGCCCCTTTAATTTTTTCTTCATATATTGTCCTCCTTTTAAATTGATTACTTATTTAATATCAAAAAAACGTGTCTTAATCCGTCGCGGAATGTTCTTATATGAGATTTTCCGTCCCGTTTGTCGCACCGTAAATTTATTGGCACTTCACACATTTTTTTGTTTTTTTCCGCAAATTTTCCGATTATTTCAGTAGCAAATTCCATTCCCGTAGCCTTAAATTCCATTTTCATGGCAGCTTCTCTCAAAAAGCCCCGAAGCCCTGAATGAAAATCGCCTGTTTTGACGCCGTAGCGAAGCCTTCCGAGAAGAGAAAGAGCAGGAACTCCGATTTTGTGCAAAAACGGCATTGCCCCTTTTTCTATTTTACCGGAAAACCGATTTCCCATTACAAGGTCATAGCCTTCACGAAGTTTTTCGCAGAAGGGCGAAAGATTGGAAAAATCATAGCTTCCGTCGGAATCGCCCATTATTATGTATTTTCCTTTTGCTTCTCTTATTCCTTTGCGAAGCGTATTTCCGTAGCCCTTATCTTCACAAATAACCACTCGTGCTCCAAGACTTTCAGCAATTTCTCTTGAAGAATCGCTGCTTTTGTTATCCGCAATTAAAATTTCTGCCGAAAGGCTGTTTTTCTCTATATATTCTTTCGCTTCGTTTATGCAGAAGCCTATGGACTTTTCCTCGTTCAGGCAGGGCATCAGTATGGTAAATTCAAGCTTTTCCATTCTTTTTCACCCGCCTTGAAGTTATGCTGATTCCGGTTGTCGCAAAAATTGCCGTAAGTGTTGAGATAAGTGCTCTGTATGTAAAGAAATTATGCATATAGGAATGCCCCGGCAAAGCAATGTATCTCAAAATTACTATTGCACCTAAGAGAGGAAGAAGAAACAAGCCATTTATTTTACGCTTCTTTCCAAAAAGATATAAAAGAGATAATATCAACACAGAAATAACGACAAAGTATATAAACACCAGAAAATAATCTATACGATAAATCCCTCCAAAAAGTACTGTAAAATTTGCCGCGACTGCATTTATCATGCGGATAAATATATTGTTTGCCGTCTCACCGCTTTTCTCAAAAAGTGCCTGCGATTTAGAAAAAACCTCTGAAAATCTGTTCATTCCGGTAAAAACTCCTACCAGAACCCACTTTGAAATAAATGTAAGAGCATAGCCTGATGCATAGGATATGACGCAGTTTATAAGAGTTTTTCCGTATTTTTCAATATCGTTAAGCCTTCCTTCTTCCAGCCTTGCGGATGTTACAAGAATAAGCGGAAGTAAAATCGCAACGGTTTCTGTTGTAAGAAAGTCAAAAAACGCAACCAAAACGCCACCTGCAAGTGCTATATATGATAAGGCTTTTTCCTTTTTCCGCTCTGCCTGAAGAAACAGAATGCACATAAGAAAACCTATAACAAAACTACTCTGATATTCAAGAGAAAGCCCCACATTCCATATATGGATAAAAACTGCTGCAAACGAAAGAGAAAGTGCAGTTACATAATTTTTCCTTTTTATTAGAACAAAAAGATTTATAAAAAGAAAAATTATAACCTTTATTATTCCTGCCGTTTTTATCCCGGAAATATCGGTAAAAAGATGCATAAATCGTACAACCATCGCAGTTCCGTGCCAGTATCTTGTATAAGCTGTATCAGGCAATACATCCTCATGTACCGTACGGTAAAGTGCCAGATTAAGCCCTTCTTCTCCAGCATAATATGCAGTATCAAGACTCGCCCTTAAGCATGTACCACGCCCCATATTATAGCTCAGATTAAGAAGTATACTGTCGGCATAATTGTCGGAAACGGCATTAAGCTTCTCACCGTTTTTATAAGAAAATGCCTCGGTATTTTTATAGTAAAGTGCACTTTTTTCCATATTTTCTCTGATTTTTTCATTGGGGATGGTGCAAGCACCTACCAGAGCTAACCACAAAAAACCAAGCAGCAGGATAAACAGTATTAACTTTTTCATAAGCTCTGTAACTATTATTTTCATCTGTTTCTCCGATATAAAAAAATCATCTTTTCTAAATTATAACATATGAAAAGCTGCATTTCAATATATTTTTGCATTTTTGTGAAATTTTTAACATTTGCATTGTCAGGCAAAACATCTCAAAATCTCATTTACTCCATGTCGTAATTTCGCCTCTGCAAAACACAAAAAAAACGCAGACACGTTGTGCCTGCATTTTTTTACATTGTAAATACGAATCAGTAAGTCACTACCGACATTTCCTACATCCACATTTTTGAAGCGAGTCTAAATCAAACAAGCTTTGTGGGATCTACAACGTAAGTACCCATTGCAATTTTGACAAGGTCAATAAGAGCAAGGATACCGCCGATGCCACACAAAAATGACATTATTATCTTAAATACGCCCTTCTTGCTTTCGCCCATCATAAAGTTGTGTATACCAAGACCGCCGAGGAATAAGCAAACGATAATCATTGTAACCTTATCCTGACCGTTGAGATTTCCGCCCGCAGCCTTTTTAATAGCGACGCCACAGTTCATACAAACGTCTGCATCGCCATTCACGGTCTGCCCGCAGTTAGCACAAAATGTAGAACCATCTCCTACTTTAACGCCACATTTAACACAAATTGCCTGATTTTCATTGATGCTTTCGCCACAGTTTTTACAAAACATTTTTCATTCCTCCTATATATTTTGTTTCATTATACTTTAATTGTCTTATTTTGTCAATACATATTATCCCAAAAAAACAAAAATCCGCCTGCAGATGCAGACGGATTTTCACATGAACAAAATTACTTAAGTTCAACCTTTGCACCAGCTTCTTCAAGCTGAGCCTTATACTTTTCAGCATCTTCCTTGCCGATGCCTTCCTTAAGGGTAGAAGGAGCGTTGTCAACAGCGTCCTTAGCTTCCTTAAGACCAAGACCTGTGATTTCCTTAACGAGCTTAACAACAGCAAGCTTGTTTGCACCTGCTTCTGTAAGAACTACGTCGAAATCTGTCTTTTCTTCTGCAGCTGCACCTGCTACTGCACCGGGAGCTGCTGCTACTACTGCAGCTGCTGCGCTAACACCGAACTCCTCTTCCATCATCTTAACGAGTTCAGCAACTTCTAATAACTTTAATTCCTTAATGGAATCTAAGATCTGATTTAAATCTGCCATTTTAATATACCTCCGTTTATAAAATTTTATTTTTTTCTTTTTAATATTGCCTGGAATTATTCAGCTGCGGGAGCTTCCTCTGCGGGAGCTTCAGTAGCTTCTTCTGCGGGAGCAGCTTCTGCAGCCTTATTAGCTGCGAGATCAACCATCTCTACTCCACCTTCAACGATTGTATTAAGCAATCTTACGAGGCCGGAAATAGGAGACTTCATGCTTCCCATCATCTTTGCTAAGAGTTCTTCTCTTGTAGGTGTAGCAGCAAGTACATTTACTTCATCAATGGACATAACTGCACCATCCATGAAACCTGCCTTAACCTCAAGTGCTTCGTGCTTCTTAGCGAATTCTGCGATAATCTTTGCAGGAGCAACGGGATTATCAACGCTCATAGCGAGAGCTGTGGGGCCGTTAAGAATAGGATCCAATGCTTCTAAGCCAACTTCCTTAGCTGCTCTTGAAGTAAGAGTATTCTTTACAACCTTGTACTCAACGCCTGCTTCACGGAACTTTCTACGAAGTTCTGTATCTTCTTCAACAGTAAGACCGCAATAGTCAACGAAAACGCCGGCGGAAGCTGATTTGAACTTCTCAACCATTTCGTTTACCAACTGCTTCTTCTGTTCCAATATCTGTGTACTGGGCATATGTGGCACCTCCTTCTTAATTTATAGCCGCAAAAAAGCGGCTTGGTCACATAGACAAAGCCGCATAAATCTCATGGATTTTTGCACCTTCCTCGGCAGGACTTACCTTTATGCCTGCTGTCTATGGATAACTGCGTTGATTATAATATCATATAATCCTTATTTTGTCAAGTATAAAAATTAACCAACTTTTGCAGGATTAATTTTTACACCGGGGCCCATTGTGCTTGCTACAGCAACGCTCTTGATATACTGACCTTTAGCTGCAGCGGGCTTAGCCTTAATAACAGCACCTAAGAGAGCGTCGAAGTTCTCTTTAAGCTGATCTTCAGTAAATGAAGCCTTACCGATGGGGCAGTGAATGATGTTGGTCTTGTCAAGACGGTATTCGATTTTACCGGCCTTAACTTCTGCAACAGCCTTTGCCACGTCCATGGTAACTGTTCCGGACTTGGGGTTGGGCATAAGTCCCTTAGGACCGAGGACCCTACCGATACGTCCTACTACACCCATCATATCGGGAGTAGCTATAACAACGTCAAACTCGAACCAGTTTTCGCCCTGGATCTTTGCAACGAGTTCTTCGCCGCCTGCGTAATCAGCACCTGCATCAAGTGCTTCCTGAACCTTGTCGCCCTTAGCGAAAACAAGAGCTCTAACCTTCTTACCTGTTCCGTGAGGAAGAACGATTGCACCTCTAACCTGCTGATCTGCATGTCTTGAGTCAACACCAAGTCTGATGTGGCACTCAATTGTCTCGTCGAATTTCGCCTTTGCTGTGCTCTTTGCAAGAGCTACTGCAGCAGCGGGATCATATAATTCGGCGGAGTTGATAGTTTTAACACTATCTATATACTTTTTACCCAATTTCAAAACCTCCCTGTGGTCATGCGAAAGTCAATGCTTTCTCCCACAAAATTAAATTAAATGATTAGTCCTCTACTACAATGCCCATGCTTCTTGCCGTTCCGGCAACCATGCTCATTGCAGCTTCAATTGATGCCGCGTTAAGGTCAGGCATCTTCTGCTCTGCGATCTTTCTTACGTCTTCTTTCTTTACAGTAGCAACCTTTGTCTTGTTAGGTACGCCGCTTCCTGATTCAAGTCCGCAAGCCTTCTTTAAAAGAACTGCTGCAGGCGGAGTCTTTGTGATAAAGGAATAGCTTCTGTCAGCGTAAACAGTAATTACAACGGGAATGATGAGACCTGCATCTTTTGATGTTCTCTCATTGAATTCCTTTGCAAACTGAGGAGCGCTTACACCGTAGGGACCGAGAGCGGGACCAACGGGGGGAGCCGGAGTCGCTTTACCAGCAGGAATCTGAAGTTTAATGTATCCTACTACTTTCTGAGCCATCTAATTGCACCTCCTTAAAAAAATGTGGTAAAGAGCGGATGCTTTAACATCCTCCCACTATAACAAGCCGCATGCGGCTTATCACCTTTAAAATGTTACCTTATAATGTGTCAACCTGTCCGAACTCAAGCTCAACGGGAGTATCGCCGTTAAACATGGGAACAAGTACGGTAACAACCTGTTTGTCCATGTCGATTTTATCGACTGTGCAAACATAATCTCTGAAGGGACCGTCTGTAATAATTACGCTGTCGCCTTCTGCGAAATCAACCTTAACTTCTTTCTTTTCTATATTCATGCGGATGATTTCGTCTTCCGTAAGCGGAACGGGATCGCTTCCGGGGCCTACGAAACCTGTTACGCCTCTTATGTTTCTGACAACATACCAACTGTCATTGGTAATAATCATTTTAATGAACACATAAGACGGGAAAATTTTATGCTGGACAATTTTCTTTTCGCCGTTTTCCTTTTCTTCTACAATCTCTTCCACGGGAACTTTAACTTCAAAAATCAAATCCTGCATTCCGAGATTTTCGATGGACTTTTCGATATTGTCCTTAACTTTATTTTCGTAGCCCGAATAAGTATGAGCTACATACCATTTAGCCTGAGAACTATCAGCCATGACAAATCTGTGCAGCCGCCCTCAAGCGACGCACAAAGCCTCCTTTCGATTCTCTTTACGGGATTTACCAGATAAAGCCTGCTACTCCCTGGAACAGTAAGTCAATCAAGAATACGAAAAGACCGATTACTATTAAAAATAACAATACAACAACTGTATTTTTAACAGCCTGATTCTTTGTAGGCCAGGTAACCCTCTTAAGTTCAGATTTTACGTCCTTAAAAAATCTTACGATTCTTTTGAAAATGTTGCCCTTTTTCTCTGCCATTTTAGGTACACTTCCTTCCTTCAGTTAAACAAAATTATTTAGCCTCTTTATGCATAGTATGCTTACGGCAGAAAGGACAGTATTTGCTAAGTTCAAGTCTGTCGGGAGTATTCTTCTTGTTCTTTACTGTGTCGTAATTTCTCTGCTTGCATTCGCTGCATGCCAATGTAATCTTTACTCTCATTGTTAAAACCTCCTGTAATAACGGCCTTTCCGGCCCGTTTTTTGCACTCTAAAAAAGCTCCGTCCGAAGATGAAGCAATACTACTATAGCATAACCTCATCTTCTTGTCAAGCTTTTTTTATTTTTTTGTACCTTTTGCCCCTTTTAAACCCGAAAGTGAGTTAAAAGACAGTAAATTTGTATCATAAGAGAAGCTCAGCTTCTGCTTTTCACGATTTCTTTTCAATGCTATATCTATAAGCTCATCCAACAGCTCCGTATATGTAACTCCCGAAGGCTCCCAGAGATAAAACGAAAGAGAACCGGGAATCGTATTTATCTCGTTTACAAAAATTTCTCCGCTGTCCTTATCAATCATGCAGTCTATTCTCGCGACCCCTGCACATCCCAAAACCCTGAAAGTTTTAACTGCCATGGCTTCAATTGTATTTCTTTCTTCTTCCGTAAGGTCTGCCGGAATTTTTCTCATGGCCGAACTCATGCCCTTTGAACCCTTTGTCCCGCCTTTATACTTATCATCATAGCTCAGGATTTCTCCGGCCGTCAGCGGCTCCTCGCAAACCGAAGCTCTTGCCGTCATATAATCGCCAAGTACAGAGCAATTTATCTCCCTGAGATTTGTTATCGCTCTTTCCGTAAGTATCCTTCCTGCGAAAAGTGCCGCATTTTCAAGTGCCGCTTCTAAGCTCTGTCTGTCGGATGCCACTTTAATTCCCACACTGGAACCCAAGTTTACGGGTTTTACGATTACGGGATAACCTATTTCAAGTTCTATTTTATCAAGTATGTCAGAAGGATCCCTGTAAAAATCCTTTGAGCTAAAGCAAAAACCGGGAAGTACATTTACTCCGGCTTCTTTAAGCATAACCTTCATTACATATTTATCCATTCCCACTGCACTTGATATAACATCGCATCCCGCATAGGGAATACCCAAAGTTTCAAGATAACCTTGAAGAATTCCGTCCTCCACATTGGTGCCGTGGACAATGGGCAACGCTGCGTCAATTCTGGCCAAGCGGTTATTTCCGAATTTCTTTGCCGGATAATGTTCAATATAAGCCTCATCACCGTCTGAAGTAAATATCACTCTTTCGCAACCTTTCAAAAGAGACGGGATATCCTTATAATTTTCTATATCAAAGAGTCTTTTTCCCGTGTAAAATTCATTTTTCTTTGTCATATACAAAGGAAAGATTTCATACTTTTCTTTATTCAGAGAGTACATCGCCTGAACAGCAGATATTACAGACACTTCATGTTCAACGCTTTTTCCTCCGAATATCACCGCAAGATTTATTTTCATTTATATCAATACCTTTCTTTCCTATATAATAAGGAATATATTAATCAAAGGAAATTGTCCGGCAGGTCGTTTTCAAGAAGAACCACCGAAGGCACATCCGTAATCCCATACACATACGAAAGAGCATCATTTATATCCTTCGCAATGTAAAGCCTATCCTCAGAAAATCCCTCTTCCCTTATTCCTTCTGCCAGAGGCTTTGCCTGTTTTTCACCCACAAGCACTATGTAATCCGCCGAATGAGCCGCCTTTCGGCCCATTTCCTTATTAAGCTCATATTCAGCTTCTCCAAGCTCCACCATTCCGGGGGTGACAAGAATCTTGCGTTCTTCAAACAACGCCAGCGTTTTAAGTGCAGCCGTGCTTCCTCCCGGATTTGAATTATACGCATCATCAATTATCGTATATCTCGGATTTTTCTTAAGTTCAAGTCTGTGTTCCGGGGCTTTCAAACGTCGAACCGCCACCTTTATATCATCAAGCTTAACGCCAAGATGCTCTGCCACAGCCATACCTCCGGCAATATTAACCGCACTGAAGTCTCCGAGAAGTGTAGTCTTAAGTTCTTCGCCCTTTATCGTAAAGCTTGCACCTGAAGATGAACACTTCATATCCATAGCTCTGTAAGTACACTCTTCACTGTTACCAAAAGAAACAAACTTTCCGGAAAATCCGTAATTTTTTATATAGTCGTTGCTGTAATTAAGGAATACCGTTCCTCCGTTTTCGCGTACCGCCTCTGCAAGTTCAAACTTCGTTGAAATTATATTTTCAATTGACTTAAAGGTTTCAAGGTGCTGAGGGCCTATTGACGAAATAACTCCGTATCCCGGCTTTACAAGATCGCAAATCTCCTTGATATCCCCTTTGTTTTTCGCTCCCATCTCAACCACAAATACCTGATGGGTAGGCTTAAGCTGCTCTCTTACGGTTCTCACCACTCCCATGGTGGTGTTAAAGCTTCCGGGAGTCATAAGCACATTATATTTCTCGGAAAGCAGGCTTGTTATTATGTACTTCATACTTGTCTTACCGTAAGAGCCTGTTACGCCTATTACGATAAGATCCTTTGCCGAAGCAAGGATCTTCTTTGCATCGTTATAATAATATTGAGAAATTCCCTTTTCCATGGGCTCCGCAACGATAAGAGCAAGAGAAATTATATGCGGAATTAAAAATGCCCCCACAACAAGTACTGCCGCTTTCCATATGCCATCTTTTACAAAAAAAGCCCCCGCAGCAATTGCTGTTCCAAGAATCATATATACAATAATAAGTCTTTTAACTCTGGCCGTATAAACAAGAGGCTTTTTAGCCTTCTTTTTCTTAAACGGAACAGCCAGAATCATAAGCACGGAAAACGCCACGTATACCGCCGTATCTCCTAAAGCGAAAAGTGCAAGTGATAAAGCAGGCCAGATTGCCCTTAAAGCAAAAATCTTTCCCTTGTTTTCGCAAAGCCACTTACCGTATCTTTCTATTTTATATGAGTTTAACTGAAGCATATGTATGTAATACGTTCCGCTGAATGCAAAAAACAGCAAAAACGCAAAGGCTGCCACCAAAAACAAATAGTTCAAAAGGTTCATTCCTTCCTATATATTAATGTGTGAGAAAATAGTTTATAGCTCCCATAACCTTTCCGGGATTGTCAAGATAGGAAAAATGTCCTCCGCCGGCAACCTCAACGAGCCCCGACCCTTTTATGAGCTTTTCCATTTTGCGACCGTCCGCTATTGGCGTTGCCGTATCAAGCGTACCCCAGATAAGAAGCGTTTCCGATTTTATTCCCGGAAGCATTCCCGTAAGATCTTCTGAAAGCAAATTACTCATAGTTGCCCGCATTACAGGCGAAGAATTTTTATAATCGTCGCTTCCTGCATTTTTAATTAATTTTTCGTAAAGTCCCGTTTTATTTAATAAAGGAAGTTTTAATATCTTTTTGCCAAGCTTATACGAATATACTTTAGCATAATATATGGGGCCATGCTTTTTCTTTATCCCTGCACTGTCCATAAGAATAAGCTTTTCAGGAGAAAAAGTTTCCGATACTTTAATAAGTATTCTTCCGCCGTTGGAATGCCCCAGTGCAGCAAAGGGTTTAATATCAAGAACCTTTATGAATTCCAAAAGAAAATCGGCATAATCTTTCGCATTCCATGCATCAGAAGGTTCTCCCGATGCACCAAAACCGGGAAGATCAGGAGCGATTACCCTGAAGGAATTTTTAAGCGAATTGAATATCGGCGAAAGACTTTCCTTGTTTGCTCCCCAGCCGTGAAGCAAAAGAATGCATTTTCCCTCGCCTTCATCATTATAACATATTTTAATGTTCTTTACGGTTACTTCCTTCATAAAATCTTCCTTTATAAGTTCATTCTCTGTTATTATATACCAGTTATCAAAAATAGTCAAGATTTCTTCTCTTGCATAATCTGCCAAAATAGTGTATAATACTCAGTAACCCCTTTTATGAAACTGCATAAACTGTTTCAGGGGTGATATAATGAAAAGGCTTAATTTAAAGAAAAGACGGTTTCTTCCTTTTATAACGCTTTCTCTTATTACCGTTTTTATTTTTATTACACTTTCTGCGGTTTTTATGTCCTCAGCTTTCAGCGTTCTTGCAGAATCCGGTGCTTCCAACATTGCCCGTGCGGCACTGTACGAAGCTTTAAACTCTGTTTCTGAAAGCGAAGACTTTTCTGACCTTTCGGTAATTTTGAGAGAAAACGGCAAAATATGCGGCATCTCTTTAAATTCTGCCAAGGTTAACAAAATAACATCATCCTTTGCAAGTAAAGCCAACAGCACGCTGGCAAAGGATGATTATTCGGTTTTTAACATCCCTTTGGGTAACCTGACCGGAATCCCTCTCCTTTCAGGCAGAGGGATGAAGATTCCGCTGAGGATTGTCCAATTGGGAAGCATAGACGCAACCGTCAGTTCGGAATTTTCATCGGCAGGCATTAATCAGACAAAGCATTCCGTATACATAAATGCAAAAGTATCTCTTCGGCTTATGGCACCATTTTCAAATAAGGTTACGGAGGCAGAAATGCTTCTTCCGCTTTCCGAAACAGTAATAGCAGGAGAAATACCTTCCCTCTATGCATCGGGAACAACATAAAAGAAAGGATTTTTATATGTTCAACATAGTTTTAATCGAGCCTGAAATCCCCCAGAACACAGGAAACATTGCAAGAACCTGTGCGGCAACCGGTGCCGCACTTCATCTGGTTCGTCCCCTTGGCTTTGAAATCGACGACAAAAAGTTAAAGCGTGCAGGTCTTGACTACTGGCATCTTTTAAATATTACATATCATGACAATCTTGAAGCATTTTTGGAATATGCCAAAGGGAAAAGATTGTTTTTCGCCACAACAAAGGCAAAAAAGGTTTATTCCGATATATCCTATGAGGATGGAGATTTTCTTGTTTTCGGAAAGGAAACACGGGGGCTTCCGGAAACTCTTATATGGGACAACCCCGACTCCTCGGTCCGTATTCCCATGATTGATGAGGCAAGAAGCTTAAATCTCTCAAATTCCGTTGCTATAATGATATACGAGGCGCTTCGTCAGACCGGGTTTTCGGATTTAAAAGAAGCAGGAATGCTTAAAGAAGACCCCGATCACATACCAAGAGAGCTATTATAGAAAGGAAGATTTTATGAAATACACAAGAAAAAACCAGGGGACCTGCTCAAGAAGCGTAAGCTTTGACATATCAGAAAACGGAACTGTTTCAGCCGTTTCCTTTGAAGGCGGATGCCACGGAAACCTTCAGGGTATAGCCGCTCTTTGCGAAGGCAAATCCGCAGATGAGATTATCGCATCCTTAGCAGGCATAAAATGCGGTTTTAAACAGACAAGCTGCCCTGACCAGTTGGCAAAAGCATTGCTTGATGCAAAAAACAATTTAGAATAAAAGCTTATTTTTTACATAAACATATAATAACTCATAATAAGGGGTGCTTATATGTTTTTTGTTGTTAAGAAAAGTCAGATTATACTCTCCGTTCTTTTGATTGCCATAATTATTACAGCCCTTTTTCTGTCCGTCTTGCCCTGCGATAAAAACGTATCTCTTTGTAGAAAATTTCTGAAAGAGCAAGGGTATTCATTTGAAAAAAAGCCTTATGAAATTTCAGAAATAAGCATTCCGGAGGGATTTGGAAAAGTGTACGAATCCTACAACAATCTCCAAAAAGAAGCAGGATTTGACCTTACGCCTTTCAGAGGAAAAACAATTATGCGTTATTCCTTCAGGCTGACAAACAGTGAATATACTCTGGCAAATATTCTAATTTCAGAAGGTGAAATCTGCGGCGGAGATATACTCAATCCTTCCCTGTCGGGAGATATGATTCCTCTTAGCAAAAAGGAGTAAATTATGCGACTTGATAAATTCCTTGCCGACTGTGCCTTAGGCAGTCGAAGCGAAATAAAAAACGCCATAAAGAAAGGCAATGTCACAGTAAATTCTGTTATAATAAAAGATCCCGGATTTCACGTTGACGAAAAAGATTCCGTCACTTTTTCGGGACAGGCCGTTACCTATTCCCCCTTCATTTATCTTATGATGAATAAACCCGCAGGCGTAATATCCGCCACAGAAGACAAAAGCAAGAAAACCGTATTGTCGCTTATCGACAAAAAATATGACCACTATGATTTATTCCCCGTAGGAAGACTTGATATAGACACCGTAGGTCTTTTAATCATTTCCAATGACGGAGAAATGGCACATAAAGCACTCTCCCCGAAATCACATGTGGAAAAAACTTACTATGTGGAAACAGAAACTTTAATAACCGAAGATGACAAGCTTGCTTTCGAAGAAGGCGTTTTTATAGCGGGCGGCACAAAGACTCTTCCCGCAAAACTTTCAATCCTTTCCGAAAAAAGTGCTCATCTTACAATAACCGAAGGAAAGTTCCATCAGGTCAAGCTTATGTTTGAGGCAAGAGGCAATAAAGTTGTATATTTAAAAAGGATAAAATTCGGCAAGCTTATGCTGGACAAAAGCCTCAAAGAAGGTGAATATCGCCCCTTAAAGCCGGACGAAAGTATTTTTTAGATATATTTATGCAATTGTGCCAAAGATACTTTTCTTTTTTTGTTAATAAACACACTTTCTTTTTTTACAAAATTGTGGTATCCTATTTATGTATCGTTAATAAATCTATCATTTTAACAATATTTAGGAGGAAATAATCAGATATGGCAGGTTTAAGTTTAAAAAACATCTATAAGAAATATTCCGGCGGCGTTATCGCTGCAAACGACATTTGTCTTGAAATCGAAGATAAGGAGTTCATCATCCTCGTTGGTCCTTCCGGATGCGGTAAGTCCACAACTCTCCGTATGATCGCAGGTCTTGAAGACATTTCTTCCGGCCAGCTTTATATCGACGGCAAGCTTATGAACGACGTTGCTCCCAAGGACAGAGACATCGCAATGGTTTTCCAGAACTATGCTCTTTATCCCCACATGACAGTATTTGATAACATGGCATTCGGTCTTAAGCTCAGAAAGACTCCCAAGGATGAAATCAAGAGACGTGTTTCTGACGCAGCTAAGATTCTTGGCATCGAGCACCTTCTTGACAGAAAGCCCAAGGCTTTATCCGGTGGTCAGAGACAGCGTGTTGCTCTCGGCCGTGCTATCGTTCGTGAGCCCAAGGTATTCTTGATGGACGAACCTTTATCAAACCTTGACGCTAAGCTTCGTGTACAGATGAGAGCTGAGATTTCCAAGCTTCATCAGAGACTTCAGACAACATTCATCTACGTTACACACGACCAGACAGAAGCTCTTACAATGGGTACAAGGATCGTTGTTATGAAGGACGGTTACATTCAGCAGGTTGACTCTCCTCAGGAACTTTACGATCATCCCGTTAACCTTTTCGTTGCAGGCTTCATCGGAAGCCCCGAAATGAACTTCATCAATGCAAAGCTTGATAAGGAAGGCGAAAGAGTTGCTATTTCCTTCGGCGAAAGCCACAAGATTTTCCTTGTTGAAGGAAAGGCTAAGCAGCTAATGGAAACACATCCCGAGTATATCGGAAAAGAAGTTATCATCGGTATCCGTCCTGAAAACGTACATGATGAAGAAAATTACATCGCAACAATGCCCGACAGCATGATTACTGTTGACGTTGATTTAACAGAATCTCTTGGTGCAGATACTCTTCTTCACCTTGATATCGACGGCACACACGCTGTTGCAAGAGTTAACCCCAGAACAAAGGCTAAAGCAGGCGAAAAGATTGACGTTGTATTTGATACAAACAGACTTCACATCTTCGACAAAGATACAGAGCTTGCAATTCTTAACTAACAAACTTAAAACTCCGATGCAAATGCATCGGAGTTTTTTTATTAGCTTATGAAATCCTCGAAAATCATAAGAGCCTCTTCTAAGCTTTCAACCCTTACCCCTTTAAGAAGCAATGCTCTGTCACCTTCTCTCGCCGGCATATGCCGTTCCCGTTTGATGAGTATTTTTTCGCCTTTTTCTGTCCTGTATAAAACCACGTCATCATCTTCAATTAAAATTATATAGCTACTCTCTTTTGCCACGGGCAAATCAATTTTCCCGCTTGATGCATCATTTACTGTCTTTTCGCTCCCGATAATAAAATACGCAAAAGCAAATACCGCTACCGCCACAGCAATCATACATAAAACTTTTTTCATAAAAACACATCTTTCACAAGTATTCATTTAACATTTTTACCTGTAATCAAAAAAATATGCGATTGTAATACTTTTTTAAAAAATAGCTGATATAATGTAGGCTGTATATTATTAGCTATTTTCTCTTGGAAAGGAAGGATAACAGATGGCTAAAAAACGTAAAAAGAAAATTGCCAAAAAGCTTCTTCGCTTTACCCTGGCATTTGTACTTTTGGCCATGCTCACCGCCATCCTTGCAGGCGTTGCAATATGCATAACGACAGAACCAATTGACGCTTCATTGCTTAACATGAAGATGACTTCTGTCCTGTACTACGAGGATGATAACGGTGAACAGGTGATAATGCAGAACCTATACAGCGGAGAAAACCGAAGCTGGGTAAATTTTGACGAGATTCCCCTTGATATGAAAAACGCCTTCGTTGCAATTGAGGATGAACGTTTTTATTCACACCCCGGCTTCGATATCAAAAGACTTACCGGTGCAGGACTAAACACCATTTTACGTCTTTTCGATAAAAACCGTTCCGTTTACGGCGGAAGTACTATCACACAGCAGCTTGTAAAAAACCTCACAAAAGAAGACGACAGGTCCATTCTCCGTAAGTTCAGGGAAATATATCGTGCCATAAGACTGGAAAAGGATTTATCCAAAAACGATATACTGGAACTTTACCTTAACACAATCTATCTCAGTCAGAACTGCAACGGTGTCGGCTCTGCTTCCAAAATCTACTTTGATAAAGATATCAGTGAATTAAATCTGGCCGAATGTGCCTCCATAGCGGGAATAACACAGTATCCCTCTCTTTACGACCCTTATCTTAACCCGGAGGCAAACAAGGAAAAACAGCTTACCGTTCTTTCCAAAATGCTTGAGCTTGAAATGATCACTCAGGAGGAATACGACGAAGCCGTTTCTTACGAATTGATATTTGAGCGGGCGGCCGAGTTTGACACATCTTATTACTCCTACTTTGTTGACACGGTTATCGAGGAAGTTTTAGAAGACCTTGAAACAAGATATAATTACAGCCCTGCAATGGCTCAAAATCTCCTGTACACCGGCGGTCTGCAGATTAAATGTACGATAGATCCCGAAATACAGGCAATTCTTGAAAGTGTATACGAAGACGAAGCTAATTTCATAAGAAACGCAGACGGCGAGCTTCTGCAATCCTCAATGGTTGTTATCGAAGCCGTTACAGGCGAGGTAAAAGGCGTTGTCGGAGGCATAGGCGATAAAGGCGGTTCAAGAACATACAACCGTGCAACGGCACCACGTCAGCCGGGCTCCTCAATAAAGCCTATATCAGTATATGCTCCTGCCTTAGATTTTGGCATCATTCACAGCGGAAGCGTATTAAACGATGTTAAAACCACCTTCACACTGGATGACGGTACGACCTGGACCCCAAGAAACTCCGGCGGCTACTATTCAGGTCCCGTCTCTCTCAAAACTGCAATTTCAAGATCGCTCAACGTCCCTGCCGCTCAGGTTCTTCACGATATGGGAATCGAACGATCCTACGAATTTCTTACAGAAGGCCTTGGAATTTCAACTCTTGTTGAAAGCCGCAAAACCGATGAAGGAATCATTTCAGACAAAAGCCTTGCCCCCTTGTCTCTTGGAGGTTTGACCGACGGTATATCTCCCATAGAAATGGCCGCCGCATATACACCTTTCATAAGCAAGGGTTATTATACCGAAGCACACACCTATACCGAAATATATGACTATAACGGAAACTTACTCTATTCTAAGCACCCCTTAAGACACAGAGCCATTAGGTCCTCCACAGCAACCATAATGACAGAGCTTCTTTCAGGGGTTGTAACAGGAGGTACAGGTAGTTCCGCACGCTTCAGCGGAGTGGACCTTGCAGGTAAAACAGGAACCACCACAAACAACCACGACAAATGGTTTGTCGGCTTTACACCTTCACTTATCGGTGCCACATGGGTTGGTTATGACACTCCTACAAACATTAGTGTTTCCGGAAACCCTGCGATTAATTTGTGGAAAAAGGTTATGTCCCAGATCGACTATGAGGATAAACCACACAGATTTGAGGATGTTTTAAGCTTTGATAATCTTCAGCGTTGTACTTTGTGTACCGTGAGCGGACTCCGTGCTACAAGCGTATGCACAGCACTGGAAACAACATACAGAGTATATATGGAAGAGGATGTGGCCTACAGTATAAAAAAATGTACTCCCGAAGAGCACATTTCTGAAGAAGAACTCGAAGCATTACCGGGTACCGATGGAACTTTAACTTCACCGGAAAACGGTACGGCTACAGGAGAATCGACAATCACTCCCTCCTCACCCTCCTCACCCTCCTCTCCCTCTCTTCCTTCCACAAGCGAAACTGCTACCACAGAAACTATAACCCCAGCTCCGGAAGTTGAAGATACCCCTTCCCCGGAACCCCCTCAGGTTCCAGTTCCTGTACCATCTGGCGGAACTGTAGAAGAAATATAATAAAAAACTGTCATCCTGACGGATGACAGTTTTTTATTCCTATGTTATTTTCTTAGTTACATTCAGCAACTAACGGACCTGCAAGCTCAGAAAGATAGAAGAGTCTTCCGGGCATTGTAGGCATAAATGTTGAAGGAATGCTGATTTCGGGACCGTAGTGGAGAGTTGTTAAAAAGCTCATACCCTGCCAGCCCATTCCTCTACCGAGAGCACCGTCGCATCCGCCGATAATATAGTCAGCCTGTAAGAAGAGGCCGGGACCGATTGTGTTAGCTCTGCAGGGAACAAGTGTAGAACGGCTCTTAAAGCTTGTAATAGCGTTCTGCTCTATTGTAAGAGGATGAAGCTTAGCTCCGATTCTGTAGCACTGGCTCTTCCACTCTTCAACAGAGTTAAAGTCGTCAGCAAAGTGAGGCTCCCAGAATGCGATGTGGCACATTCTTCCGATACCGAATACAAGAACAAGACGTGCACCTTCAGCCTTTAACGCTGCAATCTTTTCGGGATATGTGGGAAGGTTTGCCTTTGTAGCAAAATTTCTCTGAGCGGGAGGAACTGTATTTTCTCCAAGCTTATCGAAAAATGCCTGCTTCATGCTGTATTCGAAGGAAGCGGGGTTGGTGTTTTCAAGAGTATTTCCGTCACCGTCAGCCCATTCGTCCATATTAAATGTGTAAACGTGGTCGCACTTGATGTTCCATTCGTTGATGAAGTAGGATGCCCACTTGTACATACCCATGGGACCTACGGGAAGAATCATAGCAAGCTTAATACCCTCTTCCTTTGCCTTCTTAATCTGAAGAGCAATTTCGTGACCCATAAGTGTGTCAAATTCATAGATGTTCTGGCACTCAACAGGATTGAAATCCTTATGCCAGAAATCCTCTCTTGCAACGCCCTTGTCGCAGCAAGCGTCAATTTTAGCCATATCCCATCCCTTGGGATAGAAGCCTTCAAGAAGACTGCCTTTTACTGTTGTTAAAAAATCCATGTTTTTTTCCTCCTTTTATTTTACGGTAAGAGTCTCTTTGTTGTGATTCTGGGCCAGGAAAGCTCCTGTGTGTAGCCTTCTGCATAGCCGCAGCTTGCCTGGATTCCGCGGAAGCGTGAACAGCTCTTTACAAACTCAGCAAAGTCGATGTGGTCATGGTCTCTCATCCACTTAAGCTGGCTTTCGTGGCATTCAAGCATCTGAAGCTTTAAGTCGATTTCATCAGTGATATCAACATACTCTGTGGGAATGGTGTTTGTTCCCGCAAGATTGTCCATATAGAAAATGGGAGTTACTGCAGCAGAACCTTCTGCACCGTAGTGAGGTACGCTTGCCGCAAAGGATGCGTCAAACACAAGCTTTGAAACCTCTCTGTGGTCGGGCATATAGTCGTTGGGAGCGTGAGTAATAATAAAATCAGGCTGGAACTCTTTTAAGAGCTTAACCATCTTATCACGCTGTTCCTGGATAGCCGCATTGGGCATAAGGTCTCCGATGTCAAGTGTTGTAACCTTGATACCGGCAAGACTTCCTGCCTTTTTTGCCTCTCCTATTCTTATTTCACGAAGTTCGGGGGGCATAATAATAGCATGTCCCATATCGCCGTTAGCTACGTGGCAAACCATAACCTCGTCGCCTCTTTTTACACATTTGATGAGTGTGCCGCTGCATCCGATTTCAACGTCATCGGGATGACATCCAACTGCCAGAACTTTCATAAATATACCTCTCTTTCAAATTAAAATTGACATTACGCTACTATTATTATATAATAAAAAAAATAAAAAGTATTTATCACTTTGGTTCTATTTTGTATCATTTATTCCGACGAGGTGACATAGATGTACGAACTTCAGAAAATAAAAAATGAAATAAACGTTCTTGGCTTTTACAGCATATATTACTTTGAGTTCACCAAGGATTTCACCCACGCCCCCGAAAGCCACGACTTCTGGGAGCTGGTGTATGTGGATAATGGAGAAATCATCGCCGTAACCGACGGAGTAAGCACCCATCTTTCCCAGGGGCAGGTAATTTTCCACGAGCCCAATGATTTGCACGCCCATATTTCCGACCAGAAGGTGCCAAATAATATGCTTGTCATTTCCTTCAGTGTGGAAGGGGAAGCTATGGACTATTTCAAAAAGAAAATTTTCACTTTGGACAGCACGGAAAAAACCCTTCTCTCCCTTTTCATAAAAGAAGCACAGCAAACGCTGGGAAAATTCAGAAGATTTCAGGAAAAGCACGACAGTCCTGATTTCTCAAATGCTCCCTTCGGTGCAACACAGCTTTTATCCTGCTATCTGACGGAATTTTTAATAAAGCTCTACCGTGAGAAAAACTCCTATTTCATGAGAATTCCAACTCAAGAGGAAAACCGCACCCTCACCGACAGCTCCGTTATTGAGCTTGTAAAAAATTTTCTTGCATCCAACGTATACAGCACCGTTACCCTTAGTGCCGTGTGCGATAAGTTCTCCATCGGAAAGAGTCAGCTATGCAAGCTTTTCCGTGACGATACTGGACAAAGCCCTATAGAATATTATCACAGCTTACGCGTAAGCGAGGCAAAGAGGCTGCTCCGCACGAAAACACTGTCTGTAAGCCAGATATCTGACCTTTTCGGCTATTCGAGTATCCATAACTTTTCCCGCAGTTTCAAAAAAGCTACCGGCTTTTCCCCTAAGGCTTATATAGCAAGCATAAAGTAAAAAAAACGCCGCATATGCGGTGTACTCATAAGGACATAATGGTTAAAGAAAAAAAGAGGCATAAATTATTGACTACTTCAATAATTTATGCCTCTTTTTTAGTATTTTGATGGTGAAATACCAACATACTTTTTAAAAGTTCTTGAAAAATCGTAAATATTTAAATATCCCAAGGATTGTGCTATATCAGTTATGCTGCCGTAATCGCTTTTCAGCATTTCCTTGGCTTTTTTTATGCGCAGTTCATGCACATACGATATTGGTGAAGTGCCCATAATTTCGGTAAATAGTTTTCTGAAATAAACAGTTGATAGATTGCAAAGATTTGCCAGAATGTCGTTTTTAATATTTATATTATAGTTTTTAGCAATATAATCTAATGCAGGACTGATTTTATTTATTTTTTCGGTAGGTAAATACTTTTTTTGTACAGATTGTATCAGCATCAGCAGAATCGAATATGTGTCACGAATACTTTCAGCCTCATACATCGGCTTTCTGAGAGTTCTTTGATATTCCAGCTCCTTGAAAAGCTTTAAAAATTTCTCGCTGTTCTTCACATAAAAACTGAAAATGTCATTACATACAAGTTCGCTTTCAAATTCAATAATTGAAAAGTGTCCAGAATGTGTACACCGCCATTCATAAGAACAGCCCTTTGGTAAAATAACAAGATTGTTTATGTCTGAGAGATAGGATTTTCCACCGGAAACATACAGGGTTTCCCCTTCGTATTTGATAACAATTGCCCAGTTTGGACGATTATTTCTTTCAGTTTTTGCATTTTTTTCTGTATACATTGTAGTTGCAGAATAGACTTTGGTAATAATCAAATCTGATAAAATTTCTAAATTCATATATATCACACCTTTTGGAATAATTGTAAATCATAGAAAATATTTTGTCAATAATTTTGTAGCAAATTTGATAAAAATATCATATTTGCTATTTCGTTTTATTTCACTCTTTTGTATAATGGCATCAAGAGGTGATTTTATGAAAGTGTTATCAAAACTACAGGCACCTGCTATTGCAGGAGCTATCCGAGAAAAAACTGCAAAAGACGCAATTGCAGAAATCAAAAATTGTATGTATGACGGGGCAGATAATATTCTGTGTCGGCAGATTTTCCCAAAGCAGTACAATGGAACAGCTTGATTTAAAAACAGTTAAAGCTGTGATTGATAATATGAAAAAGATATAGTGAGGTGCAATATGTTAAATAAACAGATATTTTTTACAGATGTTCACAAGGCGGAGCTTTTAGAAAATGAAGTCCGCAAAGTAAAAGAAAATGAAGTGCTTGCGAAAATGGAATATACAGTTGTGAGTGGCGGTACAGAAAGAGCCTGCATTTTAGGAATGAACAATACTTCGCAAAAATTCCCTATGTCTCTGGGGTACTGTGGTGTAGGATATGTAGAAGAAATCGGCAAGGATGTAAAAAAGGTGTCAGTTGGCGACAGAGTTTTAGTTTATCACGGCTGCCATTCTAAATATAATATCCGCACCGAAGATGATATAACAAAGGTCGAAAATGATAATGTTTCATCCCTTGAAGCGGCATTTGTAATTATCGCTTCCATGGGGCTTGGCGGAGTCAGGAAGCTGGAAATAGAGCTTGGCGAAAGCGCAATGGTTATGGGACAGGGCCTGCTTGGAATATTTGCAACGCAGTTTTTAAGACTTTCCGGTGCAAATCCTGTAATTGCAGTAGACCTTAATCCACAAAGACGTGAGCTTGCATTAAAGCTTGGCGCCGACTATGCTTTTGATCCGTCAGACAAAGATTTTGTGGAAAAAGTAAAAGAAGTTACAAAGGGTAAAGGGGTAAACGGCTGTGTTGAGGTTACGGGAATAGCACAGGCTATGAATCAGGCACTTGAGTGTGCGTCCTGGATGGGAAGAATATCTCTTCTTGGTTGTACAAGAGTTTCGGACAGTGCAGTCGACTATTATCAGCAGGTGCATCGCCCGGGTGTTAAGCTTATCGGTGCACATAATTTTGTGCGTCCTAAGTTTGAATCCTATCCGCACCACTGGACACATCACGATGATTGCAGAGCAATCCTTGATATGATAGCATCAAAGCGAATTCAGGTAGAGCCTATTATATCACGCATAGAATCGCCTGAAAATGCACCGCAGATTTACAACGAACTTTGCGACGACAAAAACTTCCCGATGGGAACAGTATTTGATTGGAGGAATATGTGATGAAAAAAATAAAAATCGGACAAATTGGAATAGGACATAATCACGGCGAAGATAAAATGCTTGCAATCAGAAAATTTCCTGAACTATTTGAAATCATTGGCTTTGCTGAAGAAAACGAAGAATGGATAAAGAAACGTGGTAAAGCAAAAGGATATGAAGGATTAACAAGATATCAGGTGGATGAATTAATCCATAAATGCGATGCTTTGCTGATTGAAACAGATGTATGGGATTTAACCGAAACTGCAAAAAAATGTGTGGATGCAGGAAAGCATATTCATATGGATAAGCCTGCAAGCGGCACATTGGAAGAATACAAAAGCTTGTTAGAGTCAGCAAAAGCACAAAATCTTATTGTACAGTTAGCATATATGTTTCGTTATAATCCGGCAGTACAGAAATGCTTTGAACTGATAAAAGACGGCAAGCTCGGTGAGATTTATTCTATCAATGCTGAAATGAGTACATATCACCCAAAGGATTATAAAAGGTGGCTCACAAATTTCGGTGGCGGAATTATGTATATATTAGGTTCTCACTTGGTTGACTTAATAGTTTACATCTTGGGAAAACCCGATAATATAACAGCATTCCTAAAGCACACAATGTTAGAAGACATTGATTTCGCGGATAATAATCTTGCTGTTCTGGAATATGAAAAGGCACTGGCAAGAGTTTTTGTTTCTTCTGTTGAGGTCAATGGATTTGGAAGACGGCAGTTTATGGTGTCAGGCAGCAAAGGAACTGTTAATATCTGTCCGATTGAGCGTCCGCTTACAATGACATATTCTGATACATCAATTGCAGATGCCACCTATGAGGACAGAAAGATTTTTATTCCGTTTGAAGATAATACTGACACAGGCAGATACGATGAAATGATGAAAGATTTTTATGCTTATATCAACGGCACAAAAGAAAATCCTTTTACATACGAACATGAATATGCTGTGCAAGAGGTATTAAGTGAAATAATAGGTGGTGTGAAATTCTTTGGGAAAAATATTGATTAAAAACGGGAAAGTATGGGACGGAGAACAATTTTTATACGCTGACATTCTGACAGACAACGGACATATCCACTCAATAGCGCCTGATATAAAAGAGAGTGCCGACTACATATATGATGCGGACGGAAAGGTTGTTTCGACCGGGCTTGTTGATATTCATACGCATATGTTTGGCTACTGGGGAATAAACGCAGAAATGAGCTGTATTCCCTTTGGTGTTACGGCGGCGGCTGATGCTTCAGCAGAGCCTGACCGCAAAGAGCAGTATAGTAATTCCCTTATAAAAAATAAGGTCTTCCTCCGTGCTGACTTTAAAGATAATAAAGCACAACTCGATAACACCATCAAATTACTCGAATATTACGGAGAAAAGGCGGCAGGAATAAAAGTGTACTTTGACACTAACAGTTCGGATGTGCGAGATACTAATCCGCTGAAAGAAGTTTGCGATTATGCAAAAAGAAATGACCTTATTGTTATGGTTCATACGACAGGCGCCCCTGTCAGTATGTCTGAAATTTCAGAAACCTTAAACAAAGGCGACATAATAACTCACGCATACCACGGCGGAGGAAATAACGCTTCCTTAGATAATTTTGAGTGCTTAAGCAAAGCAAAAGAAAAGGGAATTATTATTGATGCAGGTTTTGCCGGAAATGTCCATACGGATTTTGCGGTATTTGAAAGTGCGATAAAGAACGGAAATCTGCCGGATACAATAAGCACGGATATTACTAAATTCAGCGCCTATAAGCGTGGCGGAAGATACGGAATGACTATGTGTATGAACATAGCGAAAGCACTTGGCATGAATGAAGAAAATATTTTCCGCGCAGTAACTTGTGCCCCTGCAAAAGCTCTCCATAAAGAAAACGAATGGGGATATTTAAGGGTTGGCAGACGTGCTGACCTTGCAGTATTTGACTATACCGATGAAGGCTTTGACCTGACAGACGCAGCCAAAAATCACATTGAAAGCAAATACGGATACAGATGCATCTTGACTATTGCAGACGGCGAAGTGGTTTACAGATTATAGAAAGGAACTGATTGATATGAAAGCAATGACTGTTAAAGAAGAAAAGCTGTTATTGACAGACGCGGAAATACCAAATGCAGGTGACGATGAAATACGTATAAAAGTCAAGGCGATTGGCATAAATCGTGCTGACCTTTTGCAAAAGAAGGGGACATATCCGTCTCCAAAGGGTTGGCCCGAGTGGCCCGGTCTTGAAGTATCAGGGACTGTTGACGCTATGGGAGAGACCGCAAAACAAAAGGGAAGATTTAAAATCGGCGATTCTGTTTGTGCCCTTTTAGGCGGAGGCGGTTATGCACAGTATGTTTGTGCCCCGGAAGGAATGGTTATGCCAATGCCAAAAAATTTATCCTTTGAAGAAGCGGCGACCTTGCCTGAAGCATATGCAACTTCATATTTGAATTTATTTTGGGAGGGGCATCTTAAAGTGGGGCAAACCGCTTTTATTCCTGCCGGCGCCAGTGGCCTTGCATCTGTTGCAATTCCTATGGCAAAAGCTTTTGGCGCAAGAGTTATTACTTCCGTTTTGTCTGATGAAATTGCCGAAAAAATTGTATCACTTGGTGCGGATGTGGTTATAATTTCCACCAAGCAGGATGTTTCGGAATTTTTAAAACAAGAAGAATTAAAAGGTACTCCTGTCAATATGTCAATGGATTGTCTGTGCGGAGAAACCCTTGGTAAAAGCCTGCCTTATATGGCAGAAGGCGGATATTGGGTAGTTATTTCAACTCTTGCGGGTACAGAGACAAATATTATGTTAAGACCTCTTCTTACAAAAGGGCTTCACCTTGTTGGAAGCATGCTCAGAAAACGCACAAGCGAAGAAAAAGCTTTGCTTCTTGCTGAACTTGTAGAAAAAGTATGGCCAAAAATTGAAAAAGGCGAAATGAAGCCATCCATATATAAGGTTCTGCCTTTGGAAGAGGCAAACGAGGCTTTGGATATTTTAGAAAGAGGAGAAAACATAGGCAAAGTGGTTTTGAGAGTGTGCAATGAGTAAAAATAAATCTATGCTTTATGCACTTTTGGTAATGCTCCTTTGGGGAACGCTTTTTCCTATGGTAAAGCTCGGTTATGGTGCATACAACATTGTAACAACCGGAGATATTCTGTTTTTCGCCGGAGTTAGGTTTACTATATGCGGTGCACTTATATGCTTGTATACTTTTATTACAGATAAGGTTTCCTTTAAAGATGCAAAAAATGCATTAGTTCCTGTTCTTTTATCAGGACTTTTTGCAATAATCTTGCATTATAGCTTTACATATAGTGCATTGAAGCTCACAGATAGTTCTAAAACTGCAATATTAAAACAAGTTGGTGTATTATTTTATGTTTGCTTTTCCTCTATGTTTTTTAAAGAAGACAAGCTTACTGCAAAAAAACTGATTGGCGTACTTATAGGATTTGTGGGTATTGTTGCGATAAATGCAAATTTTGGTGGAATAAGTTTTAATATTGGCGATGCACTAATTATTGCAGCGTCTTTTTGCACCGTTTTTTCAAATGTAATTAGTAAAAAGGTATTTCAAACAGTAAAACCGATTACATCAACAGGAATATCACAATTGTTTGGCGGTATAGTTTTATTGATTATAGGCAATCTCCTGGGCGGGGGGATGGACTTTGCCTTTAGCAAATCTGCATTTGTCATGGTTTACATATGTTTTGCATCAATTTTCAGCTATTGCATCTGGTTTTCCGTGGTGAAAAACGGGGAGCTTTCAAAACTATTTATCGTAAAATTTGCAGAACCGGTGTTTGCATGTATATTTGGAGCTTTGATTTTAGGCGAGAATATATTTAAAATGCAATATATTATATCATTTTTGCTCATTACAACGGGAATATATATTTCGAACAAATAAATTATGTCCGGCATTGTAACAAGCAGGGAAGATGTATGGCATCTTCCAATATTTTAGGATAATCCTAAGACCTTAAAAATGGGCGATTCGCGAATCGCCCCTACAATAAAAAGGCAGAAAAAAAGGCAGAAACAAATTTAATTGTTTCTGCCTTTTTAAATTACTGTCCTTATGAGTACACCGCATATGCGACGGTTTTTTATCTTATAAATTTGTTACCTTCCTTATGGTGGTTGCGCCCTTTTCAAGGGAAACGCTTCCGGTTCGGCAGATTTCAAGAATGTTGAAATCACGCATAAGGTTTATGAATTCATCAATTTTCACGCTGTCTCCCGTCAGACGGAACATAATGGCATCCTTTGTATAGTTAACGGTTTTTGCACCGAAGGCATCAGCTGCCGTTAATATATCCTCTCTTGTTTCGGGATTATTTTCCATCTTTATAAGCATAAGCTCACAGCTTACGGACTCCGACTTGTTAAGCTCACGAATTGAGGACACATCAGGAAGCTTGTAAAGCTGATTGATAAGCTGATCCTTGTTGTCGTCATCCCCGTCGAAAACCACAGTAATTCGTGAAAAATCCGCAGATTCCGTTTCACTAACCGTAAGGGCACTTATATTAAACCTTCTTCTTCTGAACATGCTGGTTACTCTGTTAAGAACACCGAAACGGTTTCTTACCAGTACCGCAAGAGTATATCTCTCCATAAAATTACTCCTTTTCTGTTATTATATCGGAAACCGAGCCTCCCGGTGGAAGCATGGGAAGAACAAATTCGTCTTTACAAACCTTGCAATCAATAACGAAAGGTCCTTCCTCCTTAAAGGCTTTTTCAAGTGCCGCCTTAAGCTCCGAAAGATTTTCTGCCTTTTCGCCTGTTGCACCGAAAGCCTTTGCCACAGCACAGAAATCGGTTTTTCTTAAAAGCTCCGTCTCCGAATAGTGCTTATCGAAGAAAAGAGTCTGCCACTGGCGGACCATTCCCAGTACCCCGTTATTCATTATAATTATCACAACAGGAACTTTTTCACTAACCGCCGTTGCAAGCTCAGTTAAATTCATGCCGAAGCTTCCGTCGCCTGTTATTAAAACACTCCGTTCGTCTGTTCCGACAGATGCACCGATTGCCGCTCCTAAACCAAAGCCCATTGTACCAAGTCCCCCGGAGGTTAGGAATTTCCGTTCTTTTCTGAATTTGAGATACTGTGCCGACCACATCTGATGCTGTCCCACATCCGTTGCAACCGGGGTATCCTCACTTAAAAATTCTCCTAAAAGTCCGAGTATGTTCTTTGGTGTCATTCCCTCTCTGCTGTCAGAAAGAGACGCCGCTTTTTCTCTGTTTTTTACTACCGTATCATTCCATTCTTCATTATGCTTTGTGCGTATAAGAGGAATAAGCTTTGTAAGCGTTTCCTTTATATCTCCCCTCAAGGCGTGCTCTGTTGACAGTATCTTTGATAACTCCGCACCGTCAATATCAATATGCACAATTTTTGCATCTGGAGAAAACTTATTCCTTCTTCCAACCACACGTTCTGAAAAGCGGACGCCGAGGGCAATAATTAAATCCGATGCATGCATGGTAAGCGTCGAGGCTAAATTACCGTGCATCCCCTGCATTCCTAAAAAGCGTGGGTGATCCGTAGGAATTACCGAAAGCCCCATAAGAGAGCAACCGATGGGGGCATCGATTTTTTCAGCCAAGGCAAGCATTTCCTCTTTTGCCCCCGATGACAGAAGACCTCCTCCGAAATAAATAAAAGGCTTTTTAGCTTTATTTATGGTTTTTGCCGCTTCCTTTATCCTTATTTCCTTTGCGGGGAAAGCTTCGTAAGGCTCTACAGGCTCCTCTTTTTCATATTCATAAAAAGCCATCTGTACATCCTTCGGAACGTCAACTAAGACCGGGCCTGGTCTTCCGCTTTTTGCAAGAGCAAAAGCCTCTCTGATAGTATCCGCTAACTCGGAAATATCGTCAACGAAATAGTTGTGTTTTGTAATAGGAAGTGTGATACCTGTTATGTCAATTTCCTGAAAGCTGTCATTACCTATCTGGCTTGATATTACGTTACCTGTAATCGCCACCATAGGAACGGAATCAAGATGAGCCGTAGCAATTCCGGTGACAAGATTTGTAGCACCGGGGCCGCTTGTTGCCATAACAACTCCAACCTTGCCCGTGGCTCTTGCATAACCGTCTGCCGCATGAGCGGCACCCTGCTCGTGAGCCGTTAAGATATGGCGGATTTCATCTTTGTATTTGTAAAGCGAATCGTAGACGTTCAATATCTGCCCTCCGGGGTAGCCGAAAACAACTTCGCAATTTTGCTCTATTAAAGTTTTTACTATAATATCTGCACCTGAAAGCAACATAAAAACGCCTCCTTTAATCATTGATTTTATAACGGATTATTCCTTTTGTCAAGATATCAGAAAATACTTAAGTCAAGATGTCTGCTCAAGGCCTCCATCGCCTTTACTCCTGCAACACTGTTTCCTTTTTTATCAAGGGCCGGAGAATATATTCCTATTCCCATTTTACCCGGCACAACGCCCATAATTCCGCCGCCGACACCGCTTTTTGCCGGAATTCCCACATTTATAGCAAATTCTCCGGAGCCATCGTACATACCCGACGTTGTTAAAACAGCATTTACAAACCTTGCATATTCCTCATTGAAAAGCCTTTCGCCGGTTTTAGGATTCACTCCCTTATTTGAAAGGACGTAGGCAATTTTTGCAAGGTCAGATGAGTCCACCTTAACAGAGCAGGCCTTGAAATAACAGTCAACCACACTTTCAACATCATCTTCTATCATTCCGTAAGCCTTAAGCATGTAGGCAAGTGCCCTGTTTTTATTCCCGGTCGCCTTCTCAGAAAGATACACGCTTTTATCAAGGGAAAGATTCGGATTATCCGCCATTTTTCTTGCAAGATTTAAAAGGCGGTTAAACTTTTCATCATAATTTTCTCCTGAAATCAATGTACAAAGAGCAATTGCACCCGTATTTATCATAGGATTTATGTGGTCTTCCTTTAGTGCCTGGTCGCTGTAATTAAAGGCATCAAAGGGCTTTCCCGTCGCCTCAACTCCCACCAATGCACGGACGGCATCCATTCCTCTATCCATAAGAGCCAGAAGAAGTATTACAGGTTTTACCACGCTCTGCATGGTAAATTTTTCATCGTAGTCCCCGGCAAAATATTCACCTTCTGCATTGACAATGCATATTCCCATTTTGTCGATATTTGCCTTAGCTAGTTCCGGGATATAGGAAGCAACCTTTCCTTCTTTTCTTAAATCATAAGTTTCTCTGAGTATTTTATCAAGTAATTTTTTCATTTTTATCACCGTCAAATATTAATAAATAAATTTTATCATATTATTGTGTCTTTTTCAATAGAAAAAAACACGCCAGACAAGTTCGCTCCCATAATCAGTCAACGCTTAACCTCACGGCGGACCTTGAGCGTTGCCTCCGGCTAAATTCCCTTCGGGTAATTTCGCCTAAGACAAGTTCGCTCCGCCAATTACAAATTCAAAAAACAGCTATACTTTTATTTGTGATCGGACTTGCTTTTCTGCGGAAAAGCCACGGGCGGACAAACAGTCCGCCGGACTGTTTGTTTGGACCGCCCTTTCAAGTCCGTCATTAAGATTCAAAAAAGAGAGAGCCACGCTTTGCGTAGCTCTCTCTTTTTTGGAGCTGGTGATCGGACTTGAACCGACGATCTATTGATTACGAATCAATTGCTCTACCGACTGAGCCACACCAGCATATATTCACAACATTTAATATTATAAAAAATTTTCATTCATTTGTCAAGAATAACTTGAAAAATGTACTGACTTTTGATAGAATATATTTATGAATTTCAAAAAAGGAGGAAAAGGATATGATAGAACAGCAAATTTACATAAAAACGGGAATTGGACTTGAAACTTCTTCAAAATCCACAACGTTAACCGAAGAATATATCGACAATGCAATCCGTCCTTTTTACTCCATGCTGGATCTCTTTTATCTAGAGGGCAAAGACTCGCCCGGATACAAAAGCTTCATTCCTTTATCGGGTGGCGGTCTTTTAATCGGCACGGGAATGAAATCGGCTACAGAACCTTATTCCTGCATCCATAATTACATCATTCCTCAGGATGATGTATCTGCCGTTGTTTCCGACCCTGCTGCCATTTTGGCTCTCCCTGAACCCGATGATGCAAAAAACCCATATCTGCCGTCGCTAAAGGAACTTCCTTTTACAAAAGAACGCAGCACTTTCCTGAAAAAAGCTTTTGCCTCCCTTAACATGTCTCATACAGAATACATGGCACTTCTCGCCGCTGTTTTCGCATCTGTTGAGCAAAACAGAAAAATTTTCATTGCTCTTCCCAGAAAAACAGACATTGATAAAATATGTGCCATAATGTACGGACTCTACGAATACCTTCCCTTTTTTATGAGAAGCAAAACCGGCTTTTGCACTCTTTTCGGAGAAACAGAGATTCGCCCCGAAATAAATATCTACTTTATTCCCGACGATAAAGTCTCGCCCAGCGGAAGATTTTCAATCGAATCCTATGACGCTTCAAAGGATTATATATTCAATTTCAGCAAGAAAAACCGTTCTCAGGTTCCTGACACAAAGGAAGCTCTTTCTGAGGAATACCTTTCCTTTGTATCAACAAGCTTTGCCACAGGCACCTCACTTTCAGACTTTTTTGCTTTTGCCAGAGAAGCTGAACGTGCTTTTCCCACAGAAAAAATTCTGTCACTGCGTTTTTATAACGACCTTGCCTATATATATAACTTAAAGGATAACGAGGAAACACTTCCTCAAAGACTCGGCAGAATTACAACAGTTTTTGCAGAATTTTTGCGTTCTGATGACAAACCAGGTCTGCTCGCCTCTTATTCTGAATTTATAAAGCTTTACAGACGCTATATTAAAAGCAAGGAAATACTGATCCCTCCGGAAATTCTCAAAAGACTGGTTTCAACATACGACCTTTGTCCAGAAAAGCAGAAAGACGAACTTTATGACCTTATAACGCTGGATATAGATTCCTGCCTTAAATCCTCGGAAAATGAAATTCTTTTCATGCACATCGACTCATCCAGAGGAAGCAGCGAGCTGTATAACAAATTAATAGAGCATAAAATGGCAAAAAGCAACCGCTTAATAACACGCTATTTCACCTATCTTATCGAACAGCGTAAAACCGTTCATTCGGTTATGGAATTTGCGGACAGTATTTTTTCCGAAATGCCTCAGCTTGCCGACAGCGAGCTTATTATATCAATGATACAGCAAAGAGCAATGCAACTTTATGATACTTCGGGCGACCGCTTTGAGGCAGTTAAGTATCTTGAGGAGAAGTGTCTTGCCCTTAAAGACAAGCATCCTGATAACGCCTCCCTCTTTAACGTAATTTATCGTTATGCTCTTGAAAACTATATGACCACGCTGGATATTTCGGAGCTCAACCTTGCAAAAATTGAAAAATTCCCCCTTGCCGACGGAGAAGCAATCAACGAAGAATGTACTGTCAAACACAAAATCGCAATGGCTGCAAAGGAAATAATGGCATTAACCAACGATATGGCCATGTCATTTGTTCACTATGATGCCTTCGGTTTTGAAAACATAAGGGCAAACTTTGCAGACTCTCAATCAGACGGTAAAGCTAAAGAAGATTTGCTCAAAGCCCTACTTCTCCGTTGTATAAAGGAAAAGAAGGACTCTCCGAGACGCATTGTTTACATAATTTTGTTTTATATTTACGGTTCAAAGGATTCCCGTGCTCAGGTGGATTTTGACAGCATTCTGGAATTTATAGATAAGGAGCAATCAATTCCTCCCTTTGAATTCATAGAGTGGTTTTTATCATCAAACCTCTTTATTCCACCTATGACCAAAAACGGGCGTATTGTAAGGGATATCCCCGGAATCAGAACAGACTTTACCGTCCTCACATCATTTTATGAGTCACTGCGTAAATTTTTCATTCGTCACAATACACTTTTAACCAATGACCGTAATATAAAAAAGCTGAAAAAAGAGCTTGATAATGTATCGGTACTTCACCCTGAATATAAAGACCTCACTTTGGAATTCAAAAAAGTTATATCCGGAATAGTAAGCGAGCATTATTCCCCGATTAAACGTGTTTTCAATAAAATAGTTTCCGGAAAAAACTTCAAGTTCATGGTTCTCATCGCCTCTATTGCCATTATCGTATTTGGTGGCATTGCCATAGGCGGTCTCTTCACAGCAAAAAATAACGACGAAACTATAGCAACACTTAACGCTTCCACAGGAGAAAAGGCTTTCGTAAACAAAACAGGGTGGTCCGCCTATAAGATAGAAAAGGACACCTCCTACCTTCCCGCCGCCGCAGTTCTTGATGAAACAGACAGTGCAGAAGTCATTGATTTTCTTCATGACAAAACTCTTATGGTGGAGTTTCCCGGCAAAGAAGGTCTTGTGATAGATGGTGTAAGCATTTCGGCAGTCTTATCAGATGAATATATGAAAATGGAAGTTCACATATATGACTCGGAGGGAAATAAACTGTCCGTTGGAGTCAGCGACTATGACATAACAACAGGTGCATCCCTTTACACTTTCACAAAACCAATCTGTGTTAAGAAAATATCCGTTACACCCAAAACAGATACCGGTGCAGGTACAATTACCGTAAAGGAAATAAGTGCATATCTTGTAAAATAAAGGGGCTGTAAAATAATTACAGCCCCTTTTTCAGGAGATAGGAAAAAATGCTTCAGAACGGACAAACTGAATTGAGAAAGTCTGTTTACAGACTTTTCGAAAGTTACCCGAAGGCGTATATAGATACGTTGAGGGTGAAGTTTGTTCGTAGCAAAAAGGCTCAAAATGAAGAAAAATCGCAGGAATGCGATTTTTCAACACTATTTTACAACATAGAGTTTGTAACTTTGCCCAACCCACTAATTTATTTGCCTTTTTGCGGTCTGGACTTTTTTTACATCTCCTTTTTCAGATTCTTCCTTCGGGGCTTTCAGAATCCCCTCTATCAGAATGACAGCATAGTACACCTATGTCATTCTGATGAAGGCTATGCCGAGGAAGAATCTCTTTTTTACCTCTCCTTATTACATACCTTCTAAGAACCTGTCTACCACAAGCTGACGGAAACGTGGTGAAAGGCTTGCAAAATATGCGGTGAAGCCTGTTACTCTTACAACCAG
This sequence comes from Clostridia bacterium, assembly GCA_045545475.1. Taxonomy (GTDB): domain Bacteria; phylum Bacillota; class Clostridia; order CAKSNL01; family HGM11501; genus HGM11501. Next base: position 54,587 of record JAZQAZ010000034.1, on the reverse strand, counting down.
GTCGGGGTAAAGGTCGGGGTTTTCGTTGGCGGCAAGAAGCTTATCCTTATCAAGGATGTTGATGTTTATTAATGTTCCGCCGTTTTCAAAATGTGCTTCAATTAAGCTTGTAACCGTGTCAATTCCCGCCTCGTCATTTGCAAGATTGGGATCAAACTCAAGCTGCAACGGTGCTGTGTTTCCGTAGCCGCACTGAATTTTTGCGATGCCCTCGCTCTGCGCGGTAACGGCACCGTCACGACGGAAGCCGGGATTGGGGTTTGCACCATGGGAAATGGGCTCCCCTGCCCTTCTGCCGTTGGGGGTTGCGCCAACCTTAGAACCATATTCAATGGTTCTGCTCCAGGAAAACCAACCGGGAACTAAACACCTGCCCTCAGGCATTTTCTGCCCCTTGACGGTTTTAACCCAGGACTCTGTAAGACGATTTGCCCAAATATCCGACACCGTTTCGCCGCCGCAGTAGCGGGGTGCTGAATTTAACATAAGGCGGATTCGCTCATCGGCAAAATTACTCTCCAGTGCCCCGTAAAGCTCATCCCAGGTAAGAAGTTTTTCCTTTTCGATGCGGCTTTCCATAGCACCGAAGGAATCGGCAACCACAGCAAGGCCCGCTCCGTCAATGCCCACGGTGTAAAGAGAGGCACACTCTGATATATCAAGGCCTTTTTCCAAAGTGTTATGCATCATTAAATTCATAATAAGCTCGGGGGTTACGTCGTGGGCGTGGTCAATATGAAGATTTATGCCCTCGGCGGTGATTTCAACCGCTTTTTTAAGATGCTCATTGTAAATTTCAAAAAGTCGGGTGGTGGATTTTTCCTTTTCCGATTTCATATCCTTTAAGGCTTCTTCCATAACCTTTGCCACGTTGATTTTTACCGTGTCATTCATGGGGAATTCCTTGCCGGGCACGCACATCCAGTTACAGCCCACGGCAATTCTTTCACGGGCGGTTTTCTTGTCCACGCCGTTTCTCATATAGCCCTCGCAAAGAGCTTTATCGTTACAGAATCTGGGCCATCCGTTTTTATTTTTAAGAAGGCAGGAAACCGCTTTCTTAAGAAACTCCTTATCGCAGGCAGGATGCACCCTTACGGTTAAGTTGCAGGCGATGTTTATGGAATCTGCCGCGTCAAGAATAAGGTAGGAAAGCTTATTTGTCATATCGCAATCATTTTCGTCAACGCCCGAAATCTGATAGTAATGGGGATCAATTAAAAGAAGGTTTGCAATTAAGAATTTTGCTGTTTCATCGTCTATTATTCCGTCCTTTACGTCCTTTTCGTAGAAGGGATATAAAAGCCCGTCAAGCTGAAAGCCTGCACCGTCACGGGTGTAAATTCGGGATGCGCAGTTGAAAAACGCCGTCCATTGACAAGCCTCGTGGAAGGTTTGCGGTGCACCCAGGCGAATATTTTCACAGACCTTTTTCATCGTTTCAAGATTTTCCTTTATTTCGGAGCGGTTTTCCGTTTTTATCATCTCTCCGATTTTTGCAATATGGCGGTCGATAAAGGCAACTATCGCAAGAACGCATCGCTCTTCCGCATCGTAAAACGCCTTTTTATCGGGATTTATTTCGCGGTATTTTTTAATTTTGTCAAGGAAACCGCCAAAGCCAAGCTCAAAGCCGATTTTATAGTCGCAGGCAAAGTGGGCATCCCCGTCAATGCCGGTGGTGATGTTGTACTTTTCCTGCCAGGGCTTTAAGTGGTCATAGGGAAAACGCTGTTCGTCCCAACGCTTACTCCACTGATTTGTGGCACCGTTTTTGATAAACTCAAGATTTTTAAGGTTGTTCTTAAGCCAGTCGGGCATATAGTGAAGGTCGCCTCTGTAGTTTACAAGCATATCTCTCCAGCGACCGCAAAGCATTTCCATGGGGTCAACATATGGCTCGTGGGCATCAAGTACACGGCAGAAGTTTTCACACATTCCGTCAAGTCCGTAAAAGCTTCCGTTTTCGCTGTTGTACCAGGGTGTTACGGCATAGCCCTCGGAAATGGGCACTGTGCCGAAATCGTCTAAATCGGTAAAGCCGTTTTGCTTTCTTTTTAAGAGAGTATGACGGATTTTTGTTTCCCTCATACTTGAAAGTCTGTCTTTATATGTGAGCATAGCTTTTTAATTCCTCCATTTTTTCTTTTTCGGGAATGTTAAATTCGGGTGCGATAAGTCCCAACGCCGCCCTCTTCCCGTCTCCCAGCGGATGATAGGGCAAAAGCTCATAACCTGCCGCATTTTCAAGGGACATAACGAAGCTTTTTATGTTTTTAATTTCATCAACCGTGTCATTAATTCCCGGTATTATGGGCGTTCTTATTAAAATCGGGATACCAAGCTTATCCGCTTTTTTAATGTTTTCCCTTATTTTTTCGCCCGACACGCCGGTGTATTTTTTGTGCTTTTCGTCATCCCATATTTTAACGTCGCACATTATGTAGTCCATTTTCGATAAAACGTCGCTGTCGAAAATATACATTGATGTTTCAATGGCTGTGTTGATTCCGTTTTCGTGACAAAGGTCGGAAAGGTGCGCCACAAATTCCTTTTGCAGCATAGGCTCGCCCCCCGAGAAAGTGACGCCGCCATCGTTTTTATAATATGCCTTATCAAGCATAACCTCGGCTAAAACCTCGTAAGAAGTCATTTCCTTTCCGCAAATGACTTTTGCCCCGGAAAAACAACCCTTATCGCACATATTACAGCCGATGCACTTTTCGGGATAGAAAAGGGTTTCGGGCTCTTTTTTTATACATTCGGGGTTGTGACACCAACTGCAGTTTAAGGGACAGCCCTTTAAGAACACGGTGGTTCTTATCCCCGGCCCGTCGTGGATGGATGAGCGCTGAATGTCAGCGACGATTCCTTTTACGGTCTGCATACTACCTTTTCCTCGCATCCCGATTCGGTGGATTTTTTCGCCGCATCTAAAATTGCCATAACCTTCATATTCTGTGAAAGGGTTACTTCCTTTGTAAGGGGCGAACCCGTTTTCTTTACATAAGTAAGATGCTCTGCAATGTTTTTCATATACTTTGGAAATTCGCATTTGGGAATTTCCAAGGGATTTCCGTACATATCAACAGCGAGAACGGTGCATACACCGTCTTCCTTTTTAGTGTAAATTGCACCCTTTTCGCACATAAGTACGGGGCCGCCAGGAAGAACAAGCTGAGGAATTGTCCATGTTCCCTCGGCAACGGTGTAGGTGTTATCGTATTTGATTACCGCACTCACGTTGTCCTCCGCATCGGAGTAGGGCGTATTTAAGTTGTCGGAATAGGCATAAACGCTTTTTGCATCGCCTTCCTGTAATAGTGCAGAATACATTGCACCGTAGCACAGAATGTCAAGGATGGCACCGCCGCCCTGATTCTTCTGATACCACCAGGTTTTGCTTCTTGCCTCGTCCGTCATTTCCTCGGCGGTGTCGGAAACGCCTCTGTGCTTTGCACCTGCACCAAGGGGGCCTGTGTGACCGTTTATGTAGTAAAGCTTTTTAAGGTCTCCCACCAGACCGAGTCTATATGCATTTATCATTTCATACATATAGGGGCGCCAGATTACGGGCCAGTTTACAATTGCCTCGATGTCGTACTTATTAACGGATTCTTCGATTTTTAATGCCTCTTCATAGCTTACGGCAATGGGCTTTTCGATGCTTACGTTAATTCCCCTTTTTGCACACTCTTCCACCACGGCAGGCTTGTTTTTGTTCTCCGTTAAGATAAACGCCCAGTCAGGCTTTTCAGTATCAAGCATTTTAATATAGTCGTCGTAAATGTTGTCACAATAGTTATTTTTAATGTTTTCCTTATTCCAGTCCCTTGTGTATCTCGCCTTTACGATTTCTGCGGTATCCGGCACAAGGTCGGCGGCGGCAACCAGATTTATCCCCTCCGCCTCGGTTATATATAAGGCAATTTCGTTAACGTGCATATGTGCACAACCAATAATTACAGCTTTAATCATAATAAAACCTCCTTTTATTATATTATAGTGCGAAAAAAGTCCCGTTTCAATGGGAAATATTAAGGAAAAATGTTGCAATATTTTGTTATTTAATATATAATGGGGCTATGAACAATATTTTCACCGCTTTTAAAGAGCATAAAGATTTTTCAAAAAGCATACCTTTTTCGGTGATTTATACGACCTTTGACCGTGATGAGCTTGTCGCACCCCACTATGCGGAAACTGTTGAGATTTTGCTTTTTTCAGGGGCGACGGGCGAGGTGATTATAGGAGGACACCGCTATAAGCTGTCGGGCAATCAGGTTTTTTATATTCCGCCGGAAACAGTTCATTCAATGAGCTATAAAAAAAGCAGCGGTAATCTCTTAAACGTAAAGCTTTCCCCCGAGGGCTTTTCGCCCTTTTTGAGCTTTGAGGCACTTTTGGCATCCGAGGGAAAAAGCCTTATGTCAATTGACGTAAATCCCGACTGCTTTGATGAAATTTTGCCCATTGTGAACGCTTTGGCAAAAGCCGAAGATATATTTTCGGCAACAAGCATTGCCGTATCCCTTTTTTCTCATCTTCGCACCTTCAGCCGTGAGGAAGTTCTCCCATCGGGTAACGCCTTTGACGAAAGTGAGCTTCGGGAAATTATAAACTATACCAAGCTTCATTTCCGTGAGAAAATTTCTATTTCCGACATAGCGGAAAAAATGGGCTACAGTAAGTTTTATTTCTGCACAAAGTTTCGGGAAAGTGCGGGAATTACATACCTTTCCTATCTTAACGGGGTAAGGATTTCCGAGGCATGCAAGATGCTTAAAAACGGCTCTTCCGTGTCGGAAGCGGCGGAAGGCTCAGGCTTTTCCGACGTTCCCTATTTCGTTCAGCTTTTTAAAAAAATAAAAGGCACAACGCCAAAGCGTTATGCCAATGATATTTAGGCAGATAGAATTATAAATTTTCATAGAGGTGTAAATATGAAAAAATTAATTATACTCCGAGGTAATTCAGGCAGCGGAAAATCCACGATTGCGAGAGAATTACAAGACAGATTCGGATTTAATACTATGCTTATTTCGCAGGATGTAATAAGAAGAGATATGCTTAAAGTTAAAGATGGCGAAAACACCCTCGCACTGCCGCTTATGAAAGAACTTTTGATATACGGTCACAAGCATTGCGATATCGTTATATTGGAAGGAATAATGAATGCAGATTGGTATAAGCCATTATTTGAACTCTCCAATAAACTATATAATTCGGAAATATACGCTTTCTATTTTGATTTACCTTTCGAGGAAACTTTGAAGAGACATCAGACAAAATCCAATTGCCATGAATTTGGTGAGGAAGATATGCGCAGATGGTGGCGCGAAAAAGATTTTTCCGATGTGTTGAACGAAACACCTATTACAGCAGAAAAAAATATTGATGATATTGTCAGAGACATATGCAACATGTTATCCGATACATAAAAATAAAAGGCACAACGCCAAAGCGTTATGCCGATAGCTAAAGCATTTTTAACGCTTTAGCTTTTTTATTAAAAGCCTTATTACGCCTGTAATCAAGGCCCCCACAGTAAGCTCTGTCATCATCAAAGCCCAAAGCATTACAGTTCCGTCAACTCCGTGATTTGTAAGGTGCTTTGTCCATATCCACGCTATAACCGAGAGAGCAGCAAAAGCTCCCGTTAAAATATATCCTTTTTTCCACTTAACAAATATCAGTCTTATAATTATTCCGATAAAATAAGGTAAAACAAAAACCGTGAATACTGTACTGTTCAAAAATAGCACCCCTTTGTTTCATCTTTGTTCCTTCAAAGTAATAGCCTGCGAGAAGCTTTTGAGGTTCTAATTTTTAATACAACACATCATCAATCTCTTCGCCAAACTTCTCAGCCAGTTCCTCATAGATTTCATCCAGCATAAAACGTGTGTCATCGTCTGCATTCGAGATAAAAAGGATAACCTCTTCCTTGTTTTCTCCAAGTTCCGACAACAAATTCTTCCTATATTCTTTTCTAAGTCCTTCATTGTTCAGAGGAATAGTTGCACTGTAATTGAACAATTCCTCGATTTTTTTCTTATCAATCATTCTGTGTCCTTTCATATGTTCTTATTGATTTTCTTAATATCATAAAGAGCATTACAAACAGGAAATATTCGCCGCTGACGTTGACAAGTGAAAATTTTTCCCTTACACATTCTTGGGTAATGCTGTTGCAATATCCCCCATAAAAGAATCGTCGCTGTAGCATACAAGCTCAATGTGACCATCCTCATAGTAATCTGCAATTGAAACCGAAGCATTGCTTGCCCAGGGGAAAAGCTTCATATCCCCGGCGGGCAAGCCTTCCCAATAGGCGCGAAGGGCACGGATCGGCGTTGCGTGGGACGTGATTAAAACGGTTTTGCCAAGGTTTTCCCTTGCAATTTCCCAAACCCTTTTTATAATTCTGTCATAAAGGTGACTTACCGCCTCGCCCCCGTCGGGGTGTGCCTCGCCCACGTTATCCTTCCATATGCCGAAGCTTACGGGATATTCTATTAATAAATCCTCAAACTTTTTCCATTCCCACTCACCTGCAAAAACCTCACGAAGCTGCTCATCCGGAATGGGTGCACATCCGTGACGGCCTGCGATGTGACAGCCCGTCTGATAGGCTCTCTTTAGGTCACTTGAATAAAACGCGTCAATTTTTTCGTTTTTTAAGTATTCCGCTGTCTTTTCCGCCTGAAGGTGTCCCTTTTCCGAAAGATTGGCATCGGAATGGCCCAAAAAGGCGTGTACCTTATTTCCTTCGCTTTCGCCGTGGCGGACGAAAATCATTCTTGTCTTTTCCATTAGTCGCACTTCCCTAATTTATATTCTGCGTATATATCGCTTTTTTTAATTCCTCTGTCCTTTGCAACCGCCTTCATGGCGTCCTTTTCAGATAAACCTTCGTTTATATACATTTCAACGTGGTCTGATATGGACAAGGATGAAAAGTCCTCGATTTTTTCCTCTGCCCCCGATACCACCAGCACAAACTCTCCCTTTGGGGGCGTTTCTTCATATTTAGCTATTGCCTCGGAAACAGTAAGCCTTACATATTCCTCGTGGATTTTAGTAAGCTCACGGCAAAGGGAAATTCTGCGGTCACCACCGAACACCTTTTCAAAATCCTTTAATGTAGCAAGTAATTTATGGGGAGCTTCGTAGAAAATCATCGTTCTTGTTTCGTCTTTTATCGCCTCTAAATGCTCTTTTCTGCTTTGCTTGTTTACGCTTAAAAAGCCTTCGAAGCAAAATCTGCCCGTGGGCATACCGCTTCCGATTAAAGCATTTATAGCCGCAACGCATCCGGGAACGGGGACAACATCAATCCCCTTTTCTATGCATATTGCAACCAGATCCTCGCCGGGGTCGCTGATTGCGGGAGTGCCCGCATCGGAAACCAGGGCGATATTTTTACCTGCCAGTATTTCATCTGCCAGCATATAGCCTTTTTCCTTTCGGTTATGCTCATAGTAGCTGGTTAATGGCTTTGTAATTTCAAAATGGTTAAGTAATTTTAAGGTGTGCCTTGTATCCTCCGCCGCAATTAAGTCAACCGATTCCAGAACTTCTAAACAGCGAAGAGTAATATCGGACAAATTTCCGATGGGTGTTGCACATAAATAAAGTTTTCCTGCCATATCAATTCTCCTTTAAATAGAGGATGTCTGTTTTCAAGAACTTTCCGCCGCATTTCAAACCTTCAATCAAAATCATATCAGGCTCTTTACCCGGTGAGTCTGCCACGAAGGTGAGGCGTTTCGGCTCTAACTTATACTCTCTCATAAAGCACATTATGTCGGTTAAGCGGCGTGGACGATGCACCATTGAGAAAAATCCGCCGGGACGCACTAAGTGGGATGCTTCCCTTATTACATCCTCCAGCGTGCAGAAAATTTCATGCCTTGCACAGGCTTTATCCGTGTCGGGATTAACTAAACCTCCCCCTGCATCCATATAAGGGGGATTGCAGGTTATTAAATCAAACTGTCTGCCCTTATAAATTTCACGGGCGTTTTTGATATCGCCCTTTGTTACCTTTATTTTATCGGAAAGGTTATTTAATTCCATACTCCGCCTTGCCATATCCGAGGCTTTTTCCGTTATTTCAAGGGCATCGAAGGAGCATTCCTTGTTTCGGGCATACATAAGGAGAGGAATTATTCCGCTTCCTGTGCAAAAGTCCAAAACCTCGCCACCTTTTTTCACCTTGGCGAATTTTGAAAGAAGCACCGCATCAGTGCCGTACTTAAAAAGCTTGTCCGATTGAATAAGCCTTAAGCCTTCAATCCCAAGCTCTTCAATTTTTTCATCTTCAAGAAGCATGGTTCTCCCTCCTTTTTTGCAAAATGCATTCTCTGCATATTTTATTCATTATACATCAATTTCCCATTTTATACAAGTACATTTTAAAATTATAAAATCGTACAAAATTAAATTTAATAACACAATTCTCTGTTTTCGGTTGACTTTTTATGCGAGCGGCAGTATAATCGCAAAAAATGGAAAAGGAGACTTTTTTATGAAAAAAAGACAAATTGTAAATATAGTAAACTTTATAAGAGCCGTTGAACCACGTCTTCCCATGGATCTGGAAACTCCCGTAAAGGAACAGATTTCTCTTCTTAAAAAGCACAATTTAAAGGCAACCTTTCTGCTTCAGTATGATGCACTGATTATGCCCTTTTATCAGGATCTTTTAAAGGAGCTTGACCCCGGTCAGTTTGAAATCGGCGTTTGGTATGAAATCACCCAGCCCCACGTTGAAGCGGCAAATCTTACATGGCGCGGACGCTATTCCTGGGACTGGCACACAGATACAGGCTTTTCCGTGGGCTACACAAAAGAAGAACGCGAAAAGCTCATCGATGTACTTTTCTCAAAATTCCACGAGGTTTTTGGCTGCTATCCCAAAACCTTCGGCTCCTGGCTTTTTGATTCCCACACGGCAGTATATGCCAACGAGCACTACGGCATTGATGCTTTTATGAACTGTAAAGAGCAGTTCGGCACCGACGGATACACCCTCTGGGGCGGATACTACGGTCAGGGCTATTATCCCAACCGCAAAAACGTGTTCCTTCCTGCTGTAAATAAGGAAAATATGCTGCCGGTGCCCCTATTCAGAATGCTGGGATCGGACCCTGTTTATCAATATGACTACAAGCTTGATGAAAATGCAGAAAGCTACAATCGCCAGGACGTTATCTCTTTAGAGCCTGTATATCCCGGATGCGGCGGAAACCCAAAATGGATTGACTGGTATATGAAGGAAAACTTTAACGGCGACTGTCTTTCCTTTGGCTATACCCAGGCAGGTCAGGAAAATTCCTTCGGCTGGAGCAAAATGAAAGATGGGCTTAATTATCAGTTCCCGCTTTTTGAAAAGCTTCAGAGGGAGGGAAAAATCACCGTTGAAACAGCAGGCGAAACGGGCAGATGGTATAAAAAAACCTTTTCCGACACTCCCGCCTCGGCAATTACGGCGCACACTGCTTTTGACGACGAGGGCAAAAATTCCCTCTGGTATTCAAGCAAATTTTTCAGAGTTAATATTTATTCCGACGAAAAAGGCGTACGTATCCGCGATCTTCACATTTATTCTGACAGCCTTAAAGACCCCTTCCTTGATTCCGTATGCACCGAAAACTGTGCAACTTACGAGGCACTTCCCTTTATTGACGGCTGTCGCTTTACCGGGAAAGGCGTGAGAGCAGGCGGATTTATTACATTTGAAGACGGAAGCTTTCCCGAAAATAGCGAAATGAAATTTACAGATTTGAGCAACGGCTCTGCCAAAGCTGAATTTTCAGACATTACGATTACTCTCACGGAAAGCGGCATGAAAATTGAAGGCAAAATGCCCTTTACACTTAAAAATGCAATCGGCATCGAATGCCCCCATTCCTATGAAGTGAAAAGTGTAAGCGAAAAGGAACTTACACTTTCCTTTTCGGGCGTTTCATACAAGGTTAAGCTTACCTGTGGCTGTGCCGTTTCAGAGAAAGAAATCAAGTCCGACGGAAACACACTTTCTTTTGATTTCAGAAATTAATTCTTGTAAATCATCTTGTTTTATGATAGAATATAAAGCAAATGATCGAAAGGATGATTTTTATGGCAGATTTATGTGCACTTAAAAAAGAGTTTGAAAAAATCTACGGTGAGGGCGGCGAAATCCGTTTTTTCGCTTCTCCCGGACGAGTTAATTTGATAGGCGAACACACCGACTATAACGGAGGTTTCGTTTTCCCTGCGGCAATTTCCGCAGAAAGCACCGTTGCGGTAAGAAAAAGAGCGGACAGAATTGTACGCTTAAAGGCAACGGATTTAGACGGAATCGTAACCCTTGACCTTGACAAAATCGGCGACTACAAGGACATTGACTACGGCAACTATCAGGCAGGCGTACTCTGCGAGCTTATGAAGGACGGCTACATTTTAACGGGTGCCGACTTACTCTATGAGGACAGCGTTCCCCACGGAAGCGGTCTTTCTTCCTCTGCCGCAATCGAGGTTGTAACAGCAAAGATTTTCTCCACCTTCTCAGGCGAGATGGGCGGAAAAGAAGCTAACAAAACCGAGCTTGCCTTAATCGGACAGCGTGCCGAGAACAAGTATGTCGGCGTAAACTGCGGTATTATGGACCAGTTTGCATCGGCAAACGGTGTTAAGAACATGGCCATGTTCTTAAAGTGCGATACATTGGAGTGTGAAATGGTTCCCGCTGAAATCGGCGACTGCAAGTTGGTTCTTTCCAACACCAACAAAAAGCACAAGCTTGGCGCATCGGCATACAACGAGCGAAGAAGTCAGTGCGAGGAAGGCTTCCGTCTTTTACACGAAGTGATGCCCGAAAAAACCTGCCTCGGTGAAATCACACCTGCGGAGTTTGAAGCTCACAAAGATGTAATTAAGGACGAAATCGTTAAAAACAGAGTTACCCACGTAATTTACGAGGATGACAGAGTATTAAAGAGCGTTGAAGCCTTAAAGAAAGGCGACATTGCCACCTTCGGTCAGTATTTAAATCAATCCCACGCTTCCTTAAAGGATTTATACGAGGTAACGGGCGTTGAGCTTGACACCCTGGCTGAGACCGCACAGAAGGTAGATGGCGTAATCGGAAGCAGAATGACAGGTGCAGGCTTTGGCGGATGCACAGTAAGCATTGTTAAAAATGATGCGATAGATAATTTCATCGAAACCGTTGGTAAGATTTATAAGGAAAAAATCGGCTATGAAGCATCCTTCTACATCTTCGATATCGGCGATGGTGCAAGAGAATTAAAGTAAGTTAAAAAAGATACCGCATCCGACGGATGCGGTATCTTTTTGTTTATGAGCGTGGAGGTCTGCTGGGCTTGGAAGGCTTTTCACCTTTGGGGGCTGAACCTGCAGCCGGTTCTTCCGGCTCCTGGGGTTCTTCCGGCTCGGACCCGGGAGGAGGAGCATTTGCCGCTTCCGGCGATGAGTACCAGCCCACAGCTTCGTAAACGGGAAGCTGCAAATCATAAATTTCCATGGTTCTTCCGTCGGAGGCATATACTGTTATCATATTACTGTATACATAAGTCTGGCTGTTACTTGCTCCGCCGTCTAATTTTATTTCAATTTTTGCAATTTTACTATCTGTTCGGAGTGTCCAATTTTCCTTTTCTGAGCCTCTTGTCGTATGACTGCTCGTGACGGACCCGTAAAGATTGCCGTACGCATCATAAAGATTATATAAAATCTTAAAATTCGAGTTACTGTTATTTGTGTATCCGATTTCATATTCAATCTTTGTTCTGCCGTCATCATCTTTACTTACGCCGTTAACCGTAAAGTTACTGAATGTAATTGTTCCGCCATTGGCATTGCAGAATATAACAGGAAGACTCGTTTTCTTAAAGGCTTCCTCTTTTGTATACCAACCAACCGCCGTATATGCGGCAACATCCTTTGCAGGCACGCTTATGGTTCTTGTGAAGTTTCCGTTTGCATCCGGTGCGTACAAAGTTACGGCAGTTTCAATATCATTTTTCTGAGAATAGGTATACCAACCAACCGCCGTATATGCAGATACCAACCTCTGCGGAACCTTAAGTGTTCTCGTAAACTTACCGTTTTCATCCATTGCATACAAGGTTTCGGCATTGCAGGTTTCTTCATAGCTGTACCAGCCTACAGCCTGCCACGAAGAAACGTCATAAGGACTTATATAAGTCATTCTCGTAAATTCTCCGTTTTCATAAGCGTAAACGGGAACCGCAAGTGCCCAACCCACAGCCTCATAGGAAGATATCTGCAAATCACTTACAACTATGCTTCTTCCGTCGGATGAATACATCGTGGAATAATTGCTTATGAGATAGCTCTGGCTGTCTGCTGCACCATACTTGGTAAACAGCTCAATATCGGTGGTATCATAGGGAACATCCACATATGAACCGTACTCCGAAACTAACATTGTATCAACACATTCTCTTGAAGAATTGTAACATCTTATGTATATAGATGGGCCGCTGTATCCTCTTGTATACTCATATTCCAGCGAATAGCTCAGCCTGAGATCTCCATCCCATGCGGTTTCTACTTTTGTAATATCAAATGCACTTATAGTTGTAATATCACCGTCATCATAAACCAGGTTAATGGGAAGCGTTCTCTTAATATTGTTATACTGTGCTGCGGTACGCCATCCGTTTTCCTGATAAGTAGCTGCCTGTATATTAGTAACCTGTGCAGTTGCCCCGTCAATATTGTATAATGCTACATATTTGCGGTAAACATAGCTTTCGCTGTCGGATGCAGGGGTATCTGCCTTAAGTTCAATTGTTGCGGTATTGTCGGGTACCAGTATATAATCGCTGTATGAACTTAAGTATACCGTTTTTATATATTCGCCCTCAGCATCGAAGCAGTCCACTTCCATGCTGATTGAGTTGCTTCCGGAAACCACTATTCTGTCCATTTCGAAGCACAGTTGTATCTGGTCATTGTAGTAAGATTCAATTTCGGTAACTTCAAACCTTGTAATTACCGTTTCATTCACTGTTTTATATCCCGTTGTGCGAAGAGTTATGGGCAAACTCTCCTTTCTTGCCGCAAAGGAAGTAAGAGTGAGTGCCGCCATGGCAAGCACAAAAACACATATTGCCGCAAAAAATTTCTTTTTCATTGTCATCTCTCCTTATAAATTGTAAGGTCATTATACACCTTTCGTAATGAAAAGTCAAATATAAACGGCCAAGGCAAGCCTTGGCCGTTTATTATTTTCATTTTTATCTTTTCTTAATGAAGGCTTCCTTCATCTTAACCCAAAGAGGTGCACAAAGGAAAATTGAAGAGTAGGTACCTGCAACGATACCGATGATGATGGGAAGTGCAAACTCTCTTATGGAGTTTACGCCCATGATATAAAGCATTCCTATTGTAAGAAGTGTGGTAATAGAGCTGTTGATTGTTCGGGCTAAAGACTGAGTTACGCTCTTGTCAGCAATATCTTTATAGGAAAGCTTTCTCTCCTTCTTAACGTTTTCACGCACACGGTCGAAAATAACGATTGTATTGTTGATGGAGTAACCTACAATTGTAAGAACTGCCGCAACAAAGGAGTTGTTTATGGGAAGACGGAAGAGTGCATATGCACCGATCATAATTACGATGTTATGGATAAGACCGATAACAGCTGCAGCACCTGACAGGAATTCGAATCTTACGGTGATGTAGAGCAGCATAAGCACAACAGCAAGTAATGTTGCAGAAAGAGAATCGGTTAAGATTTTCTTACTTGTGGATGCGCTGATTGTGGTTACGTTTCTCTCCTCTTCGGGAATGGAAATGCCATATGCTTCTTCAATTGCTGCGAAAACCTTTTCAACATCGCTTTCGCCCTCAACTGCTTCAGCCTCTGCATCTAAATATCCGCCGAGCTCAACAGTCTTTATAACAATGGCCTCTGTTCCGAGAGACTGCGCCTGAACCTCAGCACCGCCAAGAACGCCTGACACAAGGTCTTCAATTTCGTCTGTTGTTGCGGAAATTTCATAGCTTTCTGTTTTCATGGAAAGCTGAATGTTTGTACCGCCTGTAAAGTCGATACCGTAGTTAAGACCGCCGTTTATTACAAGGCCTACGATTCCGGCAAGAATGAGAACCAGAGAAACGATGGCAAATATTTTACTGTTTTTTGTAAAATTATACTGTTTCATCAATAGCCACTCCTTTCACACCGAACCAGCCGGAACTTTTGATTCCAAAGCCTTTAACGATAAGCTTTAATATAACCTTTGTAAGAACGATTGCTGTAAAGAAGCTTACCAATGTACCAACGCCGAGTGTAACAGCGAAGCCCTTGATAGAGCCTGTACCGAAGAAGTAAAGCACTACAGCACAGATCAATGTTGTTACGTTAGCGTCGAAAATTGCAACCATTGCACGGTTGAATGCTGCATCAAGTGATGCACCAATGGTTTTTCCTGTACGAAGTTCTTCCTTCATTCTTTCAAATATAATACAGTCAGCGTCAACCGCCATACCGATTGAAAGAACCAAACCTGCAATACCTGAAAGTGTAAGTGTTGCACCGATTCTTATAAGAATGATTACAACGAGTGCTGCGTAAGCACAAAGGCTGATTGCCGCAGTAACACCGGAAAGTCTGTACAATGCAATCATGAAAATGATTACAAGAAGAATACCAATACCTGCTGCAACAAGGCTCTTTGAAAGAGCTTCCTCACCGAGTGTGGGACCTACGCTCTGAAGCTGAGAAACGGCAAGATTAAAGGGAAGCTGACCGCTTCTGATCTGTGCCGCAAGTGTTTCAGCACTTTCTCTTGAGAAATCACCTGTGATTACGCAGGATTCTGCATCGATTACTTCAGATACCATGGGCTGGCTGAAGGGTGTTTCGTCAAGATAAATTGCGATGTAGTTATTACCCTCGGAAGTGTAGTTAAGAACAGCCTCTGTTGCTGCCTTGAAAGCTTCTCTTCCCTGAGCGGTAAGTGTAAGTGCAACATAATACTGTGCTACACCAACCTCGGAAGTCTGTCCGTACTGCATCTGTGCATCTGCAACGAATTCTTCGGAGCCTTCCATAAGAACGTTACCCTCATAATCTCTGAAGGTAAGCTTTGCTGTGGAACCGAGAATTGAAACTGCCTCGGAAGGGTCATCCACGTTGGGAATTTCAATTCTTATGGTATTGTCAGCCTGAATTGCTACCGTTGCATCATAATAGCTCTGGGAGTCCAGACGGTTTCTCATAATGGAATTAACCGTTGCCATCTGGTCTGCAGAAGGTGTTTCCTCTGTATCAGGTTTAAATTCAATAAGCGAACCTCCCACCAGGTCAAGGCCCTGCTTAATTCCGTACTCTTCATCAAGAGCATCCGGGAATCTGTAATCGCCGATAGTTACATCAAACAGGCATACGAAGCACATCATGAATATAACTGCCGCAATTAAGATAAGTGCAATAATGTTTTTTGCTCTCATGCTTTATCCTCCTTAAAAAATGTATAGCACATCTATTATATAACTTTCGGAGCGTTTAGTCAACTAAAATTTGTTAAAAGAGCAAAATAAAAGATGCGGATATTTTAAAAACTCCGCATCTTTTTAAGTCTTTTGCCCTGTTATTTTTTGCCCTTAAGATTTACTCCTGCAATTCCGCCCAGGGCCCCGATGAATACCGAAAGTGCCGGGATTCCGAAAAAGCTTTTTGAAAAGTGCATTATCCCAAAGGCAAGAACCCCTGTGATATAAAGGCACAAAGAATAGGCCGCCCCCACAAGCGAGCCTGTTAAAAGGCCTCTGCTTTTCATTTTTCTGCCGGAAATTAAGGCAGACACAAACACCGAAACAAGAGCCGCCGCCGTAACCAGGCTTCTTGCCGTTTCGTCAGATAAATCTCTTGAAAGATAAATTACCGAAATAATCAGAAGCGAAAGCCCTGTAAGCACAAGTGCCGTTAAAAGTGAGCCGAGAACCGCATAAAGCATATCCAGGCCTTTTCTTTTTTCTTTTTCATCCATAAAAAACGCCTCCCCAAATAAGTCTATTCGGGAAAAGGCGTTTTAATTACTTATTTCTTTTCTTCTTCGTGAACGGTTAAGCATCTGCTTACGGAAGACTTTGCGATTTTTATCTTTGTCTTATCAGCAGAAGATTCGATTACGATGCAATCATCCTTTACGGAAACAACATTACCGTAAATACCGCCGATGGTAACAATTTCATCACCGGGAACAAGGGCATCAATCATGGAACGCTGCTTCTTTTCCTGCTTCTTCTGAGGAAGAATCAAGATAAAGTACATAGCCACCAAAACTATAATCATGGGAAGGAAAGTTATCCATGAACTGCCGCTCTGAGTTGCAGCTTCCGTTGTCTGTGTAACAGCCTCTGTTGTTGCCGTGTCACCCATACCCTGAGGCATGGACATTAACATCATCATTAACATAAAAGTAAACCTCCAAAAATATTTTTTACTAATTATATACTATTTTCCAAAACTTTGCAAGTCCTTTTTAATATCTCGAACCGTAAAGCTCCACTTTTTCTTTATAAAATTCCGTAAAACGGCCCTCGTCAAGAGCGTCTCTTATATCCTGCATCATCTGATTGTAGAAATGAATGTTGTGAATTACACAAAGACGCATACCAAGCATTTCCTTTGCCTTTAAAAGGTGACGGATGTAACCGCGGGAATGCTTTCTGCAGGCAGGGCAGTCGCAATTCGGGTCTATGGGGTTTTCGTCCCTTAAATATCTGTTATTGTTTAAATTTATAATTCCCACGCTGGTAAATAAAAGGCCGTGGCGGGCATTACGGCTGGGCATTACACAATCGAAAAAGTCAACACCTCGGGCCACGCCTTCCAAAATATTTACAGGTGTTCCCACACCCATTAAGTAACGGGGCTTGTCCTTTGGCATAAAGGGTTCAACAGCATCTATTATGTCATACATTTCTTCGGCGGTTTCCCCCACCGCAAGGCCGCCTATGGCGTAGCCGGGAAGGTCAAGCTCGGAAATTTCCTTCATGTGCTCAATTCTGAGGTCGGGATAAGTTCCGCCCTGATTGATGCCAAAAAGCATCTGCTCTTTATTTATTGTGTCGGGAAGGGAATTGAGCCTTGCCATTTCCGCCTTACAGCGATGGAGCCATCTTGTGGTTCTCGCAATGGAGTTTTTAACATAATCCTTGGGTGCCGGATTTTCTATACACTCGTCAAAGGCCATGGCAATGGTGGATGCCAGATTTGACTGAATCTGCATACTCTCTTCGGGTCCCATGAAAATTCTTGTTCCGTCAAGATGGGACTTGAAAGACACGCCCTCTTCCTTTATTTTACGAAGGTCTGCAAGGGAGAAAACCTGAAAGCCGCCACTGTCGGTTAATACAGGTCCGTTCCAATTCATAAATTTTCTTATACCGCCAAGGTCTCTCACGACTTCATCCCCCGGACGTACATGAAGATGATATGTATTGGAAAGCTCCACCTGACAGTGAAGCTCGCTTAAATCCTCGGCGGATAAGCCGCCTTTAATTGCGGCAGATGTTCCAACGTTCATAAAAACCGGGGTTTCTATTACACCGTGAGGCGTAGTAAAACGACCTCGCCTCGCCTTGTTTTCAGTCTTTAAAAGCTCAAACATTTCTGTCCTCCTTTGTTAAATGTAAAACGCAAAATGGGTTATGCAAAATTATTCATTTTGCATTTCTCGTTCTCTTCACTATCATTATTACAAGAAGCGTTATTGCCGCAACCGCCAAAGGCGGCAGAGCAAAAATAAATAAAATCAATCCGAACAGCCCAGGGAAAAAGCTTTCATTGCTGAATAAAACATCCCATGTTGCTATTCCCGCAATTATTAAAGCAGAAGCCGTTACCAAAATAAAACTCACCGTAAGGCCCGGTTTTTTTCCGCTTTTTTTGAAAATTTCAAATAGCCATGCTGCTAAAAAGCCAATGGTCAAAGCAAGGGAAACCGGCAAAAGACCGAACCCCATAAACAGAGTGAAATCAGAAGAAAAGGTTTCTGTGAAAAACAAAGCCGATATTCCAGAAAGAATTAAAAATCCTATTGCTAAAAAGAGATATCTGTGCCTTTTCATCCGCCGCCCCCCTTATTAAGTGCAAAATTTTCCATTTCTATGGTATTGATTTATGCAATACTGTAGGGCAGGAGAAGAGCTCCTGCCCTTTTGTTTTTCGGAACGGGCAAGCCGTTCTGAAAAACGATATTACAAATAAAATTTCAATTAATAAACATCGCATCAACGATGTGTACGGGATATAAGAACCTCGCCCGTGTCATCCTTGAACTGCGTCGCCACGCGGGATTCTTCGCTTCGCTCGAGAATGACAGTGCGTTGTGACGCAATGAAGGATCTCGGACGAACAATTTCTTTTATTTTATAAACATCGCATCGCCGAAGCTGAAGAAGCGATATCGGTTTTCAATTGCCTCTTTATATGCAGAAAGCACATTTTCTCTTCCCGCAAGAGCCGAAACCAACATAACAAGAGTTGATTTGGGCAGATGGAAATTTGTAATAAGTGCATCAATCGCCTTGAACTTATAGCCCGGATAAATGAAAATTGACGTATTCATTTCGCAGGGTGATATATGTCCGTTTTCATCTGCCGCAGATTCAAGAGTTCTGCAGGAGGTTGTTCCGACGGCAATAACTCTGCCGCCTGATGACTTTGTTTCATTTATAATACTTGCCGCTTTTTCATCAATTATGAAATATTCCGAGTGCATGGTGTGCTCTTCAATGTTATCCACCTTTACCGGACGGAATGTTCCAAGGCCAACATGCAACGTAACATATGCAATTTTTACGCCCTTTTCCGAAATGGAGGATAAAAGCTCCTTTGTAAAGTGAAGCCCCGCCGTCGGTGCTGCCGCACTTCCGTCGTACTTTGCATAAACGGTCTGATAGCGTTCCTTATCTTCAAGCTTTTTTGTTATGTAACCGGGAAGTGGAATCTGCCCTAATTTATCAAGCACATTTTCAAAAAGACCGTCGTAGTAAAAACGTACGATTCTGTTTCCGCACTCTACAATTTCAAGAATTTCGGCCTTTAGTTCCTCATTGGGGCCGAAAACAAACATCGCCCCTACCTTTGCTCTTTTTCCGGGTTTTAAGGCAACCTCCCAGTCAGAGGTATTTACCCTTTTTAAAAGGAGCATCTCAATGGCACCGCCTGTTTTCTCCTTGGTTCCGATAAGCCTTGCAGGAATTACCCTGGTATTATTCAAAACCAGGCAATCACCCTTGTTAAGCATGGTAACAATGTCTTTAAATATTTTATGCTCCGTTTTTCCCGTATTCTTTTCCAATGTAAGAAGCCTTGAGGAGGACCTGTCTGCCAGAGGCTCCTGAGCTATAAGCTCCTCGGGAAGGTAATAATCAAAATCTTCTACTCTCATTATTCTGAAATCTCCGTGTCTGTATAGTAAAATTTAAGTATATCATCAAAGGTGTAACCCTGCTCCGCCATAAAGTAAGCACCGTACTGGCTCATTCCCACGCCGTGGCCGTAGCCGCTTCCGGTAAATGTAAATTCGCCTTCTTGTCCTTTTCCCTCTACATAAGCCAGTCCGCTTCCGCTAAGGACATAGGACGGAGCTATTTTTACGGTTTCCATACCGTTTATTGATAAAACTCTTACCGATGCTTCTTTATTTCCCGAAGAAACTGTGAAATATGTACTTTTGAGGCTTTGAGGAAAGGCTGCTCTGATGTTATCCTTATAATAATATTTATCGTCCTTTGTGCCTTCAATTTTTATTTCCGTAACATGGTTATTCTCGGAATACTCCGTAACTTCCACATTTACAATGTCCCCTATGTCAATGCCTCGGGATGCAAGATTGTTTCTTATTTCCTCTGCCGTAAAGGTTACTTCCCAGTTATACCCGGGAATTCTTGTGCCGTCCTCAAAGGGGTCGGCCTTTCCCTTAAGGTAGCCGATTTCGGATACCCATACGTTTTCCGAGCTTTCGCTGTAGCCTCCGTTTGAAGAATAATAGTAGCACTGAACCACTTCACCTTCATAATATAAAAGCTTTCCTGTTGTCTCGTCCACCGCCTGCCTTACTTTACTGCCCTCCGATGCCACTGCACCGTAGGCCTGACAGTGGATGCCGTTACACAGGTCAAAGCCCTGACTTTCATGACGTCCCATGGAAATTACGGTATAGTTTCTTGCCGCAACGCTCTGTGCCTTTAACGCTTCAAGGGGAAAGCTTTCAGACATTTCCTTTCCCACAACTCCGTAAAGATATTCATCCATCGATAAAACGCTTATTATCAGAATTTTTCCGTGTCTTACACTAAGCCTTATGGCTCCTCGGTATTTTTTCCCCTGACACACGATAAATTCCGAAGTCTTTAAAAAGTCAACCTCGGTTTCGTCGGTTTCTATACCGTTACATATTAATGTACCGTTTTCGGAAACGGTAACTTCTGCCCTTTCCGCTATATAAAAGGCCGAACCTTCACCGCCTTCTTCGGGCATGGCAAAGAGAGCCTCCGTATAAACTCCTCCGTCTGCTTCAAGAATAACTTGTTCTGTCAGGTTTGATGCATTTATTCCAACTCTTACAAAATCAGGAATTTCCATGGCAGAGCAATTAATAAACAAAGCAGACAAAAGGAGCGTCAGGGCAACGAGCAATTTTTTCATTCTCTTCACCCCTGAATAATTTCATAGCTTCCTCTTACCATAATATAAAGCTTGGAGTTAGCCTTTATTCTGCGTCCGTCACTTCTTGGACAAATTAAAAGATGGTTTGCCTCAGCTAAAGTGCCTGTGGCCTTATCCACACCGGAGGTTACATCTGTAAAACCGCCGCCCGCACTTTTGGGAATTACAATAACGCCTTCACCGCTTCTTAAAATAATTTCGGCACCAGCATGAAATTCTATGCTGCTTCCCTTTTCAACTTCCACCACGGTAAAGCCGTCGTTTTCACCTGCGACCTCATCAATATAGGGCATAATTACATTTTCAACATAGCTTAAAGAAATTAAAGGATCATCCTCCGATCCCACAGTACCTTTTATAACCGCTGTAAAAAGCAACATCAGTATCAAGGTAATAACAAAAATATTTTTCTTTTGTCCCTTCATCAATATACCCCTTTCTTATCCCTCAGTTTCCAGGCAAACCGAAGCTTATGTTAAGTGCCTCGTTTACCGATTTCATTTTTTCATCATCCAGATGCCCAATCTTTTCCCTTAATCTCTTTTTATCAATTGTCCTTATCTGCTCAAGCAGTATAACAGATTCCTTGGTAAGGCCGAAGGTACTGGAATCTATTTCAATGTGCGTAGGAAGATGGGCCTTGTTTATCCTGCTTGTTATTGCCGCAGCAATAACCGTGGGGCTATAGCGATTTCCCACGTCATTCTGTACCACTAAAATAGGTCTGACACCTCCCTGCTCTGACCCTATCACGGGACTTAAATCTGCATAGAAAATGTCTCCTCTTTTAATTAACAAATCATTCACTCTCCGATAACTTTTGCTCGTAGGCCAGAAGCTGCTCATTATCGGCATCGATGCCTTCCTCCGCCAGAGAAAGATTTATATCTCCCATGGCGATATACCCCGCTTTAAGAATTTCTTCGGTTTTTCGCCGCTTTAATTCCTTAAGCTCCTTTTTAACCGCATTTCTTATAAACTCGCTGCGTGAAACTCCTTCATCAGCACACGCCCGGTCAACTTCAGAGAGCAGGGAGCAAGGCACGGATATTAAAATTTTCTTGTTCTTCATAAGCCGAACCTCCCCGATATACCAAAAGATATATAAATTATACATCTTTTTTTATTCCGAGTCAATTACAGTTTATGGAAGGTTAACCGTCTGCTTCCTTTTATGTACAGCATTCCCGGTTTTTTTGTGCAGATTTCCGACCCCTTCCTATTCTGCTCAAAATTACCTTAAGCCATACATTTTTTTATTGCGACGGGTATCATTTTTATTAAATCGGTGGCTGTAAATGCCAATTCGGAAAAATTTTCCCGACACAAATCTCCTGCCAGGCCGTGAACATATGCTGCTTTATAAGCCGCACCCTCTATCCCCTGAGCCAGGAAAGATGCCGTTATTCCGGACAAAACATCACCGCTTCCGCCCTTTGCCATACCGGGATTTCCGTTTGTGTTGTAAAAGCATTTACCGTCGGGCGTTGCAGTTATGGTCATGGCACCCTTAAGCACCACCGTACAACCGTATTTTTTCGCAAAAAGGGAAGCTGAGAGACTTCTGTCCTTCTGCACAGAGGCAACGTCTGTCCCCATAAGTCTTGCCATTTCGCCGGGATGCGGCGTTATAACAGCACCACGGAAATACTCCGGAGAAGATGCAAGGCAATTAAGGCCATCTGCATCAATTACAATATTTTTTCCCTTAAAGAGTTTTATTGCCTCTTTAACAAGATATGCAGTTTCGTCGGTTTTGCGAATGCCCGGGCCGATAAGAAGTGTATCCGCCTTTAAGGCAAGTTCCGAAATTTCCGAAAGAGCATCTTTTGAAAATGTTTTTCCGTTATCTTTGCATCCTTTTGTCATGGCTTCGGGAATTTTCATCGCCACAGAATCAAGTATTGCATCGGGAAGGGCAACCGTAAGAAGGCCACATCCTGTTTTCATGGCCGCCTTCGATGCCATATATGCGGCACCTGCCATGCCTTTAGAACCTGCAATTACCAATATATGGCCAAAGTTTCCCTTGTTTGAATCCTTCCTTCTTTCCGGAAAGGAAACTTTATCAACCAAAAATGCATTTGCCTGAACGCCTTCCTCCGGAATTGATATATATGCCTTTACAATTTCTCCTGCGGCATCAAACCCGGGATACTGGAAAAGACCTTTTTTGAGGAATCCAAATGTAACGGTTTTGTCGGCTTTAAAACAGCACCCCATAATCCCGCCCGTATCGGCATTAATTCCGGATGGGATGTCAACGGCAATTTTAAACGCTTTCTTTTCATTCATATAAGAAATAAGCTCTTCGCCGTCGCCTTCAATTGCCCTTGAAAGACCGGTGCCGAAAAGGGCGTCAACAATCAGATCGGTCTCCCTGTCCTCCATTTCGGAAAAGGGCGTAATTTTTATTCCCAGCTTTTTGCAAATTTCCGCATTCTTATGGGTTGCACCATAAAGGGCAATAATTTCCGTATCCGTTCCGTTTAAGTAAAGATGGCGTGCCAGAGCATAGCCGTCCGCCCCGTTATTTCCGCTGCCTGTAAAAATCCTTGCACTTTTAACTTTCGGGCATTCCTTAAAAAGTGCCAGTGCGGCGTTTTCTATTAAAATTTCTTCGCTGATGCCGAAAAATTCAATGGCCCGTCTGTCGGCCATACGCATTTCCTCGGCACTCAAAAGCACATCATACATGTTATAACTCCTTTACCACAACAAAGGCCATGGCATAATCGCCGTCGTGAGAAATGGAAAGGCTTATTTCAAAATCAGAGAAAAGCCCTTCCTTAAAGGAAAAGAAAGGAGCCCCCGCCTCATCATGACAAACTTCGGCATCCTTTAACGGAAAGCTTGAAAGACCTTTCCCCATGGCCTTTCCCAAGGCCTCCTTCGCAGCAAAAATTCCTGCCGCAGTTTCACAAGGTTTATTTTTTGAAAAAATATATTCTTCTTCCTTTTCAGTAAAACACCGCTTTATGCCGCCTTTTTGAATAAAGCCTTCCATGCGGCTTATTTTCACAATGTCGCAACCCGATTTTATCTTCATCTTTTAAACCTTGCTCCCATATAAACTGAAAAGGCCTTGAACATTGTTTCGTTGGGATCGATTACTATGCACTCTTTTTTTGCCCCTTCGCCGATTTCAAGATAATAAAGATTTTCGGAAGTTTCGTCGGGACAAAGAATTTCTGCCTTTCTGCCGTCATACTTTCCGCCTTCCGTAAAATCTTTTACGTTGTAGCTCTTAAGGCTCACTCTCTTCCTCTTGGCAATGATTTTATCAATATCAAGCTCTTCATTGGTAAGGGTGTATTCGTATTCAACAAACAAAATTCCGGAGGCAAAATAATATGCTCCGTAAAGCACTAAGGCGGTTATGATTATTGCCGCAAAACCCAGAAACACAAAGGAAGCAGCGGAAATTATCAACGCAACAACAAATAAAAGTACCGCCAACGCAATGTCCTTACCCATAATTTTTTTCGGAATAAGTCTTTCTGTAAAAAGGTCCATAGTTATTTCTCCTTCTTAAAAAACAAAATCTCATTTTAGTATAGCACATTTTTTTCCAAATTACAATAGTCCTCTGAATATTTCCGTCACCGCATCAAGAGCACTGTCCTCGGCAACTGCAGTGAGTTGACAGGCTTTTACACCATATTTTCTTATAGTTGCAAAAAACAACTCCGCACCGATTTCCGATATATAGTCTATCCTGACCTTGCAATAATCTTCCCTTTCCTTAACCGCAAAAGCAAAGCCTGCGTCCGACCGTTCCATTGTATATTCTGCCTTTTTCGTGAAAATTTTCATTTTTCCATCCCCTTTTAGTTTTTTGGACACGGTTTTTAATATTAAGCCTTATCGGAATTTTTGTCCAGCATTTTTTCCCGGATATAAAAAAATCCCGTAAGTACGGGATTTTAATAGGCTCCAAAAGCCCTTGTCACTAACGCAAGGACCTTGTTTTTTTATTTATCGATTTAAATATTTTTTAAAAAGCCTTACACTTTGCCATAACTTACCGCTTGTAAAAATAAAGGCACTTGTGTTAAAATGGAGAAAAATATAATTTTTTGTAAAAACTTTTGCTAAAGGATGATTTTATGGAAAAGCTTCATAAAAATACAAGGCTATTGTTTTTTTCAGGCCTTGTCTATTCGCTTATGATAACACTTCTCGCCCTGGTGCTTTACCTTGTGGGCGGCGGCCTTTTCCCTTATGCCGCAAAGGAGCTTGTATTTGTTGCCTCCGAAATTTTAAGCTTTTCGATTATATTCTCGGCATTTGTTGAGATTTTTATAAGGCGATTTAAGGGGTAAAATAAATATATTTCCGGCCATTTGACATTTAGTGAATGTCACGTTTCAAATTATACCGCTATATAATATTTTTGTCAAGCACAGAATGTCAAATAGCGGAGGGTAATATGTTTAAGAACAAATCTCTGTCAGGCAAAAATAATATTTGCGGCGAAAAAGTTTATGAAATAAGAAAAAGCCAAAATCCTAAAATGTCACAGCGTCAGCTTGCTGAAAAACTTCAGATTTTAGGTGTTGATGTTGATAAAAACGCTATTCAGAGAATTGAAAGCGGTCAACGTTTTGTAACTGACCTGGAGCTTCTTGCTATTTCAAAAGTTTTCGGTCTTTCTCCCAATGATCTTTTAAGCGATTATGATTTCTGAAAATAAAATTTCACCAAAACGAAAAAGGACAAGGCTTAAAGGATATGACTATTCTTTGCCGGGTTCATATTTTATAACAATTTGTACGAAGGATAAAAAGCATCTGCTGTCTGAAATAACCGTAGGGCAGGGGCTTGCTCCTGCCGAAAACCGTCTTACAATATACGGATTTATCGCAAAAGAACAGATTGAAGCATTGGAAAATCGTTATAATAATATAACAGTTGATAAATACGTGATTATGCCGAATCACATTCATATTCTGTTTTCGATTATACCTACGGCAGGAGCTCTTCCCCTGCCCTACAATATCGGATGTGGTATGTGCATTTAAATCAATAACAACAAGGCTTTGTAAAGAAAATGATTTAGGCGAAAAACATTTATTCCAACCCTCCTTTCACGACCACATAATCCGTAATGATGAGGACTACAAAAAAATTGCAGAATACATCGGCACAAATGTACTAAGGTGGGAAAGCGACTGCTTTTGCAAATAATATTCAGTTATATAAGCGGATGTATTACATCCGCTTTTTTGTTTTACGCTTTAAAAATAGCAGGAGCAAGCCCCTGCCCTACGATAAAATATATTACCACACCTTCAGTTTAAAGTCAACCCAAAAGAGGTAATGTTTTTAACTCAAAAGGGATACAATTACATCATACTGTTAATGAGGTGATGTAATTGAATATCGGCGAAGCAGTAAGGCTCCGTATAACAGAGCTTTGCAAACAAAACGCTATAACCCTTAATAAGCTTTCCACAATATGCGGAATAACACAATCCACACTCAACAATATTATAAGCGGCAGAAACAACAGCACAACCATTTCGACAATAAAGAAAATTTGCGATGGTCTTGAAATTTCCATAAAAGACTTTTTTAATTCCGATGTTTTTGATAATCTCGAACAAGAAATAAAATAAGGTGCTAAATCGGGATTTACCGCATTAAAAAAGAGCAGTGACTTTCACTGCTCTTTTTTCTTATGTATCAACTGTATCTTAAATTGCGATATTGCTTCTCATGTTATCTTCCTTTAAATTATACCACAGCTTATTTCCGTGGCAATATTTTTGCCGCCTGCGTTTCGAACCGCACACCAACACAGAGTTAACTCTACAACGCAACACTACAACATATAAAGTTAGTTTTATTAAGAATCATTTTCGCTCTTGCAGTTATTTTATCTTTTTAAGTTGATTAATAAATAAAAAAAGAACGGCTTTGCCGTTCTTCATTTATTCGTTAAATCAGACAGCGCGAACTACCTTGCCGGAACGAAGGCAGCGTGAGCATACTGAGATTGTCTTGGGAGAACCGTTAACAATCGCTCTTACTGTTCTTACATTAGCTTTCCAGGTTCTGTTGCTTCTTCTGTGAGAATGGCTTACTCTGATTCCGAATGTTACGCCTTTACCGCAAACATCACACTTTGCCATTAAAAACACCTCCATTTCGTAACAGTACACATTATAATAGCATACATTTTTTCATTTTGCAAGAGTTTTTTAAACTTTTTTAAAAATTTAGCATATTTTTATAAATTTAAAGCCTATATACATGCAAATATTCAAAAATTAGCATAATTACGGGCTTAGTTTTTGAATTGAAAAAGCACTTGCGAATGCAAGTGCTTTTTCCTGGTGACTCGTACCAGATTTGAACTGGTGTTACCGCCGTGAAAGGGCGGTGTCTTAACCGCTTGACCAACGAGCCATTTAATGGTAGCGGCAGGTGGACTTGAACCGCCGACCTAACGGGTATGAACCGTTTGCTCTAGCCAGCTGAGCTATGCCGCCATAGCCATATTAGAATAACACAAATTTTTCATTTTGTCAAGCCTTTTTTTTAATTTTTTTGAGAATTTTTTTGTAAGCTCATTTTACCCGTTTTTTTAAGTTTTATTCCGGGGACGGCTTATCCGTCCCCGGACTTTATTTTATTCAGTTACTTCCACTGCGGGAGCTTCTGCATTTTCAGAAGGTGCGTCTTCCCCCTCTGTCACTTCCTCTTTTTCATCCTCGTGAGGAGTTTTCGCAATACCTATTACGGTTGCTCCGTCATCACTTCGCATCAAGGTTACACCCTGAGTTGCACGTCCCAAGCTGTTTATTTCAGCTGAGAACATTCTTATTATTACGCCGTTTGATGCAATAAGCATAAGGTCTTCATCCTCCTTGATTGAGGTAATGCCCGCAATCTTACCGGTTTTTTCCGTAACCTTATAGCCTATCATACCCATACCGCTACGCTTCTGAGTCTTAAAGAGGTCAAATTCTGACTTTTTACCAAAGCCGTTTTCTGTTACAATCATAAGTTCGGCATCGTCTTCAACGCGTGCCATACCAACTACATAGTCTCCGCTTCGTAAAGTAATTGCCTTAACACCACGGGTTACTCTGCCCATGGCTCTTACATCCTTTTCATTGAAACGGATTGCAAGACCGTTATGAGTTCCGATTACAATATCGTTGTTACCGTCGGTCATTTCTACGGAAATAAGTTCGTCGTCCTCGTCAATTACAATCGCGAGGATACCGCCCTTTCTTGCAGTGTTATATTCTTCCAGGCAAGTTTTCTTTATAATACCGTTTCTTGTCAGCATTGTAAGATAGAAATCTTCGGAAAATTCCTTTATAGGAATCATTGCCGTTACCTTTTCGTTTTTCTCGATGGGAAGAAGGTTTATAATTGCATTTCCCTTTGCCTGACGGCTTGATTCGGGAATCTGATAACCTTTAAGTCTGTAAACTCGACCACGGTCAGTAAAGAACAGGATAAAGTCGTGAGTGGATGCCGTAAACATATACTTTACGAAATCCTCTTCCCTTGTCTGAAGACCGGAAATACCACGTCCTCCTCTGTGCTGAGCCTTATAAGTATCTGTGGGAACTCTCTTTACATAGCCGAAGTTTGTAAGAGTATAAACAGAATCTTCAACCTCGATTAAGTCCTCATCGTCAATTAAATCAAGACCGGGTTCGATTGCAGTGAGTCTTTCATCGCCGTACTTATCACGGATTTCTGTAAGTTCTTCTTTTATAAGTGTCATAAGCTTATCCTTATTGGACAAAAGCTCGTTATATTCGTTGCACTTTGCAATGAGGGCATTGTATTCCTCTTCAATTTTCTCACCGTTCAGTCTCTGGAGCTGACCAAGCTTCATATCAAGAACGCTCTGTGCTTGAATTTCAGACATAGAAAAGCGTTCCATAAGTCTTTCCTTTGCGTCATCATAAGAATTTCTGATGGTTTCTATAACCGCATCAATATTTGAAAGAGCAATGCGGAGACCTTCCAGTATGTGCATTCTTGCTTGTGCTTTTTCAAGGTCAAACTTAATTCTTCTTGTAACGATTTCTTCCTGGAAAGAAATGAACTTTGTAATAATTTCTTTAAGGTTAAGTGTTTTGGGCTTTCCGTCGCAGATTGCAAGCATATTAACAGAAAAGCTGTCCTGAAGTCTTGTAAAACGGTAAAGCTGATTTAATACAACCTGGGGATTTGCATCTCTCTTTAATGAAATATCAAGACGGATTCCCACACGATCTGAAGAATGGTCGTCAATATCTGCAAGACCTTCTATTTTTTTGTCCTTTACAAGGTCTACTATGGACTCGACAAGTAACTTCTTATTTACCTGATAAGGAAGCTCTGTCACAACAATGGATGATGAACCGTCCTTCTTTTCCACAATTTCAGCCTTGGCACGAACTATAATTTTTCCTTTACCGGTTGTGTAAGCACTTCTTATGCCGCTTTTTCCCATAATTGTTGCTTTTGTGGGAAAATCGGGACCCTTTATATACTCCATAAGCTCTTCCGTTGTGATTTCCGGGTCATCAATCTGAGCAATAACACCATTTAACACTTCGGTAAGGTTATGAGGAGGTATGTTTGTTGCCATACCAACTGCGATACCGGAGCTTCCGTTTATCAAAAGAGTGGGGATTCTTGTAGGAAGAATGGTAGGTTCTTCTCTCTTTTCATCAAAGTTGGGAGCAAAGTCAACTGTGTTCTTTTCAATGTTTTCCAGCATCACATTGGAAAGCTTGCTCATTCTTGCTTCCGTGTATCGGTAAGCAGCAGGGGGATCGCCGTCAACACTACCGAAGTTTCCGTGACCTTCAACCAGAGGATAACGCATGGAAAAATCCTGCGCTAAACGCACCATTGCATCATAAACGCTGGCGTCACCGTGGGGATGGTATCTACCGATAACGTTACCGACGGTGGTAGCAGATTTAAAGAAAGGCTTATCGTGAGTCAGATGCTCTTCATACATGGAATATAAAATTCTTCTGTGAACAGGCTTAAGACCGTCACGCACGTCGGGAAGAGCACGGCTTATGATTACGCTCATGGCATAATCTATAAAAGCCTCCTTCATTCTTTTTTCAATATCAACATTGACTATTGTTTGTGTATCTAAATATTCCTCAAAATGGGAATCTTCATATTTTTTCTGTTTAGCCATTTATTTTAGCCTCCGTTTTACTAAAAGGATAGGAAAAAAAGATTTGGAATTAACAAACTTTGCCAAAGCTTTAGCTTTGGTTTGCCCGAAGGTGTATATAGATATGTCGAATGGCAAAGTTTGTTTATAGCAAGAAATTTTTCTTTTTTTACTTTTCTTTTTAGTTTAATCTTTATAACTACTTTTCTTGCGGTCCGGACTTTTTTTACATCCTTTTTATATATCCAAATTAGTTACGTACTGTGCATTTTCTTCAATAAACACTCTTCTGGGTTCAACTTCTTCGCCCATAAGTACGCTGAATATATCGCTTGCACGCTCTGCATCTTCCAACGTAACCTTAAGAAGAATTCTGTTTTTGGGATCCATTGTGGTTTCCCAAAGTTCTTCTGGGTCCATCTCACCAAGACCTTTGTATCTGTTTATTTCAACCTTGGCATTTGCATCTCCGCCCTTTAATTCTTCACTTATTCTGTCTCTTTCCTCATCGCTGAAAGCAACGCGGGAATTTTTTCCTCTTGAAAGCTTATAAAGCGGGGGTTTTGCAAGATAGATATGTCCTGCTTCAACAAGCGGGAACATATGTCTGAAGAAGAAAGTCAATAAAAGTGTCTGTATGTGAGCACCGTCAACGTCGGCATCGGCCATTATTATTATTTTATCGTAGCGGAGCTTTTCAATATTGAATTCTGCACCTATTCCCGTACCAAGCGACTGAATAACGGGAACTAATTTTTCATTAGAATAAACCTTATCAAGTTTAACCTTCTCAACGTTAAGCATTTTACCCCAAAGAGAGAGTATCGCCTGATATTTACTGTCACGTCCGCTCTTGGCTGATCCTCCCGCAGAGTCTCCCTCTACGATATAAAGCTCTGTCTTTGTAGGATCCTTTACAATACAGTCAGCAAGTTTTCCCGGAAGTGAGCTTGTACCAAGAGGAGTTTTTCTCGTTGCTTCTCTTGCCTTTCTTGCAGCAATTCTCGCACGGGATGCAAGAAGTGCTTTTTCAATTATTGAACGGCCAACATCGGGATTCTCTTCCAGAAAGTCTGCAAGCTTTTCTTTTACTATATTTTCAACCAGACCTCTTATTTCCGAATTACCAAGTTTTGTTTTAGTCTGTCCTTCAAACTGAGGCTCTTCAAGTTTTACTGAAACAACTGCAATAATTCCTTCTCTTACATCATCACTTGTTAATTCTTCATCATCTTTTACAAGCTTATATTTTTTTGCATAATCTTCAAGTACCTTTTTAAGAGAAGCCTTAAAGCCTACTTCATGAGTACCGCCTTCGGTAGTTGAAATGTTATTTGCAAAGGATTCTATCATTTCTTCATAGCCGTTGTTCCACTGAATGGCAACTTCAGCCATACTTCCGTTTTTCTCGCCCTTTACATAAATAACCTCATCATGAATAGTCGCTGAATTTTCTTTTTTGCCGTATTTTTCGTTGTAAAGATAAGAAACGAAATTTTTAATACCGCCTTCGTAAATAAGCTCTTCTTCTTTTAATTCTTCTTCTCTTAAATCACGGAAAATAATTTTAATACCGCCGTTTAAGAAAGCCTGCTCACGAAGTCTTTTAAGTAATACTTCGTAATTATAATAGGTTTCTTCAAAAATTTCGTCATCTGCCCAAAAAGTAACTTCTGTTCCGGTTTTATTTGTAGTTCCTATTTCATGAACTTCGCCGTCAGGCTTACCCACGGTATAAGACTGAAACCATATTTTTTCACCGTCATGAACCTTTACTTCAAGCTTTTTTGAAAGAGCATTAACAACAGATGCACCAACACCGTGAAGACCGCCGGACACTTTATATCCGCCGCCTCCGAATTTACCGCCTGCATGAAGAACCGTAAAAATAACATCTATTGTAGAAATTCCCATTTTCGGATGAATTCCGTGAGGCATACCACGGCCGTTATCTGATACTGTTACAGAACCGTCTTTATTAAGTGAAACCTCAATTTCAGTACAAAAACCTGCCAACGCTTCATCTATACTGTTGTCGACAATTTCATATACCAGGTGATGAAGACCTCTTATAGAAGTGGAACCGATGTACATACCCGGTCTTTTTCTTACCGCTTCAAGTCCTTCAAGTACCTGAATCTGGTTTTCGTCATAGTTGTTCATGATTTCGCTCATTTCAAAATTCCTTTCTTACTGTCTTTTCCGAGGGTTTTTGATTCATTCTCTTAAGTAGTGTTTGCGGAGAAATTGGTGATATATAAATTTTATCCGTATCTTCCAATATAAACGACCTTGGTAAATCATAAGATACGTTAATTACATTTTTATTTTGTTCGCAGCGACGGAAAAATTCTCTTGTTGATTTTCCTATACTTGTATTTTCAATATCAAAAATTCCGATTATTTTATCTTTTCTTAAAAGATAATCTCCTCCAACATGAAGATACATATTATTGCTCCTTATTTATTTTTCCGTTTTTTACCGTAAAAAAGGTAACTCTTTTACTTTTTCTTAAACCGCTTACTCCGGTACATGTAATAATTGTCTGTTTACCTTTTATTTTTTCAATTAAATAAGACTGTCTTTTTTTATCAAGCTCACTTAATATATCATCAAGAAGCAAAACAGGATAAAATCCGCACCTGTCTTTTATAATTTCTGTCATTGCAAGCTTTACGCACAATATGCAGGAACGCTGCTGACCCTGAGAACCGAACAGTTTAACATTATTTCCGTTTATTAAAAATTCAATATCATCTCTGTGAGGACCGGTTAATGCCTGTCCCCTTTCAATTTCGGCATTTTTGAGTTTTTCCATGCTTTCTATGAAAAACTCTTTATTTTTTTCAATATTAAAACAATCGCTTGTTTTTATAAAAGGATCATAATTTATAACAAGTTCTTCTTTTCCTTCTGTCAATAAATCCATATGTATTTTTGCATAATCTGACAAAAGACGGGTAAAGCTTCCCCTGTACATAATAAGTCTGGCTCCGTATTCCGAAAGCCTTTGATTCCAGACATCAATCATGCTTATATAGTTTCTTATATCCTTTGATTTCAAAAGCATGTTTTTCTGTTTTATACACTTATTATAATCCTTTAATATTTTGGCATAATTAGGTTTAAGTAAACATATCGCATCATCAAGAAGATTTCTTCTTAATTCTTTTTCTCCCTTAATTACATCAATTTCTTCAGGTGAAAACAAAACAGTTTTAAAATGCTCACTTAAAAGCGAATTTCTTGAAACCTTTATTCCGTTAAACTTAACTTCTCTTTTTTCTGAAACAGAAAATTTATATTCCCCGTGGCAAGGCATATCCCCTTTTAAAAAATCCATTTCTATCTTAAAATCTTCGCATCCGAATTTAATTAAATCCTTTTCAGTTGCAGCTCTGTAGCTTTTAGCTTGAGAAAAAAGATATAAAGATTCCAGAAAATTTGTTTTACCTTGAGCATTTTCTCCTCTGAATACATTTACTTCGGGATTTAACAAAACTTCTTCACAGGAAAAATTTCTGTAATTAAAAAGCTTTACTTTTTCAATTTTCATTTTTTAATTTTACGGGAAGAACCATCTGTATAAAATCTTCTCCGTCAACAGGCTTTATAATACAGGGACTTAAATTTGAATTAAACTCAATTTTTGCAAGATCTTCCTCACAAGCCTTTAATGCATC
Organism: Clostridia bacterium; assembly: GCA_045545475.1. GTDB lineage: Bacteria > Bacillota > Clostridia > CAKSNL01 > HGM11501 > HGM11501. Next base: position 21,021 of record JAZQAZ010000034.1, on the reverse strand, counting down.
ATGAAAATATTTATGATTAAAACCTATTTCCGTTTCTTCTCCTTCAAAAGGAATGGGAAGTGTATCCATAATCTGACCTGTTGATGCAAAACACTTTATTACAAGCTCAGTTTTTGTAAAATGAAGTCTTATAGGACTCTTTGTTTCACTTGCAGAAATGATAGGTTCGCATCTTTCAACACTTTCCATTACTGAATTTACCGGAATTACCACACTATACGCATTATCGGTGGGAATTGTTTTCTTATAATTTAAGAAATTACCTTCAATAAGTCTTGAAACAACCTTTGCATCTTCGGTTTTTATTAAGCAAAATCTCTGATTTACGCTTATTTTTACAAGAGAATCGTCATCTTTTAATATTTTAGAGAGTTCTCCCAGTGTTTTTCCGGGTATAATAAAAGAAAAACCTTCTCCTTTATCTTCTTTTATTTTTTCATTTCTTAATGCCAGACGGAAACCGTCTACAGAAACAACATTAAGTGAATCTCCCTTTACTTCAAATAAAGATCCGGTCAAAACCATTCTGCTTTCATTTTGTGAAATAGCAAAAATAGTTCTTCTTATCATGTTTTTAAGAATACCTGATTCAATTATTAATTCATTTTCAGAATCAATTTCGGGAATTGAAGGAAATTCGTCATCAGAAAGACCTGTAATTTTATACTCAATGTTCTGACAAGTTATAACAGCATTTCTCTGATCGTTTACTTTTACTGTTATTGTATCGTTGGGAAGCTTTCTTACAATTTCTGTAAATGTCTTTGCAAGAAGAACGATCGATCCTTCTTCATAAACTTCTGCACCTATATTACATTCTATACCAAGCTCCAAATCATTTCCCACAATTGTGATTTGTTCAGGGCCTGCCTTTATGTATATGCCTTCAAGTATAGGCATTGATGCCTTAGGTGATACTGCCTTTCCTACAATATTTAATGTGTTCATTAAAATTTCTTTCTGACACTGGAAAATCATAAAGATTTCTCCTTCCGTATATTTAATAATTATTTAAATTCAGTTGTATTAGAGGGGTGGTAAACTGTTGAAAAGTGAAACAAATGCGATAATAAAGCATTTTTCATATGTTTATAAAAATAAGATAAATTAATAATTCTTTTTTCCACCTGTTTTTTATCCTGTGTAAAGAGTGGAAAACTAATTTTTAAGATCCTTTGTAAGGGTGTTTATTTTTTCTTTAAGTTCAGGATCGTTTTCTTTTAATAATTCTATTTTCTTAACAGAATGCATAACAGTAGAATGATCCATTCCTCCGAAATATTCACCTATTTTATTGAAAGAAAGCTCTGTTAAATTTTTGCAAAGATAGATTGCAGCTTGTCTTGCAGTAACAATTTCTTTAACTCTCTTTTTTGAAACAATGTCTTCTTCACTTACTCTGAAAAGTTTTCCTACAGCTGTTATTATCATTTTAGGTGTTAAAGTTCTTTCTTCTTCTTTAACGGAAATATACTTTGAAATTACATAATCAACTGTCTCTTTTGTAACTTCTTCTTCTCTTTTTACTTTTGAGTAAGCAGACAAAGTAGTTAAGAAACCTTCAAGCTCACGAACATTTATATTTATGTTGTCTGAAATATAAAGTATTGTTTCTGTGCTTATATTTATATTCTGGTCTTTAGCTTTTTGCTTTAAAATACCAACCTTTGTTTCGTATTCGGGAGGCTGAATATCACATTTTACACCCCAGCTGAATCTTGTAACAAGCCTTTCTGCAAGATTTGCGATTTCTTCAGGAGGACGGTCGCTTGTTAAAACAATCTGCTTGTCCGAATCAAATAAAGTATTGAAGGTATTGTGGAATTCTTCTTCTGTTGCAACTTTGCCTGCAATAAAATGAATATCGTCAACAAACAAAACATCGGTTTTTCTGTATTTTTCTCTGAAAGAATCGGTGGTTTTCTTTTGAACTGCTTCAATCATTTCAATTGTAAAGGTTTCAGCAGTTATAAAAGTTGTTTTTAATTTTGGACTGTTTTCGTGTATGTAATTTTCTATTGCATGCATAAGATGAGTTTTTCCGAGTCCCGATCCACCGTAGATGAATAAAGGATTATACCCGTATCCGGGGGATTCTGCCACGGCAAGTGCAGCAGCATGGGCAAACTGATTGGAACTTCCCACAACGAAGTTGTCAAAGGTGTATTTTGAAGAAGCTTTATGGATTGATGAATCATCTTTCTTTTCTTCTTTTTCCTCTGTTTCTTCGTCATCTTGTTCTTCGCCTATTGTTACGACTATTCCGTATTTTTCTCCGGTTACTTCAAGAATTGAATTAATAATAAGCTCGGAATATCTTGATTCAATCATGTTTTTATTAACTGTTGTTGCAACAGAAAAATAAATATTGCCTGATTTTACTTTATAGGGATTTGCCCCCTGAATCCATGTACGGTAAGAAACAGGTGAAGAAATCTCCTCTATTATGTATTCACAGGCTTTTTTCCATATGTCTGTAAGCGGTATCATAAAAACCTCCATTTTTCCACTAAATGTTGAAAAGTATATGTTTATATTGTGGATAACTCCTTATTTTAACACAACAAAACCGATACTTATGATGTTTTACTTGTGGAAAAGTCAGTTGTGGATAAAAAATTACCCTTTATGTTTACATTTTCGTACATTATATATTATATCAAAAAAGAAAGATTTTTACAAGATAAATTTTGTTTTTTTTATAAAAAAATTTTGATAAAATAAATTTTTGGTTGACAAATAAATTTTTAAAGGATATAATGGAAAAAAGTCTGTAAATTTTTAATCTTATTTAAGGAGGTGTTTTTAGTGATTAGAACATATCAGCCCAACAAATTAAAGAGAAAAAAGGTTCATGGTTTCAGACAGAGAATGAGCACTAAAAACGGTCGCAAAGTTCTCGCAAGAAGAAGAAGAGAAGGCAGAAGAGTACTCTCTGCTTAATCTGGGTCAAAGAAAGAAGTTAGTTTTTTAATGGAACATACGCTGTCAATTAAAAAAAATACGCTTTTTTCAAAAATTTACAAAAAAGGTAACTGTCTTGTTTCTTATGCTTTAATTATGTATGTAATGCCAAACGGTCTTCCTTACAGCCGTATGGGAATTACAGTGAGTAAAAAGGTCGGAAAGGCCGTAAAAAGGAACAGAGCCAAAAGGCTTATAAGAGAAAGTTACAGATTCTTTGAAAAATACACCTCGGGTTATGATTTCGTTTTTGTAGCAAGAACGAAAACGCCCGAGGTAGGATTTTTTGAAGTTAAAAAAGAAATGGGTAAACTTTTTGAGAAAGCAAAACTCAAATAACGGTTTTCTTACTTTCGGAAAGGATTTTTTAATGAAAAAAATTTTTCTTTTTTTTATCAGACTTTACAGAAAATTTTTATCACCTTTACTAGGTTCTTCAAAATGCCGTTTTTATCCGACTTGTTCTGCGTATGCCTATGAAGCTATCGAAAAGTACGGTGCGTTAAAGGGCGGCTTCTTAGCCGTTAAAAGAATTCTGAAATGTCACCCTTTTAATCCCGGGGGTTATGATCCTGTGCCGTAGGACACCCCGTTTTTTATTTTTATAAGGAGTGATTAAAATACTTAACTTTTTTGCAAACATCCTTAGTTTTGTAATTAATCCTATTTATGATTTCACTAAGGATTACGGTCTGGCTGTTATTCTGTTTACGCTTATTATTAAATTAATTCTTTTTCCTCTCGGAATAAAGCAACAGAAAACAACTGTTAAAACCAAGAAAATAAGACCTGAACTTGAGAGAATTCAGGCAAAATATAAAAATGATAAAGATAAATTAAACGAAGAAACCATGAAGCTTTATCAAAAGTACGGAGTAAATCCTATGGGTGGTTGTCTTCCTCTTTTAATTCAGCTTCCCATACTTTTGGCTTTCTACAGAGTTATTCAGGCTCCGGTAACCTGGTTTTTAAGAATAACTCCTGCATTAAAGCTTGATGATATGGTAAAAAAAGGTGAGATTGCAAAAGAAGTTGTAATTGAAAAACTTTCTAAAGTTGCCGGAGAGGTTGATTTTTCTTCACTTACTGAAATTAAAGAAATTGTTGCATTTTTAACCGAAAAAGTAAAGGATTTTGAAATAAAGGTAGCTTCTGAGTTCAGTCTTATCGATTTCAATTTCCTCGGAATGGATTTATCAAGATCTCCCAGCGATGATAAATTGCTTTTGATTGTGGTTGCACTTGCAACAGGTTCAGCATTTTTCTCAAACTGGGTATCAAAAAAGCTTAATCCCATGAGTGAAGAGCAGGCTCAGCAGATGAAATTGATGAATCTGATGATGCCCCTTATGACAGCATTTTTCACATATACTCTTCCTGCAGGAATTGGTCTTTATTGGTTTGTCAGCACAATGTTCTCTGTTCTTCAGATGGTAATTTTAACAAAGTATTATGAGAAGAAGTATGAGAATGAAGATTTCGGGATTAAAGAGAAGAAGGGAAAAGGGAAAAACAAATGAAATTTGTGGAAATAAAGGCAAAAACCGTTGATGAAGCGGTTGAAACAGCTTTAAAAGAGCTTAATACAACAAAGGAAAATGTTGATATTGAAATTCTTGAAGAATCCAAGGGCCTTTTCGGATTATTGGGAAGTAAAGAAGTAAAGGTAAGAGTTACTGTTATTAAGGAAGATGATAGTAAAAAAGCTGAAACTTTCCTTAAAAATATTACCGAAAAGCTTGGTATGGATACAGAATTTGAAACAGTTTACAATGATGAAGAAAAGAAGATGTCAATTGAGCTTAAGGGCGAAGGCTTAGGACTTTTAATAGGTCGCCGTGGGGAGACACTTGATGCACTTCAGTATCTTACAAACATTTTTTTAAACAAGGGAACAGAAGATTATATAAAAGTTACTCTTGACGCTGAAAATTACAGAGAAAGACGTGAAGAGGCTCTTGTCACTCTTGCAAAGAGAACTGCAGCCAAGGCTACAAAATATAAGAAAAACATGATTATAGAGCCTAAAAATCCTTATGAAAGAAGAATAATTCATGAGGCTCTGCAGGAATATCCCGGTGTAACAACATATTCTATAGGTGAAGAACCCAACAGAAAAGTTGTTGTTGCATATAAGGGTATGGCAGGAACTTACAGAGACTAAAATATCCAAAAAGTAAGTCAAACGCAGATAAAACTATATTTAATCTATATGAAAAGGTTTTTATAAAGCTTTTTTGTGAAAACGAATTAACGCCGTGAAAAGAGTAGTTTTCACGGCGTTTTATCTGCTTTTTCAGAACTTAATCTCTACCGTATAAAAATATGCCGACGAGTTTGAGTTAGAAAGATTTACCTTATTTTTTGAATGTTTTTATGAAAGAAAAAGGTGATTTTATGGCAGAAACAATAGCCGCAATAAGCACAGCTATGCAAAAGGGTGGAATTGCCGTTATAAGAATAAGCGGTGATGATGCATTTAAGATAGCAGATAAGGTGTTTAAGGGTAAAATAAAAACTGAAGATTCGGAAAGTCACCGCATTTTATACGGTCACGTTTATGATGGAAATATACTGATTGATGAGTGTCTTTGCTCGGTTATGCGTGCACCAAAAAGCTTTACTGCAGAAAATGTTGTTGAATTATCTGTTCATGGAGGAATAATTCCTGCAAAAAGAACTCTTGAAGCAATAATTAAGGCAGGTGCCAGAGCGGCAAAAGCCGGTGAATTTACCATGCGTGCTTTTTTGAACGGAAGAATTGATTTATCAAAAGCCGAAGCCGTTGCCGATATTATAGATTCAAAAACTGACCTTGCAAGAAGCACAGCTGTAAATCAGCTTTCGGGAAAATTATCTGAAGGAATAAACGAGATAAGGCGTGAAATCCTCGAAATAATGAGTTATATTTCCGTTTCCACAGATTTTCCTGATGAGGATGCGGACAGCTTGTCAGGAGTAAACATAAAACTTGGTCTTTCTCTAATAAAGGAGAAAACGGAAAATCTTATAAAAAATGCCGATAAAGGCATTATTTTAAGAGAAGGTGCAATTTGTGCTATTTGCGGAAAACCGAATGTGGGTAAAAGTTCACTTCTCAATGAACTTGCAGGTGAGGAAAAAGCCATAGTTACTGAAATTGAAGGTACAACTAGAGACATAATTGAAGAATATATAAATATTTTTGATATTCCGATTCGCCTTGCTGATACAGCAGGTATAAGAGAAGATGCAGACACGGTTGAAAAAATAGGTGTAAAAAAGGCAAGAGATTATATTAAAAATGCAGATATTTGTCTTTTTATAACCGATAATGGAAGATTGTTTGATGAAAACGATGCGGAAATTTTAGAACTCGTTAAAGATAAGCCGCATATTACCGTTGTAAATAAATCGGAACTTGAAAGTAAATGTTTTCTGCCAAGTGAAGAAGATGTGGTTTATATTTCTGTAAAAGAAAAAACGGGAATCGATAAACTTAAGAAAAAAATTTACGACCTTCTTATGGGTTCGGATTTTTCGGAAGATGCGGTTATGATTACAAACGAGCGTCATAAAGAAGCTGCAATTATGGCCGATTCTGCCATAGGCGAAGCAATTAAGGTTTTAGAGAGTGGACTGACAGAAGATTTTGCTTATATAAATCTGGAAGAGGCTGTTACTCATCTCGGAGAAATTACCGGTATGACCGTATCAGATGAGGTTATAGGCGAGGTTTTCTCAAAATTCTGTATAGGAAAATAATTTCCGTTGAAAGGATATTATTATGGAATATTTTAATGCGGGTAAATACGATGTAGTTGTAATAGGAGCGGGCCATGCGGGCTGTGAAGCGGCACTTTCTGCTGCAAGACTTGGCATGAAGGTTGTTATTTTTTCAGTTAACCTTGATGCTGTTGCCAACATGCCCTGTAATCCTCATATAGGAGGAACGGCAAAGGGACATCTGGTAAGAGAAATTGATGCTCTGGGCGGAGAAATGGGTAAAGCGGCAGACGAAACTTATATCCAGATAAAAATGCTTAATCTGGGAAAAGGCCCTGCTGTTCATTCTCTTCGTGCTCAGATTGACCGTATGCGTTATCGTGAAAGAATGAAACAGACATTGGAACTTCAGGAAAATCTTGAACTTAAGCAGGCTGAAGTTACTGAAATTGTATTTGACGGGGATAAAGTAGTTGGCGTAAAAACCAACATGGGTGCATATTATGAAACAAAAAGCTGTATTATCGCAACGGGTACCTATCTTAAAGGAAAAATTGTAATCGGGGAACTTCAGTACGAAGGAGGTCCCGACGGTATGATGCCTGCAAACAGCTTGTCAAAATGTCTTATAGATAAGGGGATTAAGCTTCTTCGTTTCAAAACAGGAACTCCTGCAAGAATAAACAGAAGAAGCGTGGATTTTTCAAAGATGGAGCTTCAGGAGGAAAAGGATCCTCCTCTGCCCTTCTCCTTTGAAACCAAAAATCCCAGGAGAAGCGAGGTTGAGTGTTACTTAACCTACACAAATCCCGAAACCCACAAAATTATAATGGATAACATTGACCGTGCTCCCCTTTTTAATCATTCAATTGAGGGAACAGGTCCCAGATATTGCCCTTCAATTGAGGATAAAGTGGTTCGTTTTGCCCACAAGGAGCGTCATCAGATATTTGTGGAGCCTATGGGACTTAATACCGAAGAATTATACATTCAGGGTATGTCATCAAGTTTACCTGAAGAGGTTCAGCTTCAGATGTACAGAACCATCAAAGGCTTGGAAAAGGCAGAACTTCAGCGAAATGCTTATGCCATTGAGTATGACTGTTTAGATCCGACACAGCTTAAAGCAACGCTGGAATTTAAGGAAATTGAAGGCCTGTACGGAGCAGGTCAGTTTAACGGAAGCTCCGGATACGAGGAAGCAGCCGCACAGGGACTTATTGCGGGAATAAATGCCGCACTTAAAATAAAGGGCGAAGAACCTTTTACCTTAGACCGTTCCGAAGCATATATAGGAGTTTTGATAGACGATTTAACAATCAAAGGAACAATGGAGCCTTACAGAATGCTGACTTCCCGTGCGGAATACCGTCTTTTACTCCGTCAGGATAATGCAGATATTCGTTTAACCGAAAAGGGTTATAAAATAGGACTTATATCCGAAGAAAGATATAAGGAATTTATATCCAAGCAGGAAGCGGTAAATGCGGAGATAGACCGTGTTGAACATGAAAACATCCCTCCTTCCGCTGAAGTAAACGCTCTTTTGGCAGAACACGGAAGCACGCCGTTAACCACCGGCTTTAAGTTGGGAGAGCTTATCCGCCGTCCCGAGCTTGACTATTTTTTATTGGCTCCCATTGATAAAAAGAGGCCTTCTCTTCCCTATTACATAACAGAGGAAGTGAATGTTGCGGTTAAGTATGACGGCTATATAAAGATGCAGATTGAACAGGTAAAAGCATTCAAAAAGCTGGAAAACAAGAAAATTCCGGAAGATATTGACTATGCCGATGTAAAGGGCCTTAAAAGAGAAGCTGCAGAAAAGCTTATGAAGAACCGTCCCGAAAACTTCGGCCAGGCGTCCAGAATATCCGGCGTTTCTCCTGCGGATATTACGGTTTTGCTTATCTATATTGAACAGATGAAAAGGAGCTGATTAAAATTTTAATAAAAGAAGCTCTTAAAATGGGGATAAAATTGCCTGATGATGCGGAAGAACTTTTCGGTAAATACACGAAATTGCTTCTTTCTTATAATGAAGTTATGAATCTTACAGCCATAACGGATATTGAAGAAATAAAAATAAAGCATTATCTTGACTGTCTTACTCCTCTCTCCTTTTCTCTTATTCCGGACGGAGCGAAGGTTGCCGATGTTGGAAGCGGAGCCGGTTTTCCGGGACTTCCCATAAAAATAGCAAAAAGGGATATTCATCTCACGGCGATAGATGCACTTTTAAAGAGGATAAACTTTCTTAAAACCATAAAGGAAGAGCTTTCTCTTTCGGATTTTGAGTGTATTCATATGCGTGCCGAGGAAGCAGGACAGGATAAGTTATTAAGAGAAAGCTTTGATATAGCTACAGCCCGTGCAGTTGCTAATCTTTCTTCGCTTTCTGAATGGTGCTTGCCCCTTGTAAAGGTTGGAGGTTCATTTATTGCATTAAAAGGCCCTACTCCGGATGATGAAATAGAAGAAGCAAAGACGGCAATAACCGTGCTTGGGGGAGAAATAGATAAAATTTACAATGTTGTTCTCCCCGGTGAAATTCCCCACACCATAGTTTGTATTAAAAAAATATCGCAAACTCCGTCTTTGTATCCGAGAAAATCCGGTAAAGCGTCAAAACAGCCGATTAAATGACACATCTTTAGCCTATTTTGGCGAACGAATTTAATTTACAAAACTTAAACCTTCTGATAGAATTATATCTGTCGGAAGGTTTTTTACATAAGAAAAGTCAGAGAGGAGCTTTTTATGTTCAGTTCTGTTTTTACAGAAGAGCCACAGAAGAAGGTTACGGATATACCTCTTGGAAGAATTGAGCCGAATCCTGATCAGCCGAGACGTTTCTTTGATATAGAATCGTTAACGGAGCTTGCTAAGTCCATCGACGAGTATGGGGTAATTCAGCCGATTACCGTTAAGAAAAAAGGAGACGGACGGTTTATAATAATAGCCGGAGAACGCAGATACAGAGCGAGTTGTATGGCCAAGAAAAGGACAATACCTGCAATAATTATTGATATTTCTGAAGAAAAGAGTGCAGCAATTGCTCTTTTAGAAAATTTGCAAAGAAAGGATTTGACATATTTCGAAGAAGCCGAAGGCTATCTTAAACTGATGGACGAGTATGATATGACACAAGAGGAACTGTCTGCAAAGCTCGGCAAAAGCCAGAGTGCAATTGCAAATAAATTGAGGCTTTTGAAGCTTGATGAGGAAACAAGACAAAGAGTTTTTGATGCAGGATTAACAGAACGACATGCAAGAGCTCTTTTGAAATTACCAAACAGAAAGCTGAGGGAAAAAGCGGTCAAGCTGATTGTGGAGAGAAACCTGACGGTTGCAAAGACTGAAAAGCTTATCGACAAAATGGCATCGGGAGATGCGGAAGAACGGCGTTTTTCTACGTTTAAGACAAGCCTTTCGGAAAGCCTTAAAAGACAAAGGGTTTTTTGCAGTACCATGAATAAAGCAATAGGCTTGTTAAATAAATCCGGAATAAATACGGTAATTGAACAAACGGAAGATGAAGATAATGTAAGATACATCATAAGTATCGCTAAATAAGCCCACCAAATCCATTTTCATACCCCTTTTGCTATATCCCCGAATGTTTCACGTGAAACATTCGGGGATATACTTTTTAAATTGAATAAGGAACTACACGAAAAAGAGTGTTTGCTTTCTCTCATTCTCGGAAAAATCCTTATTGGATTTTGCCTCGACCGCCTTGTTTCGCATCGGCTCTGTTGCCGAATGCTACACACGACTTCGGGAAAGCCTCGCACAAATTTTCTTTTTTGAAAAGCCAGCGTTCTGTATGATATTTCTGCTGTACGAAAAAACGCTGATTTGCGTTTTTCATTTGCTTTCCCTCCGCTTCAACGGCGAGAAAGCTTATTGCTTTCTCTCATTCTCGGAAAAATCCTTGTTGGATTTTGCCTCGACTGCCTTGTTTCGCATCGGCTCTGTTGCCGAATGCTACACACGGCTTCGGGAAAGCCTCGCACAAATTTTCTTTGTTGAAAATTTGTGCTAATGTTTCACGTGAAACATTAGCAGTTCTTCCTTTTATTACAAAATAAAAACAAATTCATATTTTAATTGCATTTTCGTATTTGGTGTGATATACTGTTGTCAATGACTCTGAAAGGAAAAGAGGTACACTATGGGAAAGATAATTGCTCTTGCCAACCAGAAAGGCGGCGTGGGAAAAACCACAACTGCGGTTAATTTAAGTGCGGCACTGGCTGAATGCGGCAAGAAAGTTCTTCTTATCGACTCGGACGCTCAGGGTAACGCCACAAGCGGACTGGGATGCAGATGCGATAAGGACGAAAAAACCTTATATGATGTAATAATAGACGAAATTGATATAAATGATACAATTGTACATACAAAATACAAAAATTTGGACCTTTGTCCTTCCAATGTGGAGCTTTCCGGTGCGGAGATTGAACTGGTAGAAGCTGATGACAGAGCTTTTCGCTTAAAGAAAGCACTGGCGAAAATAAAGGATAATTATGATTTTATATTTATAGACTGTCCGCCTTCGCTGGGACTTGTGACCTTGAATGCACTTTCTGCATCCGACCGTGTACTTGTCCCCATCCAGTGCGAATTTTATGCACTTGAGGGCCTTGCTCTTTTGACAGGAACCGTGAAAAGAGTAAAGAAAAGCTTAAATCCTGATTTGGATTTTGAGGGTGTTCTGTTAACCATGTTTAACGGAAGAGCAAACCTTTCCATTCAGGTGGCAGACGAGGTTAAAAAGTTCTTTAAGGAAAAGGTTTATGCAACTGTAATTCCGAGAAATATCAGGCTTTCCGAGGCTCCCGGCTTCGGAGAAGCGGTGCTTTCCTATGATTCCCGCTCAAAGGGAGCGGAAAGCTATCGTGAACTTGCAAAAGAATTTATAAAGAAACAGAGATAGGAGCAAATTTATGGCAAAAAAGGGACTTGGAAGAGGACTTGATGCCCTTATTCCTCTTGAAGAAGAAAAAGAAGTCGCAGTGAGCGACGGTAATAAAGAATTTGTAAAGGTTAAGCTTTCTTATGTGGAGCCTAACCGTAAACAGCCGAGAAAAACCTTTGACGAAGAGGAACTTTCGGCACTTTCGGAATCCATTAAGGAGTATGGGATAATTCAGCCTATCACCGTAAAGGACGAAGGAAACGGATTTTATTCCATAATTGCAGGAGAACGCCGCTGGAGAGCCGCTAAAATGGCTGGACTTACAGAAGTTCCGGTAAGAATAGTGGAATTTACTCCTGAAGAAGAGCTTTCCGTTGCTTTAATCGAAAATCTTCAGCGTTCTGACCTTAATCCTGTTGAAGAGGCACTGGGTTATAAGAAGCTTATGGAGGATTTCGGTCTTACACAGGAAGATGTAAGCAAAAAAGTGGGAAAAAGCAGAAGTGCGGTGGCAAACGCTTTAAGACTTTTGGCTCTTTCCGACAAAATTATTAAGCTTCTGGAGGAAAAAGCCCTTACCGGAGGTCACGCAAAAGCGATTTTATTGGTGAAAGACGAGAAAAAACGTGAATTTCTGGCGGAAAAAATCGTTTCCGAGGATCTGTCCGTAAGAATGTCAGAAAAATGGGCGGCCTATATTAATGAAGAAAAAGAAGAAAAGAAAGAAAAGAAGGCAAAAAGAAAGTCCCCCGAAGTTATGGATCTTGAAAAGAGCTTGTCCGAGGCCTGGGGAACAAAAATTTTGCTTGATGAGAAGAAAAAGGGCGGAAAAATCGAAATCGAGTATTACGATAAAGAACAGCTGGAAACAATTATTTCTTATCTTAAGAAATATAAAGGCTGAAAGAGGTAAATCATGAAAAAATTAATTGTTTTTTTGATGGTGTTTCTTCTCCTTTCGGGAACGGTTTGCCATGGGGCAATGTTTTCCGATACGGAAGGACACTGGGCAGCGGCAGATATTGAATTTCTTGCCATGGAAGGCGTTATTAACGGAATGGGCGACGGAAACTTTGTTCCTGACGAGTTTGTGACAAGGGAACAGTTTTTAAAAATGCTCATGATTGTTACATCCGACAGTGCAAACGAAAGATTAGCTTATGAAAAACCCAATATAAGTGAACTTTTGTATGAAAAATCCCCCTTTGCGGATGTAGACACAGGCCGCTGGTCATACTTTTACATAAGAGAAGCAGTGGGAAATATCATTTTAAGCGAAGAATATGGCGAAAAGTTTGAACCTGTTAAAGACATAACAAGAGAAGAAGCCGCAGTATGGATTGCCAGAGCACTTAATCTGAGCGAAGGAAACTGCACCTTTACGGATACGGAACTTATCGGAAAACCCGGTCTTGTGGGTGCGGCCTATGAAAACGGCCTTATTTCAGGCTTTCCCGACGGATCCTTTGGTCCCGGACAGGGACTTACACGTGCACAGGCGGCGGTAATGCTTAAAAGAGCCGAGGATTTTAACGACAAGGCTGTGCTTTCCACACTCCCCGAAGAAGTGAAAAGCATAGAGAAGGATTTTAATCTTGACTCACAGCCTGAATCTGTGAAAATATTTTCTGACGGTGAAAAATATGCCGTGACAATCGGAGATTCCACTGTAATAGGCGGAATTTCCACGGTATCCGACAACAGATATTATCTTATAGACATAGATAAGAATGACGGATTTATGGAATTGGCTGTGTCAGAAAGCTTTTACGGCTCTGGTGCTTTAGCAATTTACAGATATACCGGAAAAGAGCTTTATCTCATGGGATATATCGAAAGCGTAGGCGGCCTTACATTAAGAACAGACTCAACACCAATCGGTGATGAGTGGGGTGCAATCAGCGTAAATGCAGACGGAACGCTTACCGGCAACATCGGTGAACAGTTCGTGCATACGATGCTTCTCAGAAAGCAGTATAAGATAAACGATAAAGGCCGTCTTGAACCCGTATCAAATGAGTTTTATACAATCGGAGCCTATTCCGATTTTGTTGTGGCACATACCTTAAATACAGACTATGAGGATGCAAATCACCCGGGAATAGTATTAAATGAAGGCTATGCGGGAAAGATTGTGAAGACAGACCTTAAAAACTGGCTTTACATCGAAACCGGAAGCGGAGATTCCGGTTGGATATATGTACAAAATGACGGTCTTTTAGGTGGCGAACCTATCTACTATTACCTTGAAGGTCTTCATTATGCAGGATAAAATTAAAAAAGAAAGGAAAATAAAAATGAGTAAAGTAGTTGTAATGGATCATCCGCTTATTCAGCACAAAATCACAATTTTAAGAAATAAGGAAACTCCTGTAAAGGAATTCCGTTTACTTGCTAACGAAATCGCTCTTTTAATGGGCTATGAAGCGACAAGAGACCTTACATTAAAAGATGTAGAGGTTGAAACTCCTTTAACAAAAACCATGGGAAAAGAAGTAACCAAGGATATTGCGGTTATTCCCATCCTCAGAGCAGGTCTTGGCATGGTTGATGCAATGCTCAGCCTCTTCCCTTCCGCAAAGGTTGGCCATATCGGTCTTTACAGAGACCCCGAAACCCATAAGCCTGTCGAATATTACTGCAAGCTTCCAAAGGAAATCGAAGAGAGAACTTCAATCGTTGTTGACCCCATGCTTGCAACAGGCGGTAGTGCAGCTGCGGCAATTGATTTCTTAAAGGAAAAAGGTGCTAAAAACATTAAGTTTATGTGCTTAATTGCAGCACCCGAAGGCGTAAAAGTGCTTACAGAGGCTCATCCGGATGTTGATATCTTTATCGGCTGCCTGGATGAAAAGCTTAACGACCATTGCTATATCGTTCCCGGTTTAGGTGATGCCGGCGACAGACTGTTCGGAACATTATAATAATAGGTAAGCTTTAAGGAAAATCGGTTTTGGGAGAGTTATTCCTAAGAGTATCGCTTTATTGAGTTCTACGCCATCGGCTAACAAGCGGTATTTTTTCCTGATGAGCAGGCTATTTTCCGCTGATAATGTACGAAAAAGCAGGGATTTATCAAAATCCCTGCTTTTAATTTATCTCTTCTAGCGTAAAACGCTTTCTTATATGAGATTGTTAAATATTTCACAAGCCTGCGTAGGAGTAAAGGTTTTCTTTTTTTAAAACTGCGAAACAAGGGAATGTCTGCCGGAGAAACCTGGTTGGAGCCGTATTTTCACCATTTACGGCTTATTGCCGAAGAAATCTGGTTCGGAGCCGTATTATTTTTGCCATGCACAGAGTATTTGCCTGAATCCCCCTGGTTGGAGGCGCATTTTCACTATTTATGACTTATTTGTCTGAGAGAAGAGCGTTTCAGAGGTATTTTATATCTTCATCGTGACAAAAGAGAAAAAGTATGATATAATACAGGGGGAAATGAATTTCCACTTTATATAAATAATTAAACGGTTAACAAATAAGAATTTTAAATTGGGGTGAAACTGAATATGGAATTAAAAATGAAATGTTCAACTTGGCTTAAAAAAGATGACGAAAAAGTATTGACAGTGTTGCAGGAGTCAGATAAATGGCTGACCGCTGAAGAATTGTCTGAAATTACTGGTTTACCGCTTAAAAAGGTTCAGAGAACATTAAATTTATTGAAGCAGCAAATGAATTTTGGAGAAACACATAAAAAATACCTACAAGAATAACTTTTGTCGGTTTAACAATTCGACAATTCCATTAGCTGAACTTAATAAAAAAGAGCAAGGGGCTTTTAACCTTGCTCTTTTTGTGTTCAAATCAGTCAAAAAGTCTTTTCCAGTCTGAAGGTGCATCGCCGAAGTCAGGTACATCCATGGTAACGCCGCCCTTTAAGGCTGATTCGTGGGCAACTAAGCCGGGAATCATATAACGTGCCGCATCCCAGGCGTTGTTGGGAGGAAGCTTGCCTGTTACAACAGCTCTTACGAAGTCGTCAACCAGGAAGGGATGGGAATTAAAGTGGTTAAACGCCTTTTCGTCATGGTAGCATTCGGGAAGTCTTTCTACATCGTGAACCGGCGCATAGCCTAAGATATATCTTACAGAGCAGGGGTCCTTGGTCATATCCATGGTGCCTGCCTTTTTGTCCTCTATGTAGTTATAGCAGTTTACCACTTCGTCCAGATACTCAATTCTCGGACCGTCGGGAGCTGCGGCACCACGCTGGAAGGTGTGCTGTGTAACACTACACTCGTATGAGCCTTCCTGACCGTAAAAAGCGGTGATATAGCTTGAAGGCTTGTTAATTCCCACTCTTCTGAATTCGTTTATACGGATAACGCCGCCGCCCGAAAGCCTGAAAAGAGCTGTTTCGTTGGAGAAGGGGTTGTCCCAGTAGTTTTTGCCCTCGCCGTAAATTGCATCCTCGTGGTGATCCTCATAACCGAAGCAGGAAACCTTGGTTATATGCTCACCTTCGGGAAGTGCGGAAAGAAGCATTGAAATGGAATGAGTGGGATAAAACATAGGCGGAATTCCCGCAGGCTTTCTCCAGTCATCACTTCCTGCGGAGTGCTTGAAATCCGCATACATCTCGGAAATATCGTGGTAATACTGGCTTTCGCCGTACACAAACTTACCAAAGCCGCCTTCCTTGTACTTTTTACGGCAGTAAATCGCACAGGGATAATAGTAGCAGGTCTCGCCCATCATATAAATCTTGCGGGTTTCCTTAACGGTTTCGATAACCTCTTTAATTTCGTCAATTTCGCAGGCGATGGGAACGGCGGAATACACGTTCTTCCCTGCCTTTAACGCCTTTACAACCATGGGGCCGTGAAGGTGACGCTGAGTGAATACCGCAACGGAGTCGATGGTTTCGTCCTTCAGCATCTGGTCAAAATCGGGATAGGATTTTGTAAGGGAGTGCTTCTCCAGACTCTTTTTAACACGCTCTTCCACAAGGTCACATAAAATAACGTCATCCACATCGGGATGCATCTTGAAAAGTCTTATAAAATCGTCGGAAAAAGTACCTATTCCGACAACGCCTACTTTAATACCCATAAAAACACCCTTTCATGTTTAGTACAAATTTATAATAAACCCATTTTTTAAATTTTACAATATATAAAACGAATTTAAATTTGTATTTTTCGCACAAATAAAAAGGATTTTACGGATAAAAACAGAATTTTTAATATTAAAGAAGGTGTTTTTTTGAAAATTACGGATATAACGAATCTTTTAGAACTTGATTTTGATATAAGAAATGCACTCCTTGTAAAGGAAGAACGAGTCGTTCCCCCTGTTCCCTACATCTGTAAAAGCGGAGACAAGCTTTATTCAAGGCTTTTCTGTATAGAAAAGGGTGAAATGCTGTTTTTCGACCTTGACGACCGTAAAAAGCTTAAGCTAAAAGCCTCGGCGGGCGATATTGTCTATCTCCCCAACAACTCATCCTACTATTCTGAGTGGCGAGCAGAAGATGCGGGAAGCTATAAATCTTTGCTTTTCAATATTGAGATAAAGGGTGAAACCGTAAACCTTTCAGAAGATGTGGTTTTGATGGTATCAGACAACGAAAACCTTTATACAAGGCTCTTTTCCGATATGGACGAATTATCAAAAAGCGGTGCTCTGGGATACAGGATAAGCTTAAAGGAAAAAGCTTACGAGCTTATAAAAAGTATTGCCGTGGGCAAAATGAAAACGGAACTTAAGGCAAAATACGGTTCAATTTACAAGGGCATAATGCACCTTGAAAATAATTTTTTAAAAGATATATCTTTGTCGGAGTTGGCAGAGATGTGCCACGTCAGTGAAGGCACTTTCCGCAGACTGTTCAAGGAATATAAAGGAGAAAGTCCCGTAAAATACAGAAATAATTTAAGGATAAAAAAGGCGTATGAGCTTATCGAAAGCGGTGAATGTACCGTAACAGAGGCCTCGGAGCTTGTAAATATCCCGGATATTGCCTATTTTTCGAAGTTGTTCAAAAAATCCATGGGATTTAACCCCTCGGATTTGAAAAAATAAGCTCAAAATGATTGTTTTGTACAAACAATTTAGCGTTTTATACATAGATTTTTCCACCTCGGTATTATAAAATGATACTGAGGTGTTTTTTTATGAAATTTTCCTGCTGTATTGATATGATGTTTTCCCATCTGGACTTTTATGACCGTTTTTCTGCGGTTAAAAAGGCCGGACTTTCCGCCGTTGAGTTCTGGAAATGGTCGCCTAAGGATATAGATAAGGTTAAAAGTCTTCTTACGGAGTACGATTTAGCCCTTTCGGTTATGAATATTGATGTTACGGATGAAAAACTGTCTTACGATTTATCAAGAGGCATATTAAATGCAGGAAGAAGCGATGAACTATGTGCTGCCATAAAGGAATCTGCACCCGTGGTGCGAAAGCTTAAAAATCCTAAGCTCATCGTATTAATCGGTGAAACCATTGAAGGGATGGAAGTTGCCCGTCAGGAAGAAAATGTATTTTCTTGCCTTAAAGAGGGAGCAAAGGTGGCAGAAGATGAGGGCGTTCACCTTGTAGTTGAGCCGCTTAACGCCTATGACCGCAAAAACTACTTTATGCCTGACTCGGGAAGACTTTTTGAAATATTAAGAGGTGTGGGAAGCAAAAACGTAAAGGCTCTTTTTGATATTTACCATCAGCAGAAAACCGAAGGTAACGTGATAGAAAGAATTGAAGAAAACATTGATTTAATCGGACACTTTCATGTGGCTGATAATCCCGGAAGACACGAGCCGGGCACAGGAGAGATAAATTATAAAAATGTTCTTTCAAAAATAGCGTCACTCCCCTACTCAGATTACGTCGGCCTTGAATACAGAGCTACAAAGCCAGATGAAGAAACCCTTGACTTTACAAAGGAAGTGTGAAAATGGAAAAAATTAAGGTCTCGATAATAAGTGCCGGGATGATTACAAACAAGGCACACATCCCCGCCTATTTAAACAGAAGCGACTGTTATACTGTCACTGCGGTTTCGGACTTGAATTTCGAAGCGGCGAAGGAAACAAAGGAGCGTTTTTCTTTGGAGGCCTGCTACCGTGATGCAGAGGAAATGTTGGAGAAGGAAAAACCCGACCTTGTTTCGGTATGCGTACCCAATCGCTTTCATAAGGAATATACGCTTTTGGCACTTTCAAAGGGTGCTCATGTTATATGCGAAAAGCCACTTGCTTATAAATATAAGGATGCCGTGGAAATGTACGATGCCGCAAGAAAGGCGGAAAAGCATCTTGTTGCCTGCCAGTCTATGCGATTTTTGCCCGAAAGGCTTACGGCAAAAAGGCTTATTGACGAAGGAGCACTTGGCGAAGTCTACTACGGCGAGTTTTCGAGAATAAGACAGCGTGGCGTTCCCTTCTGGGGAAAGTTCCACATAAAGGAAGAGTCGGGCGGCGGTGCATTTTTAGACATTGGTGTTCATATGATAGACTCACTTCTCTGGCTTATGGGAAATCCCGAAGTAAAATCTGTTTCCGGCACCTCGGCTACACGTCTTGCACTTTCCGACGACTATGAGGGAGGCGAAAAGGAATCAGGCGCCCTTGGCGGAGTTGACAAGGTAAGGGAGCTTAAGAAGGAAGAATTCAATGTGGAGGATTTTGCCTCCGGAAGCGTGGCATTCCGTGACGGTGCAAGGGCAAACTTTAAGGTTGCCTGGGCGGCAAACCTGCCGGAAGCATCAAGCTTTACTCTGGCAGGCGATAAAGCAGGGTTATCCCTCCCCAACTTTAAGTTTTACGGCAGAGGCGAAGCGGTGGATAAGTTAAATTCGCTTATGCCCGATAAACAGAAATACGAAAACGAAACCTTCCCCGGCCACTTCTATCTTGCAGACCATATGGCAAAGGTACTTTCCGGCAAGGAAGAAATAATGATAAAGCCGGAAGAAACCATAAATACTGCAGCACTGATTGACTGCTTCTACAAGAGTGCTGAACTTGGCAGAGAGGTAACTTTAGACGAAATAAAAGAGCTGTGAATTTCACAGCTCTTTTTCTTATCTCATAACAGAAAAATCAAGCTCGGCAATTTCTCTCTTGCCGTTTTGCACCGTATCGTAGGAAATTTTGTTTTCCTTGGTGTTAAAGCGGTTATGTAAATCAGTTCTGATGTCGGTAATTTTACTTGGATGCCAGGGGGAATATGCATCAATAAGCTTTTTGTATTCGGCTTTCTTCATATCGTAAAGGTAAATCTGGCGGTAGCCTTCTCTGTCAGGATAGGTATCGCCGATAAACATGGATTTATCCTTAGTAAACCAGCAATGGCTGTCACGGTTTGTAAGGGTGTGGTTTTCAATTCTTGTCCATTCTTCCGTATTTATGTTTACGTTGAATAAATCGTGGACATCGTCATGCTTGCAAAAGCCGAAAAGGTCATAGTCAGAAAGCCAGTCATAGTGAGAGTACATGGAAAGTCCCATCATGGACTTCATGTTTCCTTCAAGGTCGGAAATTATAAGTGCCGTACCCCAGGTTTTGCCTTCCTCGGGGAAGTTACGGAGAAGCAGCATAAATCTGTCGCCCTTAGGATTGAAGGTGATATGGTTTACCACAAACTTGTCTCCTTCAAGGCCGGATACACCGATAGCTTTAACCATGTCAGGATAAGTTAAGATGAGCTTTTCCGTGCCCTTTTCAATGTCAACTAAAAATACACCGTCATTTTCCGGCTGGAGAACATCGAAATAAGGGTCCTTTGTGTTGCAATAGCCATAGCCGGGGCGGAAATCGAAAATTCTTGTAAAGTTAACCTTTAAGCCGTACTTTCCATCACGAGAAATATTGGCACATGCAGGAAAATAATTTACAGAGCCTGTTTTTATATTCTTTTTAACGGTTAAGTACTCGCCGTTTTCAAAGATATTATAGAAAACCACGTCTTTTTCACATCTTGACCACTGAAGCATTGCACCTTGCTGAAAGTTCCAGGACTTTGTTTCTGCAATTTTTTCAAAGTTGCCGTTATCAAGGTCAATTACACCAAGCTGTAAAACGTCATCCGGACAAGGAAGGCGGTCTTCAAATTCCGCAATGTTGCAAAGGTGATAGCGGTCAGTTTCATCATAGGCTTTTAAGTCATAATAGCCGAAGAAACAGCTTTTATCTGTTTTCGGAGAAATGATTTTTACAGGACACAAATTATTTTTGTAAGGGATTATTTTTTCCACATTCATCATCCTTTCTCTTGCCTATAAGTATATGCTCACCGCTCTAGTTTGTCAATGCAAAATGAAAAAGCACTCGCTTTCGGCGGTACTTCTTAGGGATAAATCGCCCAAAATCCACGATTTTGGCACATTACTGTGTCAAAAAGCCTTGCAATCCGTCAAGGATTCCTTCGGCTTTTTTCCGTGTCCTGCACTCAAAATCGAGAATTTTGTGGTGCATTCGCAGTTT
>JAZQAZ010000033.1:0-27808 GCA_045545475.1 Clostridia bacterium | reverse complement strand
TTGTTTTTCTCATGCACCACAAAATTCTCGATTTTGAGTGCAGGACACGGAAAAAAGCCGAAGGAATCCTTGACGGATTGCAAGGCTTTTTGACACAGTAATGTGCCAAAATCGTGGATTTTGGGCGATTTATCCCTAAGAAGTACCGCCGTTGTAAGTGCTTTTTCTTTGACATATGTATAATTTTATGTTATACTCTTTCTATTAAGGAGTGATTTCATGGGAAAAACATTGGTTCTTGCCGAAAAGCCCTCTGTAGGGCGTGAGCTTGCAAGAGTGCTTGACTGTAAAATAAAAAAAGACGGATGCATCGAAGGTGCAAAATATATCGTAACCTGGGCGCTGGGTCACTTAGTCACCCTTGCTGATCCCGAAAAATACGGAGACGAATATAAAAAATGGTCACTTGAAACCCTGCCCATCCTTCCCGATAAGATGAAGCTTGAGGTTATAAAGGAAACAAGCAAGCAGTACAAGGTGGTGTCGGGCTTACTTAAGAGCGATGCGGTATCCGACATCGTTATCGCCACCGACGCAGGGCGTGAAGGTGAGCTTGTTGCCCGCTGGATAATCCTTAAGGCAGGATGCAAAAAGCCCTGTAAGCGTCTTTGGATTTCATCCCAGACGGATAAGGCAATAAAGGACGGCTTTGCAAATTTAAAGGATGCATCGGAGTATGACAACCTCTTCAAAAGTGCCGTTTCCCGCGCCGAAGCCGACTGGATTGTGGGACTTAATGTGACACGTGCCTTAACCTGCAAGCACAACGCCCAGCTTTCCGCAGGCAGAGTGCAGACTCCCACCCTTGCGATGATTGTAAACCGTGAGGAGGAAATACGAAAGTTCGTTCCGAAGGAATACTTTTCCGTAACGGCATCACTTAACGTTTTCAATCTCCACTGGAGAAACAAGGATAATCTGGCAAGAACCTTTGATAAGGAATTTGCAGAAAGCATCGTTAAGAAAACGGAAGGCCACAAGGCAACAATTACCAAGGTTGACAAAAAGGAAAAGAAGGAACAGCCTCCCCTTTTATATGACCTTACCTCCCTTCAGGTTGATGCCAATAAAAAGTACGGCTACAGTGCAAAGAAAACCCTTAACCTTATGCAGAGATTATACGAGGTTCATAAGCTCTTAACTTACCCCAGAACAGACTCCAAGCACTTGAGCGCGGACATTGTGCCCTCACTTATGGACAGAGTAAAGTCCGTTTCCGTTGACCGCTTCCGCGATATGGGTAAGCTTGTAATTAAAAACGGAATCCATCCCACCAAGCGCTTTGTGGATGATTCCAAGGTGTCCGACCACCACGCAATCATCCCCACAGAACAGTTTGTGGATTTAACGGCACTTGAGAGCGACGAGCTTCACATCTACACCCTTGTTGTAACACGATTTTTAGCAGCATTAATGCCCGATGCGGTATCTGCCGCAATGAATATCGAAGCCGAAATCGGCGGCGAAAAATTTGTTGCCAAGGGCTCCGCTTTGGTAGAACCCGGTTTTAAGGCGATTTATACTGCAACCGATGAGGACGACGATGATGAAGAAGCAGAACAGCGCCTTCCCTCATTAAAGGCCGGCGACTCCTTTGATGTAAAAAAGGTAAGCTTAGTTTCGGGGAAAACCAAGGCTCCCGCCCGCTATACGGAGGCAACACTCCTTCATGCCATGGAGCATCCCGGAAGTATGCTGTCGGATAAAGAGCTTTCCAAAATTGTGGAATCATCGGGAGGTCTCGGCACTCCCGCAACAAGAGCGGATATAATTGAAAAGATATTCAACACAGGCTATGTTGAAAAGCAGGGGCAGTCCATCTTCCCCACAGCCAAGGGTATTCAGCTTATTAAAATTGTTCCCGGTGATTTGAAATCCCCCGAGCTTACGGCAAAATGGGAAAGCAGCTTAGGTGATATTTCAAAGGGCACTTTGAAGGACAAAAAATATATGGAAGAAATGCGGCAGTATGCCACCGCTTTAGTTTCCGGCGTTATCGCATCAGACGAAACCTATCGCCATGAAAATCAGACGAATAAGCGATGTCCTTCCTGCGGTGAGCCCTTACTTGAGGTTTCGGGCAAGCACGGAAAGAGCCTGGTTTGCCGTGACAGAGAGTGCGGCTATCGTGAAAGCCTGACAAGAGTTACCAACGCAAGATGCCCCGAATGCCATAAAAAGCTTTCAACCTTCGGCGAAGGCGAAAAGAAAATTTACGTTTGCTCCTGCGGCTTTAAGGAAAAGTTTGCATCCTTCAATCAGAAGCTGTCGGACGCCCGAAATTCAATGAATAAAAGAGAAGTTGCCCGCTTTATGCAAAAACAGAAGTCGGAAAACTTTGCTTCAAATACACTCGCTGATGCCTTAAAGGGCATAAAGCTTGACTAAGGAGAATAACAATGAAAAATGCATTAAAAATTATCGGAGTAGTTTTGCTCCTTATATTCATAGCACTCTGTTTCGGACTTAACGCCTCGCAGAAAGGCTATCAGATTACCCTTTCCTGCTTTTTGGAGGGAACAACAAGGCACCTTTCCCCAGACTTTGCCATGAATATCGGCACCTTTGACCAGATAGTAAGCATAATTTTTATCATCGGCTGGTTCGTCATCGCTTTCTTTTCAGGCAAAAACGAATGGAAAAATATTTTCCGCGGCATGATGATTTATTCAAGCCTTCCTTTTATCGGTCTTTTCGGCTACTTCTTCCTTCAAAAGGGAATGAAACTGGGCATCATGATGCTTATGCCCCTTATCTGGGGGTATCCCTTCTTCCCCGTAATCATAACCGAAAGCAGTATTGATTCAATCATAACACCCCTTGGTATAATGATGTTTGTAATGCCCATTGGAGCTTTAATCGCAAGAGCAGTTGCAAAGAAAATACAGTTTTAAAAAACTTCCGCATCCATTGGATGCGGAAGTTTTTATGTGTAAAAGCAATCGCTTTCCCATTTTAAGGGATTGGTTTCAATGTACTCTGCTATTTTCGTATAATCCTTTTCACTTCTGATAATGTGATCGTGGAAGGAACGCTGCCAGATGTTTTCTCCGAATTCCTTATTGCAAAACCGCTTAAATGTTGAAACAAAATTTGCTATACCGGAATTAGTAGGGGACGGCGTCCTCGACGTCCCGTTTTCGCAACATTTTACTGATAAAAGAAAATGTATATGATTAGGCATAATTACATATCTGTCAACAGAGACATATTCATAAAATCCATTCATCTGATTTATATATTTGTCTGCAATTTTTCCGTAACCGGTAAATTTATTCTGCGGGACGTCGTGGACGCCGTCCCCTACAATTTCAGACAGCAGACATTTTCTGTCCCTTATGCATATCGTAATGAAATATGCCCCGGGAGCCGAATAATCATATCCTTTAAGCCTTGCAGGTTTTCTTTTAACAAAATCCGTCATATCTTTTTCTCTAAACAAACAAGTTTTACTTTTCCAAGGCCGTTAAAGTCGCTTTCAACTATTCCCACTTCTTTATACCCAAGCTTTTTGTAAAGACTGCGGGCAACCTTGTTTCTTTCGTTGGTGTCAAGGCGTAAATCCTTGACGCCCATTTTCTTTCCCATAGCCTCGTAAAAGCGAATAAACTCCGTTCCGTAACCGCATCCCGATACTGAAGGACTTACCGTAAGAGTATGAATTACCAAAACTTCTTCTCTTTTTGCTTCAAATTCCCAGGAGGCTTTATCATATCCATCTGCCTCCTTTTGATTTATTACAGCAGAGGCTAAAATCTCTCCGTTCTCCTCAAGGACATAGAGTGTCCCTTCTGAAAGTGCGGCAAGTGCGGTTTTTTCCACAGGATAAATGCCTTTTATCCATCCGGTGGTGATTTTTCCTGCCTCTTCAAGGGATAAAATTTCTTCATATATAGAAACTATTTGGGGAATATCGCAATCTTTAGCTCTACGTATCATTTTAATTTCTCCAGTACATCATAAACTTCAGAAAGTGACTTTATTTCAAAATCGATTTTTATATCGGTTTTGTTTTCTATGCCGCCGGGATTGTACCAACAGCAAATAATTCCCGCATTATTTCCGCCACGCATATCGCTGGATAAGGAGTCCCCGATAATTATTGTTTTAGACTTATCAACGTTTCCTATCTCAGAAAAGCAATAGTCAAAATATTCCTTTTCGGGTTTGGGGCATCCGACAGCATCGGAAATAAAAACTCCGTCCACTACGTCGCCAAGTCCCGAATCCGTAATTTTCATGGTCTGGGGTTTAACGTGACCGTTGGTTACGATGTACTGACGGTATTTACCCTTAAGGGACGATACCACTTGGAGAGAATTATCCTGAAGCACATACATTTCCCCAAGATAGGTAAGATAATTTTCGTTAAGCTTTTCAACATCGCAGGAAAAGTGAGTCACCTTAAAAAGCTCATAAAAACGGCGTGTGAAAACTTCCTTGCGTTCTATTTCTCCCCTTTCGTACATTTTCCAGCACTTGTCGTTTATTTCGGAATAAAGAGAAATTTGCTCTTCGGTTATATCTATGCCAAAGTCGGCAAAGGCTGCCTTAATCGCCTTTTTCTCAGAGGCCTTAAAATCCATTAATGTCCCGTCAATATCCCATAAAATTAAATCAATCATACTTTTTCTCCTTTTTTCCTGTCGGGAAGCTGAGCAATTATGATAGCTGCAAAAATTGCCGCACATCCGAGAAGCTTAATAACTTTCACAGGATTCTCATCAGGCTGAATAATCATTCCCGATATAAGAGCAAACACTGACTCTAAGCTCATAAGCATGGAAGCAACGGTGGGATCGGTGTATTTCTGCCCTACAATCTGAAGAGTGTAGGCTATGCCCGAGGACATAACACCTGCATAAAGAATGGGCAAAGCCGCATCGATTATAGCTTCAACAGAAGGCTTTTCAAAGATAAACATAAGGACCGTGGCAAGTATTGCCGTAACGAAAAACTGAATGCAGGAAAGCCTTACTCCGTCAACCTTAGGCGAAAAATAATCCACCACCATAATATGAGCAGAAAAAGCAAAAGCACATATCAGAACCATCAATGTTCCTGCATTAAAGGAAAACTTTTCCGTTAAAAGATAAAGTCCCAAAAGGGCAATCGCAACGCCTATCCATACTTTAGCTCCGACTTTTTTCCCGAAAAACAATCCTGCAACAGGAACGATAAGTATGTAAAGAGCGGTGATAAAGCCTGCATCACCGGCGGATGCGTCAAGCCACATGCCAAACTGCTGAAATCCCGATGCCGCACAAAGAACGATACCGCATAAAGTACCGCCCTTTATAAGAAGCCTTTTTTCAGCCTTATCCGCTTTTCTGTAGCTGCCGCTTTTTTTCTTTAAGGAATCCATAAAAAATATTACCGGAATCAGAACAATACATCCGATATAAGACCTTGATGCAAGATAGGTGAAAGGATCAACAACATCCGTTCCCGCACTCTGTGCAACAAAGGTTGTTCCCCATAAAATTGCCGCAATAAGCAAACAGATATTTCCCTTAAGCTGTGATTTTTTCATTTTTTTCGTCCCTTCCGGTTAATTAATTTTCTCCATATCATACCACAAAAGTCGCTGCTTTGTGTGGGCAATTTCAGCATCCTTATGAAAATGTCCGAAGAACCACTTTTTATATTCGCATCTTTCCCGTATGTCTTCAAGATAGTAATTAAGCACATGCTCTTCAGGCACCGATGGCTTTATTGCCGTATCCTTAAGTGCAAAGGGAAGATACTCTAAGGTTTTAATGTTTGCTGTGTGAGTTATTATGTAATCCACCTTAAAGCCGTGCTTTTCAAGGTTTTTCTTTCCTTCTTCAAACTCCCGATTTTCAGGCATTTCCTGGCTCCACCAATCGACATTTTCCGTTCTTCTCCACTTGTCAAGGCTGTAGCCACCTCCGAATGTGAAGAATTTCAATCCTTCAATTTCAAAAACCTGCCCACGGCAAAGATGAATTATACTATTTCTTATCCTGTGTATTCTGCCTCCATTCCACTCCTCCTCGGGATAGGAATAAATTGCAGGGAAATTTTCATGATTTCCGTCAACAAACAAAATGCTGTAATTCTTTTTTTCTATATCATCAAGCAAAGAATTTTCACTTTTATCATTGGCGAAAATATATCCCCAGTCGCCACATGCGATTAAAATATCTCCGTCGTCAAGTTCCTTGTTTGCATAAACAAGTCTTCCGTATTCGCCGTGCATATCACCTGTAATGTAAATGCTCATCTTTCATCCGCCCTTTTATTTTTGCTGTTATCCGTAAATTCTCAAGATATATATCCCGAAACAATATCTGCATACAAAATTGCTCCAAGTTCACTCATGTGAACACCGTCAGGCATATATTCTTCTGTTTTAAATCTTTCATGCTCCCTGAAAGTCACTGTGATAAATTTGTATTTTTCCGCAATATTGCAAATTGCCTCATTGTACTTTTCATATCGCTCATCCGATTTCTGCTTAAATCCTAAGGTAAATATAACCATCTTATACTTTTTAGAAGCGATTTTTGCAATTTCATTGAGTGCTCCGTAATAGCATATTATATCGTCAGAATCCATATCCCCCAAAGAAATGTGCATATCATAATCGTTTCCCACTCCCTGAAGGATTAAAACATCTCCGCCTTTTGCCTTTTTCACAAGGTCCACATAGCAATCATCATATCTATTCACCGAGGCAACCGTAAAACCTATATAGCTTTTGACTTCGCCGCCTGTTTTTTCAGCAAGGCAAGTGGCCACATTTACCTCGGATGACTGCCTCAGCTTTCCGTCCACTCCCCTGTAAAGCGTTACAGCCGCATTGGATGCCCCTATTATATCAATTTCAAGCATTTATGTAACAACCCTTCTAATGCATCATCTTAAAATTATACCATACAAAACTTTCTATTTCAACATAATTTTACAGCAAAATCCCTCCCTTTTTATCGGGAGGGATTTATATTATATTTCTCTTAAAAGCTCCCCTGTCACAGAATCGTATATCTTACCTTTAACAGGCTCCTCTTTACCATATTCGTACTGAATGTAGGAAATTTCCGACTTCTCATCATCATAACCTGTTTCAAAAACGTACCTGACACCGTCTATTATATGCTCCGCAGTTCCCACAAAATAGGGAAAATAATTTGAAAACTCATCTTTTCGGGAAAGCATAGCATTTGAAACTTCTACAGAAACCCCAAGGTCCGTCAAAAGTTCATGGGAAAAATCCCCGTATTCGCCGATCTCAGCTTCACGTCCTATTGATGAAAGGTAGCGTCTTGCGTAAAGACGTTCCCCTGCAGAGCAAAGTGTATATGCGTCACCGCTTTTACTTCTGCCCTCGTAGATGGCATAGGTTTCATCGTCAAACATCTTTTTTACAGACTCTTCATACATAGCACCGTCAAGGGCTTCTAAATACTCTTCCACGTTTCCTTCCTCATCAAAAGTTATACGGCAGGGAATTGCACCTGAGCCTGATATTTTCACGAAGTTTCCGTTTTCAAAGCCGTATTCGCCGTAGCTTGCAAAAAGAGAAACCACTCTTTTTTCGTTTTCAGTTTTATCGGTAAGTATCAGATGTCCCTCTGCCATACATTCTCCTTCAAGATAATGACCTTTATTATAAGATAGTATTGCCTCAGAAATTTCATCCGTCTCATCAGCACTCTTCGATACAATAATTTCTGTTGGCCCATCCGCCCCTCCGATTATTCCGATTGATTCATTTTCAGTACAGGCGATAAAAGAGAAAACCGCAAATAACGCTACTACCAATGCCCATATTTTTTTCATCATTCTGTCTCCTTTATAAGTTCAAGTGCCACTTTCTTTGCATTTTCAAAGGCTGAAGCGTCCTTATATTCTTCCTCCAGCAGCATTATATATAAGTTTTCCACAGGGAAACCTTTTTCCTTAAGGTAGGCACTGTTTTTCAAGCTTACCGCGCCGGGAAAACCGGATACAACCAAATAATCGTCCTCGGAGTCAACTGCCCATAAATCTGCCTGCATCACATATTTCCCCGACATTGCAAGAATCATTCCTGCCAGACTTTCATCAGCTAAAACAAGGCAAACATCTTCTTCCTTTGCAAGCATATTTTCCAGCGTTGCCGTCATGGTGTTAAGATACTGGGGATCATTAAGGCCTCCGTAGCAGAACTGGTCAAACAAAAGTTTAACCTCCCCATCACCGGTTATATCGGTGCCAAAGTCGGAAAGGGAATATACAGCGTCTGCATAATCACTTCCGATATAAGCCTCTCCTGCATAAAAGAGCCTTATGTCGTATTCCTCTTTAGTCGCAAAATGTACTACCGTACAAACTATGGCAATAACAATTAAAAGGGCAATTATTATGTGCCACTTGTAATAGTCCTTTATGTATTCAATTTTTTGCTTAGTCGTCATATCCTTACTCATTGCCATAAAATCACCTCAATATTATTATAACACGAAGAAAGGCGTTTGTACAGATGAAAAAACACACCCAGCGGGTGTGTTTTTTTAATTCTGCACATTGTTGGGATTCTTCGCTGCGCTCAGAATGACAGCAGTGAGAACTTCAGAATTACACCACCAAAAATGTCATTCTGCAAAGCCACCGGGCGACGGCAATGCCGGAGGAAGAATCTCCTTATTCCCAAAGCTCACTCTTTCCTGTGGATACCGCAGAAGCACCCGCAGATAGAGCAGAATAAATTTCCGCCTTTTCCTCAATAAGTCCCCCTGCGATAACTGGAATTTTAATTGTTTCCTTAAGGCGTTTGATTTCCCTTGTAACAAGGGCGGGCATAACCTCAATCATATCAGGACGTGCCGCCTTAACAGACTCAACAGCTGTATCAAATGAATGGGAATCCACAATGAAAAATCGCTGAACTGTGAGCAATCCTGCTTCTTTTGCATACTTTACAATTCCGCTTCGTGTGGTAATTACTCCGTCGGCTTTGAATCTTGCCAGAGCCTCCATTCCCACCTTGTCTTTTCCAAGGCCTTCAGTAAAATCCACGTGGACGAAAATCGTTTTTTTCGCCTCGTGGGCTTTTTTAATTGTTTCCTTAAGCGTCAGAAGATCGGAATTTAATAAAAAGATGTGTGAAACCGCACTTTTAAGTGCCTTATCAAAACCTTTTTCATCCCTTACCGCCGCAATTACGGGATTTTCGGAAAAGTCCATATCCAACGCCCTCTCTCGATTAAAATTAAAGTTCTGCATCGCCGGTGGCAATTACATCCGCACCGGTACCTAAAATATCCTTTATTATAATATCGCCTGTTTTAACCGATTTGTCAAGAACTATTTTATTTATTTCCTTCATACAGTCAAATAAAAGCTCCTTTGGCACTGCCGCATTTGTTCTTACCGGAACCATTATGTCACAGGAAGTTGCAACAGTTGTGGTAAGCGTTCTTTTGGGGCAGGTAAGCTCATCGGTTACATAAGCAACACCACGCTTGCAGGTGTGGCCTTCGATATTTATAATTTCACTGCCCTCGAACTCGGCATGAATCTGACAACCCTTGGGGCATACTATACAGGTAAAATCTCTTTTCATTATTTAGCCTCCAGACCAACGGTGATTTCACCGGATTTGATTTTTTCAACTGTTTCCTTTTTAAGTGTTATCTCTTCCATTTCGCCGGGTGCGGCACCGATTGCCTTTTTGGAAAAGATTACTTCGTCGCCGTCTTTCACCGTAAATGTAACATTCTTAAACACGTCGGAAACTCTGAAGTACATCTTGACATCCGTATCCGCTGTTATTCTCTGGGGGACGGTATAGCGTACCTTTCCGTCGGTTTTAATTTTTATATCTCTCGTTTTCTCAAGGCCTGACTTTACATATTCTGCCGCCGCACATCCTGCGGTTTCAGCCTCTTTCGAAGCAAAGTCTGCAAGGTCATGAACGTGAAGCACATTACCTGCGGCAAAAATTCCGTCGGTTTCCGTTTCTCTGTTCTGGTCAACAAATGCACCGTTTGTTATGGGGTCAAGCTTGATTCCTGCAGAGAGTGTAAGCTCGTTTTCGGGGATAAGACCAACGGATAAAAGCAGCGTATCACAAGGGATAAATTCTTCCGTTTCCTTAATGGGGCATCTTTTTTCATCAACTTTTGCAATCGTTACACCGGTAACTCTCTTTTCACCGTGTACCTTAACTACGGTGTGAGAGAGCTTTAAAGGAATGTTAAAGTCATTTAAGCACTGCTCGATGTTTCTTGCAAGACCGCCGGAATAGGGCATAAGCTCGCAAACAGCCTTAACGTGTGCACCCTCTAAAGTCATTCTTCTCGCCATGATAAGTCCTATATCACCGCTACCTAAAATTACAACCTCACGGCCGGGAAGATACCCCTTTATATTAACAAATTTCTGTGCCGCACCTGCAGTGAAAACGCCCGCAGGTCTTGTTCCGGAAATGGATAGAGCACCGCGAGGTCTTTCACGGCAACCCATACAAAGAATTATGCTCTTTGCCTCGATTTCGACAACGCCTTTTTCCGAGTTAAGGGCCACAATAGTCTTATTTTCATCTACCGAAAGAACAGTGGTGTCCGTCATATAGGGAATGTTTCTCTTTTCAACCTCGTCCTTATAACGCTTCGCATATTCGGGTCCGGTTAATTCCTCACCGAAATTGTGAAGACCGAAGCCGTTATGAATGCACTGCTTAAGTATTCCGCCAAGAGCATTTTCACGCTCCAATATGAGAACATCTTTTGCACCTGAATCGTAAGCGGAAACTGCCGCTGCCATACCTGCAGGGCCACCGCCGATTACTACAACATCCTTTTTAAGCATCGTGCTTTCCTCCCTTCGTTCTTTCAAAGTTTATGCCGGAGCCTTCGCCCGTCTTTGTTACATCCTCGTATGCAACGCCCGAAATTTTAGCGATAAGCTCTGTTACGGAAGGAGAACAGAAACCGCCCTGACAACGTCCCATTCCGCTTCTTGTTCTTCTCTTAACACCGTCTAAATCCTTTGCCTTGGGATTAAGTGTAAGTGCATCGATTATTTCTCCCTCGGTAATTTCCTCACAGCGGCAAACAATTCTTCCGTAGGAGGGACGCTCCTTTATAAGGGCATTTTTCTCTTCGGTTGAAAGAGTTTTGAAAAAGTCCATAGGACGGCGAATAGGATTAAAGTCCTTCTTCTCTTCCTTTTTAAGCCCCATAGTAAATAAAAGTTCCGCAATATGCTCTGCAATTGCGGGAGACGCAGAAAGTCCCGGAGATTCAATTCCCATTGCGGCAACATAATTATCCTTTGCCGTAATTTCAAAATCACCTGTATTTCCCACAGCACGAAGACCTGCAAAGGAGGTTATTACCTTTCTCATGTCTATTCCCTTCACACTTCTCATTGCCTGACTTCTGATTTTTGCAGCACCCTCATCGGTTGTTTCAATGTCTGTTTTATCTTCTATATCATCAGCCGTAGGACCAAGGAGCAGGTTTCCGTCAACAGTGGGAGAAACAAGTATTCCCTTACCCTTGGCAGAGGGTGTTACGAAAACCGTGCTTTTAACAAGGGATCCAAGTGCCTTATCCATTACGAAATATTCGCCCTTTCTGGGGTGAGTGGAAAAAGCAGAGTCATCCACCTTTTTATTAAGCTCATCTGCAAATAAACCTGCAGCATTTACAACGTAAGTTGCCTCTAAAGTTTCATTTTCAGAGGAAATAACATATTTGCCGTCGCCTTTTTCTATGTTTTTAACAGCAAAGTTAGTCTTAAGCTCGCAACCGTTATCCATAGCATTTCCCATTGCAGCAATTGCAAGGCCGTAAGGGCAGATAATCGCACCTGTTGTTGCATGAAGTGCACCAATTGCATCATCGCCTATATTGGGTTCAACCTTAAGAAGCTGTTCACGGTTTAATACAAAAAGGCCTTCTACACCGTTTTTTATACCACGCTCATAAAGCTCAGCTACGGTTTTCATGTCCTCATCGTCAAAAGCTAAAACCAAAGAGCCGTTCTTTATATATTTTACGCCAAGCTCTGATGCTACCTTTTCCATCATTTTTGAGCCTTTCACATTGAAGTAAGCCTTTTTAGAGCCTTCCTTTGCGTCAAAACCCGCATGAACAATAGCACTGTTTGCCTTGCTGGTTCCCATTGCAACATCGTTTTCCTTTTCAAGGACAACACATTTCAAGTTGTAGCGTGAAAGCTCTCTCGCTGTGAGAGTCCCTATTACTCCGGCACCGATTATCGCCACGTCGTACATTTCATCATTTCCTTTCTTTTAATAAAAAAAGACACACCCAAGAAGAGAGCTTTCGCTCTCTTCTATAAGTGCATCTCCAAATCTCTGCATAATATTAATTTATTAAATTCTATCACAGTTTACCTGTTTTGTCAAGCAAAGGCTTACTTCATCCCGGATGCCTTTAAGATAATTTCAGCCGCAAGCTTATAACCTGTTTCACCGCCATCGATGCAAAGGTGATAGTTTGTAGCCTTTCCCCAGCTTCTGCCGGTGTAATGCTCATAGTGGCGACTTCTTCTCTTATCGCTTATCTTTATGATTTTTTCCGCTTCCTTCTGTGTCACGCCTCTCTCTTCCATGATACGTTCCACTCTTACAGGATTTTGTGCATACATGAATACGTTAAAGCAATCGTATTCTCTTAAAATATAGTCCGCACAGCGACCAACGATTACGCAGGGGCCTTTTTCAGCGATGGCACGAATTACCTTGCTTTCCGCCATATAAATTTTATCGGTCAACGTATTTCCGGCGTCTGTGAAATACCCGCCGTATCCCATAGTTGCCACGTTAAAGAGCATGCTTGACGTAATCATCTGCTCTCCGCTCTCGATAAATTCAGCATCCATTCCGCTTTCCTTTGCTGCAAGATCAACGATTGCACGGTCATAAAAGGGCACCGAAAGAAGTGATGCAAGCTCTTTACCTGCCGATTTTCCTCCGCTTCCTATCTGTCTGCTGATGGTAATAATTCTATTTTTCATAAAATGCCCTCCTTCAAAGAATTTTTCTTTAATAACAGTATATCATAAAATACGAAAAACGTCAAATATATTCTCTTTACAAAATGAAAAATTTATAGTATAATACAATAGAATAGTTATTTTATACATTTCAGGAGGTGTCCCATGATAGGTAAAACAGAAAACGCTTTGGGCGATATAATACTCGATGAAGCAGTCATTTCCCGTATTGCCGCAACGGTAGCTTCCGGAAGCTACGGCGTTGTGGGAATGGCTCACCGTTCCACCGCAGAAGGCGTAGTAAGTCTTTTGAAGGGCGAAGGTGCATCAAAAGGCGTAAAGGTTTTTATTGCGGAAGACAATTCTTTGACTATACATCTTCATATAATCACACAGTACGGACTTAATATAAATGCAATTTGCGAAAGTATAATTCACAATGTCCGTTATCAGGTTACCGAAATGACCGGCTTTAATGTAAAAGAAGTTATTATACACGTCGAGTCAATAAGGTCCAACAACTAAGGAGGAAACCAAGTGATGGAAAAATTAACTGCCTCGGTTTTTGCCTTAATGATAAAATCCGGTGCAAATAACCTGCTTAACAATAAGGTGGCTGTCGATGCTTTAAATGTTTTTCCCGTTCCCGATGGCGACACGGGCACAAACATGTCTTTGACTTTCAAAAACGCCGCCGTAAATATCCCTTACGATGCAGTAAGCTTTGACAAAGTGGCCATGAGTGCTTCATCTTATACCCTTCGTGGAGCAAGAGGTAACTCAGGCGTAATCCTTTCTCAGATTATGCGAGGTATTGCCACAGCTTCAAAGGGCAAAGCCGAGCTGACACCGGAAGAATTTGCCCGCTGCCTAAAGGAAGGCTGTGACAGTGCATATCGTGCTGTTATGAAGCCCACCGAGGGAACCATTCTTACTGTCATCCGTGCTTCGGCCGATGCCGCCATCAGTGCAGAAAACAAAGAAGATTTTATTTCTTTCTTCAGTTATGTGGTTAAAAAAGGTAATGAAATGCTTTCAAAAACCACAGATATGCTCCCTGCCCTTCGTCAGGCAAACGTAGTTGATGCCGGCGGCAAGGGACTTATGGTTATTTTCGAAGGTATGCTTCACTATCTCGTAACCGGAGAAATAATCGAGTCCGAAGAAACAGAAGAGGCTTCCTCTTCCGCTCCTTCCGCACAGGCTTCAATTAAGACAGAAGATATAAAATTTGCATATTGCACAGAATTCATCGTCGAAAAATCATCCTCCAAGGTAAGTGCGGAGAAAATGAAAAATGCCATTGAAAAAATCGGCGATTCCATGGTTGTAATTGACGATGATGATATTATAAAAGTTCACATTCACACAAACAATCCCGGATTCGTTCTGGAATATGCCGTAAAGCTGGGTGAACTTGCAACCGTAAAAATTGAAAACATGAGAAAACAGCACAGCGAAATTTTGGAAAGCTCCAAAACAGAAGTTGCTCCCAAAGAAGATTCAGCAGAAGAAAAGCCTTCTGAGGAAGCACTTCCCGAAAACCCAGTACAATCACCTTCAAACGGCGTATCTGCAACTAAAAATGCCGCTCTTTCCGTTGCCGCAGGAAGCGGTGTGGAAAAGCTTTTCCGTGACCTTGGTGCATATGTAATTTCCGGCGGACAGACAATGAATCCCAGCACAGAGGACATTTTATCCGCCATCGAAACCATTGATGCGGAGAACATCTATGTTCTTCCCAATAACAAAAACATCATCATGGCGGCAGAACAAGCCGCAGGAATTTCCGATAAAAATATCGTTGTAATTCCCACAAAATCCATTCCTCAGGGCATAAGCGCCATGGTTTCCTTCAACCCCGAAGGCGAATCGGATGAAAACTCATCTGCCATGACCTCGGCGGCCAAAAATGTAACCACCGGCCTTATCACCCACGCTGTCAGAGATACTGTTTTAGGTGACAAGGAAATTCATGACGGTGACATTTTGGGTATGGTTGAAAAGGATATTGTATCGGTTGGCAGTGATGCGACTGAAACAGCAAAGGACATCCTTTCAAAAATTGTAACAGAAGACACCGAGCTTATCACTGTAATCTACGGCGAGGACCTTCCCGAGGAAGAAGCTGAAAGTCTTTCCGAATACATCGAAGTCAAATATCCCGATTGCGATGTGTCTTTGTATAACGGCGAGCAGCCCGTATATTCCTACATTCTCTCCGCCGAATAATCTAGTTAAAAAACGCAAAACGCAAAAGCGTTTTGCGTTTTTTGAAAGGAGGCATTATGTTAGAGGAAAAAATTACCGCCCTTAAAGGTATCGGACAAACCACGGCAAAAAAGCTGGAAAAACTCGGTATCTTTACGGTTCACGATATGCTTTACCACTTTCCCTTCCGAAACGAAGACAGAAGCGAAATAAGGAAAATTGCCGAAGTTTCGGACGGAGAATCCGTGTGCATAAGAGCCACCGTTTTTTCAGCTCCGGAGGTTCGCCGCATACGGAAAAACTTTGCGGTTTACACCCTTATTTTGAGGGATGACTCCGGCTTTATCAACGCCGTCTGGTATAACAATAAATATATAATGAAAAACTTTACCGTTGGAAAAACCTACACCTTTTTCGGTCAGATAAAGGTATCCTACGGTAAAAAGGAAATTATAACCCCCGTTTATGAAACCGAAGATAAAAACCTTGCCACAGGCAGAATTGTGCCAGTCTATAACTTAACCGCAGGGCTTTCGCAGAAGGTTATGCAGGGCGTTGCAAAGCAGTGCTTGGATGCCGCACTCCCGGAAATCACAGAGACACTCCCTCCGCACATAAGGGAAGAAAATTCCCTTTGCGAAATCAGATATGCTCTTTCAAACATACATTTTCCCGAAGACGCTCACGCCTTCTCCGTTGCCCGCAGAAGGCTGGTTTTCGAAGAATTTTTCCTTCTTAATTTAGGAATGCGTCTGCTCTCGGGCAGAAGAAGTTCGCTCACCGGTATTGCATTTGAAAACACAGATATAACACCGTTTCTAAAAAATCTCCCTTATGAATTTACAAACGCACAAAAGCGGGTAGTCAGCGAAATATGTGACGATTTAATAAGAAAAACTCCCATGAACCGCCTCATTCAGGGAGACGTGGGAAGCGGCAAAACCGCCGTTGGTGCTGCCGCTTTATATCTTACATATAAAAACGGACACCAATGTGCCATGATGGCTCCTACGGAAATTCTGGCCCGCCAACATTTCGATTCGTTAAAGGCCATGCTTCCCGGTGTTCCAATTTGTCTTCTTACCGGAAGCACAAAAGCAAAGGAAAGAAGAGAAACCATAGAAAAGCTTAAAAGCGGCGAAATAAAAATAGCCGTGGGAACCCACGCTCTTTTTTCAGAAGATGTCGCATTTTCGGATTTAGCACTCGTAATTACCGACGAACAGCATCGATTCGGTGTTAAACAGCGGGCAGCTTTAGCGGAAAAAAGTTCCGTTTCGCCCCACATTCTTGTAATGACCGCAACCCCAATCCCCAGAACGTTGGCTCTCATTTTATACAGCGACCTTGATATTTCTGTGATTGACGAGCTTCCGCCCGGTCGCATGCAGATAAAAACCTATGTTGTGGGCGAAGATATGCGAAAGCGAATATACGCCTTTATCGAGAAGAATATAAACGCAGGAAATCAGGCATATATTGTTTGTCCCATGGTAGAGGAAAGCGACGCCATGGAATTAAAATCAGTGGTGGAATTTGCCGAACGGCTTAAGTGCGATATTTTCCCCGAAATTCCGGTAGGCTTTATCCACGGAAAAATGAAAAACTCGGAAAAAGACGAAATTATGTCTTCTTTCCTTTCCGGAGATATTAAAATTTTGGTCTCAACCACTGTAATCGAAGTGGGTGTCAATGTTCCCAACGCCACACTGATGGTGGTGGAAAATGCCGAACGCTTCGGCCTTGCTCAGCTGCATCAGCTTCGTGGAAGAGTCGGAAGAGGAAGCGATCAGAGCTATTGCGTGCTCTTTACCGGAAGTGAAAGCAAAGAAACAAAAGAACGCATGGATATAATGGCAAGAACCACAGACGGATTTAAAATCGCCGAAAAGGATTTGGAACTTCGCGGCCCCGGTGAAATATTCGGAACTCGCCAACACGGCCTTCCCGAAATGAAAATCGGAGACATCTCCGAGGATTCCGACATACTGAACACCGCCAACAAAGCAGCCGATTCCCTCCTTAAAACCGACCCTCATTTGATGAATAAAGAAAATGCACCTATAAAAACAGCTCTACGCAATATGTTTACTTCCCGTGGTGCAGAAGGCATGTTCAACTAAAAAAGACAATATTTTCAGTTTTTTCTTAAAATAAGGCAATTTTTTCAATGACTTACGATATATATTATGATAGAATTTTTCAGAAAGGATGATTAGTATGAATATTATTATGTTTGACCGTCAGGGCAACGACTACTCCCTGGAAAAAGAAACCTTTGAAAAGGCAGGTGCCTCTTTTACCGTTACATATTTTAAGGACACAGAGGATTTCAAAGCTTTGGTTAAAGGCAGAGATGTCATTATGTTCAACGATGCACCAATCACAAAAGAAATCATAGACAGCATGGACAACTGCAAAATGATAATCCGCTACGGTATCGGCTATGACAATGTGGACTTAAAAGCAGCCGGAGAAAAAGGTATTTATGTTTGTAACTCCCCCTGTTACGGCGTTTATGACGTTGCGGAATATGCCTTTTCACTTATGCTTGCTTCCTGCAAGCACATTCCCCTTGCCGACAAATGCACAAGAGAAGGGGCATGGAGTCCCCTTGCCACAGGTAAAGTTCACCGCTTATTAAATAAAACTTTGGGCGTTGTGGGATTCGGAAGAATTGCCCGCCAGGTGGCAAAGCGTGCCACCGCTTTCGATATGAACATACTTGTTTATGATCCCTTTGTTTCAGAAGAGGATGCTGCATCGGCAGGCGTAAAGAAAACCGATCTTGAAACTTTAATAAAGGAATCCGACTTCATCACACTTCACTCTCCCTTAAACGATGACACTTTCCATATGTTTAGCAAAGCACAGTTTAAGATGATGAAAAACGATGCTATCTTAATAAATACCGGCCGTGGCGGACTTGTGGACGAAAAGGCATTAATTGAAGCTCTTGAAAACGGAGAAATAGGCGGTGCTGCATTGGACGTTCTCGAAGAGGAGCCTGTGAATCCAAACAACCCCCTGCTTTCCATGAACAATGTTGTTCTCTCTCCCCATGTTGCCTGGAACTCTTACGAAGGCGTTGATGATCTTCATAAAGAGGTTACCGATAATGTAATGAGATTTATAAACGGTGAGACACCGGTAAGTATAGTAAATAAGGAATTCCTGAAATAAAACCAAATGGCTGTGAACATTTTCACAGCCATTTATTTTAAAAATAAAAAAGAGCTGTCGGGCAATACCCAAAAGCTCTTTTAATCAGCAAAATTATTCAGCCTTACGGTTAGCGAAGCACTCGCTGCAGTATACGGGCTTGTCGTTCTTCGGAACAAAGGGAACCTTTGCTTCCTTACCGCAAGCTGCACAAACAGCTGTGTACATCTCTCTGTTTTCTCTCATGGAAGCCTTCTTAGCGTCTCTGCAAGCCTTGCAACGCTGAGGTTCATTCTGAAAACCTTTTTCTGCATAAAATTCCTGTTCGCCGGCTGTGAAAACGAATTCGTTTCCGCAATCCTTGCATACCAATGTCTTGTCCTGGTACATGTTTGATCTCCTCACTTTGAAAAAAATAGTATAAATTCACCCTTCTCGGACTTGCACCGAAAAGCCGCTTTTACGACAAGGGCTTATTCCAAAATTAATGATTTTCCCCCGAGATAGCTTCTA
Organism: Clostridia bacterium; assembly: GCA_045545475.1. GTDB lineage: Bacteria > Bacillota > Clostridia > CAKSNL01 > HGM11501 > HGM11501. The sequence continues at coordinate 8,947 of JAZQAZ010000033.1, read as the reverse complement.
CTTTATGTCTTATTCTCTGAAGTGCATTATCTATCGCCTTCTGGGTTTTATCCAAAGCCAAAGCAATTTCCTGATAGCTTTTTCCGTCAAGATAATATTCAAGTACACGAAGCTCGAATTTGCTTAAATGGCTTTTGATTTTCTCTCCGATTATATCATACCGTTCTTTGTTAATCACGATGTCCTCAGGATTAGGAAGCGAGTCTCCGGAAATCATATCAAGAAGCTCAAAATCCTCCTCATCATCAAAAAGAGGGCGATTTAATGAAATAGAGTTATTAAGCGGACTGTGCTTAAGTCTTGTCGCCGCCTTAATTGCCGTAGCAAGCTGACGCTTAATACAGGTTTCGGCAAAACTCCTGAATGGAACGGAAAGCTCAGCCTTGTAGTCACGAGTTGCCTTAAAAAGACCTATTAAGCCTTCCTGAAGCAAATCCTCCTTATCGGCACCCACAAGAAAAAACCTGAAAGCTTTCTGTCTTACCAGACCGATGTATCTTGAAATAAGTACATCAAGAGCATAATCCTCTCCATCTCTGCTTTTCTCAATCAATTCTTCGTCGGTCAAATCGTTAAAATCGGATATCGCCAAGATATTTCCTCCGTTCAATATGTAAAAACACACTAATGACAGTATAATTCATATCCATTTTTTTGTCAAGTAAAAAGTAAAAATAAATGCACCGAAATGCGATTTTTTTTGCTATTTCGGTGCTTATTTTTACATGTTTGCCGCTTTTTTGAGTTCTTCAGCCATATCGGTCTTCTCCCAGGGAAGTCCGTCTTTACCCATATGTCCGTAATTGGATGTCTTTGTATAAATGGGATTTCTAAGGCCAAGAGTCTTTATTATTCCGTAAGGTCTTAAGTCAAACTTTTCCATAACAAGTTCTTCAAGTCTGTCCTCAGGCAATTTTCCTGTTCCGAAAGTATCAACTCTTACCGATACGGGCTTTGCAACGCCAATAGCATATGCAAGCTGAATTTCGCACTTTTCGCAAAGCTCTGCCGCTACAAGGTTTTTGGCAATGTAACGTGCCATATAAGCTGCACTTCTGTCAACCTTTGAAGGGTCCTTTCCGGAGAAAGCACCGCCGCCGTGACGAGCGTAGCCACCATAGGTGTCAACAATGATTTTTCTGCCGGTAAGACCGGAATCACCAAAGGGACCGCCGATTACGAAACGACCTGTGGGATTTATGTAAATCTTTGTGTCTTCATCCATCATATTCCTGTCTATGATAGGTTCGATTACATGCTTTTTCATATCTTCCTTTATCTGCTCCAGCGTTACGTCATCAGAGTGCTGTGTAGAAACAACTATTGCATCAATTCTCTTGGGTACGTCATTTTCGTCATACTCAACGGTAACCTGAGTTTTTCCGTCAGGACGAAGATATGTTAAAGTGCCTGACTTTCTTACAAATGTAAGTCTTTCGGCAAGCTTATGGGCAAGATAAATAGGAAGAGGCATTAAGTTTTCCGTTTCCGAGCAAGCAAAGCCGAATATGAGGCCCTGGTCGCCTGCACCGCTGTTTTCGTCATTGTTATCTCCAACTCCCTGTGCAATATCGGGAGACTGACCATGAACGGTATTCATAACACTGCAGGTATCAGCGTCAAATCCCATGGAAGAATCGGTGTAACCAACATTTCTTATGGCCTCACGCACAAGGGGCTGAATGTCTATTACAGCCTTACTTGTAATTTCTCCCATAACAGTGATAAGTCCTGTGGATGCCGTTACTTCACATGCAACACGGGAATCGGGATCCTTTGCAAGATATGCATCAAGAACTGTATCGGAAATTAAATCGCAGAGCTTGTCCGGATGTCCTTCCGTTACAGACTCGGAAGTAAAAAGTCTTCTCAAAGCAGAGTCACTCCTTTATCTCTACATAACAAAAAAATCTACTTAGCGTAGATTTTTGTTACAAATCGTACAGTGGGAAACTGTTAGAATTTATTATTTTTTTGAAAAAATTACGCCATCTTATTGAAACGCTTTGCAAGGGCGGATTTCTTTCTTGCGATTGTGTTCTTGTGGAATACGCCTTTTGCAACAGCCTGATCCATCTTCTTAGAAGCGTAGATAACAGCTGCCTTAGCTGTTTCCTGATCTCCTGCAACGATTGCAGCGTCAGCCTTCTTAAGAGCTGTATGGATAGCAGACTTAATCATCTGATTTCTTAAAGTCTTCTTCTTTGTGATAAGAACTCTCTTCTTAGCAGATTTAATGTTGGGCATTATATTCACCTCCAAAGCTTGTATTTAATACATTTGGTCAAGGCAAATATCCTGAACGGTTGGATTTTTACCTTTGTATTTTTAAGCAAAATATATTGTAACATACATTTATTTAAAAAGCAAGTCTTTTTTTTAATAAATTTGACTCATTATTTCTCCGCTTTCTTAAGTGTTTTGGGCGATTTACCGAAAAATGCTTTAAAAGCCTTGGAAAAAGCAAACGCATCGGAATATCCGGAAAGTGCTGCCGCCTCGGTTACATTGTAGCCTTTCTCAAGAAGTGCCCTGCCCTCTGTAAGTCTTTTTCGTTTAAGATACTCCTTCATACTGAGTCCACACCGTTCCTTGAAAATTCTCGCAAGATATTTTCTGTTCAGCTTAAGGCTTTCGGCAATCTTAACAATTTTTATATCTCCTGCGTACTCTGCGTTAATATACCCTATTACTTTATTAACATAATCAGGCTCAGTTTTGTTCTCGAAAAGATTGCAGTAAAGTCGAAAGCTTATTGCACAAATTTTCTCCTCTATCATGGCGGAAGATAAAGTTTTGATTTCTCCGAAAATATTTCCGTCTGGCGTTATAATATCCGGAAGACTGTGAAATTTTTCCGCCAGCGTTCCTTCAAATCCGATCCATATATAGCTCCACGGATTATCTTTATCCGCCTCGTAATAGGTCACTTCTCCGGGACGTATCAGAAAAGCCTGTCCCGCATCAACACGATACTCCCCTTTTTCATTTTTAAATATGCCTGTTCCTTTTTCCACATAGTGTATAAGATAATAATTCCTTATGGCAGGCCCATAGCTTTTTCTGCTCTTGCACTCTTCAAACCCTGCATCTCTGGGAATAAAATCCTTAAAATTTTTTTCTCCTACAATAAACCTATGCATCATTATCTTCCTTATTGTAATAAGCAAATATGCTTTCTCCCGCAATTTTACCTACAACTTTTATAAGTTCTTCCTTACTTGCCTCTTTTACATTTGAAAGAGTTTTAAACTCCTTCATCAGCTTTTCATAAGTTGCCTTCCCCACTCCCTTTAAGGAAAGCAGGGGGCTTTTAACCATCTTTTTCCCCGAAAGCTTTATGTGATATCCTATAGCCACACGGTGTACTTCATCCTGAATTGCCGTAATAAGACGAAAGGCCTGACTTGTAGGATTTAATCCAATCTCCCCGTCCTTTGAAATAAGACCACGTGTTCTGTGCTTATCGTCTTTCACCATGCCAAACACCGGAAGAGAAAGGCCCATTTCGTTAAGCACCTCAAGGGCAATTTTAAGCTGCCCTGCACCACCGTCCATTAAAATAAGATCAGGCAACAGGGCAAATTTTGCATCATCTTCAGAAATTTCGCCTGTTGAAAGCTTTTTATACTCCGAAAGACAATGGGCAAACCTTCGCTCAAGCACTTCCTTAAGAGAAGCATAATCATCTCCTCCTACGCCGCTTTTTATTTTGAAATAGCGATTGTCTTTCTTGGAATATTTGCCGTCTGTAAATACAACCATTGCTCCTACAGCTTCGCTCCCAGCCGTATGTGATATGTCGTAAGCCTCAATTCTCGAAGGCAATGTCGGAAGTCCTATGATTTCCCCAAGCTCCCTTGCCGCACTCTTCTTAAGACGGTATTTTTCCTGTTCTTCCCTTTTATCTGAGAGAGTTTTTTCCGCATTTTTAAGAGCCATCAGGGCAAGCTCCTTATATTTTCCTCGCACGGCCTTTCTTACCTCTACATTTATGCCTTTCGCCTCGGTAAGAAGTTCGGATATCAATCCTCCGTCCACGGTATCCGATGCAAGAATGACAAGCCTCGGAATGTATGCGTTTTCCTTTGCGTAATACTGACTAAGAAAATCTTCCATCAGCAAAGCATCATCAATTCCGGATGCTCCTTCAAAATAGAAGCTGTCATGTCCTGTCATCTTTCCTTCTCTTATATATATAACCTCAAATGCAACATCGTTGTCTCTTGCGGCAAAAGCAAAAACGTCCGCATCGGCGTTCTTTAATATAGTAACATTCTGCCGCTCCGCCACATATCTGATGGAGTTAATTTTATCGCGAAGGGATGCCGCCCTTTCGAAATGAAGCCTTTCGGCCGCTTCGTTCATTTCTTCTGTCAGGCGGTCAATCAGACTTTTATGCTTTCCCCGTATAAAAAGCGAAGCATCCTTTATGGCCTTTCTGTATTCTTCCTCGCTTATGTTTCCGGTACAAACTCCCATGCACCTTCCCATGGAGTGGTAAAGACAAGGACGGCTTTTCTTAAAATCGGCAGGAAAGTGTTTATTGCACATGGGAATTTTGAAAATTCTATGTGTAAGCTCTATCATTTCTCTGCAAAAATATGAGCTTGTGTAAGGCCCGAAATACTCAGCACCGTCGTTTTCTGTTTTACGGGTAAATAAAATTTTAGGGTACGCCTCATTGGTTATCTTTATAAACGGATAGGTTTTATCGTCTTTAAGAAGTATGTTATAATGCGGGTAATATTCTTTTATAAGGTTACACTCAAGGACGAAGGCTTCACGCTCGGTGGCGGTGATAATAAATTCAAAGTCAGCAATGTTACGAACCATAGCTAAAACCTTGGGGGTATGATTCGCACTTTCGTGAAAATACTGGCGTACACGGTTTTTAAGGACCTTGGCTTTGCCCACATAAATAATTTCGCCTTCGCTGTTTTTCATAAGATAAACTCCCGGTTTATCAGGCAGATTAAAAAGTTTATCCTTAAGCGTCATAAAGCCACTCCTTTCCAACGTAATAAAAAAGGTGACCCACCGGGTCACCTTTCAATCATTCAAAATTAGATTCAACAAGTGCAACAAGTGCTTCCACTGCGGCAACCTCATTTTCACCGGTTGCTGAAATTGTAATAGAAGAACCTTTGGTAATACCGAGAGACAGCACGCCGAGCAAGCTCTTTCCGCTGACTTCACACTCATCTTTGGTAACCTTTATATCTTCTTTAAATTCAAGTGCCTTCTGGATAAAGTATGTTGCCGGCCTTGCATGAAGCCCAACCTGATTCTTTATTGTTACTTCTTTAGAATACATGGTAAACCCTCTCTCGTGCAGAATAGTAGATTTTATACTATTATACAACTTTTCGTTTTTCTTTTCAATTGTCGATTTTCATCAACATAAACGCATTTGGAATAAAAAAGTTATACAAATTTTATAATAAATGACACCTTACAGTCCGAGCTTCTTTATTATACGCTTTTCAAGCTTCCTTTTAAGATGCACAAAAGGCCCCTCGTTTCCTATTTCAATGGGTTTTACATAAACTGTTAAAACTCCAAGGCGTCTGCCTGCATAAATATCGCTGTAGAACTGATCCCCCACAGCGGCCGCCTCATTTTTATCAATCTTAAGCCTCTTGAGCATTCTTCGATATGAATAGGTAAAGGGTTTTCCCGCCCTGTGTATGGATAAATATCCGCCTTCATTAAATTCGTCTACCCGCTCTTTTTTATTATTTGAAACCAGGCAAACAGAAATCCCCGCTTCTTTCAAAGAATTTAAAAATTTATTTGCCCGTTCGTCCGGTTTTCTTGTTTTAGGAGTAACAAGAGTGTTGTCAATATCTAAAAAAACCGCTTTTATTCCCTTTTCCTTAAAAAACGCTCCCGACAAGTCATCAATTGAATCCACTGTAACATCAGGCACAAAGTATTTATTCATATATTCCTCTCCCCGAACTTTCTTATGACATTTTTTCCTATTCTTCGTTGACTTTTAACAAAAAAATGCTATAATTAGATTATAATTAGATTATTTACATGAAGGTGAAAAAATGTTATTTTCTCAAAAACTAAAAAAAGTGATGAAGGATAAGGGCCTTACAACATATTCCATTCAGAAAGCCACGGGAATTTCCCAGGGGAACGTGGACTCCTGGCTTAAGGGCCGTTCAAAACCCAGAAGTGTAAACTTAAATAAGCTTTGCACTTTTTTAGAGGTACCGATTGAATATTTCACTCAGGATCCCCCTAAAGAATCCAATCAAACTCTCCATAAGCGAATCACCAAGCGTCAGGCCGCAAATCTTCGTGCAAGCATCTGTGATGCCGTTAACAACAAGGTTGCCGCAAACGATTTGATTTTACTTGAACGAATCGTCAAAACCTTCATTGAAAAATAGTATATCACATATTTTACAATCTTTCAAGTGTTATAAAGGATGTGGTTAATTTGTTTGGCAAAGACTGGAACATTCTTTTAGGCATCTCGGCAAAAAAGCTACCTGTTTCCGTAAGGGACATCTGCAATTATTTAAGGATTTCCACCTTAAGCTATCGCAATGCAGAAAAATTTATAGAGGAAAACAATTTAACTGAATACATAAAGAACGACGCATTTTCCTTCAAGAAGGATGGTGCTTTCACACTGCTCTATGACGAAAGTCTTCCCGAAAAGGAACTCAGGATTGCCATTCTTCACGAAGTTGCTCATATCGTCACGGGCCATTGCGACACGGAAAATGACAGCTTTGACGGCAGATGCACAACTTACAACAAAGTGGACGGAAAAGAGGGTGATGAGGTTGAAGATGCGGCGTACACTTTTGCCGCAAAGCTGCTTTCTCCCGCCTGCGTACTTTGGGCTCTTAAGATTCGTTCTTACAAGGAAATTGAGGAGCTTTGCCTTATACCAAGGCGTTTTTCCCGTCTCCGTGCCGACCGGATGGAGGAGCTTTATAAGAAAGAAAAGCATCTTTTGGCAAAGGAAGGAAAAACCTGCTTCCTCCGAAACCGTCACGAACGGGCGGTTTTCGAAAACTTCAAACCCTATATAGAAATGCTTAAAACAGAAAGATAAAAGGAGTCGCAAAGCGACTCCTTATTTATATTTTTTTTGCATCAGGCTTGTGTTTCTTTCCCAGAAAACTCCGCCCCGATACCCCTGAATAGATTTATCCGTATCCGCCATTAAAAGACGTTTTTCAGCCAAAGCACAGTAGCTTTCATTCTGTTCAATTCCCACGTAATGACGGCCAAGCTTTTTAGCCGTTACGCTTGTCGAGCCCGACCCAAGAAATGGGTCAAACACCGTATCTCCCTCATTAGAGCTTGCAAGAATCAGCTTTGCAAGGAGCTTTTCCGGCTTCTGCGTAGGATGAGGTGTATTTTCAGGCATTGACCAATAGGGAATTGAAATATCATCCCAGAAATTTGAAGGGCAGGTGTTTCTGAAATTTCCCTCCGCTGTTTCCTCCCAGTCCTTGGGTTTTCCGTTCACCTTGTAGGGTGCAACAACTCTCCTTCTTTGCTTTACGGCATCAAGGTTGAATGTATAGTTTTCCCCCTTTGTGGCAAACCATATATCTTCCATGCCGTTTTTCCAATTACTAAGAGCTCCTCTTCCCTTTTCTCTCTGCCAGGTTATGCGGTTTTGCAAGGTGAAATATTCCCTCATCACGTTTCCTATCACCATGCCGGATTCCCAGTCACAGCAGACATATATACTGCCGCTTTCCGATAGCAATGGAAAAAGTGCTTCCATCCACTCTTTTGTATATTTTTCATATTCTGCATTGCTGCTTTTTTTGAATTTATTACCGCCAAAATCCTTAAAAAGATTGTATGGAGGATCGGCTATTATAAGGTCGGCAAAGCCGTGAGGCAAATTTTTCATAACAGCCAAGCTGTCTCCGAGGATGGTTTTATCAAGAATTTCTTCCTTTGCAACAGGTTTATTTACCTTTATCGTTCTTAGAAGAAGCTCTTTTTCTTCTTCTTTTGTAAGTTCAATCGTTTTGTTTCTTTCCGCCTTCAAAGCCTCACCTTCTTTCCTTAAGCTTTATTTATTATATCAAATCAGACGAAATAAAGCAAGCAAAAAAACGCCCCGTGTACAACGGAGCGTTTTTATCAGTATTTTATCTCATAATTAATTCCGGTAATTCCGGGAACGGCACCTTGTTTTATCTTTGCTTCGTTATCCACGTGTGCAAGGAGCCACTTATTTTTAGCGGTAATTCGCTTATCGGTGGGCTCTTCCGTGAGGGCTGTATTCGTCCCTTCGGGAAGGAATACTGCACAGATAAATCCGGCATCGCTTACCTGGCTGGGGCAGTAGTGTAATGTTGTTGCATAAAGCTCAACCACGGTTCCTTCCGGCACGAAAAATGCCTTGAAGGCGGATGAGTCGATTTTGTTATCGACAATATCCCATCTGTTACCTAAAATCAAAACCATATCGGTTATTGCGATATTGATTTCCGTTGCGGTGTGCCATTCAGTTGCATTCATCATACTTGCGTGGCCATAGCAAACGCCTGCCTGCATGGGAAGATAGCCGTAAACATTTTTTGCAATTTCCTTTGTAACGGAAAGCTTTTCAAATGCATCCAAAGACGGCTTGTATATAACAGCCTCGGGCATTTCAAGCTTTTTTCCTTCTGCCACGATTTCTGTGGCATCGTACTTAAGCACCTCACCGTAAATCTTAAATGCATCGTCGAAAACGGATAAAATTTCAATATCATTATTGGCTTTTTTTAATTTTTCAAGCATCACTTGCACGCTCCTAAAAGCTTAATTATTCAATAACTTCAACCTTTACATCGGGGAAGTATTTCATAGTCTCAACTAAAACCTTTGTAAGACTTCCTTCAATTTCTGTTACATGGTGGATGTAAGGACCTTCAACAAGTCTTCTCTCCCAAAGAGGAAGATTATT
>JAZQAZ010000032.1:0-2047 GCA_045545475.1 Clostridia bacterium | reverse complement strand
GCACTTCGGGCGCAGAAGCTGATATTTCATTTTTGAGTATAACTCTCGCATAAGCGAATGTTCGCTATCCTTCATAAACTCAAAATCCCCATCAACAATCTTTTGACATTCTTCTGCGGTAATTCTGCAGCTTATTTTATTACATAATCCGTTTATTTTACTTTTCTTTTCCAAACGGATAAAGGATATGTCCGTTCCGTAGTATCTGATACGGAACTTTTCACGTTTATTCACTCCGTCTATCTTTTCACGAAGAGCCTTATCCATATAGTTATCAAAATATAAGCTCTTGACAAAATATGTTCCGTCTGCATCACAGTTTGAGTCGTGCTTCACAACCGCCGATAGTCTTGTTCTGAGACCATATATATCCGCAAGGTTTATTTGATGCTTGTATTCGTGCCTGAATTTCAATTTTATCACCTCCGCAGCCGTATCAAATTCAAAATATTTTCCTGATTTCAGCACTATTATAAAACCGGAAGGTTAAACTAACGTTAAACCTTTAAAGAATATGAGACAAGAAACGCCCTTTTCCCAACTTAACAATGAGCAAAGTGCGTTTCTTAATATATTTTTATTTATATCTCGGGTACAATGTAATCACTGACCCTGAGTGCCTTTTCTATCTTATCAAGAACCTCAGCCGATTCGGCGCGAACCGTATGATAATGATATCCTCCGGTAACGTTCATAAGTTCAGTTGATTTTCCTGTTCTGACGCCTTCAAGAAACTGTGCTATGTGATATCTCGACGCAATATTAAGCGGTGCAACCATTTTCCCATACACCTTGTGCCATACAAAAACATCAGCTACAGTCCCGCCATAATCAACGATGATGTTAAGCTCGTTCTCTGTCTGCTCTCTGGTATGAAACACCTTAAACACCCTTTCGCAAAGCGGTGTTGTTTGCATGATATAACCGCTATGAGTTGCTATAATTTCCTAACCGGCAGCCTTTAAAGCAGAAATATCCTGTACTATGATTTGCCTTGAAACACCGAATTTCTCTGAAAGACATTTTCCCGATATCGCCTTCTTCTCAGACAACATTGTATTAACTATTTCTTTTCTTCGCTGTTCTGCCTTCATACATATCCTCCTTATCAGACGGCGTGAAGATTTTTAAGAGAAAGGTCAAGTATCGGTGCTGAATGAGTTATTGCCCCGCTTGATATATAATCCACTCCGATATCGACAAGCCTTGCAACATTTTCCTTTGTTACATTGCCGCTGCATTCAGTTTCCGCCTTTCCTGCAGTAAGACGTACAGCTTCTTTCATATCCTCTACGCTCATATTGTCAAGCATGATAATATCCGCACCCGCTTCAAGAGCAGATTTAAGCATATCAAGATTTTCCACCTCAACTTCGATTTTACGAACAAAAGGAGCATATTCCTTTGCCATCCTGATTGCCTGCTTGACTCCGCCGGCCGCGCCGATATGATTATCCTTCAGGAGAATACCGTCACTTAAATTGAATCTGTGATTATATCCGCCGCCCACTTTTACCGCATATTTTTCAAACACGCGCATATTGGGTGTGGTTTTTCTTGTATCAAGAAGCTTTGTTTTCGTTCCCTTAAGGAGATCCGCGATTTTGCGTGTATATGTTGCAATTCCGCTCATTCTCTGCAAATAATTAAGAGCTGTACGCTCACCGGAAAGGAGAACTCTGATGTCTCCGCGAACTGTGCCAAGCTTCTGCCCGTTTTTTACATATTCACCGTCTTTGCACTCAAAGAAAACCTCGGTCCTGTCGTCCAGAAGCTCAAATACCCGCTTGAAAACATCAAGGCCTGCAATAACCCCGTCTTCTTTGCAGATCAATTCAACTTCACCCAGTCTATAATCGGGCATAACAGAGTTTGTTGTAATGTCTTCGCTTGTTATATCCTCTTTCAGTGCCGCAAGAATTGCATCATCGGCATTAAGCTTCATCGTAATATTATTCATGGTTCTTTTTCTCCTTTTCTATTGACTCCAAAATCATTTTCTTATATTTTTCCTCATAATTTTCATAGACCGTTTCATCTAAGCTGA
>JAZQAZ010000031.1:0-89163 GCA_045545475.1 Clostridia bacterium | reverse complement strand
TTTACAAATCGCCTTCTCTTGAAGGTTTATTTGCCATGCCACAAAATCCACAATTATTTATATATTTTCAATGTACAGTGTTTCGCTAACTAATTTTAAAAAATTCAAAAACTACTTGATTTTTATATAGTTAGCTCCTTTATTTTAAGTATATCATATCAATATTTTTTAGTAAATGCCATTTTTTTGCTTAAAACATATCATTTTTTTATAATGCCCTTCCCACTTCCAGAAGAATTTCCGTTGCGGGAGCAGGGAATCTTCCAAGATGATCTGGTCCCACGTTAAGAAGATAATTTATTCCTCGCTCGTTTAAGTGATTCTTTATTCTTATTACTTCGTCTGCATTTTTCCAGTTCTGGTCAAAGGATTTATAACCCCATGTATCGTTAAGCGTCGCCGGAGTTTCAAAAAGCATATCCTTTTTATCCTCGGGAATTTCGTTATCTCCCGCCGACTCATAGTCACATACACCATGTCCAAGTCTCGAATTTATGAGACAATCCGGCTGATAATGCTTAACCATTTCGTATAGCTCCAAACTCAGTTCTTTTGGCATATTTATCGGAGTATCAAACCATATCAGGCATAAATCTCCATACTTTGTGAGAATTTCCTTTACCTGAGGTTTTATTTTTTCCTCATAACAAATTCTGTAGTCCTTCTTTTCATAATCCGGAAAATCCCAGGTGTTACCCCAGTCCATAACACCGCAATTCAAACCGTACCCGGCTTCATACCCGGAGCCGTGGGGATGTGCCCAGTCAAGTGCCTGGGAATAATATAACCCCAGCTTAATGTCGTATTTATAGCAGGCTTCTGCAATTTCAGCAATTATGTCTCTCTTGAAAGGCGTTGCATCAACCACGTTGAAGGAGCTTGCCTCCGACTTAAAAAGTGCAAAGCCGTCGTGATGCTTGCTTGTTATTACGAAATATTTCATTCCCGCATCCTTTGCGGTTTTAACCCATTCCTCAGCGTTAAAATAAAGGGGGTTGAAAATTTCTGCAAGGCGGTGATATTCCTTATTCGGAATCCTGAAATAAGACTGTGCCCACTCACCTATCTGATCGGTTCTTTTCCCTTGCCATTCGCCGCCAAGTATGGAATAAAGGCCGAAATGAATCATCATTCCGAATTTAGCCTCTCTAAACCACAGTTTGTTATCCATAGCCTTCTCCTTCTAATTTATTACACTATATATTATAACATTTTATCACCCATTGTCAATATTAAATCGGGTATTTTAAAAGCCAAATGAGCAGACCTGCGTCTGCTCATTTTAACATACTGCTGTTATTTATTATGGAAGTGGAATAAAGGAAAAGTACATCAGCTCCATCAAAGTCCACATAGGACGATATTGCCGAAGGAAGGATATAGCGTGTGTCTGCCAACGTAATTTTTTCATATTCAGATATTAACAGCGGTGCTATTGAAGATCCGAAAGAATCTCTGAAAATTATAAGATGTCCCTTTCCTTTTGCCGCAGGATTTTCTATTACAAGAAGTGCATCTGCACCGGAAAGATATACCTCATAAGGATCGGCACTTTCAAGTTCCTCCATGGTGTAAACCGCTGTTTCAACCGCCTTCCCCGTGTCAAAGCTTGTAACGATTGCATTTTCTATGCTTTCTGATTCCAAAATTACAATTTCATCCTTTATGCCGTAAAATGCACTTTGCCCTGCATAAACGCCGTAAAAATCTTCCCTAACCGTCTTTTCCTTAAAGCTCTCTGAAAGGCTCTTTCCCATACCGGAAAGAAGTCTTTCTGCTATTGGAATGATTTTTTCCTGTCTCCAGTGCGAATCCGTTTTATAATATGAGTCTGCTGAAAGCAAATCAGATATTTTTATGGGAGTTGCGAAAGATACTTTTTCCGTAAAGCGTTTCTCAAAGCCCTCATAGTCCAGTGAAAGCTTGCCCTCCGAAAGGAACTTTCCTTTATCGGGAATTACGGAAACGTAGATATTTTCAGCCTTATCCTTAAGATACGTTTCATAAATATCCGTAATTTTCCTTACGGTATTATTCACCATTTTTTCACTTTCGGGATACTCTGTTTTGGAAATGTGTCCATCCTTCAAATAAAGTCCGTTAGTGTCCTCTTTACCGAAAAGATAAAGCTCGGAAGCGTTTTTAATTCCCCGGAACACATCTCTCAACGGAAAATTATCCGTGGCGTACGTTTCAAATTCAGAAGAAAATTCTCCTGACAAAATGCTTTCTTTACTTACCTTCGGAAATTCCGCCAAGGCTCTTCTTTCGCTTTCCGTATATTTATCTTTTTTCATAAATACCGCACCCAGCAAAAAAGCTAATATAAAGAATCCGAACAGGAAGACTGTTATTTTATTTTTTATATTTTTATTCATAGCGTCCTCCTTTAAAATCTGAAGTATAAAAACGGATTAAAGCTTCCGTCAACAAGATACGCAACCGAAATTACAAAAAGAGCAAAAAGTACCGGTACTTCCAAAACATTTACTGCCTTTTCCCATTTAATCGAAACTTTTTCTGCCACAGTTTTTACGAAAGGTGTGCTTCCTATTAAAGCAAGACATATTAAAAAGGCATAGCTCTTAAGATAGTAAATGGTCTCATTTGTAATAAACGGAATGTCGCTTAAACCTAAAAGAGCTTTAATTTCATAGCCGGCAGTCGGTATGTCCGAGGATGAGAAAATCACAAAGCTGATAAGCACGGTTATTATCACATATATATGGGAAAGCACCACACTCTTTTCAAGAAGCTTTGACAAAAACAGTTTCTCGATAACCAGAAAGAATGCAAAGTAGAGTCCCCAGACAACAAAATTCCACGCCGCACCGTGCCACAATCCGGTAAGCATCCACACCGTAAGAATATTGAAAAACCACCGTAACGGCTTGACTCTGTTTCCGCCCATGGGGATATAGACATAGTCACGAAACCAGCTTCCCAGAGACATGTGCCATCTTCTCCAGAATTCCGCTATGCTCTTAGAAATAAACGGATAGTTGAAGTTTTCAATAAAATGAAATCCAAAAATATGTCCAATACCAATTGCCATATCGCTGTAGCCGGAAAAGTCGAAATAAAGCTGAAGTGCGGTGCAAAGGGCATACATCCAGTAAAATACCACACTGACTTCGTTTGTCTCTCTGAATACGTCACAAAGCTCCCCCAGAGTATTTGCTATAAGAACCTTTTTGGAAAGTCCCATCACAAACCTTCTTATACCGAGAGAGGCACGTTCAAAGCTGTGAGTACGCTCATTAAGCTCTGTTAAAATATCAGAATATCTCACAATCGGGCCTGCGATAAGCTGCGGAAACATGGTAATGTAGCAGGCAAGATCTATTATATTTTTCTGTGCCGGCACATCTCCCCTTTTAACATCTATCACATAGCTTAAAAGCTGGAATGTGTAAAAGCTTATTCCTATTGGCAGTGCAATCTTAAGTATGGGGAGATTTAGTCCCGTAAAAGAATTAATACTTCCTGTAACGAAATCAAAATACTTGAAAAAGCCAAGTGCCGAAAGGCTTATGGCCACCGCCAGGAAAAAGCAAATATTTCCTATTGTACTTTTCCGATATTTCTCTATTCCCCTGGCAAGAAAGTACCCCGAAACAATGGACGCTATCATGAGAAAAATATACACCGGTTCGCCCCATGCATAAAAGATAAGGCTGAATAAAATCAAACATCCGTTTCTCGCTTTTTGAGAAAGCAAGAAGTAAAAGATAAGAACTGCCGGAAGGAAATAAAACAAAAATGGTATTCCTGAAAAAAGCATAAAATCACCGTTTCTTTATAAAAAGCGGAAAGAAAAATCTTTCCGCTTTTTTTCTTATTCCTGTGGTACTTCGGTATCTAAGCTTAAGGGACTCATAAGGAAAAACACGGTTGTTCCGCTCTTTTCCGTATGCATCTCATCTGCACTCACGCAGATATTCCATCTGAGATCCGCATTTTCCGTAAGCGTATTGATAAATCCGTCAACATCCGCATCATCGCTAAGGCTGAAGATATAGCCGATAAAGGGAATAGAACCTATCATAGGCCCGAACATAGCCGCTTTGCTGAATCCTGTCATTTCATCAAGGGTAAAACCCTGTAAAAATGTTCCGGGTTCAATTTCCATAACCATGGGAGCAAATTCAATCGCTTCATTTGTCATTAAGGCTTCCGCTATTGTATAGGGGTCTGTTTCTCCACCGTCTGTTATTTCAACAAACTGCTTTTTAAGTTTTCCTCCGAGAGTTAATTCCTCCTCGGTTTTAGTGCATGCCGCAAGTGCAAACAAAAATGTTGCGGCAAGAATTAATGCCAATATTTTTTTCACAAAAATCTTCCTTTCTTTTTTAGTATTCCTGTAATAATACAAAATAACCTCAAAAAAGGTTGCATTTTTTATTTTTTATTTTCAGGATCGGTAAGAACCTCTTTTATTCCCGTGGCAAGTCCTGCTATTCCCTGAAAATCCGAAGGAATAATTATCTTCGTCGCCTTACCGTCGGAAGCCTTTTCAAATGCCTCCAATGATTTCATGGTAAGGTACGCCTCGCCGGGAGCGGCCTCGTTTATTTTCCTGATACCTTCTGCTATAGCTTCCTGCACCTTTACTATTGCCTCTGCCTGGCCTTCTGCTTCGCGAATTGCCGCTTCTTTCTTGGCATCTGCACGGAGAATAGCTGATTCTTTTTCACCTTCTGCAATCAAAATCGCAGATTTTTTGTCACCCTCAGCACGGAGTATTGCTTCACGGCGTTCACGTTCTGCCTTCATCTGCTTTTCCATGGCATCCTGAATTTCTCTGGGAGGAATAATATTCTTAAGCTCCACTCTGTTTATTTTAATTCCCCAGGGATCAGTTGCTTCATCCAGAATTGCACGCATCTTTGTATTTATGGTATCACGGCTGGTTAAAGTTTCGTCAAGCTCCAGATCACCTATGATATTTCTGAGTGTTGTTGCAGTAAGGTTTTCAATTGCCATCATGGGGCGTTCAACACCGTAGGTGAAAAGCTTGGGATCTGTTATCTGATAGTAAACAACAGTATCTATCTGCATTGTTACATTATCCTTTGTTATCACCGGCTGAGGCGGAAAATCTGCCACATGTTCTTTAAGGCTTATCATTTTGGAAACCCTGTCTATGAAAGGAAGCTTGAAATGAATACCCACGCCCCAGGTTGCATTATAAGCCCCGAAGCGTTCAACAATGCAGGCATGTGCCTGAGACACAATTCTTATATTGGCAATAATAAGTGCCACTAAAATTACTAATAATATGATAATCCATTCCATAAAAAATCCTCCTTAATTTTCTTTTTCTTTTACAAGGAGCTTAACTCCTTCTATTCTTTCTATTATAACCTTTGTTCCTGCCGGTAATACAGCATCCTCAGTATTTACTACGCTCCACACTGTACCAAGTGCTTTAAGACTTCCTGTTCCTTTATCGTTATCAACCTCTTCTGTTATAGCAAAGGTTTTCCCTATCAAAGAATCGGCATTTGTCGCAACCTTTCTTTCTCCGGTAAGGCGATTTACGATTTTTCTCGTAAGAGCCAGAATTATCACCGATGAGAAAATGAACACAAGCACCTGAATCAGTATGCTTTCCGTGAAAATTGAAGTTATAAGTGCCAAAACCGCACCCAGTGCAAACCATATGCACACAAGCTGCACGGTAGAAGCCTCAATAACTGCAAGAACCACTGCTATTATAAGCCAGATTGCACTTTGCATAGACTCACTTCCTTTCTTTTTTATAATATCATAAAACATACTTTGTGTCAATCAATAAGAAAAGCCGATTCATGTGAATCGGCTTTTTTCATCTGTAATTAACATAATCTTCAGGATCCATGGGAACATTGTCAAGCCTTATCTCAAAATGAAGATGAGGACCTGTCGAATTTCCCGTAGAGCCCATGTCTGCAATTAAATCTCCCTTTGCCACTTTATCCCCCACATTTACATGGAGAGTTGAGCAATGTGCATAATAAGTGGTATATCCGTTTTTGTGATCTATCTGGACAAGATAACCATATCCGCTCATCCAGCCGGAATAAATTACTTCTCCGCCGTCTGCGGCATACATAGGAGTACCTGTAGCAGCAGCTATATCAATGCCTTTATGCATCCTTCCCCAACGGGGACCAAAGGGGGATGTAAGAACTCCTTCAGCAGGATTTTTGAATGTTCCGACGGCAACTCCCTTTTGATAATTCTTTTCTCCCTTTCTGATTACTCTTGCCTCAACCTCAGTTAAAACAGTTTCACCTGTTATACTTTCAGAAACAGTTTCTCCGTTAATCTTTTCCGTTGTATATTCAACGTACTTTTCCCCTGTAACGCCCTCGCTCTCAATTGCAGTTTCATCAACATAAAGTGTTGCATCCCCAATTTCCACTGTTTCATAAGGGATAGATTCATAATAGCTCACTTTAATTACGGTCTTGACATCAGATGCCCCTTCCAGCATATTATAAGCCTCATCCTTGGATACAACAAGTTCTTTAACCACAAACTCCTTTGTCATTACACAGCTTTCGGTAAATTCTACGCTGACAGCACCTTCTTCATGAAAGCGTGCAAGGTAGCCATATTTTACATCAATCACTTCCTGAAGTGCAAATGATGAAAATATCCTTTCTCCGTCAAGATAAAGAGAATAAGCTTCCGTAAATCTTTCATCCTGCTTTCTGAAGTTATCGCAGGCTTCGGATACATCGGTAAAACGTTCATCGTCCATTATTCCGAATTCTATTTTTTCTTTTCCGCTTAAGTCGATTCCGTCTTTATCCAAAATGGTTCCGGCAACCTTTTTCGCATCTTCCTCAGAAGTAAATGAACCCATATAAACATCATCTATATAAAGATTGTATCCGAAGTTATAACCGGATACCGTAGCCACTGTAAGAAGTGCAAGTAATGTTGCCAACACCAAGGTTGAAATTCTCTTTCCCGGCATTCCTGTTGCATCCTTGAGTTTCACTTTTCATCACCTCAATGGCAAGAATTATATCATATCTTAACAATTTTGTAAAGACTTTTTAAACATTTTATTCTCAAACGGCGTTTTTATGCCTATTTAAACGCAAAAAAAAATGCCGAAGAATTTTCGGCATTTTTTTATTAATAAATATAAATTGACTGAGTTTCAGCTTCCCATACAACCTCGTACCCAAGCTGCTCCGATATGAATCTTACAGGCACAAAAGTTCTTGAATCCTTTATCTGCGGAACCACCGAAAGAGTGTATCTCACTCTTCCGTAAATATTGTTTGTTACATAAACCAGGTTATTGAAAATCTGCATTTCGATTTGAGTTTCATCTTTAGTAATGCCGATTTTTCTGTGCTCACCGTCCCATGTAAAGGTAGCTCCCATTTCTTCTAAAAGTCCTCTTAAAGGAATAAGCGTAGAGCCATTCATAATATACGGTGCAACGTCAATCTCCTTTACGGTTTCTACGCCGTTCTTTACTGTTGTAACGGTGTTTGAACCAATCTGAAGTTTGTAGTAGTTATTTTTCTTTCTTGCCTCAATTTCCTTTTTGGGAACAAGGAAGTCAAGCTCACCGCACACTGCATAACCGTGGTTACCATCGTAGATTTCAATATCGATATAACGTACATCGCAGGTTTTCGAAAATTCAATTAAGGATATCTTATTCTGAGTAAGCTCCACACTGCCGTGGGAAACCACCTGCTCATATTCCTCGCCGTCAGCACTTACGAAAACATCAAAATCTGTCCAGTAGCCTATCATTTCAGCGTCTCCGCCTCTGGGAGAATACTGAAGATAGGAAAGAGTGTAGATATCACCCATATCAACGGAATATGTTATAGGAAAGTCGTGCTGTTTATCTGCATCAGAATGCCATGATGTGGAGGTTCCCATTCCGTCAATTGCAAGCATTGCACTCTTAACACCGCTTGTAGCATTTGCCGTAAAGCCCGTTTTTGAAAGAGGAACCAACGTTTCTCCGTCAATAAGTTCGTAAAGCTCCTTAAAAGATGTAGCTGTTTCCTTTTCCTTGTTCTCTGCAAGAAGGTCAAACTCTGCTATAGCACAGTACTTTCCGCCGTGGGTTGCTACGGCCTTTAACATAACCTTGGAAAGAGCAATGTTTGCGGGAAATTCTATAATCTGTGTTTCAGATTTGTTGGCAAGAGTACCCACGGAAATCAGTTCAAATTCTCCGTCCCCAAGTGCACCGTAAAACTCATATTCCGTAACTCTTCCGCCTGCTTCACCTCTGGGTGTTACGGCAAAGCCGCTTACAGCCGTGGTTTCAGGAAGAGTCACCGTAAGGCTATGAGGAAGAGTCGCATAGTCAACAATGCTTGAACCCTCTGCCTTGTAGTAGGTATGCCAGAATGATGCGGCATTTCCGTCGATGGCGTACTTCCCGGGGTTCTGTGGGTATTCCGAGGAAACCTCTGCCTTCCATCCGGTTTTCTTGACAAAATCCGAGGCCTTCAGTTTTGAAAGCTCATATGTGTCAGTTACGGTAAATCCGTCTATCTTAAGGTCTCTTTTACTGTCGGCAAAATCAGATACTTTTTTCTCACTGACTCCGGAGGCAGCAACCAAAAGGTCAAGTTCGCTTCCTGTTCCGTAGCCGTGAAGGCCTTCCGTTACCTTAAATACGATACCCTTACCCTTTATGTTAAAGCCAAACTCAACGGTTGTCGCATTTTTTGAAAGCTCCATCTTTCCCGATTTAACAAGTTTTGCGGAAGTATCAGAATCTATTACGTAAAACTCATAGGCTAAAACTGTTCCTGTGTTGTTGTCAACACGGGGAGTGTAACGAAAGCCGGAAAATGCCGTCTCAGAAGGGAATTTTGCCACAACATAGAAGGGAGGCTGATCCTGACCTGTGATGGTACTGCCTTCAGCGGTATACGAGCTGTGCCAGTAGGAATTGGTATCCCCGTCAAAGAGGCGTGCACCGCGTAAATCCTCATTATATTCGCTGGATGCTTTTGCCTGCCAACCTGACCTTTCAACAAAACCCTCTGCGGTAGTTCCGCCTGCATTTGTATTTTCCGAAGGAGCAGAAGATGTTCCCGATGATGCTCCTTCAAGGTTTATTTCTGCAATAAGAGCAAAATCCTTAACGGATTCTGTTATTACAAGGCGTACTTTTTTTGCTTTAACGGTTGTTCCAAAATCAATGGTCTTTTCGTCATAGTTTTCTTCCATTGTGCCGGATACTACCTTGGTCCAGTTATCGGAATCATCCGCACTTACGTAAACCTCATAGGCTTTTATAAGCCCCGTAGGATTGCCGGATCTTGGCAGAATTTTAAGTGCCGAAACATCCGTTGCTTCCGGAAGCTCAATTACCACCTCGTGAGGACAGGGCACCTGACTTGTTATATTTGTTCCGTCATCCTCATAGTCGGAGTGCCAGTAGGTGTCGCTTCTTCCGTCAACCATATTTGCAGGATGGTTATAGCTCTTATAATCGGAGGCTGTTACCTTCCAGCCCTTTCTGCTTATGGTTTTACCTGCTACACCTTCCGCCTTTGTTCCCTCGACTTTTACTGTCTCTGTGCTTCCGTCGGGAAGTGCAGTAGATCCGTCCCACTCGGAAAGAAGATCAAACTCCGTTAAAACGCCGTATCCATTATGAGAGCTTGTTATTACAAAGCGTACCTTTTTAACGGTGATGTTTTCATCGAAGCGCACATACTTGGGAGTCCAGTCGTTTACGAAATTACCCTTTGAAGCAAAGTACCAGTCTCCATTATCCTCTTTGGAGTAGTAAAACTCATAGCCCGTGATGTTTCCCGTAAGGTTTCCTGTTCTGGGACATATTCCGAAGCCCGAAATTGTTGCAGCTTCAGGAAGTGTTACATTTATTTCATAAGGGGGCTCATCGTGACTTGTGATGGCACCGTCTGCTTCCACATAATCAGAATGCCAGAAGGTATCCGTCCTTCCGTCAACAAGGTTGAGAGCATTGTTATGAGGCTTTTTATAGCAGGAAACGGTAACAGTCCAGCCCTTTCTTTCTATAAACTGACTTGTGTCATAGTCTGCTGCCGAAACGGAAGCGACAAACGAAAGTGCAGATATTAATATTGAAAGTGTTAATACAACAGATATTATTTTTTTCATTTATATCGCCTCCTTAATTAAGATGTGAAAGCACGCTTTTTGCTGTTTCCACTTCTGCCTCGTGCTGACTTAATACATATACTCCGTCACCAATGGAGTTTACACTCCATCCGAAGCACTCGGAAAGAATTGACACAGGAATATAAATAATTCCGTTATTTACGGTTACAGCGTTGGAAATCACGGTTTCTTTTCCGTCTACAAAAGCCACATTTGTTCCAAGCACCGTATTAATCCATTGAAAATCAGTTATTTCACGATTTGTTAATTCATGTGTTTTTATGTAAAGCATGTTAAGGAGATAATCATAGGTAATCTTTGTCTCGCCGTAACCCATAAATTCCTCCATCGCAGTCATGGGAACATAAAGTGTGCCGTTTGTTTCATATGCCGACACCCTTATGTCTGCATCGTAAACATTCATCTTTGCACCATCAACAATCATCTTTTGGCTACCGGCCTTAAGGATTGTTGTATCGCAAAGCTTGTTACGCTCTGCATCACGCAATGCCGTCTGAGTAATTTCTGTATAGAGATAGTTAAATCTTCCGACCGGTGCCGATGAGCCTTCTGTGTAGAAGTTCATAAGCTCGCCTTTGGCATCGATATTATCTGTCCACTTGAATTCAAGCTCGGCCATTCCTGTTTCGCCAATTAATGTTCTCGGAATTTTAACCTGCATTACGTTACCTGAAACGGTATATTCAACATTTCCTAAAGGTGCAGTTTCAAATTTATTTCCGCTAAAGGATGAAAGCACGCCCATACCATCAAGATTAAGAGCATAGTCATAGCCTTCCCATCCCGTTGCCTTGTTGCGGTCTGTATTAATGTAGAGAACCATTGCATTTTTGTGAGTTGTAACAATATCCTTTTCTGTTTCAACGTAGAAATAGAAATTGTCCTTATCCCTTGCAACCTTGCTTCTTACAATGTGGTTTATAACCTCGGTTGTATAATGAAGCCTGTTTCCATCCTTATCAAGAAAGCCGTCAGCATCACGTTCATAACCGCCGTCGGTATTGATAAATTCCGGGGTAACCTCTGCCCACGCCGATGCATCGCCTGTTATATCAATCGTAATCTCAGAAGATGCCACAGGTGCAGGGCGGGTTCCCTTATACTTTCTTGAAAAGTCTGTAAGGAGCATATAATAATCATCCTTAAGCTCACCTTTGGTGGGCTCAAAGTCACGGCTGTTTTCAGAGTCATAAAGGTCGATAAATGCATTAGCCTGTCCGCCGTAGTTAAGTGATCTTGCGGTATTCCACTCGTTCCATCCGTCAACAAAAACATAGGCCGGATCTGTATCAAGCACACGTGATGCCTGTTCCTTAAAGAAATAACCCTGATGGAATGCACCTTCTGAATAATCTTCACCGAAGGCTTCCGTATAGCTCTTACCCTTACAGTAAGGATCTGAGAATACACCAGTTCCCGCAGAACCGAATACGGTGGATTCATTTATTGCCATACCGAGGCCCATGCACTCTACTCTGCCGTCCTCGGTCAATCCCCATTCATACTGGGGATAATTTTCAAGCCACAGCCAACTCTTTTCGTCGGGAGAAGACGGTCCGGTTGCCCTGTTTCCGTGTCCTCTTATGGTATAAAAATCTAAAAGGAAGTCAGCCATTTCACGTTCTGCCTTATCACCCTCTCGAACCGCCCAGTAAATTTCATTACTTCTTACCTGAACAAGCATAGGCTTTCCGTCCACGGTGAACCACAAGTCCTTGTAATCATCATAAGCGTGGAAGTTATAGTACATTGCCTTTAAGCTGTTGAAGCGGTTTTCAGCATCCCAGCCCATCTGAAGATATGCACTCACTTTCGGAGCATCAACCCCGGCAGCTCTTGCATCATGGAATGCGTTAAGTAAAACTGTCATAGGATAAGCATAGCAATTCTGATAGTTGGTGTAGTCGAAGAAAATTGCATCAACCCCGGCAGCAGACATAAGCTCCGCCTGCTTG
Source organism: Clostridia bacterium (assembly GCA_045545475.1). Taxonomy (GTDB): domain Bacteria; phylum Bacillota; class Clostridia; order CAKSNL01; family HGM11501; genus HGM11501. The sequence goes on along the minus strand of JAZQAZ010000031.1, from coordinate 77,053 downwards.
CGGTATACGAAGTAATCAAAGGAAGTGTAAAAGCCGTAGATGGGTTCATCCCAGTAGCAGGAAGCGCCCTGCCACTCGGAATGGTAATAGTCATCCTTTGCTTCAGGGTTTGCCTTGATTACTTCGGGAATAATCTTTGCTTTTGAGTTGCTTCCGATATGCCAGTCCCAGTAGAACATGGCAATTTTGTGAGTGCCTTCCTTGACGGGACCTGTTTCTTCAAAGTCTGCAAGCTTTCTTCCCACATTGTCAACCGCTGTCCATGTATCGCTGTAATTGTCAACTATAGCAGAATCCGGAACGGGAGTTACGCTTTTTCTCACCCATTCTTCTTCCGAAAAGGTCACATCGTAAACGGTAAGATATGTACCTGTTTCGTTGTAGGTCTGGCACAAATATACATCGTGCTTGCCTGAAACTTCCTTTATATTACCGCCGTATTCCTTTTTATCCAGAACATCGGACATGATGTTGATATATCCGATGCACTCTCCGCCCACGGGGTCGTCAATATAAATTCTTAAAATTTCGCCGTTGCCCTTTTTCGCAAGAGAGTCAACCTGACTTGCACTTACTCTCACGGATTTTACTCCCGTTAAGTCAACACTTGAAAAGCAGAGCTTTCCGTTTTTTGGGTCATAGGGAGACCAGAAGGTGGTTTTACCTCCCGAAATATCAACCCCTATAGTTTTTTCCTTATCGTACTCAGAAACTGACAGTGTAACCCCTTTTGCCAGTGCGGGTACTGCCATGGACATAACCATGAGTACGGAAAGGATGAAGCATAAACATCTTTTCATTAAAAAACCTCCTTTTATACACTTAACTATATTTTATCAAAATATTTTGCAATTTTCAAGCACTATATTGGCTTGTTTTTGAACTATATTGACTTTTAGCAGAAAAATTCCCACAAAGGAATTTTTCTGCGAGAGTTTTACAAAACGACCGTGAGGCAAATCGCCGAACAGTTTTGTGAAACAAAAGACATCAAAACCCAAATCGGGTTTTGCAAAATAGCCGCAGAAAAAGCTGTTTTAATGCTTGTTCTTACCACCCAAATCCCCATTTTTTTGGTTTTCTGTGTTTTTCTTTTTATTTTTGTTAGTTTCTCTTGACTTTTGTGAAGATATGTTGTATTATATATATTAGCGGAATATCCTTATTCCAAAACGTTAGGAAAGGAGCCTTTTCATGAAGCTGGTTGTGTCAGACCTTGACGGAACGATTTTAAAACGCGGCGAGAAAGAGCTTAACAGAAACATTCTTTCAGCCATCGAATACATACTTTCAAATAATGTAGCCTTTGCCGTATCGTCTGGCAGAACCTATGCGGAGCTGAAAAAGTTCTTTGCCCCATTTGAAAATGATATCTACTTTATGGCAAACGACGGAGCCCAGACTATATATAAGGAAGAAACTCTGTCAGAATTTCCCATAACAAAAACTTTCACGTCCGATTCTTTTGCTCTTCACGGGAAATATTTAACCTACATCAAAACAAAGGATGCTCTTTTAACAAGAAAAATCTTAAAGCAGTATCATAACCACGTCAAGGTGCTTGATGCAAATTTCCCCGACGAGCCGATTTACAAAATAACGGACTATACAAAAATAAAATATGACGATTTGCCCCTTGTTTACGAAGACAGGTCAATGAAGGAATACATCGCCTTCGGAGTTGATAAGGGCATCGCCCTGAAAAATCTTTTAAGACATCTTGATATCCCGAAAGAAGATTGTGCTTCCTTCGGAGATAACTTAAACGATATACCAATGTTCGAAGCATCAGGAACATCCTATGCCGTGGCAAACGCCCTCCCTGCCGTTAAGAAGGCGGCGGACAAGGTGGTAACCGGAATGGATACCGAAATTAGAAAATTAATCTGATAAGAAAGGATTGACTTATATGAACTTTACAATTAAAGAAACAGAAAGAAGCGAAAGAATTGGCCGCTTAATCGAAAATCTTTTTAAGAAGATGCCCGAAATTGAAGCTGACCGTGCCGTTCTTTTAACAGAATCCTACAAGCAGACGGAAAACCTTCCTATTATAGAGAGACGTGCAAAGGCATTCTGTCACATTCTCCGTAACATTCCCATCACCATCCGTGACGAGGAATTAATCGTAGGCAGTGCCACAAAGGTTTCAAGAGGATGTCAGACCTTCCCCGAATTTTCTTATCAGTGGCTCTTGGATGAGTTTGACACAGTTGAAACAAGAAGTGCAGACCCCTTTAAGATTTCCGAGGAAACAAAGACACGTCTCCGTGACGCATATTCCTACTGGAAGGGCAAGACTTCTTCCGAGCTTGCAGAAGCTACCATGGCAAAGGAAACCTTAACAGCTATGGAGCATAACATCTTCACTCCCGGTAACTACTTCTACAACGGCGTAGGCCACGTAACGGTAAACTACGGCGAAGTTCTTGCAATCGGTCTTAAGGGAATTATGGCAAAGGCAGAAAAAGCACTTTCCGAAATGTGCGTTGCCTGCGAAGATTATATAGAAAAGTCAGCTTTCCTCCGTGCAGTAATTGAAAGCTTGAAGGGTGCCATCGAATATTCCAAGCGTTATGCATCTCTTGCAAGAGAAATGGCTGACAGAGAAGGTAATTCCGTAAGAAGAAAAGAGCTTTTGGACATAGCAGCAGCCTGCGACAACGCTCTTGAAAACGGTGCAAAGAGCTTCCGTGAAGCTTGTCAGGCTTTCTGGTTTGTTCAGCTTTTGATCCAGACAGAATCCTCCGGTCACTCCATCTCTCCCGGACGTTTCGACCAGTATATGTATCCTTATTATAAAGCTGACATAGAAAAGGGTGCAATCACTCAGGAAGAAGCACAGGAATTAATCGACTGCGTATGGGTTAAGCTCAACGACTTTACCAAAGTCAGAGACGCCGCAAGTGCAGAAGGCTTTGCAGGCTACAGCTTATTCCAGAACTTAATTGCCGGCGGTCAGACAAAAGAAGGATTGGACGCTACAAACGAGCTTTCCTTTATGACAATATATGCAACAATGCACGTTGCACTCCCCCAGCCTTCCTTCTCTGTTCGAGTATGGAACGGTTCCCCCCACGAGTTCTTAATGGCGGCAGCAAAGCTCACAAGACTGGGCTACGGTCTTCCCGCATACTATAATGACGAGGTTATAATCCCTGCCCTGGTTTCCCGCGGTCTTACAATGGAGGACGCAAGAGACTACAACATCATCGGTTGTGTTGAGCCTCAGAAGTCCGGTAAGACAGAAGGCTGGCATGACGCCGCATTCTTCAATATGTGCCGTATTATGGAGCTTACCTTCCACAACGGTATGGATAAGGGCGTTCAGGTTGGCCCCAAGACCGGCGAGGTAACAGAATTTACAACATACGAAGAATTCTTCAATGCTTATAAAAAGCAGATGAGCTATGCAATCCGCCTTATGGTTAATGCAGATAACGCAATTGACGTGGCTCACGCAAAGCGTTGCCCCCTTCCCTTCTTGTCTTCAATGATTGAAGACTGCATAGGCAGAGGAAAATCTGCTCAGGAAGGCGGCGCAGTTTACAACTTCACAGGTCCTCAGGGCTTCGGTATCGCAAATATGGCAGACGCTTGCTATGCAATAAAGAAGCTTGTATTTGAAGAAAAGAAGTTCACACTTGCTGACTTCAAGAACGCTATGGACGATAACTTCGGTGAAGGCATTTCCGATGAGGATGCAACAAAGATTACAACAGAAATCGTTCGTCAGCTTGTATCCGGCGGTATGGAAATCACAGATAACCAGATTGCCGAAATATTCAAAAAGGCAAAAGGTGCAGGAAACGGAAAGTATGCCGCATTACTTGAGGCAATCGAAGCACTTCCCAAGTTCGGCAATGACATTATGGAGGTTGACGCCATTGCCCGTGAGGTAGCATACACCTATACAAAGCCCCTTGAAAAGTTCAAAAATCCCAGAGGCGGTATGTTCCACGCAGGTCTTTACCCCGTATCTGCAAACGTGCCCCTCGGTGCACAGACAGGTGCAACCCCCGACGGAAGAAGAGCTTACACTCCCGTTGCAGATGGTGTATCCCCCGTTGCGGGACGTGACGTTAAAGGCCCCACAGCATCAGCCAACTCAGTTTCAAGACTTGACCACTTTATAGCTTCCAACGGAACACTCTTCAATATGAAGTTCCATCCCTCTGCACTCAAAGGACAGAGCGGTCTTGAAAGCTTCGTTGCACTGGTAAGAGGTTACTTCGATCAGAAGGGCAGCCATATGCAGTTTAACGTAGTAAGCCGTGAAACACTTCTTGATGCTCAGGCACATCCCGAAAACTACAAAAACTTGGTTGTAAGAGTTGCAGGTTATTCCGCACTCTTCACCACACTTTCAAAATCCTTGCAGGATGACATTATCAAACGTACCGAACAGGGTGGATTTTAATGGATAAATACGATGTAAAAGGAAGAATTTTTGACATTCAGAAATTCTCCGTACACGACGGACCGGGAATCCGCACCATCGTTTTCCTTAAAGGCTGTGCCTTAAGATGCAAATGGTGCTGTAATCCTGAATCCCAGTCATTTGAAATACAGAATATGACTCTCGGCGGAAAAACAAAGGTTGTGGGCAGAGACGTTACCGTCCGTGAGGTTATAGACGAGGTATTAAAGGACAGAATTTATTTCAGACGAAGCGGCGGCGGCCTTACCCTGTCGGGTGGCGAAAGCCTTCTTCAGGCTGATTTTGCAGCAGCACTCCTTGCAGCCGCAAAGGAAAACGGCCTTACCACGGCAATTGAGTCTACGGGCTTTGCCCCCTTTTCCACAATTCAGAAAATTCTCCCCCACCTTGACTACTACCTTATGGATATAAAGCATATGAACTCCGAAAAGCATAAGAAGTTCACAACTCAGCCAAACGAGAGAATTCTTGAAAACGCTCCCAAAATTGCAGAGCGTGTAAAATTAACCGTAAGAGTTCCCGTAATCCCCGGCTTTAACGATACTCCCGAAGAAATAAGGGATATCGCCACCTTCGCAAAAACTCTGACGGGCGTTACGGAAATTCACCTTCTCCCCTATCACCGCTTAGGGGCTGACAAATACGCAGGTCTTGGCCGTGAATACGAGCTTAAGGACATCCTGCCTCCCACGGACGAGCATATGGAAATGCTTAAGGGCGTTGCCGAGTCCGCAGGATTAAAATGTCAGATAGGCGGCTGACCTTTATAAGAAAGGAAGATTCCGATGGAAATATTGCACGATAAAGCAAGAATAGTCCAGGAACTGGTTCCCGGTAAGCAGATAACCCTTGCCCACATCATCGCAAACCCCGATGAAGTTTTATACCAGAAGCTGGGACTTGACACATCAATCGATTACACAAGCAGTGCAATCGGCATACTCACAGTATCCCCTGCCGAAACAGCAATAATCTGCGGCGACATTGCAATAAAGTCCTCCGGTGCGGAGCTTGGCTTTGTTGACCGCTTTTCAGGCTCACTCATAATCACAGGCACCGTTTCCTCCGTTGAGGAATCCCTCCGTGCAATCTGTGCTTACTGCAAAGAAAAGCTTGGCTATACGGTGTGCGAAATAACAAAGACATGATTAAAAGAAAGCACAAGCGTCTTTTACTCTTAGGCAGAAGTGAGGCGGGAAAAACCACACTCACTCAGGCAATAAGAGGACAGACCGTTGATTACGTTAAAACCCAGGCAATCGCCATGGACGATATTTTAATCGATACCCCCGGCGAATACATACAAACAAAAAACCTGGGCACAGCCATCGCCATCTATTCCTACGAAGCGGATGTAATAGGTCTTCTTTTAAGTGCAACAGAGCCCTATTCCCTTTACCCTCCCTGCATCACCTGTATGACGCCGAAAGAGGTAATCGGAATAGTAACCAAGATAGACCACAAAAACGCAAACATAAAAAATGCGGAAAACTGGCTTCGTCTGGCAGGCTGTAAAAAGATATTTTTCGTCAACTCCACCGCAAACCAGGGGATAGACGAGCTTAAGGATTATTTGGGATGGACAGATAAAACCAACAAATCCACAGAAAAAAAGTAAAAAAACAACATTTTATTGTTGACAAACCAAAGATAATGTGATAATATTATGTTGTCGAATATTCTTTAAGAAGAAGGAGAAATGATTTATGGTAAACGAATACGAAATCAAAAAACAAATTTGCGACATCGGTAAAAGAATCTATGACAAGGGAATGGTTGCTTCCAACGACGGTAACATTTCTGTTAAGATCGGTGAAAACGAATTCCTTTGCACACCCACAGGTGTTTCCAAGGGCTTCATGACACCCGACTATATCTGTAAGGTTGACGGCGACGGTAAGGTAATTTCAGCAACAGGTAATTTCCGTCCCTCCTCCGAAATCAAGATGCATATGAGAGTTTATAAGCAGAGACCTGACGTTAAAGCTGTTGTTCACGCTCATCCCCTTTATGCAACAAGCTTTGCAATCGCAGGTGTTCCCCTTACAGCACCCATCATGCCCGAAGCTGTAATCGCACTTGGCTGCGTTCCGATTGCTGATTACGGTACACCCTCCACAGAGGAAATTCCCGATGCAGTTGAAAAGTACCTTCAGCACTTTGACGCTGTACTCCTTGCAAACCACGGTGCTCTTTCCTTCTCTGACAGCCTTCTTTCTGCTTATCACAAGATGGAATCCGTTGAGTTCTATGCTCAGCTTCTCTATCAGTCAAAGCAGCTCGGCGGTCCCAAGGAGCTTTCCAAGGAACAGGTTAAGAGACTTTACGAAGTTCGCCGTGCATTCGGTATGACAGGTAAGCACCCCGCTGACATCTGCTTAAATGCAAAAGCAGGCGTTCAGAGCTGCCACAACTGCCACCAGGGCGTTGAAGAAGGCGGATGCACTTCTTCTTGCTCCGATGCAGAGCTTATCGCACAGATCACAAAGAAAGTAATGGAAAGCCTCGGAAAGTAATTTCCGTTATATAAAGGATGGTTTTATGGACGAGAAAGATTTAAGAAAAATCGTCGATGCCGTAAAGGATAATATAAAATCGCCTTCCTTTAATACAGGTAGTTCTTCTACTTACAAAACAGATAACATAACCTTGAATACTGCAAAGCTTTTAGCCGAAGCCGTTGAAAAGGAAGCAGCAAAGGTTGGTGTGAAGGCGGTAATCGCCATTACAAATTCCGGTGCAAACCCGATTTTGATTCACGCAACCGATGATTCCTTCATCGCAAGCTATGATGTTGCTTTGCAGAAGGCATATACCTCTGTGGCACTTAAGATGCCTACAAGCGCTTTAAAGAGCATGGCTCAGCCAAACCAGCCCTTATACGGAATACAGTTTACAAATGACTGCCGTATCGTGGTGTTCGGCGGCGGCGATCCCTTAAAGATCGGCGATGCTGTTGTCGGAGGCCTTGGCGTTTCCGGTGGAACAGAGGAACTGGATACCTACCTTTCAGCCTACGGTGCTGATTATTTCAAAAATAATCTCGTCTGAGAAGAAAGGAAGGTTACAATGCAAAGCATAACAGATGACTTTGCGAAAAATGCCGAAAAGCTGGCTGAAACGGTTAAAGGCAACGCAAAAGTAACCGTTCCTTCCGATAAAAAAGGCGAGTTTATCTACCACCTTATTGAAAACGGCGGTTATCCGGCATCAAGGGTGCAGGCAGAAACAATCTTTCGTGTTTCAAAGAATACAAAAAGCATAAGTGCAGTACTCTTTGCCTGCCACGCAATTACAAACGCAACACCCAAATTCATCATCTACGATTCCTTTAATGGCGACAGTCTTTTAGAGAAGAAACTTCCCTTCCCCGCGATCGGCGTCATTGAAGGCGACATAATAAAACAAAATAAATCTGAGAGGAGAATAGCTATGGATATTAACCAGGACAAGATTCAGGCTATTGTTCAGCAGGTTCTTTCCGAAATGAATCAGTCAGCTGCACCCAAGGCAAGTGCTCCTAAGGCAGCAGGCCCCATTCCGAAAACAAGCCGCGCAGCAATGCTCACAAAGCTTGAAAACTACGAAATCAAGGAATTCCCCATCCCCGAGCTTGGCGATGACGACATCCTTGTTAAAGTAGAAGGCTGCGGTGTCTGCGGAACAGATGCTCATGAATTCAAGAGAGACCCCTTCGGTCTTATCCCCGTTGTACTCGGTCACGAGGGAACAGGTGAGATCGTAAAGATGGGTAAAAATGTCAAGAAAGACAGTGCAGGAAAGCCCCTCGCAGTAGGCGACAAGGTTGTAACCTGTATGATTTTCAAAGACAACCCCGACATCACAATGTTTGACTTAAATAAGCAGAATGTAGGCGGTGCAGACGTTTACGGACTTCTTCCCGACGACGACATTCACTTAAACGGATGGTTTGCTGATTACATAGTAGTAAGAGGCGGTTCTACCGTATTTAACGTAAGCGACCTTGACTTAGATTCAAGAATCTTAATCGAACCCTGTGCAGTTTTAATCCACGCAGTTGAGCGTGCCAAGACAACAGGAATCCTTCGCTTCAACTCAAGAGTTGTTGTTCAGGGCTGCGGCCCCATCGGACTCATCTGTATCGCAATACTTCGTACAATGGGTATCGAAAACATCGTTGCAGTTGACGGTGAGGACAAGAGACTTGACTTTGCTAAGGAAATGGGTGCAACCGGCACAGTAAACTTCAAAAACCACAAGGGTGTTGAAGAACTTGCAAAGGGTGTTGAAAATGCATTCGGCGGCTATCTTGCTGACTTTGCATTCCAGTGCACAGGCTCCCCCATCGCTCACGCAAACATCTATAAGTTCATAAGAAACGGCGGCGGTCTTTGCGAGCTCGGCTTCTTCATCAACGGCGGAGACGCAACAATCAACCCCCATTTCGATATTTGCTCAAAGGAAATCACAACAGTTGGTTCTTGGGTATACACACTTCGTGACTACGCAACAACCTTTGATTTCTTAAAGAGAGCTAAGGGAATCGGTCTTCCGATTGGAAAGCTTATCACACATAAGTTCCCCCTTTCCGAAATCAACGAAGCTCACAAGACAAATCTTGCAATGAGCGGACTTAAAATCGCAATCATTAATGAATAATAAATAAAAAAGAAATTAATTTTTAGGAGGATATCAAAATGGCAAAAGAAGCATTAGGTATGATTGAAACAAGAGGTTTAACCGCAGCTGTTGAAGCAGCAGATGCAATGGTTAAGGCTGCTGAGGTAGTTCTCATCGGCACAGAAAAGATCGGTTCCGGTCTTGTAAGCGTTATGGTTAGAGGCGATGTAGGTGCTGTTAAGGCTGCTACAGAAGCTGGAAGCGCTGCTGCATCCAGACTTGGTGAGCTCATCGCTGTACACGTAATTCCCAGACCCCACGAAGACGTTGAAAAGATCCTTCCCAAGTTCTGATTTATTACCTTTTAACGAAAGGCGGTAAACAACATGGCTGAAGAAAAGAAAACTGCTCCGAAGAAGGCGGCTCCCAAGGCTGCTTCTCCCGCAGCAGCAAAGGCTGAGCCCGCAAAGGCAGAGGCTGAAAATAAAGCCGTAGCAGAAGCTCCGGTAAAAAAAGAAGAAGTAATTAAAGTTAAGGAGGAAAAGAAAATGTCACTCGAAGCTTTAGGTATCATCGAAACAAGAGGTTTAGTTGCAGCAATCGAAGCTGCTGACGCAATGCTCAAGGCTGCTAACGTTCAGTTAGTTGGCACAGAGAAGATCGGTTCCGGTCTTGTAAGCGTTATGGTTAGAGGTGACGTAGGCGCTGTTAAGTCTGCTGTAGAAGCAGGTCAGACCAATGCTTCCAAGCTTGGTGAAATCATCGCTACTCACGTTATTCCCAGACCTCACTCAGACGTTGAAAAGATTATTCCCGTACTTAAGTAATTTTTTCAAAAAATCATTTTTTCCAAGAAAGGATGCTCTATTATGATTATTGCAAAAGTAGTCGGAAGCATCGTATCCACAAGAAAAAATGACAATCTGGTCGGAAGCAAATTCATGGTGGTTGAGCCTGCCTTAGGCAAGGCTCAACCATCCGAACGCTTTGTTGCAGTCGATAACGTAGGTTGCGGTATCGGCGAAACAGTTTTAATTGCAACAGGTAGCGCAGCAAGAATCGGCTGCGGAAAGGAATCAAGTCCCATTGATGCGGCAATTGTCGGCATCGTGGACTCCGGCACAGAATTGGAGTTTTAATTAATGGATATTACAAAATTAAAAGAAATACTCAAGGCTAGCGGTGTAGCCGGTGCCGGAGGTGCCGGTTTCCCCACTTACGCTAAAATGAGCGAAAAGGCAGAATACGTTATTTTGAACTGCGCTGAATGCGAGCCACTGCTTCGCGTTCACAGACAGATTATTGCTACATACGCAGAAGAAATAATGAAGGCACTCTCACTGGTTTGTGAAGTGCTTGGTGCCAAAGAATTTATCGTGGCGGTTAAGGGGGCATACAAAAACGCCGTTGATGCTGTTAACCGTGTACTTCCCGACCACGAAAAAGGCAGACTTCATCTGCTGAAAGAAATTTATCCCGCAGGTGACGAGGTAATCCTCGTTTACGACACCATTAAAAGAGTCGTTCCTGCCGGCGGCCTTCCCCTTGATGTGGGTGCTGCCGTAATAAACGTAGAAACCGCCCTTAATATTTACCGTGCGGTTTTCGAAGGAAAAAGCGTAACCCATAAATATATAACCGTTACGGGCGAAGTAAAAAATCCCAAAACGGTTTTAGCGCCTATCGGTACGTCCTTTTCTGATTTGATTGCACTTTGCGGCGGCAAAACCGCAGAAGATACTGCAATTATTCACGGAGGACCTATGACAGGAAGACTTACAGATGAATCCGGCACTGTTACAAAGACAAGCAATGCCATCATCGTACTTCCTAAAAATCATCATATCGTAGGCACAAGGACTCAGAAAGTTACCATAAGTGTAACAAGGGCAATGGGCACTTGCTGTCAGTGCAGAACCTGCACCGACCTTTGCTCAAGAAACTTACTCAATCACCCGATAGACCCTGCAGCTTTTATGCGCTGCATTTCAAGCGGTAATACGGATGTTCCCGCACTGGTTAACACCCTTTACTGTTCAGGCTGCGGTCTTTGTGAGATGTATTCCTGCCCTCAGGGCTTAAGCCCCGCCGCACTTATCGGAATATATAAATCCAAGCTCCGTAAAAACGGACTTAAACCCGATCCCCTTCCTGCACCCATTGATGCCAAGGAAGAAAGAGACGGAAGACTTGTTCCCATGTCACGTCTTATAAGCCGTCTTGACATAGTAAAATACGATCATGACGCACCCCTTGACGAGACTGAAATAAAGACAGCAAAAGTAAAAATATCTTTAGCCCAGAGTATCGGTGCACCCCCGGTAGTTGCCGTTAAGAAGGGCGATACGGTTAAGGTCGGCGACATAATTGCCGCTGCAGCCGAAAATGCACTTTCCCTTCCTATCCACTCTTCCGTAAACGGAACTGTAACAGATGTGACGGAGAAGAGCGTTACCGTAAAAATAAACTGAGAATTAAACTGAAAGGAAGCACATTATGCCAAAAGCAATCGGAATGGTGGAGTACTTTAACGTAACCACCGGCGTACAGGCAGCAGACATTATGTCAAAAACTGCAGAAGTTGAAATTATCACGGCTATGACAGTCTGCCCCGGCAAGTATATTGTAATAGTAAGCGGTGCGCTGAGTGCTGTAAAAGCAGCGGTGGATGCCGCAAAAACACACTTTCCGGCAAAGCTTGTTGACAGCTTCATACTTGGAAATCCCCACGAGGACATCTTCCCCGCCATGTACGGTTCATCAGATCCCGGTGAGGTATCCGCCCTCGGTATACTTGAAACATTTACTGCGTCATCTATCATAGTTGCCGCAGATATTGCCGCAAAAACAGCCATTGTAAAGCTTATTGAACTTAGAATTGCAAAGGGTATGAGCGGCAAGAGCTATATGTTCATAACGGGAGAAGTTGCTGCAGTCGAAGCGGCAATCGAAAAGGCAAAACAGGCAATAAAAGAAGAAGGCACTTACCTTGACAGCGCCGTTATTGCCCGTCCCACAAAGGAAATTTGGAAATCAATTCTTTAATAGAAAGGCCGGATGAATTATGGATAACGAAAAAATGATAAGTGAAATCGTTGCAAGCGTAATCAAGTCCATGGGCGAGGTTCGTCCCCAGACTCACAAAAAGGGCGTTTTCACCAATATGACAGACGCACTTAACGCAGTAAGCAAGGCTTATAAAGAACTTAAGAGCTACACAGTTGCCCAAAGAGAGGAAATGATTAAAAATATCAGACGCCTCACCTTGGAAGAAGCTGAAGTTATGGCTGAGCTCGGCGTTAAGGAAACCGGAATGGGTAACGTTCACGACAAGATTATAAAGCATCAGCTTGTTGCGAAGAAGACTCCCGGTACAGAAGACTTAAAGCCCACTGCTATGACAGGCGACGAAGGTCTTACCTTAATCGAAATGGCTCCCTACGGAGTTATCGGAAGCATCACCCCCTCCACCAACCCCAGTGAAACAGTTCTTTGTAACTCCATAGGTATGATTGCAGGCGGTAATGCAGTAGTATTTAACCCCCACCCCAATGCAAAGGATACTGCAAACTATGCAGTTGACCTTGTAAATCGTGCGGTACTTGAAGCAGGCGGACCTGAGAACTTAGTTGTTTCCGTTGAGAATCCCACAAAGGAATCCTCCGACGAAATGATGCAGTCTCCCATCGTAAGAATGCTTGTTGCAACAGGCGGACCCGGCGTTGTTAAGGCTCTTTTATCCTCAGGTAAAAAGGCAATCGGTGCAGGTGCAGGTAATCCTCCCGTTATCGTTGACGACACAGCTGACGTATACAAGGCTGCAAAGGACATTGTTGACGGCTCAAGCTTCGACAACAACCTTCCCTGTATCGCTGAAAAAGAATGCTTTGCATTCAGAAATATCGCCGATATCCTTATTTCCGAAATGCAGAAGCACGGTGCATACCTCTTAAAGGGTGCTGACATCGACAGACTTATGGAGCTTTGCCTTGTTAATAAGAACGGCAAGTACGACATCAATAAGAAGTGGGTTGGAAAGGACGCTGTTAAGTTCCTTGCCGCTCTCGGAATTGATGCTCCCGCAGGCACAAAGCTCATCATCTGCGAAACTGATGCAAACCATCCCTTCGTTCAGGTTGAAATGATGATGCCCATCCTCGCAATCGTAAGAGTTGACGATATTGATGAGGCAATCACTCTTGCAGTACAGGCAGAACACGGCAACCGCCACTCTGCTCACATCCACTCCAAGAACGTTGACCATCTTACAAGATTTGCACGCGAAGTTGAAACAACAATCTTCGTTAAGAACGCTCCCTCCTATGCCGGAATCGGCGCAGGCGGCGAGGGTTATACCACCTTCACCATCGCAGGTCCCACAGGAGAAGGCTTAACCGCAGCACACTCCTTCACAAGAAGCAGACGTTGCGTACTTGTTGACGGCTTCCATATTGTTTAATTTGAGAGGATTGAGATAAATGAATGCATTCGGCATGATAGAAGTATACAGCCTGACAACAGCCCTCTGTGCCGCTGATGTAATGGTAAAGGCAGCAGATGTCAAGCTTATCGCCTTTGACAGAAATCGTCCTTTCGCTCCCAAAATTCCTGCTCCCCTCATTATGGGTGTAAAGGTTGAAGGTAGCGTTGCGGCAGTTAAGGCAGCTGTTGAAGCAGGTGAAGAATATGCCAAGTCCAAGGGAAGATTTATTGTTTCCCACGTTATCGCCCGCCCTGACGAGCAGGCTGAAAAGATGGCATATTTACTTGATTTTAACAGAGATAAATTCAATAAGAAATTCCCAAAGAGCATGAAGGACGTTCCCGCAAGTGATGTTTCCTTCGGCAAGGCTCTCGGTATCTTCGAGGTTTCGGGCTTCACCGCCGCAGTTGTAGGCTTAGATGCTATGCTCAAGGCTGCAAGTGTAAGACTTCTTCACAAGGAAGAGCGTCTCGGCGGAAGACTTGTTACACTTGTTGTGGCAGGTAACGTATCTGCAGTTAAGGCTTCTCTTGATCACGGTGCAGAGGAATGCGCTCCCTTGGGTGAAGTATTCGGCTCTGAATGCATCCCCAGCCCCCACCCCGAGCTTATGAAGTATTTCGATACAACAATACTTGATGAAGAGTAAGGCAAGGTGAATGACTATGTATGATGCTGATAAAATAGGCGCAGCAGTTGCCAAAATCTTATCCGAATATAAAAAAGATCAGGACGGCGAAATCAAGGTTGGTGTTTCACAGCGCCACATTCACTTATCCAGAGAAGACCTTGATATTCTCTTCGGCAAAGGCTATGAGCTTACCAAGAAGAAAACCCTTATGGGAAGAGAATATGCCGCTGAAGAGTGTGTTACACTCGTTGGTCCTTCCTTAAAGTCCATCGAAAAGGTAAGAGTACTTGGTCCCGTAAGAAAGGACACACAGGTTGAAATTTCAAGAACAGATACGTTCATACTTAAAGTAAGCCCCCCGGTAAGACCTTCAGGTAAAATTGAAGGATCAGAAAAGCTTGTGGTTGTAGGCCCCAAGGGTACTATCTACTTAAAGCAGGGCGTAATCATTGCTAACCGCCACATCCATCTGACACCAGAATACGCTACTCGTCACGGAATCAAGGACGGCGATTATGTAGATGTATCTGTTGAAAGCGTAAAACCCACACTCTTTTATGATGTTCAGGTAAGAGTAAGAGACGATTTCAACGTTGAAATGCACATTGATACCGACGATGCAAACTCCGCAGGTATCAAAAACGGTGACCTTGTAAAAATCATAAAGAAATAACATTAAAACTGCTGCATAAAAACTATGTGCAGCAGTTTTTTTGAAGAGGAGAAATAAAAATGTTTGCTGTAGAAAGACAGAAACACATTCTGGAAACATTGAGACTTGAGGGCTCCGTATGGGTAAGCAAATTAAGCCAGGAGCTTGGTGTTACGGAGGAAACGGTACGTCGTGACCTTGAAAAGCTTGAAAAGCAGGAAGCATTGGTAAGAACTCACGGCGGTGCGATTCCCATTGACGAAAGCAACCGTGAAATGTCTCTGGAAAAGAGAAAATACTTAAATACCGAGGCAAAGGAACGCCTTGCAAAAGAAGCTGCAAGTCACGTTGTTCCCGGTGATACCATATTTTTAGACGCTTCCACCACCACCTTCTATATGGCGCGTGAGCTTAAAAATATGAAGGACGTAACAATCGTTACAAACTCTATGAGAGTTATAACAGAGCTTGCAGGAAACCCCAACATCAAGGTGATCGGCGTCGGAGGTTTTACCAGCAGTAACCAGTCCTTCGTGGGAACGCTTGCATCGAACTATATTGAAGAAAACTTCTTTGCCACAAAGGTGTTCTTCTCCAGCCGCGGCGTAACCAAAAACGGCGGCATCCTTGACAGTAACGAAGCTGAATGTGGCATAAAGAAATGTATGATTAAAAATTCCGACCGCAAGTTTTATCTTTGCGATAAGTCGAAAATCGGAAGAATCGGCTTTGCAAAGCTGGCTGACTTTTCGGAAATCGACCATTTTATAACAGAAAAACCCTTAGACGAAGAAATATCCAAGTTACTGGCAGACTTAGATGTTAAGGTTACAGAAGTATAATAAATCAAAAGCAGATTGTAAAAACAATCTGCTTTTATTTTTGGCTATAAATACATCAAACCGCCGACGTTTCAGAGGTGATTTTTTCGATAACTTCTCTTATTTCTCTTTCTGTGGTAAAAATATTGACAGATAAAGAACACTTTATTATAATTAAATTACCATTCAAGGAGGAATAATTATGGCAATCGACAGAGAAGAAAATATAAGAAAATTCGGAGAATGGCTTGATAAACAGCCAACACCAAAAAACAAAAGAGATAAAGAAGAATATGTAAAAAGGGCAACAGACGAAGACTACCATCCGCTTGCAGGATATATCAAAAAATACGGTAAAAGTAACGTAGTCCTACCCGAAGAATCACTTTCCGACTTATATCACGCTTCTATCAACTTAGACCTTGAAGCAAAATATATGAGTA
The DNA here is from genome assembly GCA_045545475.1 of Clostridia bacterium. Taxonomy (GTDB): domain Bacteria; phylum Bacillota; class Clostridia; order CAKSNL01; family HGM11501; genus HGM11501. The sequence goes on along the minus strand of JAZQAZ010000031.1, from coordinate 60,980 downwards.
TACTTAATAAGTGTATTTATTATCGTCTTTCCGTCGAAGAAGAAATTTCGCCTTCTTTCGCAAAATGCGGAGACGGGCTTTCGCTGTACCGGTTGATTTCTGCTATTCACCGTGTACGAGAATCAACAGACAAAAACGCCTATCAGCTTATATTATCCGCTCTTTTACTTGAGGATGTATCTTCTGTTCCGGAGGATACCGCCGTTGATCACCTACGTCCCGAAAAAAGCAGCAGATATAAGCTTTACCGTCATATTATGCTTTCCAACCTCCTGAAAAAATTTGATTCTGTATTAAAAAGGCTTTCAGAAGTTCTTCTCATCCTCTCTCCCTACGAACTTCTGTATAATTCAAAAATCACATATATGCACGAAAATATGACAAAGGTCGGTAAGGAGCTTATCAAGACCTTCAGCGATAAAGAGGGCTTTAACGAAAGTGCTGTTCATCATCTGTTGCGTCAGCTTGCAGGTGCATCAAGCGACACATTGGCCACTTTCAACAAAACCGATTTGTCCAATCATTATGCAAATCTTATTGCACGACTTGCCATAATCGCCCTTGACAATCAGGGACACGGCTTTTCAGGAAATCGCATTAACATAAAATCAGACAGCCGGGAAGACTTACTTCTTTATACACTGCTTGCTCCGTTTTCCGGAAGCCTCACTGTTGAAATTCTTGAAGATGCTGGGCTTCTTGAATCTGTATATATTAAGCGTCTTATTTACAGCGGTCTTTTATATCCCTTCGTTGTTCCGGGTTCAAAATACACACGGCTTGTAACCGCAGGCGGCTACGACAGCGGTCTTCCCGAAACAAAGGAAGGAATAAATCTTCTGAAAAAAATTTCAGAGCACCCTGATCTTGAAGCTGTGATGCACAGATTTTTAAGTGAAATTTATGCATCACAGCAAAAAGAACTTAAGGCTCTTTACAAAAACCATTTACACCACATAGATAAAGGGCTTTTTACCTTCCCTAAGGAGCTTGTAACCCTCCTTGCCTCATTGGGAGATGAAGATGCTCAGGATAAGAAGAATTTAAAGCTGGAAACTGTTCTCACAAAAGTGCTTACCATAGCCCATTGGGTATCCTCAAGACTTCTTTTGACAGGCACAAAGGAACGTTTTGAAAGCGAGTTCCGCCTCGCAAAGCTCCTTTCGGCACGCCCCGTTACGGCAAGCAGAGCTATAGGTTCCATTCCGGACTTTTTTGATAAAATAAAGGATGCAGATAGAAAGAACCTTACATTTAACAAAAGAAAAGAAAATATTTTGCTGGCAAAAATCAAGCTGTCAGCTTCGGAGGACGCTCTCGGCGTAGCATCTTCGGCACTAGCTGCGGAAAATTATGATGTTGCGGAATACTACATAACCACATCATTAAAGCTTTCAAAGGATGCAAAGGGAATCGCCCTCTCTTTAAGCGATATTTTCACAGCCGCCGATGCCTCATCACTTTGTGCGGAAGGCTATGCAAATCTTGCACTTGTAAGACATACGGAACATTCTGCCACTATGCTTTTAAGTGATGCCGTAATTCCCGCATCAAAGTGTCTGAATGAAGCGGAAGAGCTTTTAGAAAGTACACCCAACATAGAATGTGCAGAATTTACAATATCCAAAAGATGCTATTCTGAGGCGGTTGAATTTTGCAGCGATACATTCTATTCCCCTTCTTCTCCGATACTTAAAGTTCTTTCTTCCGACGAAAGCATTAGAATCCCGTTTACGCTGGACTATTCTATTCTCAAAGAATATTCATCAAGACTTAAGCTTGACGAAATACCCGAAGATGTCAGAAAAAGTGCACATACGTGGATTCCCCACAAAAGAGAGCATGGACAATTTCTCCGCCCCTTCTATGTGACGGATTTTGACAGCGAGCTTACCGTAAGAAAGAATCTTACTTCCGAAGATATACAGCCGCTACTTATGAAATCAGTTTTAAGCGGCAACACCATTAAATTAACTGCAAATCAGCTTGCAGATAATCCGGAGCTTTTACGTCTTTCAGACTCTCCCGGTTTTCTCACCTTACTTCAGAAGGGCTACGTTTCCCTTTCTCTTTACGGCAATATAAAATCACTTAAGGAGTATGTAGCATCAAGCTTTAAGAAGCAGAGTTTTATATTTAGTTCTCTCCCCGAGCTTAACTATTACGGAGAAAACTCTGACAGCAAAAAAGCTGCTGCCATAATGGAAAAAAGACTGCTTGCAATGGATTATATCTTAGGAAACAAGGATATATCCGCTCTTCCCACAGCCTTAAGAGAGAGCCTTTCTCTCTATAAAGACCGCATTACCCTACTTGATGAAAATCTTCCTACCGCTTCGAGATATTATAATTACCAAAGACCTCTCGGCAAAAGCTTAAGCTTCTCTGAGCAGATGGATGGCTTTTTTGAAAAAAGGAAAAGCCTTGCGAAATTCTCTTCACTTTCCCGCATACACAATATAATAAGAACTCATATGCCAGAAAACTACGAGCGAAGCCATTACAAGCTTTATACAGACCGAATCGAAAAGGGCAACTTAAAAGGCTTAAGCCTTTCAGCAGCGGACAAAAACTTCCTTTTATCCTTTTCATCACCGGACAATACTCAAACCTCAGCTCTTATGGCTGACATTTTAACAGAATGTCAGAACACTGTTTTAGGCTCCCGCGTATCTCCCTTCATCCATTATACATACCGCAGTGAAAGTAAGCTCCTGGCTCCCGAAGGCGAGTCCTTAAAGTCAATATCGTCGGAGAGCGAAACTAAATATAACGATATTCTCCGAGTGGACGAAACAGGCGAAACCATAGACTTTGAAGCACTTTTCTCCTATCTTTCATTTATGGAAAGAAATATAAAGGAAACAAAAGACACCTTTCTTCCCGATAAAGTGGCGTATACCCTTTCAAATTCCTCTTTATCATACAGTATAGGAAAAGAAGGTGCATTGGTGCTTGATGAAGCAAAGCTTCAGATAACATCAGGCGAAAATCTTTCCGTTGCCAATTCCGATAAAGACACATCAGACAGTACTTTGCACTTAGAGCGTAAAAGGAGAGTATAACATGGAATATAGATACTTAAAAAGATATATTATGTCCCGCTGTGTCCCCGAAGATGTGTTTAATGCCTACGATCCCAAAAGCGATGCAAAACCTCCCCTATACGCAGAAATTCACGAAAAATGGATGTGGATTAAGGAATGGCTTGACAAAAAATTAGTTGAATATCCCCTTTTCCTTGACCCCGAACTTAAAGAACGTACCGAAAAATATTTCCGCCTAATGGAAGAAAAACCCTGGCTTTTTTCACCACTTGATGGAAAGTTTCCCATATGCAGAGATCTAAAAAAAATTCTCTCTTTCCAGGAGGATAACAAGGACAAAGAGGACCGTAATTTCAAAGTCGGGGTTATGTTTGACAACTCTCCCTTCTATGTGGTCGTTTCAGACCTTATCGAAGGAGAGAAACCCTACACCTATTCGAGAATAGTTTATCCCAAAGAATGCGGCGGAACCGTTATCGTTCCTGTATATACTTCCGAAACAGGAGAGGACAAATTCATTCTCATTAAAAATATGCGTCATCCCATAAGAAAGGAATCCTTTGAATTTCCGAGAGGATTTTTAGAGAACGGATGCACCGAGAACGAAAATGCACTTAAGGAGCTTTCCGAAGAACTTTCAAAAAAGCCGGGTTTCTCCGATACTTATGTTGAAGCTATTTCCCGCCTCGGAGATACATATCCAGATTCAGGGCTTTCCTCCGCAATAGTTTCCATTTACCTTGCACATCTAAGAAAGGAAATAAATGAAGTAAACACCGATGAGGAAGGAATAAAAGGCTATATCACACTAACGGATAACGAGCTTTCCCAAAAAATCATAAACGGAGAAATAAAAGATGGTTTTACACAAAGTGCATTTTTCATGTACTTGTTCAATAAAAAAAGAGGCTAGGCCTCTTTTTTTATTGACACCAAAAATTTAAAGGTGTATCATATATAATAAGGAGGTGTTTTTGTGAAAAAGATTTATCCATATATAAAACCTCAGCTTTTTGCCATAATCATCGGTCTTACCATTAAATTCATCGGCACTATCATGGACCTTTTTCTCCCATATATTCTTGCCCATATTATAGATAATGTTGTCCCGACAGGAAACATAAACGAGGTTTATTTCTGGGGTGGAGTCATGATTATTGTTTCTGCCATTGCTTTAATCGGAAACGTAGTCGCAAACCGCATGGCTGCAAAGGTTGCAAAAAATACTACTAAAGCAATCCGCCACGATTTGTTTACCAAAATTTCATACCTTTCTTCCTCAGAGATAGATTCATTCACCATACCCTCCCTCGAAACTAGACTTACCAGCGATACTTATCATTTACACCACATGATAGGAATGATGCAGCGAATGGGTGTAAGAGCCCCTATCCTTCTTATAGGCGGTCTCTTAATAGCTTTTTCTCTGGAGCCTGTTTTAGCACTCGTTCTTTTATGTCTTCTCCCCTTTATGGGATATTCCGTATGGACAATTTCAAAAAAAGGTGTTCCGCTTTATTCTTCCCTTCAGTCCTCCGTTGACAATATGATAAGGGCCGTAAGAGAACATGCCAGCGGAATAAGGGTAATAAAAGCTCTTTCTAAAGTTGATTACGAAAAAGAACGCTTCGATGAAGCAAACCACAATGTTGTGAAAAACGAAAAGAGAGCAGGCCTCACCATGGCTCTCACAAACCCTGTTATGAACATCTACCTTAATACGGGACTTACTTTGGTTATCCTGGTCGGTGCTTACCGTGTCAATGCAGGTGTTTCCGAAACAGGTAAAATTATTGCTTTTTTGTCCTATTTCACCATTATCTTAAACGCAATGATGTCCATTACAAGAATATTTGTTATGACATCTAAGGGAAGTGCCTCCGCAAAGCGAATCGGTGATGTTTTGTCGTCCCCGGGAAATCTTCCCATAATAGATGATGACCCAGTCAAAACAGATGCCCATATCGTTTTTGACAATGTGACCTTTTCGTATAACAAGAAAAGAGACAACATAAAAAATATAAGTTTCTCCTTAAAGAAAGGAGAAACCCTCGGAATCATCGGTGCCACCGGAAGCGGAAAAAGCACCATCATAAATCTTCTTATGCGCCTTTACGATACAGATACCGGAAGGATTTACATAAACGGCAAATCGGTGCGTTCAATCCCCCACGAAAAGCTTCACAGAATGTTTGGTACGGTTTTTCAGGGCGATGTGCTTTTTGCTGATACCATAAAAAACAATATTGATTTCGGAAGAAATCTGACAGATGAGCAAATAGAAAACGCCGCAAAGCACGCCTGTGCCTTTGAATTTATTGACTCCCTGCCTGACAAATTCTGTCATATGCTGACAGGAAAGGGTGCAAATCTTTCCGGCGGTCAGAAGCAACGAGTTCTTCTTGCCCGTGCCTTTGCCGGAGACAATGACATTTTAATTCTGGACGACTCATCAAGTGCTCTTGATTACAGGACAGATGCTGCACTCCGACGCAATATAAAGGAAAACTTCAAAGATACCACGTCCATAATAATTGCACAGCGAATAAGCTCCATAAAGCACGCTGACCTAATATTAATGCTTGACGAAGGCGAAATTATAGGAAGCGGCACGCACGAAGACTTAATGGCAAATTGTCCCGCCTACAGAGAAATTGCCGAAACACAGATGGGAGGCGGTCACTTTGAGTAAGGAAAGAAACGAAAAAAATCAGGTACAGGATAAAAAGAAAACCTTGCTAAGGCTCGGAAAATATCTTATGCAGCATAAATTAATGCTCCTTGGTTCAATTCTTTTAACCGTAACAAGCAATGTTTTTTCCCTTGTAGGTCCCCGTCTTTCCGGTAACGCCATCGATGCAATCGGCCTTTCAAAGGGCGAAGCGGATTTTCCAAAGGTATTTTACTACTGCACATTAATGATTATAATGTACGCACTTTCTGCGCTTCTTTCCTATGCCCTTTCTGTGTTAATGGTGAATTTAAGCCAGAAAATAATTTACAAAATGAGGAAGGATTTATCGGACAAGCTCCTTTCTATGCCTGTAAGCTTTTTTGACCGCCATCAGACAGGAGATATAGTAAGCCGAATGTCTTACGACATTGACACAATAAACTCATCCCTATCCCACGATTTTGTTCAGATATCAACAAGTGCCATAACAATCCTCGGCTCACTTTTCATGATGATAAAAATTTCTCCGGTTTTGGTTTTGGTATTTGCGATAACCATTCCCATTTCCCTTCTTATGACAAGATACAAAGCAAAAAAGGTACGTCCCTTATTTAAGAAGAGAAGTGCAAAGCTGGGAGAGCTTAACGGATATGCCGAAGAAATCATAACGGGGCAAAAATCCATTAAGGCATATAATTCGGAAGAAGTCATGATTGACCGTTTCGACGATAAAAACACTGATGCGGTAAGTGCCCACTATGAAGCAGAGTATCACGGAAGCACCATGGGGCCTTCTGTAAACTTTGTAAACAATCTGTCTCTGGCTCTTATAAGTATGTTTGGGGCGATACTTTTCTTAAAAGGCAAGCTTACACCGGGTAATTTATCCACCTTTGTTTTGTATTCAAGAAAATTTTCCGGCCCCATAAACGAAATTGCCAACATTTTAAGTGAGCTTCAGTCATCCTTAGCGGCTGCGGAACGTGTTTTTCGCCTTATCGATGAAGAAAGCGAACCTGCCGATTTATCCGGTGCTAAGTCTATGGAAAACGTCTGCGGTAATGTGGAATTGAAAGATGTAAATTTTTCATATGACGGTGTAAAAACTGTATTAAAAAATGTCAATCTCAAAGCAGATAAAGGCTCGCTCATTGCAATTGTGGGACCTACAGGTGCAGGTAAAACCACTATAATAAATCTTTTAATGAGGTTTTACGATCCTGTAACAGGTGAAATAACTCTTGACGGCACGCCATACCTTGACATAACCAGAGATTCACTGCGTTCATCCTACGCCATGGTGCTTCAGGACACATGGCTCTTTGGCGGAACAATTTATGAAAACATTGCCTACGGAAACAAAAACGCCACACGCAAGGATGTGGTAAGGTGTGCAAAAGCTGCTAAAATCCACAACTACATAATGGCACTTCCCGATGGCTATGACACCTATCTTTCAGAGGACGGAATAAACATTTCTCAGGGGCAAAAGCAACTGCTCACAATTGCAAGAGCAATGCTTCTTGACTCCAAAATGCTTATTCTTGATGAAGCCACAAGCAACGTTGACACCCGCACCGAAAAGGAAATCCAGGCTGCCATGACCGCCCTTATGAAAGGTAAAACCTGCTTTGTAATAGCACACCGTCTTTCAACTGTCGAAAACGCCGACGTCATACTTGTTATAAATGACGGTGAAATAAAAGAACACGGCACGCATAAAGAGCTGCTTGAAAAGGGCGGAATTTATGCATCAATGTACAACTCACAGTACGAATAAAAAATGCTTCAGGCTTTGCCTGAAGCATTTTTCAATTTATTTCCACATCATCAACGGAGCTTTCCAGCAAAATATTTATAAGCTCATTCCTTGAACGGTTGCTTTCTGTAGACAAATCATCTATCTTTTTAAGTGTCCCCTCTTTTATCCGTACAGAGATTACTTTATATCCGTCATCGCCTTTTTTATTTATCTTTATACTCCCCTTAGACATTAACATCACCTCTTGATATAATTATAATATTTTTATATCCATTAATGTATATTATATTTATATTCATTTTATATTCGTCAGGGCTTGACTTTCCGCTAAAATTGTGTTAGTATGTAAACATATATTTATTGACGGCACTTTGAATATGTGATATAATAAGTTTATTATAATATTAAGGAGTTTTTTATGAAAAAGTCACTTTACATACTGCTGATTTCTATACTATTAGTTTCATTCATAACAGTTACGGCAAACGATGCCGTTTCGGTAATTGTGGACGGCCAAAAGCTTGACACACCCGCCCTCCTGATTGACGGAGTAACATATGTACCTCTTCGTGCAGTATCGGAGTCCATGGGGGCCGAAGTTGCCTGGGACGGCGACACTAAAAGTGCCATTGTAAATTCTGCCGACAGCGAAAGTACCGTTACCGACGCTATTAACGAAGCAAGTAAAAGCGTTGTTGCAATTACCGGAAATGCCAAAAACCATTTCGGCCTTATGTCCCACGGAACAGGCGTTGTTATAAAGTCTGCCGGAATCATTTTAACCAATGCCCATGTTGTTGAGGATATGGAAAATCTTACCGTAATTCTTCACGACGGAAGTAACTACGCCGCCAAAGTACAGTACATAGATGCCATTGCAGACCTTGCTGTTGTAAAAATAAACAAACTTGGCTTAAAGCCTTTAAGCTTCGGTGATGCGTCTACTGTTATTCCGGGAATGACAGTTTATGCCATAGGCACTCCCCTTTCTCTTTCCATGAGAAACACTGTTACAAAAGGAATAGTAAGTGCTGTTAATGTTGCTGCTACAGATTCATATTATCCTCTTCTTCAGACCGATGCAGCAATAAACGGCGGTAATTCAGGCGGTCCTTTAATTAACTCGGAAGGAAAGCTTGTGGGTATCAATTCTTCAAAATTTGTGGGACTCGGTATAGAAGGACTCGCCTTCTCAATTCCGCTGGATACCATAAATTTCGTACTTTCTCAGTTTGAGCAAAACGGCAGGGTTCTTCGCCCCGATATAGGAATTTCTCTTGAAAATTCATGGGAAGCAAGTGTAGGTCTTCCCACATCCAAAGGCATAACCGTTGTTTCATCCTCCAACGCATCGATCGTAAAGGGTGATGAATTAATTTCCGTAAACGGCGTATCCGTTCACAGTATCACTGACTATAACACAGCACTCCGTGATACAGCCAAAGACGGAAACATCGTTTTAACCATTAAAAGAAACGGTGAAACTTTCAGCGTAACCGTTCCTTATATATTAAAATAAGAAAGGAAAAATAAAATGAAAAAGATACTTGCTTTACTCTTATGTCTCGCCATGTCCTTTTCTCTCATCGCCTCTTTTGCCGAGGAAGAAAAAGATACTTCAAAGATTGAGATTTCCTTTAAAGTTGGAGATTCCACTCTTTTAATCAACGGAAAAGAAGTTACTGTCGAAACTCCTTATATCGCAGGAGAAGGTACAACACTTGTACCTTTAAGGGTTATAACCGAGGCTTTCGGAGCCGAGGTTTTATGGGAAGGCGAAACAAAAACCATAACCTTAAATTATCCCGACGTAACCATTATTCTTCAGATAGATAACCGCATCGCAAAGGTTAATGACCACACAGAAGAATTACCGGTAGCTCCCACTCTTTCAGCATCAGGCGTTACCATGGTTCCCCTCCGCTTTATCTCCGAAACCTTTGGTGCCGAGGTAGGCTACAACGAAGGAGCCATTACCGTAACCAAGAGTGCCGATGATTTCGGAACAACTGTTTCTGTACTTACACAGAAAGAAAAAATCGGCGATTCATATTACGGCTGGACAATGAATACTCCCAAAAACCTCACTCTCTCTTATAAGAGCTTTGACGGAAGAGAACTTGTATTCTCAGGCGACACCACTGAGGTTGAACTTGATATATATGACAATCCGGAAGACTTTTCTATTGAAAGCGATTTCATCGATATAAAGAGCAGTGCTTCAAGCATGGGTGCTTTAGTTCGTGCAGATCTTCTTAAAGACGAAAACGGTAACACCTATTACATCATACAGGTTAAGGACTCCGAAAGCTTTATAGATGCAAGAAGATACAGTACCGAAGATTTTGTTTACAGCTTTTTCACTGAGGTTACCGGAAACGACGCAACAGCAAAGGAAAGCATCCTTTCAATTCTTGATTCCTTCAAGGCCGAAGAACTTACCGATGCTGTATATGATTTATCAGAAGTTAAAGACGGCATGAGAAAGTATACAGACGAGGACTTAAAGTTCAGCTTAAGCCTTCCCGCCAACTATTCTGTGGAAGAAAGCTCCGTAAACGAACGTTTCTTCTACGCTTTAACTAAAACAGATGATGACCCCTACTCATATGTAAATCTTTTCATAAGCTCCAAAACAGACAAGGCAAACGCTAAAACGCTTGCAGAAAATGACTGCGAAACAAGAGCCAAATATTACAACAAGGAATTTTCAACAGTTTCTTCGGTAAGCGAAAAAGAAATTAACGGAACCGTATGCTACATTTATACACACGAAATCAAAGGAACAAAAAGCGATAATTCTTTAACCACAGATGTATTCTTTGACAAAGGCGAATATGTATACAACTTCTGCTTCTACCGTGACGAAGATGCAGTGCTTGATGTGGATGCAATCCTTGCCACACTCAAAGCCGAAGAACTTGATGCAAATGCAACCGGTACTCTTTTAAGAAATGAGAATGACCCCGGCATCATCATCCCCGTTAAAAACTCCTACTGGTCCATGCAGATCCCCGCTATCTGGAATGCTGTAATCAGTCCTTCAATCTCAGGTGCAATTTACTCTCATGCATACTGCGATGCAATAATTTCAATAGTTGGCAGCACAGGAGACGGCAGACTTACCGACAGTCAGCTTGAATCACTTACAAGAAAAGCTGTACGTGAACTTTCCGCAGAAGAAGGCGTTACAATTACAGAAAATGTTAAGAGCATAAAATTCAACGGAAACAAATACTTCACTTATTCCTATGTAACAGAATCCGATGATTCTACTCTGTATACAACAGGCTATACCGTACACAAGGACGGCGTTACATTTATAATTTTCACCGCAACGGATGAACTTTCACATACAGAGCAGATTGAAAAGGAATTTGAATCCATAGTAAAAACTTTCCGTATAGAATACGAAGAAGAAGACTAAAAAAATGCTTCAGGCTTTGCCTGAAGCATTTTCATTTTAATTACTCTTCGTCGGGCTCGTCCCAGTTATGGTAAACGTCCTGAACATCGTCATCATCTTCCAGCATCTCAACCAGCTTTGTCATATTCTTAATCTGGTCGGGATCTGTAAGCTCAACAGTTGTTATGGGAGCATAGGTATCTTCGGTATCCGAAACTGTAACACCTGCATTTGTAAGTGCCTCTGATACGTTCCATACGTCGGCAGGCTCTGTTATAATTTCAAAGCAATCTTCATTATCTGAAATATCAAGTGCACCTGATTCAAGTGCTGTCATTGTAAGCTCGTCCTCGTCTGCAACATTTTCTTTTTCAACAAGGATTATGCCCTTTCTCTCAAACATAATGGAAGCACAGCCGTTTGTACCTAAATTTCCGCCATACTTATCGAAATAGTGACGCATATTGGCTGCCGTACGGTTACGGTTATCGGTAAGTGCCTTTACCATTACCGCAATACCGTTGGGTCCGTAGCCTTCATATGTGATATCCTCGTAATTATCTGCTTCGCCCTCGCCTGCTGCCTTCTTAATACAACGCTGAATATTGTCATTGGGCATATTGTTGGACTTTGCTTTCGCAATAATATCCTTAAGTCTTGCATTTGCGTTAGGGTCTGGACCGCCCATCTTAACGATTACGGCAATTTCACGACCGAGCTTTGTGAAAATCTTCGCTCTCTCGCCGTCTGTCTTTTCTTTTTTTCTTTTAATGTTATTCCATTTGGAATGGCCTGACATGTTCTTCACTCCTTTTATATACTAACTAATTAATAATACACTATTTCAAATAAAAAATCAAGTATATTAAATAAATTTTATAAATAAAATTTTCGTTGACATTATTCTTTATTTAAGGTATGATTAATATAATAGTCAAAAAGGAGTGTCCAAAGTTGACAGAATTTTTCATAGAACAATTTACAAACCTTTCCGAAGGCATGAAATACATAATGACATTTTTGATTTCCATGATTCCCATTGTGGAGCTTCGCGGAGCTGTTCCTGTAGGCACAGCTCTCGGTCTTGATACACTGTGGATTTTAGTTGTTTCCATAATCGGAAACCTTGTTCCAGTTCCTTTTATCATTCTTTTCGCAAGACCGATTGTAAGATGGCTTAAGAAAACCCGTTTATTCTCCCCTCTTGCAAACAAGCTTGAAGAAAAGGTTGAGAAAAACAAGGATAAAATCACGAAATATGAAAAATTAGGGCTTTTCATATTCGTCGCAATTCCTCTCCCCGGAACAGGGGCATGGACAGGGGCACTGGTGGCCTCCTTCCTTGATATGAGAATAAAGCATAGCTTCCCTGCAATAGCAGCAGGTGTCGTAAGTGCCGGAATTATCATGACTTTGGGTTCTCAGGCAGTAAAGTTTTTATTCTCCTTATTTTAACACCAAAATCCTCTTTTTTCATACCATGGTAAAAAGGAGGATTTTATGTTTCCTGTTATCATTTCGTTAATTTCAGTTTTTGTATTTTTATCAATGTTTGTCCTACTTTGGGCAATACGTGAAAAGCCAAAGTGTAGCATTATAATAACTGCTCTTTCGCCAGAAAACATTGCACATCTTTTAGCTGCATCGGAAAATGCAAAATCCAATTCGGTTTATATTGTTACCAACACATACGATGAAAAATATTTTAAATATCTTGAAAAACACTATCTTATAAGGGAGGTACTTACAGTTGTCGACAGAGATACTTGAAGGAACAGTTGAACACATAACATATCAAAATCAGAACAACGGGTATACCGTCTGCGACATTTCCAGCGACAACGCTTTAATCTGTGCCGTAGGCTGTATGCCTTCACTTGCGTGCGGCGAACAGGTTCGTCTTACCGGCTCTTGGGTAAACAATCCTTCCTACGGAGAGCAGTTTTCCGTCACCATGTTTGAACGTCTTATGCCGAAGGAAGCAGGTGCCATCCTTTTATACCTTTCCTCCGGAATAATAAAGGGCGTGGGCGAAGCCACCGCCCGTAAAATCGTTGATGAATTTGGAAGCGACACATTAAAAATCATAGAATCAGACCCCGTTAAGCTATCAAAGATTAAGGGCATAACAAAGGACAAAGCTTTTGCAATCCAAGCATCATATATAGAAAAAAGAACTGTTCAGAACACAATTATGTTTTTGCAAAACTATGGTGTAAGCGTTGAATTTGCAATGCGTGCTCACACAACACTGGGTAGTAATGCCGTAAACGAGATAAAGCAAAACCCTTATGTACTTTGTGACAAGGTTCACGGAATTGGTTTTGAAGCAGCCGACAAAATTGCTATGGCAATGCAGGGCGAAACATCATCTCCCGACAGAATAAAAAGCGGTATACGCCACGTTTTATCCACCGTTGCAGCAACGCTCGGCCATACATATCTTCCTGAAACTCAGCTTACGGAATATGCATCCGGATTACTAAACGTAGATGAGGAGCTTGTGCTGAACCAATACACCGCTCTTCTTCGTGAAAGGGAACTTTATGCTTTCGAATCCTACGATGAAGGTAAATGTTTTCAGCTTGCCATGTATTATCATGCCGAAAGAGAAATTTCAAAAAAGCTTTCACATCTTCGCAGAGATCCATTGGAAAACGAGCTTTCATCCCTGGATGCCCATATAAGAAATTCGGAGAAAAAAAGCGGAATTATTCTTTCGGAAGAACAAAAATATGCGGTTAAAAAAGCCATCTTCGGCGGAGTCACCGTAATTACCGGCGGTCCAGGTACAGGTAAAACAACCATAATCAGAACCATCATTCATTGCCTCAATGCAATAGGACAAAGTTATTGCCTTGCCGCCCCCACGGGCCGTGCGGCAAAAAGAATGTCAGACGCCTGCCTCTGTGAAGCCAAAACTCTGCACCGTCTCCTTGAAATTGAATATTCAAAGGGGGATGTCCCCTACTTTTCCCACGATGAAAATAATCCGCTGGATACTGACTTTTTAATTGTGGACGAGGTCAGCATGGTGGACACGCTTTTAATGCACAGCCTTACCAAAGCTCTGGCTCCCGGCACGGGACTTATACTTCTCGGCGATGCCGATCAGCTCCCCTCTGTAGGTGCCGGCAGCGTCCTTAAGGATATTATTCAAAGCGAGGCTGTTGAAACCCTTCACCTTACCTACATCTACCGTCAGGCAGCGGAAAGCATGATAGTAACCAATGCCCACAGAATCAATAACGGAGAAATGCCAACCTACAACAAATCCGATAATGACTTTTTCCTTGTGGTGAGGCAAAATGCCCAGGCTATAACCGACACTATAACAGACCTTTGTAAAAACCGTCTGCCGAGAAAATATAACTTTAATCCCATGACCGATATTCAGGTGGTTACACCCATAAAAAAATCCTTAATCGGCACCTTTGCCCTTAATTCATCTTTACAGGAATCCCTTAATCCACCCGATAAAAACAAGGCCGAATTGAGAATGGCGGATATTATTTTCCGTGAAGGCGACAAAGTTATGCAGACGGAAAACGATTATAACATCGAGTGGACAAAAAACAGTGAAAAAGGAAGCGGCATCTTCAACGGCGATATGGGAATAATCGAAAGCATAAACAAATTCAACAAAGCAGTTAAAATCCGATTTGATGATGGACGTGAAGCCCACTATACATATGAACAGATGACTCATATCACTCTTGCCTATGCAGTAACCGTGCATAAAAGCCAGGGCAGCGAATTTGAGTGCGTCATAATGCCTGTTTATAAATGTGCACCCCAGCTTATGACAAGGAATTTATTCTACACAGCCGTAACCCGAGCCAAAACCCTGGTTGTCCTTGTGGGAATGATGGAAGCCTGCGAGGAAATGGTAAGAAACAACTCGGAAAAAAAGAGATATTCCGCACTTTGCGATAAACTGGTTTAAAAAATAAAAGCTTGAGAGGAAAACTCAAGCTTTTATTTTTTCTCTTATTTTTCTGTACTCCTCCGGAGTTAAAAGTCGGTTTATTACATTAAGCATTTCCTTTGCTGACAGCCTTTTCGGAAGGTTTACTTCTTTTAAGAATTTTTCCCTTAAGGAAGCACTTCCCATACCGCCGGCAAAACCATCGGAATAAAATTCATAATAGGAAACCTCGCTCTTTTTTTCACGCTTTACATCAGCCTCCGAGAGCAGTTTTAACAAAACCTCATCTTCCATCCCCTCTACGCCCAAAAGTCCTTCCTTTGACGGTTCCGCCTTCCGCTTTTCCTTTCCTTTAACGTCAGGGATATAGACGTTTATAATCTCTCCTTCATGGCAGAAGCTTTTTATGTGGTTTCTTATCACAAAGCCTGCCCTGTCAGAATCGGTTAAAATAATTATTCCTGTTTTTTTACAGAGTGCCGAAATCATATCCTTCATTGCCTTATCACGGAAAATCCTAAAACCGTTTGTAGCAATAATATGAGCATCCACAATGTTTCCCAGTTTTATTTTATCGTAATTTCCTTCAACTATAATTGTTCTTTCTATCTTAAGCATATGTACCTCAGAAATTTATGATTGTTCTGTAAACCTGCTCGGCATAGGTGTCGCTCATTCCCGAAATGTAATCAATTATTGCTCTTGCATAATCCACTTTATTTTCAGAAATATTGTAAATTTTCTTGTTTTTGAGTTTTGATTCGTCAAAGTCTCCCGAAAGCTCCCAATATTGCTCTATCCAATGCAAAAAGCTTTTCATAAAAGGATAATATGTGGAAGCCTTCTTTATCTCATCAGGTGTTTTTTCACCGCTGTACGCCATGTAGAGCGTGTCAAAAATTTTATTTAACGCAACCTCGGCAAACTCCTTATAGCCTGCAAGACGATAGTGTCCGTAAATGTGCTGGTAATTAAACTCTTTTATAAGCTTCATTAAATGAACACGCTGCTCGGACAAGCATATTCCGTCTTCCAAATTGCTGTTTTTGCACACATCGGAAATAAACTCACTTATTAAAACAGTGTTATTTATATGTTCAATGCTCATACCGGATAAACGCTTGTCTTCTTTCAAAATTTTAACCAGCTCCGCTAACTGCTCGCGGGTTAAAATTTTAAGAATGAGTGCATCCTCCAGGTCTCTTCCGAGATATGATATTTTATCTGCCAGCTTTACAACACAGCCTTCCCAAGTATATGGGGAAAAATCTGATGCTTTTTTGAACGTCTTAAGGTCAACAGCTTCATCCCTGGGAAAAAGATTATTCTCGTCCACCTCTCCGCAATGGGCAATTATTCCGTCTCTTACGGCATAAGTAAGATTCATGTTTTTACGTCGGCTCTTGTCGTCTTCCAGAAGCTCCAGATCATCCACAAGGTGAAGGCTGTTTCGTTCGTGCCAGAAGCCTTCTTTTACCTCATTATTTACTGCAATTCTGTGAAGAACCCCTTCTCCCGAATGGCCGAAGGGTGCATGTCCCAAATCGTGTCCCATGGATATAGCACGGGTCAGTTCCGTATTAAGTCCGAGATGACTTCCTATCGTATAGCTGACGGATTCCACATGTCCCACATGCTCAATTCTTGTGCAGATGTGGTCACTTTTCGGTGAAAAGAACACCTGAGTTTTATGCTTCAATCTGCGGTATGCCATGGAGTGTATAATTCTTGTGTAGTCACGCCCGAACTCCGTTCTTACATCGGCACTTCTGTTATATATTGAATTTTCCCTCTTTACGGCATTTTCCCATTTCGGATTTTCAGGAAAAAGTGCCTCTTTTGCAAATTTCATGGTATCACCTATAAACTAATGATTATATCAAAAAGCTCTTTTGGATGGGATATGATAAATTCCGCCCCGGCTCCTTTAAGCTCATCCTCTGTTCTGAATCCCCATTTAACTCCGATTGTATGTAAAGACGCCGCTTTTCCGGTTTCAATATCAACGGAAGTATCCCCAACAAAAGCGGAGTTTGCCTTATCTCCTTTAAGTTCCCCTAAAATATCCAGGGCAGAAGCGGGATCAGGCTTTAAGGGAAAAGCGTCTCTTGCTCCGTGGCAGATGTCGATAAGTTCATCACCAAGCACTTTCTTTACAACGTCAACCGTTGCAAAGTCCGGCTTATTTGAGATAACACCGGTTTTGATTCCTGCATCTTTAAGCTTTTTAAGCATTTCCACGATTCCGTCATAGGGACGTGTAAGATATAAGCTATCTGCGTTGTATATTTCGTTGTAGTATTTAAAAACCTTGTCAAAATCTTCCTCTGTATATCCGCCGGTTGCTTCAAGTGCCCGTCTTATAAGCTTAACTGCACCGTTCCCTGCAAAATATTTATAGCGGTCAACTGGGAATGTGGAAAATCCAAAATCAGCTAACGCTTTATTCGCATAGTACGCAATGGTGTCAATGGTATTAAGAAGCGTTCCGTCAAGGTCAAAAATTACTGCTTTCATAAGTTTCTCCTCATTCTGTCATATATAAATAAGTGAAGTTTCCTTCCACATTAAATTCTCCGATGCCGGCAGGAACAAAGAAGGTATCTCCCGCCTTTGCCTCAACAGTTCCTCCATTATAGCTGATTTCTGCAGAGCCTTCCTCGAAAAATATAAGTGCATAGCGGTCGGTTGTTGTTTCCTTTTCTTCGCTTCCGACAACTTTAACAAGGCGGAAATGCTCGCATTTGCAAAGACGTGTTCTTTTATCCGAAAGCTTTTCTCTTTCCACATTTTTATAAGGCAAAACCTCAGCTGTGGCAATGGCTTCTTCCCTGTGTATTTCTCTTAAATTACCGTTTTTATCCCGTCTTTCATAGTCATACACACGGAAAGTGGTATCGCTTGACTGCTGAAGCTCTGCAATTACTATTCCTTCGCCTATGGCATGAACGGTTTTAGCGGGAACAAAGAAAAAGTCACCCTTTTTAACGGGAACCTTTGATAAGAGTTTTTCCATTCCGCCATCATAGCATGCAGACTTAAATTCCGCAGAAGTAACCCCTTCTTTAAATCCAAGGTAAAGGAAAGCCCCCTCCTTTGCCGAGAGTACATACCAGCATTCGGTTTTACTTTCTCCGCCACCTAAAAATTCCGCAGCAGCCTTATCGGGATGAACCTGGACAGAGAGCTTTTCCCTTGCATCAATAAGCTTAAACAAAAGATTAAAGCCGCCCTTTCCTGTCATTTCGGGATTTTCTGTGAGAAGATTAAAATCCCCCTCCTCAGTTTTACTGCAAAAACCCTTAACCACAGAAGCCTCAAAGGACTCTCCTGTAGTTTCTGTGGGAATATTTTTCCCGTATAAATCCTTAAGACTTTTTCCTCCCCAAAGGACGTCCTTAAATGCGGGCGTAAGTTTATAAATTTTTTTCATTTGCATCACCTCAGTATTGAATAATTATATATCAAAAATCCTTCTTTGTCAACTTTGAAACCTCCGATGCCACAAGAGGCACAAGTGCAAAAAGCAAGGTTGTCAAAGCATGCTGAAAAGACAAACTCACCGTTTTGAAAATCCTGCACATAAAAGGAACACTGCAGGAGAGATATTGCAGGAAAACACCTATAAAAAAGGACGCAATAAGCCATACATTTTTCTTTCTTCCCGAAGAAAATACGCTTCTTTCGCTTCTCACGGAAAAGGCGTGAATCAGCTGAGAAATGCTTAGGGTACAAAACGCCATGCTGCGTCCGAGTGCTTCTCCTCCGCCAACTCTTGTCGAGCCGTAAACAAATGCCGCATAAGCCGTAACGCCTATAAGCAATCCTTCCAAAATAATCTGCCCGAACAATCCGTCCGCAAAGAAACCTTTTTGCGGATTTCTGGGTTTTCTCTTCATTATCTCTCCGTCGCCTTTATCCATTCCCAAAGAGATTGCAGGAAGCGAATCGGTTATTAAGTTAACCCACAAAAGCTCCACGGGATAAAGAATAGCTCCCTTTCCCATTAAAAATCCCGCCATCATCAGAAATACCTCTCCGATATTTGAAGACAGAAGAAAATGTATTGCGTTTTTTATATTATCAAAAAGAATTCTTCCCTCGCTTACCGCTTCAACTATAGTTGCAAAATTATCATCAGTTAAAACCATATCGGCAGATGATCTTGCAACTTCCGTTCCGCTTTTACCCATGGCACAGCCAATATCCGCCGACGATAAGGCCGGAGCATCGTTCACTCCGTCACCTGTCATCGCCACAATGTGTCCCTGCCTCTTAAGTGCCCTGACTATCTTTACCTTATGCTCGGGCAATACTCTTGCAAAAACAGATACTTTGGACAGGGCTCGCATAAACTCCTCCTCGCTTAAATCATCAATTTCTTCCCCTGTGAGAACTCCGCCCTTTGCAATGGAAAGTTCCTCAGCAACGGCCATAGCCGTACTCTTATGGTCTCCTGTTATCATAATAACTCTTATTCCGGCCTTCCTGCAAAGCCTTACCGCACCATATGCCTCCTTCCGCAAAGGATCGGAAAGTGCCACCATGCCGATGAACGTAAGATTATCTTCGCTCTTGTCGGGGGAGGACGTTTTCTTGGCCGCAACAGCAATTACCCGTCTTCCTTTTTTAGCCAAATCCTCGCAGCTTTTTCTGAGTTTTTCTCTATCCTTTGGAGACATGCTTCTCACTTTTCCGTTTTCGTAAATATTACTGCAAAAGGGCAGAATAATATCAAATGCACCTTTCACCAGTGTCATTAATCCCGAAGGCAGTCTGTTTACCGTAACCATTCTTTTTCTTTTTGAAGAAAACGGTATTTCGTCCACTCTGTCATAATTTTCGTCAAGAATTTTTTTATCTTCCTTGCAGGCTTCAATTATTGCCTTTTCAGTAGGATTTCCCTCTCCGTCAGAACAGATGGCCATAAGTTTCAATACCAAATCTTTATCTCCGGTAATTTCCCTTACAGTCATCTTATTTTCTGTTAATGTTCCCGTTTTGTCCGAGCATATGCAAGTTGCACTTCCCAAAGTTTCTACGGCTGATAAATTCCTTACCACCGCCTTCTTTTTTGCCATTTTCGATACAGAAAGTGCCAGCATAACGGTAACTATGGCAGAAAGCCCTTCGGGAATCGCCGCCACAGCCAGCGACACCGCCGTCATAAACATAAAGAGCGGATCATACCTTTTAACTATTCCGATGAAAAAGAGAAGAACGCAGCAAAAAAGGGCCGAAAGAGCCATTACTTTACCTGATTTTGAAAGCTTTTCAGCCAGCGGAGTTTTTTCTTCCTTTTCTTCATTTATCATCGTTGCAAGATGCCCCACAGCGGTGTTCATTCCCGTTTCCGTGACCACACACATGGCGTGTCCGCTACTGACAAGAGCGGAAGAATAAATGCAGTTTGTCCGCTCGGAAAGAGGCGTATCTTCTCTTAAAACCGAGTCCCCCTTTTCAACCGGCAAGGATTCTCCGGTGAGAGCCGATTCGTCCAACGAAAAAGCAGATGAAGAAAGTATCCTTGCATCCGCTGTAGCTTTATCTCCTGCCTTCAGATATATTATATCGCCCGGAACAAGAAGAGATGAATCCACAGTTTGCTTAATGCCGTTTCTTAAAACCGTACACTTTGGCACAATCATGCTTTTAAGGGCTTCTATTGCCGCATCGGCACGGCTTTCTTGCACAATTCCGATAATTGCATTAACTATGACAATGGAAAGAATTATCAAAGGTTCGGTAAAATCGTTTTCTCCTCCCAGAAGTGATACCCCATAGGAAAGAACCGAAGCAATAATCAGTGCCATTATGGAAAAATCAGCAAACTGCGATAAAAAACGCCTGATTATTCCTTTTTTCTTTTTCCCCGCAATAACATTCTTGCCGTAAGATATAAGTCTTTTCCCGCACTCTTCATCTGTAAGTCCGGAAAAACCAGTTGAAAGCTTTTTTAAAACATCCTCTTTTTTCATGCTGTGGTACATCAATGAGATCATCCCCCTTTCTTCACATAATATTCACAAAAAAGTATCACTATGATAACAAAAAAGGCTTTTCTTTTTGACATTTTTATGATATACTGTAGGATACCAATAATATATATAAACACCAAGGAGGTTAACTATGAGAACAGACGGAAGAAGCTTAAACGAAACAAGAAATGTTAAAATTACAAGAGATTTTACAAAATATGCCAAAGGCAGCGTTTTAATAGAAACTGGAGAAACCAAGGTAATAGTTACCGCATCCGTTGACGAAAAGGTTCCGCCTTTCAAAAAGGATACAGGTTCAGGCTTTATAACGGCAGAATATTCCATGCTCCCCGGAGCAACGGCGGAACGTAACAGTCGTGATATACAAAAACTTAAATTAAACGGCCGCAGTGCTGAAATACAACGTCTTATCGGCCGCTGCATAAGAGCAGGCTTTGATATGGATAAATTAGGCGAACGTACAATTCAGATTGACTGTGACGTAATCCAGGCGGACGGCGGAACAAGAACCGCATCTATTACAGGTGCTTTTGTTGCAACCTTAATTGCCGTAGCAAAGCTTATGGATGAAGGACTTATAACCGAAAATCCCGTAAAAACGCAGATTGCCGCAGTAAGCCTCGGTAAGGTTGGCGGAGAAATAATGACAGACCTTTGCTATGAGGAAGATTGCCGTGCAGACGTTGACATGAACTTAATCCTCGACGGAGACTTCAATATCGTTGAAATCCAGGGAGCCGCAGAGCATGGCACATATAAAAAAGCTGAGCTTGACGAGCTTTTCGAACTCGGAGCAGCATCCATAGCCCGCCTTTTCGATGCTCAAAAGGCCGTGCTTAAAGAAAACGAACTGGCACTTTTAAAATGATGAAAGGATGATACCATGCGTCTTATAATGGCCACAAACAACCAGGGAAAAGTAAAAGAATTATCCGCCCTTTTAAGCTCCGATTTCGAGGTATTAACCTTAAAAGAAGCAGGCTTTGAAATTGAAGTTGAAGAGGACGGAACCACCTTTACGGAAAACGCAGTCAAAAAAGCACTCGAAACCTATAGAATCACAAAAATGCCCTCCATCGGAGATGATTCCGGCCTTTGCGTTGAGGCACTTTCCGATGCTCCTGGAATATATTCTGCACGCTGGGCAGGAGAAGGTGCAACTCAGGACGAGTTAATCGGAAAGCTTCACTCAGAGCTTTCCGGAAAAGAAAATAAAAAAGCAAAGTTTGTATCCGTAATCGCCCTCGCTTTCTCAGAAGATGATATTGTAATCGCCGAAGGTGAATGTTCCGGCGAAATAATTGACGAAAAAAAAGGCAACGGTGGTTTTGGATATGACCCGGTTTTCTACGTTCCCTCTCTCGGCAAAACTTTTTCGGAGCTTTCCTTGGAAGAAAAAAACAAAATCAGCCACAGAGCAAACGCTCTCTTTGCTCTGTGCGATAAGCTTAAACAACGTGGCATTTTAAAATAAAACAAGACCGCATAAGCGGCCTTGCCATATTTTTCTCTCAGCAGATGCAACCGCAATTGCAGTCGTTGCCACCGTTATTTGTTCCTGTATTGCAGCCTGTGCCGCAGCAACAGAAAATAAGTATAAGAACAATAATCCAGAGACATCCGCAGTTGTTTGAACCAAACATAATAAAACTCCTTTCAAAATAAGAAACAATTGCTTCAGGGAAGATTTTTTCGTTCCCTGCCCGCAAAAAAGCGGGCAGGTGCCTTATAATCAGTTACAGCCGCCGTATGTGCCGGTGCCGGATAAAAGGATTATAATAAGGATTATAATAACCCATGATCCGCTGTTATTATTTGAGCAAAACATAAAAATCCTCCTTTTATTTAAGAGGATATTCCTCTTAAGGAGCTTTATTTAAGCTCCCATGACATAATATGTGAAATGCCGATTTTTGGTTACATATAATTTTATTTAATTTTGAGAAAGGATAAAATCATGAGATTTTTAATTCTATCTGTCACCGCAGGACAAGGACATCATAAATGTGCAAAGGCTTTGTCAGATGCCCTAGTTAAAAAAGGACATACCGCAGAAACATTGGATGTTTATAAATTTGCTTTCTCTCCCCTGGGCGAAACAATTGACAAAGGGTATCTTTTGTCCACCAAGCACATTCCCGAGCTTTACGGGAAATTTTACCGCATGGCTGACGAACACGGAATTGGCTCAGGTCTTACCAAAGAAGCTCAGAAACTCATGTATAAAAAGGTTTCCGATTATATAAATAACTTCGCTCCCGACTGCCTTATCTGCACCCATGTTTTCCCTGCGATAATGCTTACGTCTGCGAAGAAACACAAAAAAATCAGTGATATTCCCACAATAGGCATTATAACCGACTTCACAGTTCACCCCTATTGGCAAAAGAGCAACCTTGATGCATATGTGGTTCCCAGTGAACTGTTGGGCTATCAGTGCCAGAAGAAAAATATACCCGAAGAAAAAGTTTTCCCTTTAGGCATTCCGATTTCGGAAAAGTTTTCGGAGATTATTCCTTGTCGGGAAGCCAGAAATATTCTTGGTATAGAAGACAAAAACACCATCCTTTTCATGACCGGCAGCATGGGATTCGGCAATGTGCCTGAACTCATCAGGAAAATCGACGCCCTCAAAGGTGATTTTCAGATACTTTGTGTCTGCGGAAACAACAAAAATAATTTCGAGGAAATTTCTTCCGGTGTGTATTCACATAAAGTATATACATATGGTTTTGTGGACAATATAAACATTATGATGGATGCTTCAGACTTCATAATAACAAAGCCAGGCGGACTTTCTGTTTCCGAAAGCCTTTCAAAGCACCTCCCCATGATTTTAGTTGAGCCAATCCCCGGTCAGGAAACCAGAAACAGAGAATTTCTGCTCAACTCGGGCCTTGCAGTTGCTGTAAGCCGCTCCCTTCCCTTAGAAGAAGCAGTATACCGTCTTAACAAAAACCGCAATATACTTTCTTCCATGAAGGAACTCGCAAAGCACTACGCTCATCCAAATTCCGCTTCCGATGTGGCAGACCTTGCCATAAGCCTCGGAGAAAGCCAGCGATAAAGAAAGGACTACTCTATGACAAAAATTGAAATTAAAAACGGGATAAACCTCTATCTTTTTCCCGAAAAAAAGTTTAAGACATATTATGCAGGCATTCATTTTCATACCCCACTTAATGCCGACACTGCCACCGAGCACGCACTTATTCCTCTTATACTTAAAAGAGGAAGCAAAAACTATCCCTCAAAATCGGCAATTTCGGAAAAGCTTGATATGCTTATGGGTGCATCTTTATCCGCCTTCGTTCAGAAAAAAGGAGAAAGCCAGCTTCTTTCCCTTTCGATAAGCGGAGTTTCTGACAGCTTTGCACCTTTTGGAGAATGTTTCAGCGGAGGAATAAATCTCCTTTCCGACATAGCTCTTAACCCCATTCTGCCCTTTAACGAAGAATATTTAAGCAGCGAAAAAAAGCATCTTCGAGACATTATAGAAAGCGAAAAGAATGACAAAAGACATTATTCTGTTTCAAGGTGTAAAGAGGAAATGAATAAAAACACGCCCTATGCCGTACCCGAAAACGGATATGCTGACAAACTAGATGAAATAAACTCAGACGATCTTGAAAAGCGTTATCTTGATATAATCAAAACCTCCCCAATAGATATTCTTATAGTAGGAAACTTTGATGAAGATGCTGCCTCAAAAATCATTTCATCCTGCCTTTTACGCCTGCCGGAAAGAGACGGTAACTATCCTGTAACTCAGCCCTCCGTTCCCGATGATGTATTCACAGTTACGGAAAACATGGAAGTTTCCCAGGGCAAACTTTGTATAGGCTTCACAACACCGGTTCCTTCAGCTTCAAGCGAGGATTATCCGGCATTAATGGTTTATAACTCCATTTTTGGCGGCGGTGCACATTCCAAGCTTTTTATGAATGTCAGGGAAAAGCTTTCTCTTGCTTATTATGCCGGAAGTTCCTACGAACGCTCAAAAGGAATAATCATCGTGTCCAGTGGCATTGAAAGTAAAAATTTCGAAAAAGCCAGGGATGAAATTTTCCTTCAGCATAAATCAATGACCACAGGGGATATAACAGATACCGAGCTTTCTGTTTCAAAAAAAGCCCTTATTAATGCACTTAAGGCAACAGGAGATTCCGTTGGAGCGATTGCATCTTTCTACCTTTCTTCCATTTCACAGAACATTACCTTTTCAAGAGAAGTTCTGGCAGAAAAAATTGACAAAGTTACCGTTGATGATGTTGTCAGAGTAGGAAAAAGCATAGCTCCCAAGACAATTTATTTCCTGAAAGGAGCTGACAGATAATGTATTTTACAGAAAAATATTACTCCGATATGAAGGAAACCTTATATGTCGGTGAGCATAAAAGCGGCCTTAAGGTTTATGTCCTTCCCAAAACAGGTTTTACAAAAAGCTATGCAATTCTTGCCACCAGATATGGTTCTGTTAACAATCATTTTACCGCTCCCGGGGACACAGAACCTACAAAAATCCCCGACGGTATTGCTCATTATCTGGAGCATAAAATGTTTGACCAGGAGGACGGAAGCAATGTTTTTGACAAATTTTCCGCCTACGGGGCAAACGCCAATGCATTTACCGGATTTACCATGACTGCATATCTTTTTTCTGCTGCATCCAACTTCTACGAAAATTTAGAATCTTTACTTGACTATACCATGCATCCTTACTACACAGACGAGACAGTTGAAAAGGAACAGGGCATAATAGGACAGGAAATCAGAATGTATGAGGACGAGCCTGACTGGAACGTATATTTTAATGCACTTCGTGCCATGTATAATGTAAATCCCGTTAATATCGACATTGCAGGTACGGTTGAGTCCATTTCCGAAATCACAAAGGAAAAGCTTTATAAATGCTATAACACATTTTATCATCCTTCAAACATGGTACTCTTTACAACAGGTGCCGTTAACCCCACCAAAGTCGGAGAGTATGTTGAGCGTTTGATTTCAGCAGACAGCAATCCGGGAGAAATAATAAATCATTTCCCGGAAGAACCCCCTCATATTGCCAAAAAAGAAATCAAAGACTATTACGATATAGGAACACCTCAGTTTGTGGTGGCATTCAAAGATACCACTCTTCCCGGCAAAGGCGATGACTATGTTAAAACCGATGCCGAAATGTCCATTCTTCTTGAAGTTCTCGCAGGCAGAGGCAGCCGTCTTTATAACAGCTTATACGAACAAAATCTCATAAGTGACGGATTTGATGCATCATACGAAGGCGAGCTTACCTATGCTTTTTCAGCTTTTTCGGGAGAAAGCCGTGACCCCGATGCCGTATACAAGGCCATTTGCGATGAAGTTAATCTATTAAAGAAAGAGGGTATAGATAAGGCAGCCTTTGAGCGAGCCAAACGTGTTTGCTACGGAAAATCTGTTTCTTTATTTGACAGGCAGGAAAGCTTTTCCAATGCTTTTTGCCGATTTGCCACAAAGGATGCTGACCTTTTAACCTATCCTTCATTTGTAGGAAATGCAACATATGAGGGAATCAGCGAAAGACTCAATCAGCTTGACCCCGAAAGGTGTGTCCTTTCTGCTATTTATCCTAAAAAGGAGGCTTAAATATGAAGACTCATATAGAGTTTCCGAATCTGGGAATTGACCTTAATCTAAATCGCAGATTAGTCGAATTTGATGCCCTTGGTGGCGGCATATATTATTATGCCGTCATCATATGCCTTGGATTTTTCCTGGCATGGCTCTACATAAACATCAAGGAAAAAAGGGCCGGAAAAAGCACAGAACCCATCCTCGATATGGTTCTATATGCTCTCCCGACCGCAATAATATGTGCAAGACTTTACTATGTTATTTTTTCATTTGACAGCTATAAAGAGGACCTTTCGGATATTTTCAAAATATGGGAAGGCGGACTTGCAATTTACGGCGGCATAATAGGAGCAATGGCCGTTATAATAATTTACTGCCGCACAAAAAAGCTTTCTGTTCTTCACTATCTTGATCTTGTTTCCATGGGCCTTTTTATAGGACAGGCTGTAGGACGCTGGGGAAACTTTGTTAACGGAGAAGCTCACGGCTCTGTTTGTTCCGATGGTTTTTTACTGGGAATGTGCATAAACGGAAGTGGCCCGTTCCACCCCACCTTTTTGTACGAATCCGTCCTTAATATAGTAGGATTTACAGTTCTCCACTTCTTATCAAAAAAAATAAAATACGACGGCTTTTGCCTTTACTTCTATCTTACCTGGTACGGCCTTGTGCGATTCTTCATCGAAGGTCTCAGAACCGACAGTCTCTATATCCCGGGGACGGAGATAAGAACCAGCCAGGCACTATCTCTGGTTCTGTTTATAGTCGGCATCACAATGCTTATAAAAAACATAAAAGCAAACAGGCAAAAAGTATCAGACTAACTATAAAATTCCTTTGACTTGCCTTGCCTTTTATGGTAAAATAGAAATATACTGGATAAATATTTCATCAAGGAGGTACATTTATGACTATGCTAAAAAAAGCTCTGTGTCTTATTCTGGCTTTTTGCATGCTTACAATACCTGTATGTTATGCTGAAGACGCAGCTGCTCAGACCACTTCATCTGCCGACACTACCGCAGGCGAAGTTTCAACCGAATTCTCCGATATAGATTACTCCACTCCACTGGGTATTTCCATCGAAGCACTGGTTGATAAATCCATAATTACAGGATTTCCCGACGGGACATATAAAGCCGACCAGACTTTGACCCGTGCAGAATTTGCAAAAATTATTGTTTGTTTTTTAGGCACTACAACCGAAACCAATCAGGACTCCGGTTTTCCGGATGTTGACAACGTCGGCGGAAGTGCTCACTGGGCAAAGAATTATATAAAAATCGCAAAAGATATGGGAATAATTGCAGGGTTTCCCGACGGAACATTTATGCCCGACGCTCCCGTTACATACGAACAGGCTGTAAAAATGATTATGTGTGCCCTTGGCTACACAAATCTTTCTTATCCCGACGGATATATTCAGCTTGCAATGCAGAAAAAACTCTTTGTAAACTCTCCCCACACAAGCGGACAAAGTTCTCCCATAACCAGAGGAACAACTGCAATATTCGTTTATAACGCACTTTCAATAACTCCCAATAACAAAACCACAGATAACACAAATGCAACATTCACCGGCGTAAGCTTCGGAAGCGGAGGCAGCAGTGGCGGCGGCGGTGGCGGTGGCGGCGGTGGCGGCGGTGGTAGCCGTGATGAGTCCTCCCGCAAAATCACCGGCGTTGTATGGGGTACAGAAACCACAATGCTTGATACAACAAAGAGCATCCTCTATTCCGACGAACTTGCCATCGTATACCAAAACAGCGAAGACGAGACCGTTAGAGAGGATTTGCCTGTTGCATCAAAATATGCTAAAAAAATTGATTCCTATCTCGGAAAGCACATTCGTGCAACAATAAAGGAAGATGATGACGGAAAAGAATATATTTCCGACATAACAATCATTGAAAAGAAGAACCGTGCTGTTTCCGTATCTTTGGATGATTTCATTGATATGTCTACATCAGACGAAACCGGCGAAACAATAGTAACCTACTACGACAGCGACGAAAAGAAGCAAACACTGACTCTTGCCGATCCGGAAAGCCTTTATATCATCTACAACGATAAATCCATAAACACAGAAGATGCCGAAAACTATGAATATGATTCCTCGTTTATAACAGATACAGAAATTGGTTCTTTCACATTCTATTCCAATGACGGCGACAAAAAGTATGATATAATTTTTGTAGAATCCTACAAAACAGCCGTTGTAAACGGTAAAGTAGCAAGTTCGGGTGTAATTAAATTCAAGTTCGGAGCAGAAGATTTAAACGTTCTTTACAGCGATACGACCAAAAAAATAGACAGAACAGTATCGTCTCTGAAAAACTCCAAAACACTTTCAAGTATGGAAGTATCTAACGTCAAGGAATATGACGTAATTGATTATAAGGAATCCATCGATCACGATTTCCTTACCGCAGAAGTAACACCCGCAGAAACAACTGCCGTTACCGGAAGCTTCGTGAAGTTTATTGATACAGATGATACAAAAAAGATTCAGATAAGAAACAAATCCACAGATAAAAAGGTCGATTACGAGCTTAACTACAACTACATTGATTATCTTGAGGATTACTCCGAAGATGACAAGTTTATCCCCCAGGAGTATGACAATGTAAAGCTTTATTTCAACGCTGACGGTAAGGTTGCCGCTATAGAAGAGATCATTTCCACCGCAGACTCCAAATATGGCTACATCACAATGCTCGCATACAAGGATGCCGACGGAAGCGGAGACGAACAGTATATAGATGCATCCGAAACTCCCGAAGAGGGTGACAAAGTTGCAATGATGTTGTATCAGGTCGATCCTTCAAAATCCACCATTGGCTCACATACTTCTTCCCCCATACTGGTTGACTCCTCTGTAAGATTCGACGGCGTTATCATAAAGAACAACCCCGAGGAAGTAATGGACAGACTCTTAAAAGCTGCAGAACTTATAAACGAAGGAAAAGAAGCTCCTCTTAACAAGAATACCTCACATTCATCATTTATCCGTTATGAAATGTCAGGCGGACAAATCATTACCATCGACACCGTTTTAGACTCTGACGGAAGAACCCTTTCTACAGAAAGCGATGAACGCTTCAACACCTTGTTCAGAAGCAGCACTTTCATTTACGATGACAACGGAGAAGACGAAGGCAGACATGTATATTATTCAAGTTCTTCTTCACCCGGATTTTATAAAGCATCTTCAACTTATTCCACAAGAGTAAAGCTTTACAATAACAGCAGTAAATCCACTCTTGTTTTCGTTCCCGGAAACAGAAGTGAGACTAAATATTATTCTGCAAGCAAATTTGATTACAAAAGCTTCTACCACGGAATGAAATATTATATAGAAGCCTATAACGTAAGCGGAAACTATGCCGAGTTCCTTCTTCAGTATGTAAGTGACGGAAAAGATGTTGTTACATCTTTCTCCACAATGGCCGTGATTACTGCAACGGAAGACGAGGATAATGACGATCCCGACGTACTTAAAATCAAATATCGCACAGCTGCAAACTCTACCGAAAACACCATAGCTTTAGCAAAAGGTAGTCCTGCGGCAGAAAAATATGATGACTTGAATGTCGGAGACGTAATACTTTTCTCAACCACACTTGATAAATCCATGTATGATTTCTATCACGCTTTGGATATTACTAACCTTCCCCATAAGCGTGTGGATGACGATACTTTATTCTATAACACGGCAGAGACCTCCGACAGAAGAATAAAGGGCTTTAATATCTATCCCACAGGGACACAGAATAAAGCAGAAAATGCAGAATACCGTACCATTTACGGAACAGCTGTTTCATACGAAAACACCGGTACCGGTACAGTAATTGTAAATCCCATGCTCAGCACAGACTACTTTGAAGAAATGGATGAATCCCTTAATGAAGAACACAATTTCGCTTCAGCCACAAAGCTCTTCGTTTATGATGAAGAAGAAGAAAAGGTAACCATGTATTCCTCTTCTACATCTGCAAAGGGATATCTTAAAGAAAACCTCTTCACAGAAGACAAGTACGGCTTCACGGATGCAGATAAGTTATTCATCTACACCTCCAACGGCTCAGCAAGCGTTTCAGCCGGTGAGCCTGTTGTAAAATTTGTATATCTGATCCGCACAAGTTCTCAGAGCGATCCCGAAAATTATGAGGGTGTTGAAACACCGGAAATCGATCCTTTGGCTGATGTAAAAGCAGAAGCTAAGACTGAGCTTACAGATTATATTGAAGATATAGATGTTTCTCTTTACAGCACTGTTCTCGGAATTAACGAAGACATTTTCTCTGATATTCTTTCCGAAGGAAAAGAAGCCATCTCCGCATCTACATCCGAAAACGAAATAGAAAACGCTTTAGCGGATGCAAAGGCCAAGGCTGATGACATCCCCACAAACTCCTATATAGAAGATAGCAAAAGCGAAGTTGAAAACTATATCGATGTAACCAAGTATCAAGACGCAGAAAGTTTTGTATCCGATGCGCTGGATCAAATTGATGCATCTGTATCAAAGGCAGAAATAGAAACAATAATTGAGGGTGCATACAGTAACATTGATGACGCTGTACTTTCTCAGGTTGTTGAAGACAAAAAGGCTGAGCTTGATGATTACCTCGCAGGAGTATCATCAGATACCGGATACGATTTCTCTGAAGATACTGATTTAGATGCTCTCTTAGAGGAACATAAGGTAAATCTTGATGCCGTTTCTTCCATAGGAGATATAAACGAAGTATATCAAAATGCGACGGATGCGATTGATGAATTCGTTGAAACAAACTATCCTAAGGAGGATCTCGCAGATCCCGAGACAGGCGATCCTACAGATCCCGAGACAGGCGATCCCACAGACCTCGAGACAGGTGATCCTACTGACCCCGAGGCCGGCGATCCTACTGACCCCGAGACAGGCGATCCTACTGACTCCGAGACAGGTGATCCCACAGATCCCGAGACAGGCGATCCTACTGACCCAGAGACAGGTGATCTCAACGCCTGACATCATATAATAAAAAGACTGTGATTCGTTGAATCACAGTCTTTTTCTATTCCTCGATATAAACATTTATATCAAAGGCTTTATCGCCATTATCCTCATTATCCACCGAAGCTTTAGGCTTTCCCACTTCCAGCTCAGTAAACCACTTAAGTATTTCCATTCTTATTTTTATAGGTTCCTCCTCGCTGAATGCAATCCTCTCAAGCTCTTTAATGGCTTTTCCCGCAATACTCTTAATTAGTGCAGGCCTGCCTTTTGAAGCCTTCCTCTTCGTCATCGTCATTCCCTCCTGCCTCGTCCTCGCTGTCTCCTCCGTATACGAATCCGTTAAGAAAGCATGGGCGTCTTTTTCTTCTTGCAGTTTCTTCAAGCGTTCCGTATCGCATCATTCTTGTAATATCGGGATGTTCCAACATTTCCATAGCACCTCTCCTTTCTAACTTATTAAGCTATTTAATGAACAGAAAAATAGACCCCACAGATCTTTCCGTGAAGCATATATATTATACCACATTTCTCATAACTTGTCAAGTCATAATATTGGGTAAAAAAACAGCCTGAATATTCAGGCTGTTTTTTTTATTATTCAATAACTGTAATTCCTGTGATGTGGGGATTTACGCCTTCATACCAGTAAAGGAATGCTTCAACGTCAACCTTGTCGCCTGCTTCAAGCTCACCAACTGTTGTGTAAACCTCTGTATCAACGCCGGTTAAGTAAACTTCAACGCAGAAATTGTAGTCATCTTCTCCATCTGTAAGTGTAAGATAAATGTCATCACCGGGCTCGTCATTCTTGTAATTTACAGATTCAACGGTGAGACCCTTAAAGAGTGCCTTCTTGTTCTGATGGTTTATAAGCTCTTCTGTTCCGAGGAGGCTTGTAGCATCAAATGCTTCCGCAACAAAGTTACCTTCAAGAATTTCAAATGTTGCGTCAACAATTTCAACTTCGCCTGCCCACTGAGCCTTATAACCTGTTACTCTGATTTTAGTTCCTTCTGTGAGAAGATTGTATTCTTCTTCTGTACAGGGCATTTCATAAAGGAAGTATGCTCCGTCCTCGCTCTGAGTATAGAAAGTTCCCTTATTGTCCCACCAGGACTGCTTGCCCTGAACATAGGTTTCAACTGTAACCTCGGTGTCAATTTCGGCTGCTGCAAATTCCTCGTATGTCATTACGGCAACTTCTTCAACCACCTCTTCAACAACTTCTTCGTTTGCTGCCTCTTCTGTGCATCCTGCCATAGCGAATACCAAAAGAAGTGCCAGTACCAATGCTAAAAACTTTTTCATAATTTTTTCTCCTTTATTATTTATTTTTAAATATTATACTCCAAAAGAAAAATATGTCAATATTTTTTCTTGCTTTTGACTTTTTCCCCGATTGTATAAACAGCAATCAGCACCCAGATAAGTGCAAGGGATATAAGAAGTATCTTCGATTCTGCCGGTAACGGCGAAAGTTCCTTTTTCCTGCCGCCACCAACCCCTCCTGTCTGATCAAGCCTGTATAAACTTTCCATTTCACTGAAAAGCTCTTCAAAATACTCATCGTCCACTGTTTCTTTCCTTCTAACAGATTTTGCCGTTTCTTCAATAAGCTGACCTGCCGCATTACGAAGCGATGCCGATCCGTTAAAAACAGGAGTTACAAAGCTGTGCTTTGTATTTTCCAGCACAATTTTTGATGCATCAATCTTTACGCTGTAAAATGTGTCGTTATCCTCTCCCCGTCGTGAAAGATATTCTGTGTAGGCAAAATCGTCCCTGGCCTTTTTTGTGACGGGAACATATCCTTCTGTTTTCGAGTAGGCAATCTGCACCTCATTGGTCAAAAGATACTGAAGAAAGAGCCAGGAAGCTAAAACCTCGGAAGGGTTTTCCTTGTTGAACACGCACACCGACGGCCCCTGAGAAATAACTTTAGGTTCATCCGGATTTACCTGCGGAATCATTTTCACGACAGTTTCAAATTCAACTATGCTGTTTTCATGAATGTCGGAAAGCGGTGCATCACTTCCCAGCCAGGTTGCTCCTGCCGTGGAATCAATGGCAAAAATACACTGTCCAGCATTAAAGAAGTTTCCTGGATAACTGGAAATTTTGAATGTGGAAAACGCTCCGTTTCCCACATGCTTTGAAATTTCTTTCAAAAACTCCTTAGTCTCTTCGTTGAATATTTTGATTTCTCCGTTCGGCTCAGAATACGGTGCCTCTTTTTGCTTTAGGTATTGAATCATCATATTGTCCGTGGACTTATAGATAAAGGGAATCATAACCTTCTGCCCGTTTAACTTATATGTTCCGTCCTCGTTTTTCTCCGTCGCAGCGTCGGAAACCTCCCATATAAAATCCCATGTAATTTTATCCGGAATTTCATAGCCAAGACGCTCTACATAATCTTTATTAATGTAAAGAGCTTCGCCGGATCGCATAAAGGGAAGTGCGTAGTAAGTATCCCCGAATGCACATTCAGATAAAAACTCAGGGACAATTTCTTCTATCTTGGGTGCGTCAAACTTAACTTCACTTCCTGAAAGGCCGAATCTTTCATCTTCCATAAGCTCATTTAACGGAACCACCGTATCCCCTCCCGACATATAAGTTGCTATATGGTCGGGATAGGTTATGCACAGATTAGGCGTTGTGTCCGTAGCGATGTTAGTTATAACATCGTTGTATATTTTACCGTAATCGGTATAAAGCTTCATTTTTACTTTGATATTCGGATAAAGTGCCTCAAAATCCGAAATCGCCTTTTCGTAAATTGCCGTCTGTATTTTATTGGTATCGTTTTTAGCCCAGAAGGTAATTTCAAAATTCTCCGTTTCATCAAAGCTTTCCGGAATAAAAAAGCTTCTGCTTTCCTTTTTGCCGTGACAACCGGAAAAAATCGGCAGAATAAAGCTCATAGCAAGAATAATGCAAAAAACTTTTTTCATCCTTTAACGCCTCCTCTTGCCACACCCTCCATAATCTTCTTTCTGAAAATTATGAAAATCAGAATAAGCGGAAGGGAAATTACGACCACCGCCGCCATCATGGCAGGTATGTTTTCACGACCGAAGCCCGCTTCACGTATTTCCTGAATTCCGTTGGAAACAAGGAAATATTCTCTCTCGTCCGTTATAAGTCTGGGCCATACAAAGGAGTTCCAGCACTCAATAACCTTAAGAATTGTCACAGTGATGATAGTGGGCTTGCAGATAGGAACCATAACTTTCATCATAAACTTAAAGTCACTTGTTCCGTCCACCTTTGCTGCACGGTAAAGCTCATCAGGAACGCTTCCGAAGCTTTCTTTAAGCAGATAAACATAGAAAACCGACATCACTGACGGAAGAATGAGCCCTGTAAATGTGTTTCTGAGCTCCAGGTTTGTAACCGTCACAAAATTTGTAATAATGACAAGCTCATTCGGTATCATCATAAGGGATAAAAATAAGGTAAAGAGCAAATTTTTTCCCTTAAATTCCAACCTTGCAAAAGCAAATGATGCAGGAACCGTTACAAGCAGCATAAGACTAACCGTGATGACCGTAAAAATCACCGTATTCATAAAATATGTAAAAAGCGGTACTGCGGTAAAAGCCTCTATATAATTTTCAAAGGTGGGAGAAGTTAAATAAAACTTTGGGATAAACTCGGAATTGTAAGTGGCATAGCTTTTAAAAGATGTAAGCACCATCCAGTAAAACGGAAATAGTACAAATAATGCCCAAAATGAAAGAAAGGCATAAATAACTCCTTTGAAAATCCCGTTTTTTAATTTTTCCCGCTTTTCTCTTTTTTCAAAATTTAATTCTTTCATGACTACCCTCAATTATAGTGAACGTATTTTTTTGAAACAAGAAGATTTATAACCGTTACCGTAAGCACTATTACAAAAAGTATAATCGCCGCAGCCGAGGCATAAGACGGATAACCTCCCCCATCGCTGTAGAGCATATCGTAAATATAGCCTACGATTGTGTTCATGCCCGAAGCATTAAGATTTGTTCCGAAAAGAGCCACCGCATCAGAATAACATTTAAATGCCCCGATAAAGCCTGTTATAACAAGATAAAATACCGTGGGCGAAATCATTGGCAGTGTGATTTTTGTGAAAATCCTCCATTTTCCCGTTCCGTCAACCCTGGCCGCATTGTAGCAGCTTTCCGGAACAGAGGAAAGAGCACTTGTTAAAATCAAAATTTTAAAAGGCATTACAACCCATATTGTATAGATGCATAAAACCATCATCTTTGCCCAATAGGGGCCTTCCATAAAATCAACGGGCCCGGCATTAAACAGGCTGAGAAGTAAATTTATAAGTCCTTCTGAGTATGGTGTTTTCTTAAAAAGCACCATAAACACCAATCCTACTGCCAACGTATTGGTAACATAGGGCAGAAAATATAACGATCTTAAAAAATTCCTCAACGGATTTATAGCGTTAAGTCCTACGGAAATTAAAATTGCTATTGCCGTCGATAACGGCACCGTTATTATAACCAGCAAAAATGTGTTTTTAAGTGCCTGCAAAAAGTAGGGATCTCTTAACACATAAGAATAATTATAGCCACCGATTCCGAAAAAAGTTCCCGATGCAGAATTATACCCTTCTTCAAAAGAATAAACAAAAACGTCAATAAGGGGATAAACCATAAAAACACCAAGAAATACAATGGCAGGAAGAAGATAGAGCCAGGCTTTGTTAATCTTCATGACGCACCTTCATTCTTTCTCCTGTTTCCTTATCAAAAACAAAAACTTTTTCTTTTTTCAATGAAAAACTTACTTTCTCTCCATCCTGTTGCGAAACGCTTTCTGAAGGAACAATAACACGGACAGCTCCGTTTTCCGCCTTTTCGTGGGACATAACAA
Source organism: Clostridia bacterium (assembly GCA_045545475.1). GTDB lineage: Bacteria > Bacillota > Clostridia > CAKSNL01 > HGM11501 > HGM11501. The sequence continues at coordinate 24,662 of JAZQAZ010000031.1, read as the reverse complement.
AGCTTTTATCCCTGCCCATAACTTCAATCGAATGAAGTTTTAATGAAAATGCACCGTCAACATCAATCGCAAAGCCTTCGGGACGGATTCCGACTTTTACGAGGGCATCCTTAAAGGGTGCATCCATGACAGCCTCATCTCCTATGTAAAGCTTTCCCCCTTTTACCTCTCCTGAAAATACATTTACGGGAGGAGTTCCCAAAAACTTTGAGACAAAAATATTTTCCGGATTATCGTAAACCTCCTGAGGAGCACCCATTTGGTTTATAACCCCGTCTTTCATAACTACAATCTCATCACAGATACTCATGGCCTCCTCCTGGTCATGAGTTACAAATACGGTGGTTATCCCGGTTTCTTTTTGTATACGCCTGATTTCCTCACGAGTCTGCAGTCTTAGCCTTGCGTCCAGATTTGATAACGGCTCATCAAGAAGCAATACCTTAGGCTTCTTCACAAGTGCTCTTGCAATTGCAACACGTTGCATCTGTCCACCTGACAGCTCAGCAGGTTTTCTCATAAGAAGTCCTTCAATCTGCACAAGCTTTGCTGCCTTCTCGGCCTCAGCAATCATTTCTTCTTTTGACATTTTCGCTTTTCCCTTTAAGTTCTGCAAAGGAAAAATTATATTCCCCAAAACTGTTAAATGAGGATAGAGGGCATAGCTCTGAAACACCATCCCGACGCCCCTGAGTTCAGGAGAAAGCAAGGTAACATCTTCTTCTCCGAAGTATATCTTTCCTTCAGTGGGAGATAAAAGACCCGAAATCATGTTAAGCACCGTACTTTTTCCGCACCCGGAGGGGCCAAGAAGTCCTGTCAGCTTTCCGTTTTTAAATTCAAAATTAAACTTATCAACGGCTGTCACGGTCTTATCCTTTTTCCCTCTCCCCGGGAAACGCTTTGTTAAATTTTCAAGTACAATTTTCATTTAATCGCTTCCTTTATATCTGATTGCTACTGCATCATAAAGCTATTTTATATCACTTGTTATTCTACCATAAACTTCCTTCAATTTCAATAGAAAAGGTGCTACAGCGTAGCACCTTCTTATTATAAATTGCCCGATATTGCATCCGCAACGTAAAGCCCCATAGCACCGCTCTGTGAAAGGCCTCTTGTAATACCGCTTCCGTCGCCAATTAAATACATTCCGTCAGCAATAGCGAAATTACCGTCATGAACAGGACGGATAGAATAATACTTGTTTTCGCATCCGTATAACAGAGTATCGTCATTCGCACAGCCCGGAGCCACTTTATCAAGAGCATAAATGGTCTCTATGATGTTGGTAAGGGCACGGTAAGGAAGCACGATGGACAAATCTCCCGGGAACGCCGCCATTGTGGGAATTACGCTGTTGGCGGCTAAGCGGTGTTCGTTGGTACGTCTGCCTCTCTTAAGGTCTCCGAAACGCTGAACAATAATGTTTCCTTCTCCTGCAAAGTTCATGTTTCTTGCGATGTTTTCCGCATATTCTGTAGGCTTATCAAAGTCACCCTTGAAATGGATAGACGAAAGAATTGCAAAGTTACAGTTGTCAGTCTTCTTTTCAGGTTCCGCATAAGAGTGACCGTTAGCGGTGATTATGCCGTTGTTGTTCTCAGCAGAAACCAAGCCGCCCTGATTAAAGCAGAACATTCTTGTTCTGTCCTCAAAGGTCTCCGTTCTGTACAAAATCTTAGGCTCATAAATCTTGGATGAAAACTCCCTCCAGATAACGTCCTTCATTTCAACTCTTACTCCGATATCAACGGAATTTGCCTCTATTTTTACGTCAAACTTCTTGCAGATAGCCTTAACGAAGGCTGCACCGCTTCTGCCTGTTGCTATTATAACCTTATCGGCTTTAATTCTTATAGCTTCTCCGCTGTGGTCATAGTCAACGAAAAATTCGTCGCCCAGCTTTGTAATATCCTTGCACTCTGCACGGGACTTCATAACAACGCCGACCCCTGCAAGATGCTTTATCAAATTAAGCATGGTATTATAGTTTTTGTCGGTGCCAAGGTGTCTTACATTCATATCAAGAAGCCTTAAATTGTTCTGAAGGCACTTTAACTTAAGTTCTTCATTTGACATAAATAAGGGAGGATAGTCCTCGGAAAAGCTTTCCAGAACCTTATCCACCATATTTATATATTTCATTGCGGTATCTTCACCAAGCTCCTCGCCCATAGAACCGCCGTAAGCCGTACCGATATTGAACTTACCGTCGGAAAAAGCACCGGCACCCGCATAGCCCCCCGAAATACTGCAAATCTTACAGTGAACGCACTTTTTGTTTTTGCCTGCAGGGCAAAATCTCTTTTCCTGATCAAAGCCGCGCTCAAGTATTATAACCGACTTTTCCGGGGTTTCCTTTTTTATTTTATATGCCGCCATAAGGCCGCCTATTCCGCCGCCTATTATGGCAATATCAAATTTCTGTTCCATAATTACCTCACATTCCGGCTCCCCGGATATCTGTTCCGATAAAGCCTACTTCTTTAAAATCCTTCATATTGTGACGGATGATATAATCGATATAGCTCATAACCACATCCGCCGTCCACACATAGCCCGCAGGTGACAGATGACCGCCCATAAAATAATTCTCGCGGAAATCCTCGTCATAAACGGGAGCATACTTTTCAAGGTCTATCAGATACGTATTGTCAAAAAGCTGTGCCATTTTTCTTATTTCTTCGTTAAAGGAAAGAAACTTTTCGTATCTCGGTTTATCTATTCTTATGTCACGGGGCATTGTCATAAGGAAGAATTTTGCACGGGGTTGCATTTTCTTATAACGCTGAATAATAGATGCATAATATCCCACAAAAGTTTTTCCGTTTTTGGTATAGTCCTCCATGCATATATCGGAAATTTCTCCCTTTTCACATGAACCCGTATCGTTTACGCCAAGGGCGAAAATATACGCCTGACTCTTTTTATCCTCATCCCAGAAACCCTTTAAGTCGGCATAGCTTTCAACATATTCCCTTGCCGTCATGCCGCCTCTTGAAAAGCTGTTCACAGTTGCTCCGATGGTTCTTCCTATGATCTGTCCCCAGGAATATTCAAACATATCGTAATAGCCTTTTGTTCCATCCTCTTTCAAAGATTCAAACTCACCGGAAGACAAGCTGTCTCCGACGCATGTTATGGATTTGAAAATTCTCATAAATCCGCCGTTCGTTACCATATTGTCAAGAGGACGCTCTGTATTACTCATAAAATCACCTCAAAACACAAAACATACAAATTCATTATATATCAGAGAAATGTAAATTTCAACTGTTTTTTTACTTTTTAACCCCTTGTTTTTTGTCGTTTTATATGTTGACAAAAAGGCCGTAAATACTTAAACTTAGATAAGAATATTAAAAGGAGAATTTTTATGACGCTTTCATCCCTTTACATAATAATAGCCGGCATCCTCTGGGGTATAATGGGGCTTTTTGTCCGCCACCTGGGAGAGGTGTATGCCCTTACTTCCATACAGATATCTGCCGCAAGACTTTTTTCCGCAGGAATACTATTCATTCTTTTTACCCTTATCAAAGATAAAAGCCTTCTTAAAATAAAACTCCGCGACTTACCACTGCTGGTTGCCACCGGGCTTTTTTCCGTACTTTTAATGAGTGCCACATATTTCGAATCCATAAACCTTTCATCATTGGCTGTTGCCGCAATCCTTTTATACACCGCACCCATCATCGTAATGGTGGCATCCCTTTTCCTTTTCAAAGAAAAATTTACAGCTAAAAAGGCTCTTGCCTTAGTCCTTGCCTTTTCAGGTTGCGTCCTTGTATCGGGTATCGCAAGTGGGGACGCCCACGTTACCCCGATGGGAATTTTTATGGGTGCCTTATCCGCAATAACCTATGCTCTTTATTCAATCTTAGGAAAATATGCACTCCAAAAGCACCACCCCTTAACCTTAACGGCGTATGCCTTTACAATTGCAGGACTGGGCTCATTCATTTTCGCACCGCCCACCACATTTGTTTCTGCGTTTCAGAACGCAGAAAGCATCCCTGCTTTAATTTTTGAGCTTTTCGCAACAGGGCTCGTTACAGCATTTCTTCCGTTTTTATTTTACACCTTGGGACTTAAGAAAACAGAAGCGGGAAAAGCAGCGGTTATGGCATCGGTTGAACCTATGGTTGCATCCATCGTCGGAATATTCATTCTTCGTGAGCCAACAGATTTTCTATCGGTTACGGGAATTCTTTTAATCTTAGGTGCAGTTATAATTCTTAATATCGGAAAAGAAAAGTAAGCTACCCAAAACAGCTTACTTTTTTATATTTTACTATCGAAAAATACAAATTTACTATCAAATTCTCCCTTGCCATACATAACATTTTATACTATAATGTTTAAAAAGGAGGCTTAGATGTATGAAAAAAATACTTTGCATTATGCTAATTCTGGCACTTATCGGTATAATGCCCGTCTTTGCAGGAGAAGGGGATATCGTTCTTCTTCCCATTAATTCCGACATCCAGGAAGGAATAGAAATAGGAACTTCCGCAAAGCACTGGGGCAGAAACGAATACATTTGTTTCAAGGGCGTTGACCTTACGGGTATAAATTCCGTAACTGCTGAAATGGAATATCTTAATCTTACAAGAGGAAGCGGCGAAACCATACGTGTCCGTGTGGACGATCCCATGACAGGTCAGGAAGTTGCCTTCATCGTAATTTCCGAGCCTAAAGATAAATACACCGCATACCTTGGCGGAATATCAGGTGTTCATGATTTGTATTTTATCGGAACTTACTGGGATGGTTATGCAACAGATCTTCGTATAAAGAGCTTCACTCTTTCAAAGGATGTTTACGTCGAGGACCTTTATGATAAGCAGGTTGACGACAGCTACATAAAAGACTTTTATACAGACACATGGGTTGCCACCGACGATTTCGGACGTAAGGTTGCAGAATACGGTGAGGCCGGTCCCGTAAAAGAGGGCGACCGCTATGTGGGTATGATGTACTGGAACTGGACAGACATCGCCCCCACCTCCAACGCCTGCATAATTTCAGAAGTGTTGGCCGAGCATCCCGACGCCATGACAATTGAAGGTTCTTCTGCCTGGACAAACCTTACAAAAACCTATTGGGACGAACCGGTTTACGGTTTTTATTCCTCCCACGATTACTGGGTATACCGTCGCCATGCTGAACTGCTTTCAGCAGCAGGAGTTGACTCAATTTTCCTTGACTACTCAAACGGAGGAAGCACAAGAATAAGTATGCTCATGAGCCTTGCCAAGGCTTTCCGTGATGCAAAAAAAGACGGAGTTGACATCCCCGAAATTTCCGTATTTTGCGGAAGCTGGACAGGAAACTACGACCTTGTAAAGCTTTTCCTGTCTTTATACAACACCTGCTTTCAGCAGGAAGACATGACAGACATATGGTTCCACTGGGATAACAAACCCCTTATTTTCGGTATCCCCAATGTTGACGGAGTTAAAAAGCAATTTTCAGGTGATCCTCAGGGCAGAGAGCTTATGGAAATAATAGGTGACTTTTTCTCTTTCCGTGAGGATGACAATGTCGGCGAAAAGGACAGTTCAACCTGGCGTTGGATTGAAGATTTTCCCCAGCTCGGCAGAGGTAATAAGACAAATGATACCAGACCCGAGTTTACTTGTGTAGGCGTTGCCTTAAACGTAGGCTATGCAGGAAATCATAACACCATGAATGACCCATATGCACAGGGCCGAAACTACTCCCGTGCATTTGGAGATGACTATACCGTAGAATCTGTTCGCGAAGCCTATTACTTCCGTGAGCAGGCTTATCTTGCTCTTGAAAGAGACCCCCACTTTATATATGTTGACGGCTGGAATGAATTTTGTTCCGAGCTTCACAGAAATTACTCAGGTTTTGACCTGGCTTTCCCCGACGCTTTCGACTCTGAGCACAGCCGTGACTTTGAGCCTGTTAAGGGCCTGCTTAAAGATGACTGCTACAATATGCTTTGTGACCTTGTAAGAAAGTATAAAGGTGTTCGTCCGGCTCCTGTTGCCACAGAAGAAATCACCATAGATATAAACGCTAACGTATCTCAATGGGAAGACGTGGGTCCCGAGTTCTTAAATTATAAAGGACAGGACAGATCAGGTAAAGATGCTTTCACAGACAGCCGCATCGGAGAAGTTAAAACTTACGATATAAAGGTTGCAAACAGAGTTATATCTTCAAAAGCCGCAAGGGACGGCGAAAACCTTTACTTTATGGCAAAGGCAGATAAAGCTATAGCATTGGAAGACGGAGCTCTTCAGCTTCTTATAAATTCCGACAGAAATCCAAAAACAGGTGTTGACGGCTATGACTACGTCCTTGGAAGAATTATCGGAAAAGCAGAATCACTTACCAAAAACGGAGAAGAAATCACCTATACGGAAATAGGCACCTACGAATATGCCGTATCGGGAGATTCAATACAGATTAAGCTTCCCAGAGTATTAATCGGAGAAACTGAGAAAATCGATATGGAGCTTAAATGGCTTTCCGGCACCTATACAGAGATAATCGATTTCTACTCAAATCTTAACACCGCTCCCATAGGCCGCTTTAACTATCTTTACACCGAGCTTCCTCAGCTTGCTCTTACAAAGGATGAAAGAAGTGCATTGGATAACAGTTCCGTTTTAGTGGCAGGAAAGGAAAAAATGATTGTATCAGGCGGAATTATGAATGTTTCCGAAAAGGATACAAGCGTTACTCCCTTTGAAATGAACGGTACGCTATATGTTCCCAGAAAAGCCTTTGAGGAAATAGTTGGTTGGGGCAGAAGCAAAACAGAATACGACCACTATTCAAATATTTTAAGATTTTATAATTACGAGCTTAACGAGGATTTAACCGATTTTGCTGAAAACAACTGGTATTATACATATATCGGTACACTTGAGGCAAGAAAGAATGGAAAGCTTCTTACACTGACTGCACCGGTAGTTGTTGCAAACGGTGATATTTATATTCCTTTAAGCATACTCTCAGATTGCATGGGCAAAACCGTAATTTCTTTGGGTAACGGTGCTTATCTTGTGGGCAACGCAGCGCAAGATACGGCAAAATCCGTAATTCATTATATAGATTAAGGAGGCAGAAAAATGAAAAAGTTAACAGTTCTTATATTGATACTCGCACTTATTCCTCTCCTCCCTGTATTTGCATATTACGAAGAACCCGAATATGCCGACACCTACAGAGATAAGACGCTTTGGAGCGTAGTAGCATCTTCCGAGCACGAAAACTGGCCCGCAAAGCGTATGATTGACGGCTATCCCGGAACTTACTGGCACACAGATTACGGTTGGGAAAACAGCCGTGTATCATGGATTGCTCCTCTTCCCCATGTACTTGAAGTAAACTTCGGAGAAGAGCTTCCCATATCCGGATTTATTATGACAATGCGTCAGGATAAAACTCCTGCAGGTCAGCCCACCAAAATGAACTTTTATATAAAAGTTGACGGAGAATACAAATTCGTGTCCGAATACAACTATAAGGTAAACGGACTTATCCGCCGTGAGGAATTTGGCTCCGTAGTTATGGCACAGGAAGTAAAAATTGAATACATTGATGCACTCGGCGGTCACGGCTCCATGTGTGACTTTGACATAATAAAACCCAAAGAGGGCGAAAATGCACGGCCCTTTGACGAGTTCCTTAAGGAAATGAAGGAAAATGCCTACTACCCCATAAACAAGGAGAAAGCAACCGCTTCCTATGACGGCGACATATGGCAGGGGCATGAGGTTATGAACATCGTTGACGATTCCGTTTCCTCCTACTGGCAGGCAGAAACCTATATGAAAGCTCCTTACGATTTATTAATTGACCTCGGAAACTCTTACGAGCTTTCCGGATTTACCTACTATCCGAGACAGACAGACCGCTTTGACGGTTATTGGGAAAACTTCAGCATTTATGCAAGTAATGACGGCGTGAACTTCACACTTATCAAGGAAGACTTAAGCTTCCTTCCCAAAAACTTAAGTGGCAGCACCTATCTTTTCGAGGAAAAAGTAACGGCTCAGTTCTTCAAGTTTTCTCTCAAAACAGGCACCGGAAACTTAGGAAGCTGTGCAGAACTTGAATTTTTGCAGGATTATCCCGCTTATCTTAAAAGATTAGAAGAAGAAAGCCGCTTCTATACTCTGAAAATAGGTTCGGATACAATAGTCCATAATGACGGCGAAGTAAAGATGGATACCGCACCCTACATAGAAAACGGAACCACCTTTATCCCTTTAAGAGGCCTTTTGGAGCTGATGGATGCTGAAATCATCTGGGACGGAGAAGTTCAGGGAATTACAATAAAGAAAGACTCAACAGAAATTTATCTTCAGATACAAAACAGAAATGTTTATGTAACCACCGTCCGCAGAGGTCAGGAACGCTACAGCCTCCGTTCTGCTCCCAGAATAAAGGACAACCGCACCTTTATCCCGGTACGCTTTATTTCGGAGCATTTAGGATATAATGTTTCCTGGAACGGCGAAACCCAGGAAATCACAATAACAAGATAGCAATAAGTGAAAAAACGGAGTGATAATCACTCCGTTTTTCACTTATTTTTTCCCTCTTCCATAATAATCGGAAGAATCATGGGCTTACGCTTGGTTGCCTCGTGAAGGAAGTCTGTAATTTCTCCCTTAACCGCATTTTTTATTGCAATCCAGTCGATTGCCACCTTTTTGTTCTTTCTGACTGTTTCTTCCACAGCATAGGTTGCAACGGCTCTTATACCCTCCATAAGCTCCTCGGATTCCTTTACATATACAAATCCTCGGGATACAACCTCGGGGCCTGCGATTATTCTTCCTCGTTTATCAAGGGTCATAACCACAACTATAATGCCGTCTTCAGAAAGATGCTTTCTGTCCCTTAGTACAACATTACCTACATCTCCCACGCCATAGCCGTCTATCAACAGTGCACCTGCCGTAACAGTGCCTGTGATTGCCGCACTTTCACGATTCAATTCAAGCACATCGCCAAGTCCCATTATAAAGGTGTTTTTCTCCTTTACTCCCGACGCTATGCCAAGCTTTGCACTGGTTGCAAGATGGCGGTATTCACCGTGAGCAGGAATGAAATACTTAGGTCTTACAAGGCCAAGTATGATTTTAAGTTCCTCCTGGCAGGCATGGCCAGATACATGAACCTCTGCTAAAGCCTTATAGATAACCTCTGCACCCTTTTTGAAAAGCTCATTTATAACCTTGGAAACCGTTTTTTCGTTGCCCGGAATTGGTGATGCTGAAATAATTACTAAGTCGCCGTTACCGATTTCCACTTGTTTATGGTCAGAAAATGCCATTCTTGTAAGAGCACTCATAGGCTCGCCCTGACTACCTGTCGTTATTATTACAAGCTGATGGTTTTTGTACTTATGCACGTCCTCAATGTTTATGATAAGACCCTGAGGAACACGCATATAGCCGTGTTCGATTGCAACCTCCACCACATTTTGCATGCTTCGGCCTGAGATTGCCACCTTTCTTCTTGTTTTTATTGCGGCGTCTATTATCTGCTGTACTCTGTGTACATTGGATGCAAACGTCGCTACGATTATTCTCTGCTTCGGGTGAGATGCAAAAATCTCATCAAATTTCTGTCCGACCGTACGCTCGGACATGGTATAACCCTGACGCTCCACATTGGTGGAATCACTAAGAAGTGCCAGTACTCCGGAATCACCCAGAGCACCAAAGCGTGCAAGATCAATCATTTCCCCGTCGATGGGTGTGGTATCAATCTTAAAGTCGCCCGTATGCACAACTACCCCTGCAGGAGTATATAATGCAATACCGAAAGAGTCGGCAATGGAGTGATTTACCCTTATAAATTCAGCTCTGAAATTGTTTCCGAGCTTTATGGAATCACCCGCTTTTACCGAATTCAGTTTTGCAATTGAGAGTATGCCGTGTTCCTTCAGCTTATGCTCCACAAGCCCTATTGTCATACGACTTCCGAAGATAGGAACATTGCTCATAGCTCTCAAAAAATAAGGAAGACCGCCTATATGGTCTTCATGCCCGTGTGTAAGAAGAACAGCCTTAATCTTGTCTCTGTTATTGACAAGATATGACATGTCGGGAATAACCAAATCTACTCCCAGCATTTCCTCGTCGGGGAAAGTCATTCCGCAGTCCAGAACGACTATTTCATCACCGTATTCAAACACGGTGAGATTTTTACCGATTTCATTCATGCCGCCCAGAGGAATAATCTTCAGTTTTTGCTTTTTTGCCACTTTTTCACCTCCGTTTTAATATTTCCGAACACCAAATCCATATATTATTATACCACATATATTTATTAAGTCAAACATAATTTATTCCTTAAATTTCAAAAAATTCAAAAAACTGTTGTTTTTATTTAATTTTTGTTGTAATATATTTTCATACGAAATACCGCAAAAGGAGTACCACCATGAATATTTTCTTGAAAGATTTCCTTATTTCCACAGAAAAAGATGATATGACCTTATCTGTTCTTAATGCAGTATCCTCACTTAATGACGGAGACACGCTGCATCTTGGCGGAGGAACGCTGCATTTTTATCCCGATTTTGCAGAAAGTGCAGAATACTTTGTTCCCAATAATGACTGGAGCAGAAAGCCTATCGCCTTTCTTCTTAAAAATTTGAACAATGTAACAATTGACGGCGAAGGTGCTTCTCTTATTTTCCACGGCAGAATGTCTCCTTTTGTAATTGATAACTGCACAAATGTCAGTGTAAAAAATCTTTCTATCGACTATTCTGAGCCAATGTATTTTGAGGCGAAAATCATAGATGCCGGGGAAGACTTTATAAATCTTCAATATGACGATGACATTTTCCACGTTGACATAGCCGAAAACGCTCTCCGCTTTTACGGAGACGGATGGGAAAATGTGGCAAATAAGTTCCTTGTAAATGAATTTGACCCCGAGATAAAAGGGCCTGCCCTTGGCACTCCCACCTATTTTGCAAATGTTTCAGGTGTTCCCGACAAAACCTTTATGGCATTTTTACACCGCTACTTAACGGCATCAAAACCGGATAAAAATGTGCTTCGTCTTGAAGGCGACTTCAAATATCACCACAAGGTGGGACGCTACTGGCTTTGCACCCACAATGACAGAAAGTATCCCGGCATTTACGTTACCGAATGCAAAGATGTAACACTCTGTAACATCCTTCTTACGCACACTCTTTCAATGGGAATTATCGCAAGCTTGTCAGAAAACATCACCTTAGATAACGTACAGGCACTTCCGGGCGAAGGCAGGATGCTCTCCGTCGATGCTGATGCCACTCACTTTGTAAATTGCTCGGGCCTCCTCCATATCAAAAACTGTCGCTTTGAAAGCATGATGGACGACTCTGCCAACATCCACGGAATTTACGCTCCCGTAGTTAAGAAGCTTTCTGAAAATTCCGTACTCCTCGCCTTCGGGCACTTCCAGCAGGCCGGAATTAACGTATTTAAAAAAGGGGACAATATCCGCCTTTGTGACAATGAAAGTTTACTGCCCTATGCCGAATACACAGTTAAATCCTCCAGAACAATTTCGGAAAAATATTTTATTCTTGAAACAAATGAGTCCCTTTCACCTGATATGAAAGAAGGCAACGTGTTTGAAAATCACAGCCGTATGCCAAAGGTACATATCGAAAACTGCCGCTGCGGCTTTAACAGACCGAGAGGCTTTTTAATAGCCACAAGCAGGGAAGCGTTAATCGAAAACTGCACCTTCTACAACATGGGCAGTGCCATTGATATGGCGGGTGACGCCAACAGCTGGTATGAAAGTGGTCCCGTATCGGATGTAACAATAAGAAACAACGACTTTTCAAAGGCCGCATACTGCGGCGGGCCTGTTATCATATCGGACCCGCAGATTAAAAAGCACGATGCTCCATACCACAAAAATATTGTAATTGAAGGAAACACCTTCAGCGAAAACGATAAGCGTTATATGTCCCTTTTATCCTGCGAAAATGTAATTTTCAGAAACAACAAATTTGTCAAAACCGAAGATACCACTTTAAGACAGCTGGGGGAAACAGGCATAATCCTCAGAGAATGTAAAAACGTAATAACAGAGTAAAAAAGTTGCGATTGGCAAAACCAATCGCAACTTTTAATTTTATCCAAGCCAGTAGGAAAAAACTCTTCCTGCCATGGCCGCCGCCTCCGAGCTTCCCACTCCGTTATATTCAAGCATTACGCAGATGACTGATTTTTCTCCCTCATCATTTTCCGCAAAGCCAACAAACCAGTCATGGCTCTTATCTGTTTCATTTTGAGCCGTTCCTGTCTTTCCGTAAACATCAAGTCCTGAAATTGCCGCACTTCTTCCCGTTCCTTTATTAACGCAAAGTGCCATCATTTCCTTAATTTTTTCCGCCTCGGCTTCCGTTAACGGCTTTGTCAACACTTCATCTTTAGCCTCATATGCCGTAAAGTTTCCTCTTCCCGCTTTTTCCACAATATACGGCTTTACCATTTTTCCGCCGTTTGCCACGCTTGATGCAACCATTGTCATGTATAGAGGAGTTACCTGAAGTTTTCCCTGCCCGATGGAAGTGGATGCAATATCTGCATCACTCATTTTGGATATTTTATCGGAAAGGGTACTGCCTGCAATCACCATATCGGTGTTTATATCTTTTCCAAGAAGGAAATCATCATAAACCGAAAGTCCGCTTTTCCCAATTTCGCTGCCCATTTTAGCAAAATACACGTTGCTGGAATTATAAAATGCCTCCGTAAGCGTAATTTCTCCATAGGCCTTTTCTTTAGAATTTGTATATTCTCTTCCGCCAACTATTATTTTACCTTCGTCATTAACGATTTCCTCTTCAAGACCGCTTCTTATTACAGATACAGAGCTTAATATTTTCCATGTGGACCCCGGAGCGTAAAGTCCGCCTGTTGCACGGGCAAGAAAAGGAGAATCTTCTCTTTCTGTCAGAGTGCCCCATTCCTCGGATAAAAGCGGCTCTGACGGATTAAAAGTTGGTTTTGAAACCATGGCACGGATTTTGCCGGAAGCGGCGTCCATAACAATTATGCAGCCTTTCTTATTACCCAGAACATCCGAAGAATATTTCTGAAGCTTATGGTCTATTGTCAGGGTTAAGTCCATTCCCTTTTTTTCTTCTCCAAAGGCTTCGGATGCAATATTCATTGCCGTTCCCATGGCACCCTCTCCCGACAAATACTCATTAAATGAAAGCTCTATCTTGCTTTTTCCGTACATCTTGGAGTTGTATCCTATAACGTGAGTATACAAATCGCCGTAAGGATATATTCTCTCGCTGCCTTCAGAAAGGTCGGTATGTGCCAGAACAACACCGTTTCTGTCGTATATGGTTCCTCTTTCTATTTTACTTTCTCTGTCATAAAGTCGCTGATTGTATACACTTTTCTTAAGCTCTTCCGATTTAAATGCACCAAAAAGGGAGAGGTAGACCGCCATAAACATGAAAAGCACGCCCACAAAAGTCATTAGCATAATTATTCTTTTATTCAATGCTGTCCCCCTCCTTTACGCTTATTGCCTGCAAAATCCCCAATGCCATAAAGCTTGTAACCAATGATGAACCGCCGTAGCTTATAAAGGGAAGAGTAATACCCGTAAGCGGAATAAGCTTTATTACGCCACCTAAGATTATGAAAATCTGAAACGAAAACATGGCAGACAGGCCGAGGGCCACCTTTTTATCAAACCCATCGGGCACGGAAAGGGATATCTTAAAGGCCCTGTAAACCATTATGAAATACAAAAGGATAACCCCGATTCCCCCAAGGATTCCGAATTCTTCGCATATTCCCGAAAAGATGAAGTCCGACTCAACCAGCGGGACATAATAGGGGCTTCCGTTTCCCAGGCCTTGCCCGGTAAATCCTCCGGAGGCTATGGCAATTAAAGACTGTACTATCTGGTACCCTCTTCCCGAAGGGTCGGAAAAAGGATTAAGCCACATTGCAACACGGGTTTCTATATGATAAAGAAGCTTATAGCCTGCAAAGCAACCCAGTGCCACAACTATAGAATTTGCAACAAGCAAAATTTTGTGCTTTCCGAATACAAAATAAAGTGAAAAATAAATAAGGAAAAACAAAACGGCAATTCCCCATTCCCTCTGAAGCACCAAAAAGCCAAGGTTTATATAAACATAAAACATAATAAACAAGCTTTTTTTCCATTCGGTCGCCATAATTTTACCGCCCGGCTTTTTCGATAACAGGGATGACACGGCAAAAACAAAAAGTATTCTTATAAATTCTGATGGCTGTACGCCCTGAGAGCCTATATAAATCCAGTTTTTAGCTCCGTTTACCGTTCTTCCGAAAACAATGGTTGCAACAAAAAGTCCTATTGATACTATTGCATAAAGCAGAAAAAGCCTGTCCCTGTTTTTTATACCCTTATAAAGGAAAAATGATATAAAATAAACAGCAACTGAAATAAAAAACCACATCATCTGCCTTTTTCCCACAGACTCATTTATTCTGGTGAGCATTAAAAGTCCCACAGATAAAAGTGCCGTTACCGGAAGCAGAAGATAAGGGTCCCCCATTTTAAGAAGCTTTATAAGGCAATAGCAAACAACCATAAGTGCCACAAAAATAACTCCTGTGGTAAGAGTTTTTATTCCTTCGAAAAAATTGTCCCTCATAAATGCCAGCATGAGAAAACCCAAAACATTCATGAAGCACAAAAGAATCAAAGGTGTCGTTTGTCTGTACACCTTCCCCTTCATGATTTAGCCTCCGGTCTTAAGAACATGAATTCGACCTGACCTATGCAAAGTTTATCTCCGTCGAGAAGCTCCATTGCTTCATCAGTAACTTCGTTTCCGTTTAAGAATGTTCCGTTTGTACTTCCGAGATCCTCTAAAAAGAATCCGTCATCCTCCTTGAATATTCTGCTGTGCTGATGCGACATAAAGTTATCCTCTATGAAAATTTCACATTCCTTGCTTCGGCCTATGGTTTCATTTCCGTATAAAGGATATCGCTCTGCCAAGTCGAAATGTACTCCGTTTGGCTGGTTTATCGGCTTAAGATATGCCTCATATTCAGGAAGTCCCGCCTTTTTTCGCTTCATTACATTGATGTCGGAATAAATCATTTTGACGATAATGAAGATAAAATAATAAATAAGCAGGACAAAAATCGCCGAAATGATTTTAGATAATATTCCAAACATTTTTATTCCTCCTTGTTTTTATCCTTCTTAAGAGTTTTTGCCACCACTACAGCAATTCCCAATATTATCAGAAGACTTATTATACCCTTAAACGGAAGGGAAGTATAGCTTACGGCAGAGTATAATATTATAAGTGCAAGTATAATAAGAAATGAGATTTTTTTATTCATCATGTCCACTCCTTTAATTTATCTAAAATTCATAATGTGCCATTCCGAAATAGGTGTCATCCGCTTCTATTATACCGCAGGAGGCCTTCCGGTCTCTGGGAAGCGATGCACTTCCGGGATTAAAAAGGCGTACCCCGTTGTAATCGGTATCCTCTTTTCTGTGGGTGTGTCCGAAAAGTGCTACTTTCGCACCTTTTTCCACGGCCGCAAGACTTATCCTTAAAAGATCTGTTGATACAGAATAGGTATGTCCGTGACATGCCAATATTTTAACATCTCCGATTTCTATAATTTTTTCGTTTTCCGTTCCGAAAGGATCATTATTTCCCCTTACATATATAAGTTCGGCTTCGGGAAAGGCCCGCCCGAGGCTCAAAGCATCTTTAACATTATCTCCCAGATGAATGATTTTGTCAAACGGCACATTTTCCATCAATCGCACCGCATTGTCAATTCTTCCGTGAGTGTCGGATATTACAAGTATTCTTTCCACCGCCAGACCTCCGTAACAAAAATTATATAAAAAGCATAATATAAGAAGGGATATCTGCATAAATTAAAACAAGAAAGGATGTCTTTTATGACCGAGCTTGAAAAATTATTGGGATCCCTTGATTCCTCCGCTTTAAATAAGATAAAAAGCTTTACCAAAACCGACGAAGGTGCAAAGCTCTTAAAGAAAATAAGCGAAATGAGTGAAAGCGACAAAAGTGCCGTTATAGATAAGGCATTAAAGGATCCATCGCTTTTATCGAAAATCAAGGGGATGCTTTAATTGGCAGACTTTGATTTAAATGAAGCCTTGAATTCCCTCCTCAGCGACCCTGAAACAGGGAATAAACTAAGCTCACTGATGGCGTCTCTTTCTTCCGGCGGAAAAAGCGAAGACGTAAAACCCGAAGGTGAGACAGAAGCATTTCCCGATATAGGCAGCATCTTAAAAATCAAAGAGCTTTACGATTCCGCCTTGAAGGAAAACGATCCCAACATTGTTCTTCTTTCATCCTTAAAGCCATACCTTTCCGAAACAAGAAATAAAAACCTTGATTCCATGATGAAAATGCTTAAAATCTACAAGGTATTTTTGAAGGTAAAGGATACGCCTTTATTAAAGGAGCTGTTTTAATTGACGAAAAGGTACTTCAGCGAGGGGACTTCTCAGCCCGCTTCCTCCATTGGCAAGAATCTTAACGATATTTTATCAGGCCTTAAAAAGGACGATTTAATAATCCTCGGCATAGTTTTGATTCTTCTCGGTGAAGGTTGTGAGGACAAAGAACTCCTTCTCATGCTGGGGTTCCTTTTTATTTCCGATAAGCCTTTTTTTGAAAAAACTTTTATCCAATAAGCATTTTACCATAAAAAGGTTGTTTTTTCAATAGCAAGGCTCAAAATGCTATTGTAATCTTTTAAAAAATAATGTATAATAGTTTTAATACTCTGATATTAAAATACACTTTCAAGGAGAAAACTATTATGCAGCTTATTGTAAATTTCGGCATTCCCATTCTTTTGGTCTTGATAGGTGGCACCGCAGGAGGTAAATACGGTCAGCAGCTTTTAGGGAGCATTTTAGGTCTTATCCTGGCCCTGATTTATCTTTCTGTAATAAAGCGGGCGGACCTTTTAATGATGAAAGGTTCAAAGGCCATAAAAAACGGAAATATTAAAGAAGGCATCACCCTCTACGAAAAGGCGATAAATAAAAAAGGCTTAAATATTGACTACTTAATTTACGCACCTTATGTTTTTCTCCGTTACGGATATGAAGAAAAATGTCTGAATGCCTTAAATAAAGTCCGGGAAATAAAGGCCCTTACCTCCTATCAGAAGAAAAATTTTCTCACAACCAAAGGGCTTTATCTGTGGAAAACAGGCAATGGCGAAGAAGCTGAAAAAGCCTTTTTGGAAGCTCACAATTCCGGGGCAGATTCGCAAACCTACAGCCATGTGGGTTTTATACTCCTGGAAAATAAGAAATACGATGAAGCATATGAGTTTAACAAAGAGGCCATGGAATATAACGAGGACGACATATCCATTATGGATAATATGGCTCTTTCCCACTATCACAAGGGAGAAACCGATGAGGCTCTTTCCTTGTACGATAAAATTATGGAAAAGGGAACCCGTTTCCCTGTGGTATATTATAACCACGCATTGACTTTAATTGCTTCAGGTGACAGAGAAAAGGCAAAGGAACAGCTCAGAGAAGCACTCACTTACAAATTTTCACACATTGCTGCAGTTTCCAAAGAGGAGATTGAAGCAAAGCTTAAAGAATTGGGAGAATGACATGTATAAAATTGACAAAATAGGCTCGGGCGGAGGAGAATTTTTCCTTCTTAGCACATCCACCCATACAGCATTGATTGACTCAGGCTTTCCCTGCAGTGCAGAAAGCTTTATAAAATATATAAAGGACAAGCTTAACGGCCGAAATCTCGACTATATATTGTTAACCCATTCCCATTATGACCATGCAGGAGGAAGCCCATATTTCAAGCGTGCATTCCCTGAATGCTCAGTTATTGCCGGAGAATATGCCGCATACGTTTTCACCCGCCCCGGTGCAATTAAGCTCATAAAGGAAATGAGCGATTCCGCCGCCGAAAGATTCAATATTACAGAATATGAGGATTTAACGAGCGAAATAAGGGCAGACAGAACCGTCAAAGAGGGCGATACAATCGATATGGGCGACTTTACTCTTTGTGCAGTCGAAACTCCCGGCCACACAAAATGTTCCCTTTCCTATTATTCCCCGGAAGAAAAGCTTTTGATTGCCGCAGAAACCATAGGCGTTTTGGCGGGCGATATAATCACTCCCTGCTGCCTTGTAAGCTATGATGCCACAATTGAATCCATAAAAAAGACAGCTTCACTCGGTGCTGAGGCAATACTTTTTTCTCATGGAGAGCTTCTTAAAGGCAAAAATGAATGTGATGCATTTTTTGAAAACAGCCTTAAAACTCATGAAGAAACCAAGTCCATGCTAAAAAAAGCAAAGGCAGACGGTAAAACTCAGGACGAGCTTATCGCCATCTTAAAAGAACACTTCTACACAGAAGAAACCAGGAAAATTCAGCCGGAAAAAGCCTTTTACTTAAACGCCGGCTATATAATAAACTGTATGACGAAGGAGAATTAAAATGAATTTAGAAACCGCTAAAAAATTAATCCGCGACTATTGCTATAAAAACTATAAGGATATGACACGCCAGCCCGCAGGAATCATAAAATACCCATTCATTGTTCCCGGAAGTCAGAGCTATCAGAGCTGCCTCTGGGACTGGGACAGCTGGCTTACTGATATCGCTATCCGTCAGATTATTGAAGACACCGGCGAAGGCGAAGAATTTTTCGAATACGAAAAAGGATGTATTTTAAACTTTTTAGACCACGCCGATAAGGACGGTGCAATCCCCATCGTCGTACTTCCCAAGGGTACTATGCCTTCCATTGATAATATTTACAAAACCAATATGCATAAGCCCTGCCTCTTACAGCATCTCGCATTCGTAATGAAGTGCAACAATGACGATACAAGCTGGTTTGCCGACAAGTATGACAGGCTTGAAAAATTTATTGGAGTATTTCTTAAAAACTACTATCACGAAGAGTCAGGCCTTTTCTTCTGGCTTGACGACCTTGCCATAGGCGTTGACAACGACCCTGCCACCTTCTACCGCCCCGAAAAGAGCTCCGGCTCCATTTACTTTAACTGCCTTATGTATAAGGAGCTTCTTGCAATGAGCTATGTTGCAGAAAAAATGGGCAAGATGGACAGAGCAGACTTTTATAAGACCGAAGCTGAAAAGCTTGCCACCGCAATTAAAGAATACGCCTGGGATGAGCGTGACGGAAGCTTTTACAGCGTTGACTTAAACCTTCTTCCCGTCAACCCCGAATCAAGCTTACATAAGGGTGCACCGAGAAACTGGCCCTGCTTAATTCAGAGAATTGACGTATGGTCAAACTTCCTTCCCCTTTGGGCAGGTCTTGCCACAAAGGAACAGGCAGAAGAAATGGTTAAAAACCACTTTGCAAACGAAAAAACCTTCAACGCCCCCTACGGCGTAAGAACTCTCGGCAAGCAGGAAAAGATGTATCAGATTGTAAAATCAGGCAACCCCTCCTGCTGGCTTGGACCCATCTGGGGAATTTCAAATTACCTTGTATTCTCAGGCCTTGTAAAATACGGTTTTGACAAAGAAGCAACTCTTCTTGCGGAAAAGACCATCATGCTCTTTGGCGAAGACATTGAAAAATGCGGAGAGCTTCACGAATACTATCACCCTGAAACAGGCGAAGGTGTAAACAACCCCGGCTTCCAGAACTGGAACTTCTTATCTCTTAATATGATGGCATATTTAGAAGGCAAAAAGAGAATTATTGAATTTTAAGAAAAGCGGTGTAGGTCTTAATGGAACTTAAAGACTGTATCATAAAAATTACCGAAGGCGACATATTAAAGCTTGTAATAAGCAAGCCCTCGGCAAAAAGCAACGAATTTATAAAAATTGTCATAGAGAAAAAAAGCAAAAACTATCAGATAAGTAAATACACAAAAACTCAGGTTTTCCACGAAAATGCAGAAAAGGAAGCTTTGGCTGAAAGGGTTTTCGCCCTTACCGACTGCTCTTTCCGCCAGATAAATGCCTGGGACTTAAATTTCGAGCATATGGTTATGATTTCCAAAAAGGGCGACGCTTCCTACAAAAGAAAAGCTTTAAGCGAGGCAGCCCCCACGGTTTCCGAAAACCATAACCGCAGTAAAAACTATATCTTAGAGGCAAAGCCCGACATTCTTCCCCTTGTTGATATGGGCATTTTCACAAAAGAAGGCAAAGTGGTTTCTTCAATGTACGACAAGTACAAGCAGATTAACCGCTATCTTGAAATAATTGATGATGCCATAAAGGACTTAAAGAGCGAAAACGTCAACATAATTGATTTCGGTTGCGGAAAAAGCTATTTAACCTTCATTGTGTACTACTACCTTACCTACATAAAAGGAATAAAAGCAAATATCATCGGCCTCGACCTTAAAAAGGATGTCATAGAAAAATGCAACGAAGCGGCAAAGCGTTACAACTATGAAAATCTCCGCTTTGAGCTTGGTGACATCAACGGCTATAAAGCTCCCTTTTCCGTGGATATCGTAATGACGCTCCACGCCTGCGACACAGCGACGGACTTTGCACTTTTCAATGCAATTTCCTGGAATGCTAAAATGATTTTCTCTGTTCCCTGTTGTCAACACGAGCTTAATTCCCAGATTGAAACGGATGATTTTCCCATCCTTACCCGCTACGGAATTATAAAGGAGCGTTTTTCCGCCCTTGCGACCGATGCCATAAGGGCAAATTTACTTGAATATTCGGGCTATAAAACAAATCTTTTAGAATTTACCGACTTTTCACACACTCCAAAAAACATACTTATCCGGGCTGTAAAGCGAAGTTCAACCACAAAAGAGCATAAGGAAAAGATGCTTTCAGAGGTTAATAACCTTATTAAGGAGTTTAACTTCTCCCCCACACTTTATAAGCTTTTAATCAGCAATGATTAAAATGTAAATCATCAGGCAAATCAAACTACTTTCAATAAAGCCATAGATATATTCTATGGCTTTATTATTTCACAAATGATATAATATTAAAAAAGGAGGAGATATTATGAAAAAAGTAAGAGTTGGCGTTCTCGGCGGATACCGCGGAACAAGTATGATTAATTATTGCAAGCGTTCGAACCATGCAGAAGTAGTTGCAATCTGCGATAAATCAAGAGAAATACTGGAGGCACAAAAAAGTGCTGCGGAAGGACTTAATATCACCTTTTATGAGCGTTTTGAAGATTTCATCAATCATGATATGGACGCCGTTATACTGGCAAACTATGCAAACGAGCACGCTCCTTTTGCAATTACAGCAATGAAAAAAGGTCTTCACGTTTTTTCAGAGGTGCTCCCCTGCCAGACTATGAAAGAGGCCGTTGAACTCATTGAAACTTGCGAAGAAACCAAAGTAGTATATGCTTACGGCGAAAACTATTGCTATATGCCTGCCACAACCGAAATGAAAAAGCTTTACAGAAAAGGCGAAATAGGTGAATTTGAATACGGCGAATGTGAATATATACATAACTGCGAGCCCATATGGCACAGTATTACATACGGTGAAGAGAACCACTGGAGAAACAATATGTACTCAACCTACTACTGCACCCATTCTCTCGGTCCAATCATCCATATGACAGGACTTCGCCCCGTTTCAGTAACAGGCTTTGAAGGAACAAAAAATGAACGTAATTTAAGAGGCGGTTCCAAGGCAGGCCAGTTCGGAATTGAAATGGTAACCTTGGAAAACGGCGGACTTGTCAAAAGTATTCACGGCGGTCTTTATAAAAATTCAATATGGTATTCTGTATATGGCGGGAAGGGCAGAATGGAATGCGGCCGTGAAATACCGGAAACAGGTCACATCTATAAGCTCTATATAAACAAAGACGATGAATCAGGAGCCTACCATACTGCAAAGCTTGACTCCTATGAACCAAAAAATGAAATAGAAGCCGATGTTTCAGGCTTCGGTCATGGTGGCTCTGATTTTTACTCCATGTACCACTTTATAAACAGAATTCTCGGAGATGAAAAGGCTGATATCATTGATGTATACGAGGCACTTGATATGTTTCTTCCCGGTATGTTTGCTTACCGTTCAATATTAAACGGAGGAATTCCCATGGAAATCCCCAATTTAAGGGATAAATCCGAGCGTGATAAGTGGAGAAATGACACAGCCTGCACCGATCCCAAGACAGCAGGCGATATGCTTCTGCCCACCTTCTCCAAGGGCACTCCCGAAATCGATAAATCCGTTTACGAAAAAATGGCAGATATGTGGGCAGACGAATGTGCCAGAAAAGAAGGCTACATTAAAGCAGCCCTTAACCAGAGCTCCAAAAAATAAATTTTCTTCTTGGCAAACCAAGCTTCATAGAGAAAAGAGCACCCTGATTTTCATCAGGGTGCTCTTTTATTTTAAAATCTCCATTGCCTTTTCAATATGCTCTCTGTCAAGACCTCTACCGATGCCATTTTTTATATGAACCAAATTATCACTTAAATCTCCCCAGCGGAAAAACTCATCATCGAAAATAACAAACTTTTCAACATCCGGATGCTCGGATAGCCATATTTTAATTTCCTCGCTTCTCTCAACGTAACTTAGCGAACCGGTTTTGTCATAAATTTCTATTCCTTCGCTCTTGAAGGTATCGACCATTTTCTTTCCCTTTTCTCCGATTCCTCCCTCTTTTTTATCCCAGTTTTTACGCCAGGTACTTGAAAGAACCACCAAAGCTCCTGTTTTATCAATAAGCTCTTTCAAAAATACCAGGCGTGATACGTCTATATTCTGCTCAGGATCTTCTTTTTCTCTGTCAAACCTGGCTGAATTCAACACTCCGTCTATATCCAGAAATATAACTTTCACATCAATCATCCTTTCAGTAAGTTATATGCTCTAATTATAACATTAAACCAAGTTTTTTTCAATTCCCTATTGCAAAATATATAGCTTTTTTCCAAAAAAATACTTTTTTCCTTGAAATTCATTTTAATCTATGATATAATCTTTCTGTTTTTTGATTATTTTGAAAAGGTGATGAGAAATGAAAAAGATAATATTGCCTGCAATTTTGATTTTTTCATTAATTGCATCTTTGGTTTTATCATACGCTCATGATGCTTACACAGATAACTATAAAATCATATACGAAAATAATATTTATTATACAGAAAACGGAGACCTTTATCATTACGATACTGAAAGTAGAATCTCATCCATAATTTTGCAACGAGGAGATATCATACGTCTTGAATATCACGACGAAAACACCTTTAAATGCTTTGTAAAAAACAGAGCAGGCAGTGAAGATTATTTTCTATATAACACAAAAGAGAGCTTTTCTCCCGTTAATGTATCGCATAAAGAAAGCAGTTATACTCCCAGATTATCTGCTCCAGAGAGAAACAATCCCTACTATTTTTCAAAGAATATATTTTATAACTCCGGCTTCGGTATGACTGAAAAGAACATCGGAAACTGCACTTGCTACGCTTACGGCAGAGCGTATGAAATACTGGGAACAGCCCCAAACCTCTCCTCGGGTAATGCAGGAGAATGGTATGACTACAATCGCCGTAACGGTTTTTATCCGTACGGAGACATTCCCGCTCCGGGAGCCATCGCCGTTTGGAGCAAGAGAGGCGGTGCCGGTCACGTTGCTGTTGTTGAATCGGTAGACGGAGATACCATAATAACATCAGAATCCGGCTGGAAGTCCTTTTATTTCAAAACAAGAACAAGAAGTGCAAGCGATCCTAATTTAAGTGCTTCATCCGCCTATACTTTCCTGGGGTTCATATATATAGCCGGAGAGCCTGAATTATTACCGCCTTCCGATGTAAAAATCGAATCTTCCGGAACAAAAACTACTGTTTCCTGGAATAAAGCCTTAGGTGCCACAAGCTATGTATGCCGCATAGTAAATGCAAAAGAAGGATTTTACGACGCTGCACCCCCGGTAAGAACGGAATCGCTTTCCGCAACCTTTCTTCTTCCGGAAGGTGAAACTTACTATGCTTACATAACCTCCGAAGATGCGGATTTATCCAGCGAACTTTCAAAACCTATTATTTTTGGAACAACATCAGGTGTTTGCATATGGAATATCGAAACAACAAATGCCGGAACCACCATTGCCTGGGAAGCATCACCTTTTACCGAAAGCTATTTATTGGACGTTATGGAATCAACTGAGGGAAATCCTAAGATAATTGATTCATTAGCTGTATCGTCGACATATTACACGCTAAGTCTCCCGGATGGTACATATTATGCCGCCATCACTCCTGTAAGCAATTCCGGTAGCGGTGTAATGAGTCCATGGTATCTTTTTTCAGTTAAAAACGAATAATAACAAAAGCCACCCTTGCAGGTGGCTTTTTCTTTGGCTTTCTGCTACAAAATAGATGCAAGGGGTTTTAGTGAAATATCAACTTCGTTGATGTGAAATAATTTACTTCGTAAATTGTGAAATAGAAAACTTCGTTTTCTGTGAAATGAAATAAATCCACATTCGCGTAGCGAATATTTCATACACCGAAGGTGTATTTCACGTGCGAAGCACATTTCACAAATCCGCAAGGATTTATTTCGTTGAAAAAGCGACAGAAATCTGTCGATTACTGTCGCTTTTTCT
>JAZQAZ010000030.1:0-151763 GCA_045545475.1 Clostridia bacterium | reverse complement strand
GCATTCGCAGTTTTGGGTTAGGAATTTTTCGCCTTAGAGAAGTTAAAAAACGCAGTCATACTGGCGTATGTCTGCGTTTTTTTGCGCACTATCAGCGGAAAATAACAAGCCAAAACCGGCTTCTCCCTAAAAAGCACTGCCGAACGGCGGTGCTTTTTTATTAAGAAAAAATTATTCTTCTACGATAGCCTCTACGGGGCACTGTTCTGCGCAAGCGCCACATTCAGCACAAGTTTCGGGATCGATTACATAGATACCGTCGCCTTCTGTGATAGCCTCAACGGGACACTGTCCTGCGCAAGCACCGCAAGCGATGCAAGCATCAGTAATTTTGAAAGCCATTATAGTACACCTCCTCCAAAGGTCTAAGACCTTATTTCATTACATTCTATCATATTTTTTTAAAAATACAAGTCTTTTTTAAATAGTTTTATAAAAATTTTGATAAAAGCGACAGCAAAATTAAAAAAATCTTGTATTTATGGCATATTTCGGATATAATTTAAGAAAAAACTCATTGGACTCTTTAAGACAAAAATAACCCCTCTTAAAAAAGAGGATGAAAAAAGAAAGGATTTACATAATGAAATTTTTAAAAAGGTTATTTATTGACGGACTTTCCGGAATGGCGTTGGGACTTTTTGCCACACTCATAATCGGAACAATCTTAAAGCAGATCGGTGCATACATTCCCGGCGTTATCGGACATTATCTCATAGTAATCGGGCAGGCTGCATCTATCCTTACAGGTGCAGGTATCGGAGTGGGTGTTGCAGTAAAACTGCAGAAAAAAGCACCTCTTTTGGTTGTGGGTGCTGCTGTTGCCGGATTTGTAGGCTCTTATGCAGGAGCAATTATTAAAGGTACATTCTATTCGGGCGGAGCGATAAACCTTGGTGCTGTTGGAGAACCGCTCGGAGCTTTTGTTGCGGCATATGTGGCAATTGAACTTGGTGGCCTGGTGTCAGGAAAAACACCGGTGGATATAATAGTAACTCCGCTTGTTTCAATTCTTTCGGGCTCTGCACTGGGAATTATACTCGGACCTCCCATTTCAGCTTTTATGCTGTGGCTCGGAAACCTTGTAAACATTAACGTGGCAGAATTTCCCATCACAGGCGGTATCATAGTTTCGGTACTTATGGGTATCTTCTTAACTCTTCCCATAAGCTCTGCGGCAATAGGCATAACCATGGGATTATCCGGCCTTGCGGCAGGTGCGGCAACGGTGGGTTGCTGTGCCAACATGATAGGATTTGCGGTTATAAGTTACCGTGAAAATAAAATGGGAGGACTCATTGCTCAGGGACTTGGTACAAGCATGCTTCAGATGCCGAATATAGTCAAAAAGCCGATTATTTGGCTTCCGGTAATTCTTGCAAGTGCTATCCTGGGACCTATCTCAACATCTATCGGCATGATTTCCAATCCCATGGGTTCCGGAATGGGAACAGCGGGACTGGTTGGCCCGATTCAGTCATTTTCAGCAATGACGGCAGTAAATGCTTCGGGATATGCGGCGTTTACTCCCCTTGTGGCAATTGCACTTATTATCCTTATGCACTTTATTTTGCCCGCAATTATATCTCTTTTCTTCTCGGAAGTGATGAGAAAAATGAAACTTATTAAATCGGAGGATTTAAGGCTTGACTTATAATACAAAGGTTTATCTTGCACCTATGGCGGGTGTTGCCGATGAGGTTTTCAGAAAGATAGTATCGTCTTTCGGAAAGGCGATTCCTTTTACTGAAATGATAAGTGCCAAGGCAATGCACTATAACGACAGGAAAACTCTTGCTCTTCTTCCCGGAGAAGATGAAGGGAAAATGATAGTACAGCTATTTGGCCACGAACCGGAAATTTTGGCTGAAGCGGCAGATAAAGTTACACCCTATGCCACGGAAGTAAATATAAATATGGGATGTCCCATGCCTAAAATTGAAGGAAACGGGGACGGTTGTGCTTTAATGAAAAATCCCACTCTTGCAGGTGAAATCGTAACGGCGGTAAAAAAGAAAGTCAGCCTTCCTGTAAGCGTTAAATTTCGCATGGGGATAGAGAGTGAAACCTCCCCTGAATTTGCAAAGGCAATGGAAAATGCCGGTGCCGATAAAATTTATATTCACGGAAGAACCAAGGAACAGCTTTATTCGGGAAAGGCAAATCTTTCCGCCATAAGGCGTGTGAAGGAAAGCGTTAAAATTCCTGTGGTGGGAAACGGAGATATATTTTCTGCCATTGATGCAGAAAATATGATAAAAGAAACTCTTGTGGATGAAATTATGGTCGGGAGAGGCTGTCTCGGAAACCCATTCTTATTCAGGGAAATCGACCATTATTTTACAACCGGTAATCTTTTGCCGGTGGCAACGGCAGGTGAAAGGATAGAAATTTGCAAACGCCACTTGCTCCTTGCCATGGAAAAGAAAGGCGAGGTAAGAGGTATTTTGGAATCAAGAAAACACCTTGCATGGTATTTAAAAACCATCAGAGGTGCGGCAAAAATAAGAAATGCTCTGTTTTCATCGGTAAATCCCGACGAGGTAATTTCAATGATTGACTCTCTTAAGGAGGAATAATATGAAACGTATCATTGCTGCAATAATGGCTCTTCTCATCACGATTCCGGGGTGTGGCGAACATGAGGAGACTATTGAGAGTGAGGTTAAAGAGCCGGATAAGGTTTGTCAGCTTATGGAAGAAATGACGCTTTCTGACAAAGTTTATCAATTGATGTTTGTAACTCCCGAAGCCATAACCGGAGTCGGAACGGTAATTCAGGCAGGAGAAGCTACAAAGAAGGCTCTTTCAGAGAAGCCTGTGGGCGGAATAATTTACTTTTCCGCAAATCTGAAAAATGCAACGCAAACGAAGGAAATGATTGAAAATACGCAAAATTATTCAAAAATTCCTCTTTTTACGGGTGTTGACGAGGAGGGCGGAATAGTTTCGAGACTTGGAAGCAATTCTTTGATGGGGGTTACTTATCATCCTCCCATGCGGGAAATCGGGGAAAGTAAAAATCCTGAAAAGGCTTATGACGTCGGAAAGACATTGGGAAGCGAGCTTTCGTATCTCGGATTTAATGTGGATTTTGCACCTGTTGCAGATGTTTTGGTAAACGAGGGAAACTCCGTTATAGGAAACCGTTCCTTTGGAACTGACCCTGAAAATGTGGCCACAATGGTTTTTGAGGAAGTAAAGGGAATGGAGGAAAACGGTGTTTCTGCAACACTTAAGCATTTCCCGGGACACGGAAGCACATATAGCGACAGTCATTCAGGCTATGCCGCAAGTACAAGGACTTTGGAGGAATTAAGGCAGGCTGAATTTATTCCGTTTGCCAAGGGCATTTCAGCAGGTGTTGACTTTATCATGGTGGCACATATTACAATGGTAAATGCCACAAAGGATAAGCTGCCTGCCACACTTTCTTCCGAAGTAGT
The DNA here is from genome assembly GCA_045545475.1 of Clostridia bacterium. Classification (GTDB taxonomy): domain Bacteria; phylum Bacillota; class Clostridia; order CAKSNL01; family HGM11501; genus HGM11501. Next base: position 148,317 of record JAZQAZ010000030.1, on the reverse strand, counting down.
AGAAGGAATGCTCAAAGGCGAGCTTGGCTATAAGGGAATTGTCATTACGGATGCAATGAACATGGGTGCGATTGCAAACCAATATACAACAGAGGAAGCAACGGTAAAGGCAATACTGGCAGGCTGTGACATGATTTTAATGCCCAAGGACCTGACAGTTGCCCATAACGCCATAATCGCGGCAGTTGCTTCGGGCGAAATCACGGAAGAGCGAATAGACGAAAGCGTGAGAAAAATACTTTCATTAAAAATTGAAAAAGGTTTGATAAAATAAAAAAAGAGTAACGGCAAAGCCGTTACACTTTTTTGTTATACACCTGAGTATGCGGAGAAGCCGCCGTCAACGGGAATTACAATTCCCGATACAAAACTTGATGCTTCGTAGGTTAAAAGGTATAATAAGGTTCCCGAAAGCTCGGATACATCGCCGAATCTTCCGAAAGGAGTCTGGGATAAAATCTTTTCGGAGCGGGGTGTTAAGCTTCCGTCTTCCTTAAGAAGAAGCCCTCTGTTCTGATTGGTTAGGAAAAAGCCCGGTGCAATTGCGTTTACTCTTATGCCCACCTTTGAAAAGTGAACTGAGAGCCACTGTGTGAAGTTCGAAACCGCAGCCTTGGCACCTGAATATGCAGGGATTTTCGTAAGGGGAGTAAAAGCGTTCATCGAAGATATGTTTACGATGGTTGCTCTTTTGTTTCCGACCATATCCTTGGCAAAGACCTGGGTGGGAAGAAGTGTGCCTAAGAAGTTTAAGTTAAACACAAATTCGATTCCCGTGGGGTCTAAGTCAAAGAAGGAAACAAGGTCTTCCTTGTCCTCGTCGCCCATTTCGTAATACTCTGCCGAGGTTGTTCCTCTGGGGTTGTTTCCGCCTGCACCGTTTATCAGAATGTCAACCTTGCCGAAAGCATCGTTTACAGCCTTCTTTGCTTCAAGAAGACTATTTTTATCAAGCACGTTGGCAGATAAGCCTATTGCACATCCGCCGTCTGAATTTATCTCGTCGGCAAGTGCCTTTGCCGCATCGCCGTTTAAGTCAAGAACGGCAACCTTTGCTCCTGCCTTTGCCACGGTTTTTGCAAAGGATGAGCAGATAACGCCTGCACCGCCTGTGATAACCGCAACAGACGATGAAAGGTCTGTTTCAAAAGGTAATTTAGTCATAATATCATTCCTTCTTATAAAGTTTTTTCAACGGCTTCAAATAAACCGGAAAGGTATGTGGCACCAAGGGCTCTGTCAAATAAGCCATAGCCAAATCTGCCTTCCTCGCCCCATATCATTCTGCCGTGGTCGGGACGAACGTAACCGTCCCACTTTTCTTCACAGTATGCTCTTACAATGCCGTAAATGTCAAGGGAGCCGCACTCCGTCTTGTGGGCGGTTTCGGTGAAATCGCACTCATTTTCTCTCTTGATGTTTCTTATGTGAGCAAAGTGGATTCTGTCGGGGAAGGTATGAATCATATCGATTATGTCATTGGACTCAAGTACGCCAAGTGAGCCTGTGCAAAGGGTAAGGCCGTTGCAGGGCTTATCGTAAAGCTTTAAGAAGCGGATTAAGTTTTCCTTGTTGGTGATAACCCTGGGAAGTCCGAAAATGGGGAAGGGAGGATCGTCGGGATGGATTGCCATATTAACTCCCGCTTCCTCTGCCGCAGGCATAACGCCGTCAAGGAAATATTTAAGGTTTGCCCATAAATCCTCTTCAGAAATATTTGCATAGGTCTTTAAGAGCGACTGCATCTCGTCCTTGGTGTAGGAGGAGTCCCAGCCGGGAAGGGATAAATCGCCCTTTAGGGGGTCCATGGCCATTGCAGTTTCATGCACATAGGAAAGGGAATTTGAACCGTCGGGATTCAAATGCTTAAGCTCGGTTCTCGTCCAGTCGAAAACGGGCATAAAGTTGTAGCATACACAGTCAATTCCTGCCTTGCCTAAATTTCTTAAGGTTTCTGCATAGTTTTTTATGTAGTAGTCACGCTTGCCCGTACCCATCTTGATGTCCTCGTGAACGGGAACGCTTTCGATAACGGAAAGCTCTAAACCTTCCTTTTCAATATCCTCTTTAAGCTTTAAGATACGGTCTAAGGGCCACACCTCTCCAACGGGAATATCGTAAATTGCAGAAACAATGCCGGTAACATTGGGGATCTGCCTGATGTGGGACAGCGTAACGGGATCGTCGTGGCCGTACCAGCGCATGGTCATTTTCATAAAATAATCTCCTTTCCGTCATTTTTCGCACTTTCGTAAAAGGCGAAAACGGTTTTTAAGGTGTTTTCAACATCCTTGTATTTAAGGGGAGAATTTCCTTTGTATATGTTGAAAAATTCTCTTTCGTGGCCGCTTCCCCAGCAAGCCTTGCCGGGAGCATCTGCGGTATCGGAGGCAAGAAGCTCTCCGCCCCTATAAAGTTTTCCGTCAATATAGCGGAAGGAGGCGTTTTCAAAGGAAATGTCAAGTATGGTGGGGGAGTCAAAAGCATTTGCGTTGGTGGCGTAGAATATGCCCGATGCACCGTTTTCAAACTTTACATAAGCCTCCACCGTGTCCTCAACCTCAATTTCTCCTTTTAAGGAGTGGTTTGACATCTTCGCCTCGGCAGATACTACCTTTCCGCCAAATAAGCACATTAAGTCAAGGGTGTGGATGGACTGATTTATAAGTACGCCACCGCCTTCGGTTGCAATTTTTCCTCTCCAGGGGCCGCTTCTGTAATATGCTGCGGTTCTCTTCCAGGTCATAATGGCACGGATTCCCGTAAGCTTGCCCAGGGTTTTATCAGAATCGATTATTTCCTTAAGCTTTTGAACGGAGTTATTGGTACGGTTCTGGAAAATGCAGTAAAGATCAGAATCCTTAAAGGCTGAAACCTTTGAAAGCTCATCCTTTGTCATAACAAGGGGCTTTTCCGAAACCACCATTTTGCCCTTGGCAAGGCACTTTTCGGTCATAGGGAAGTGAAGATAGTGGGGCGTGCAGATGTGAAAAACATCTATCGCCTCATCTTTAAGGGCCTCGTCTATGCTGTAATATGCCTTTGCACCGTATTTTTCTGCACCCTTATCTGCTCTTTCCCTGACAATATCGCAGATGGCGTAAATATTCACTTCTTCGGGGAGTTTTAAAAGTGCCGCGGCATGTACGGGTGCTATGCAGCCGTAGCCGACGATACAAATATTCTTAATCAAATAAATCCCTTCTTTGTAAGATTTTTATAGCTGGTTTCCATGCAGAGGAAGGGGTCAGCGCCATAGCAATCGTCCTGCTCAACAAAAGCGTAGGGAGCGTTTGCCTTTTCACAGGCATCAAAAATTTCATCCCAGTTTAAGTTGCCTTCCATAACCTCCGCAAATCTGGGAGTGTTTGTGCCTGAAAGAATTTTATAGTCCTTGAAGTGAACACCGCTCAATCTGTCCTTGCAGTGAAGGAGCCATTTTGCGGGGTCCACACCGCCTACAGCAACCCAGTGAACGTCCACCATAAACTTAAGACATTCGGGGGTATTGTTAAGTATGGTATCGAAAACATATTCTCCGTCAAGCTTTGCAAATTCTACTGCGTGGTTGTGATAGGATAAACCAAGACCGTTTTTGGAAAGCTCAACTGCCGCATCGCTCATAACCTTTATAAATTCCATTAAGGCTTCTTTTGACTTAAGATATTCGGTGGGAATCATACCGAGGCCTGCAAAATCGGCACCCAATGTTTTATGAAACTCAACCAAAGCGTCGATGTTTTTGGTGAATTCGGGAAACCCTCTGTGAGTAACCTTAATTTCAAGGTTGTATTTATCTGCAATTTCCCTTATTTCCTTAGCGGGGATGGGGCCGACGCCGGAAACCTGAAGGATTTTATAGCCAATTGCACTTACTCTTTCAAGGGTGGAATCAAGGTCTTCTGCAGTTTTGCAGAAATCTCTTAAGGTATATAGCTGTGCACCTATTCTTTTATCCATTTTAATTCCTCCCATCAATATGTGCCGTCAATGTCAACGGTCTGGCTCTTAACGCCTTTCTTTTCTTTGGCATTGGCTGCCTTTTCCATCAGTCTCTCATAAAATTCCTGATGGGGGAAGTTATTGAGGTCGATGGTCTCAACGCCTCTCCAGGTGGATAAGTACATTGCACTTGCAAGGGTAACTCCGTTTATGCCCTCCTCACCGGGAGCAAGTAAGGGAGTGCCGTTAAGCACAGCTTCTGCATAGTCGTTTAAGATACCGACGTGCTGAGGTCCGCTTCCGGAAACATCCATAAGAACATCCTGGTATTCGGGGCAGGCGAAGGGAACGGTGTTTGTCTTATCAAATTCGGGTTCTGCCTGCTTTAATTTCTTAAATATCATTTTGCCGCTTTCGATAACGATTTTACCCGCGTCGCAGGCAATTTCAAGACGGTTTGTACCGGGAGCCTCGGCTGTGGAGGTTATATATGTACCGGTTGTGCCGTTTTTATATGTAAGGTATGCAGTAACCTCGTCGTCAACATCAATATCGTGATACTTACCGAAGGAGCAGTCAGCGTAAACTGTATCGGGCATACCGAACATCCACTGCCACAGGTCAAGCTGATGGGGGTTCTGATTAACAAGTGTTCCGCCGCCTTCTTTGTCCCAGGTTGAACGCCAGGTTGCACTCTTGTGATATGCATTGGAACGGTACCAGTCGGTAACTATCCAGGAAATTCTCTTGATGTGACCAAGCTCACCGGATTTTATCATTTCACGAAGCTTCTGATACATGGGGTTGGTTCTCTGGTTGAACATAATTCCGAAAACGTTACCGCTCTTTTTGGCAGCCTCGTTCATTTCCAGTACCTGCTTGGTGTGAACGCCTGCGGGCTTTTCTGTAAGTACGTTCAAGCCGTAGTTAAACGCCATAATCGCATAGGGGGAGTGGTCATAGTGGGGGATTGCGATTAAAACTGAATCGCAAAGGCCGGATTTCATCATTTCCTCGGCATCCGTAAATGTGGGAACATTATAGTCTGCCTTTGCCTTTGCCGCCTTTTCGGGGTCTATATCGCAGATTGCGGCAAGCTCCATCTTGGGAACTTTTCCCTCTGTGATGTTTCTTGCGTGCTGCATACCCATATTACCAAAGCCGATAATACCCATTTTTACCTTATTCATATTGTGACCTGCCTTCCTCAAAGCATTTTTAAGTGATTCATAAGCAAGAGCGAATTTAGCCTCATCGCTCTTTTCCTTACTTACCGTTTCGTTTGCGGTGTCGTCAATGTCGGAAAGTCCCGTAAATGCACCAAGGTGGGGCTCCAAGCTTAAAAAGCCGTAATAGCCCATCTTTTCAAGCTCTCCCAAAATATAGGAAACATTTCCCTCACCATATCCTGCGGGAACAACACTGCCGTCTTCCTTTGCATCCTTTATGTGCATATAGGTTACATAGTCTTTAAGAAGGGCAAAAGCCTTCTTTGTGTCAACGTGTGCCTGAACGAAGTTTGCAGGATCGAAAACTGCCTTGAAATAGGGTGAGTTGATGGAAGAAAGGATATCTAAACAACGCTCGTCCGTTTCGCCGTAAATTCCTTTTTCGTTTTCGTGGAGAAGTAAAACCTTTTCCCTTGCGGCATAGTCTACCATAAGGCGGAGTCTTCTTAAAACCTCGTCACGGTATTTGTCATACTCGCCGTCGGGAATAAAAAATGAAAACATTCTTATGGTGGGTGCACCTAAAAAGCGTGCTATGTAGCATGTTCGCTTAAAGGTTTCAAAATGAGGCTCAAAATCGTCGGTTATTTTAATCTTGCCGATGGGGGAACCGATGGAAGAAGCCTTTATTCTGTACTGTCCCATCTTTCCCTTTAAAGCGGTAAGCTCTTCATCGGTTAAAGATGAAATGTTTTTGCCGTTTACGCCTCTGGGCTCGAAAAATTTTATACCCATTTTGTTAAGGGCGGTAAACTGAACATCAATGTCACTTGAAATTTCGTCGGAAAAACCCGATATCATATAATTTGCGTACATTACATACACCTCCTTTTACCATAATAGCACAATTTTATTTAAATTAACAGTGCAAATGTTGCTTTTTTTATTGCAAATATTGCTCTTTTGTGGTAAAATTTCCGTAAAGGAGGCGGTAAAATGTTTTTTCAGGCAAGCGAGGAATATACAAAAAAGATAGACAGTACATTTTTCAGGCTTCACGACCACGATTTTTACGAAATTTATATTTTTGAAAAGGGCGATGCGGCATATGCCGTTGAGGGTGCGGACTACCCCCTTTCGGAGGGTGATATGATTTTCATACGCCCCGGGGAAATGCACCGTGTTCATCACAAGTCGGAGTCGGATTATTTAAGAATGGTAATACAGTTTGATGAAGATTTTTTCGTCCGCCACTCCTGCGAGCATTACAGGGATATTTTCTGGGAAAGAAGCTGCGGAGAAAAAAACAAGATAAGCGCAAAAACAGCGAAGAGTGCAGGAATAAGTGATATTATCGGCCTTATGCGCGAGGGCCTTTCCGATTATGACGATCCTTATATAAGGTCTCTGGTGGTGCAGCTTTTATATCTTGCCCATAAAAACGACTGCTTTTCCACGGAAAATACGGGTAAAAAAAGGGTTAAGGAAATCGTTGCCTATATAAACGAGCATTTCACGGAAAAGCTTTCTCTGGAGGAAATTGCAGAAAGCTTTTTCATAACGAAATATCACTTAACCAGAATATTTAAGGAAGCGACGGGGCACACGGTAAACGAATATATAAGAACAAAGCGTCTCCGGTATGTGGAGGAATTAAGCGAGGACGGGGAATATACTTTGGGCGAAGCGGCAATAAAGGCGGGGTATAAGGACTATTCCTCCTTTTACAGAGCCTATAAGGAGGCCCACGGAACACCCCCGAAAAAAGACCTTAAAAAGAAGATAAATAATTGACAAAATAAAAAGACAAGACTATAATTAGGATATTCTTAAAAGAGGGTGACATTATGAAGATTTTTGACGCACACGTCCACGTTTTTCCCGAAAAGATAGCCGAAAAGGCAACCCTTTCTACGGGAAATTATTACGGTGTTTCAATGTACAGCATAGGAAGTGTGGAAAACATTAAAAAGGAGCTTAAAAAAGGCATAATCACAAAATGCCTTATCCACTCCACAGCCACAAGGGCTGACCAGGTTGAGCATATAAATAGCTACATAGCATCTTTAGTTTCGGAAAACGAAGAATTCGTAGGCTTCGGAACGATGCACGCAGACTATGAGGATATAAAAGGCGAAGTGGATAGAATCATTAAGCTTGGGCTTCTTGGAATAAAGCTTCACACGGATTTTCAGGGCTTTGCCATTGATGAAGAGAAGGCACTTTCCATTTACGAGGCGGCAAGGGGAAGACTTCCTATTTTATTTCACGTTGGTGACACAAAGTCTGATTTGTCCGCGCCCGAAAGAGTTGCCAATATATGTGAAAAATACCCCGATTTAACGGTAATTGCGGCACACCTTGGCGGCTACAGCGTATGGGACAGGGCAGAGGAAGCGCTGGTCGGAAAATATGAAAACCTTTACTTCGATGCTTCAAGCTCCATCGACTTTATGGATAGTGAGCAGGCAAAGCGGATTATAAAAAATCACGGAACGGACAAGGTTTTATTCGGCTCCGACTTTCCGATGCATAACCCCGAGGGGACGGTTAAAAAATTAATTGCTATGGGCTTTTCGAAGAAAGACAACGAAAAGATGTTTTATAAAAATGCAGAAAAACTTCTTAAAATAAAAATCTGAGGAGGCATAATATGTTATACAAGGGTAATAAGGAAAAAAATTTATCGTCCGAGCTTTTTAAAAACCCCGGCTCTGAATACAGGGGAGCACCCTTCTGGTCCTGGAATTGTCAGCTTTCCGAGGAAGAGTTACTTCGCCAGATTGAAATCTTCAAGGAAATGGGCTTCGGCGGCTATCATATGCACGTTCGTAGTGGTATGGCAACAAAATATCTGAGCGATGAATTTATGCATCTTATAAAATCCTGCGTTAAGAAGGGCGAGGAAATCGGCCTTCTTCCCTGGCTTTACGATGAGGACCGCTGGGCATCCGGTCAGGCAGGAGGTTATGTTACCAAGAATATGAAATACCGTATGAAATACATAGTATTCACTCCTGCCAAAGAGGAATATGTATCCTATGAAGAGGCAATCGAAACCGGTAAACCCTACCTTCTTGCGGCCTATGATGTGGTGCTTAATTCAGACGGTACATTAAAAAGCTATAAAATGATAGATGCCGACACCGAGGCCGAAGGAAAAAAATGGTATGCCTTCGTAAAGCACCACTTTGGCGGCGGCTGGCACAATGACCAGGGCTATGTTGACTCTATGAATGATGAGGCTATGGCAGAGTTTATAAATATAACTCACGAGGCATATAACCGGGAAATCGGCGAAAGCTTCGGTAAAACCGTCCACGCCATTTTTACGGACGAGCCACACTTTGCGGGAAAAGAGGTTTTAGCCTTCTCCCACGAGCCTAAAGCGTTATCCCTTCCCTGGACATATGATTTTGATGAAACCTTTAATAAAATGTACGGCTTTTCGCTTATTCCCCGCCTTCCCGAAGTTGTGTGGAATCTCCCCGATAATAAACCCTCTTATGTAAGATACTGCTATCACGACCACACGGCGGAGCGTTTTGCCAACGCCTATGCAAAGCAGATTGGCACCTGGTGTGATGATCACGATATAAGCCTTACGGGGCATATGTTATCAGAGCCACTTTTAAAAACTCAGACAAATTCCTGCGGCGAAGTTATGCGAAGCTTGTCCCATTTCGGAATCCCCGGAATTGATATGCTTTGCGACCTTCGTGAATACACCACCGCAAAGCAGGCACAGTCCGTTAAAAATCAGTACGGCAGAGAGTCACAGGTTTCCGAGCTTTACGGCGTAACCGACTGGGACTGCGATTTCAGAACCTATAAAATTTCAGGCGACTGGCAGGCGGCTCTCGGCGTAACTGTGAGAGTTCCCCATCTTTCCTGGGTATCAATGAAGGGTATGGCAAAGCGAGACTATCCCGCAACCTTTAACTATCAGGCACCCTGGTATAAGGAATATCCCTGGATTGAAAACTATTTTGCAAGAGTAAATACCGCACTTACCAAGGGTAAGGCTGACGTTAAGGTTGCTGTAATCCACCCCGTTGAAAGTGCTTGGCTTGCATACGGTCCCAACGATTTGTCCTCCGATGAAATGACAAAGCTTGAGGCAAACTTTGACAATATTACAGAGTGGCTTCTTTTCGGTCAGATGGACTTTGACTATATCTCAGAATCACTCCTTCCCACTCAGGTAAAGGAGAGTGCAGGCGGACTTAAAGTGGGCGAAATGGAATATGACGCCGTTGTGCTTCCCGCACTTAAGACAATAAGAAGCACCACGCTTTCAATCCTTAAGGACTTTGCTTCTCGCGGCGGAAAGGTAATAATCGCAGGGGATGCCCCCATCTATATAGACGGCCAGGAAAAGGAAGGCGTAGCTTCACTTACTGCTCTTTCCACTAAGGTTGACTTTAACAAGATTGATATATTAAATGCCTTAAAGGATCAGCGTGATATTGAAATAAGAAAGGATGACGGTGCAGGCTCCGACCGCTACCTTTACAATATGAGAAAGGACGGGGACGTAAAATACCTCTTCATCGCAAACGGAAGAAGAGAGTCCCTCTATAAAAAGGCAAATCCCATATACAGAAAGATTCAGCGTCAGAACTTCCGTGACACCGTTGAAGCTGAAGGCATAAGAGTAAAGATAAAGGGTAACTATAAGCCCGTGCTTCTTGATGCATTAACAGGCGAAATGAAGGAATGTACCTACGTGGCAAAGGACGGCTATACCGTAATTCCTAAAACCATGTATATTTACGATTCACTTTTGTTTATGCTTACACCTTCTGAGGAAGGCTCCTTTACGGAAGAGGCAAAGCCTCTTGAATTTATAAAGGAAATGAGAATAACGGAAAAGGTTTCCTATCGCCGCCACGAGGACAATGTTTATATTATGGACATTGCAACCGCTAAAATGGGTGAAACCGAGATAACAACTCCCGAAGAAATGCTCCGTCTTGATACCGCACTTCGTAAGCCTCTGGGAATCCGCCGTGCTGACGGATGCGGAACACAGCCCTGGGTATATCCCGAGGACAGTAAAAACGAGGAAGTTACACTTACCTTCAAGGTGGAAAGTGAAATTGACACACCCTGTCGCATAGCCTTTGAGGAAATGGATTCCCTTAAGGTAAACGGCGAAGAAATAAAAATCGTAAAAGACGGATATTTCGTTGATAAGGACATTCACACAGCAAAAATTCCCATGATTAAAAAGGGAACAAACGAAATTGTGGTAACTGCCCCCATCGGAAAGAGAGTAAGCCTTGAAAACTACTTCCTGATAGGAGATTTCGGTGTTGAGCTTGAGGGTGCAACTAAGACCATATGCGAAAACAAGGAAAAAATTTCCTTCGGCTCAATTACAAACTACAGAATGCCATTCTACGGCGGAAACGTTTCCTACTTTGCGGAATTTGACGCAGAGGAAGACTGCAAAGTTGAATTTATCACAAACTACTACAGAGGCGAATTCGTAAAGGTTATCCTTGACGGAGTTGACCTTGGCAACATCGTAATTATGCCCTACAACGTAATGACCGAAATCAAGAAAGGCCATCACAAGGTGGAATTTGTACTTTACGGAAATCGCTTCAACACCTTCGGTGCACTTCATAATTCCAGCGACGAAATATGGAGAGACCCGGGCTGCTACTATGCTGCAGGAACAAACTTTACCTATGACTATATGGTTAAACCCACGGGAATTATAACATCCCCCGTTATAAGATTCTTTAAGTAATAAAAAGTGCCGAAAGCTTCTGCTTTCGGCTCCTTTTTATATGTTATAAACCACATAAGCGGAAGGGATAAATCCCTTCCCTACTTCTTTTTATGATTAGCGATAAAGTCCGAGGGGGTATATTTGGTGACTTTCTTAAATACCTTTGAAAAATATAACGGGTCGGAAAAGCCGGATAGGGTAGCAATTTCAGATATTGACGTTAAATTGTCACGTTCAATCAGGGAAAGGGCGTGGTTTATCCTCTTTTGTGCAAGATAGTCCTTAAAGCAAAGCCCCTTTTCCTTGTAAAACACAGCAGAAAGATATTTCGGAGTATAGGAAAAGGTGTATGCCACCTTTTTAAGGCAGAAATCAAGCTCGGTATAGTGGGCGTTTATATAGCTGAAAATAAGACCGTATAAATCCTTGTCCTTAAAGTCGGGATTTTTATGCTCAGGCGTTAAAAAGGAAATGGTGTAAAACAGCGTTCCCTTGGTAATGGCGATATAATATGCCTTTCTCGCCCTCTGATGGGAGGAAAACCAAAACTCCTTTAAGGGTGCAAGGTTGTAATAAACAGGCTCGTCGGGGGAAATGTTGAAGCTTTTCAGCATTTCGGGGATATGTTCGCCCTTGAAGGATATATGCATATATTCAAAGTCGGAGGAGCCGGAAAGCTCAAAGGCGGTTTCTTCATACACAAAGAAAACACAGCTTTCAAAAAGAGGGAAGCTTTTTTCGTTGACCGTCAATGTTCCGCTTCCGTTTGTAACCAGGAAAACCTTGTATTCTTTTGTGAAAAGTGGTTGTTTAAGCTTATGAAACTCTGTCTCATAGATAAAGTTGTAAACAGTAAGACTTTCCGAGTAGTCAGGCTCAAGCCCGGGGGTATGAATAAGCTCACTCATAAAACTCACCTCGTGAAAATTATACACCCCCAATATATAAAAATCAAGAAAAAACACCTTTTTTAAGTATAAAAAGGGAATTTTTCCATTTACAAACGAAGATTTTTCCTATACTATGATATATGAGGTGATAAAGGTGAATTATATACCCTACTTGGTGATGCTTGCCTGTGTTTCCACAAGCATAGGTGAAGGACTGGTAGTAAAAAAACACGGCAGGAAATACAGCGGAGGATTTGTTTTCACGGGTATTGTATCTTTGTTTTCCATGGCATTCTTCCTTATAAAGGATTTGCTTACGGACGGTGTTTTTACATTTAAGCCTGAAATTTTAATGTTTTCCATCCTTGGCGGATTTTTATACGGAATGGCATCGGTTTTAACCTATGAGGCTTTCTCCAAAGGCTCATATGCACTTTCAAACCTGATTTTGTCATATGCCCTGGTTTTCAAAATCCTCTACGGGCTTATCATTCAGGGCGAAACCGAGGATTCTTCCGTATTTACATATATCGGCTTTGCTGTGCTGGCTATTTCCATTTATCTTATAAAGGGCAGGGGACAGGGCGAAAAGAAGCCTGTCACAGTGTATTGGCTTATCTGCATTATATTATCCTTTGTGGGCTCCGGTATGTACGGCGTGGTGCAGAGAATTCAGCAGAAGGTTTTTTCGGCACAGTATGACAACGAATTTATGGTTATGGCTCTTGGCTTTTCTGCAGTGGCCTTAATTGCAATCGGTCTTATAAAGGAGAAAAACGGGCTAAAGCCGCTTTATGCAAAGGGTAATCTTTATGCAATCGGAGCAGGTGCCTTTAACGGCCTTACAAATATGACATCGCTCATTATAAACACAATGTTCTTAATTTCAAGGTCAAGCGTGATTATCACGGGAACAAAGCTGCTACTTGTGTTCCTGATCTCCGTAATTTTCTATAAGGAAAAATTTACAAAAACCCAGATAGTGGGTGCGGCACTTGGTGCGGCTGCAGTAATTTTGTTTAATTTATAATTACATAAAAGGAAGGGATTTTATGAAGAGAGTATTAACATTGCTTTTATCCTTTGTAATGCTTTTCTCGGTTATGGGAATCTGTGCCGAAGAGCTTACAATCGATAAAATGTCCGAAGGCAAAACCAAGCCTGCTACGGGAAAGGTAGGCATGGCGGCAGGTGAATATCTTCTTTTTGAGGATGTTGATTTAACGGGCAAAAAATCCGTAAGTATCTACGGTAAAGCCAACTGGTCAAGCTACTGGAACGGAGAAATTTTCGAAGTGAGAATTGACTCTCCTAAGGGTGAAATCATCGGCTATATTGATATGGATTCGGAAGATGAGGCTACATTCGGTTGCAATATAAATAAAGAAGGTGTTCACGACCTTTACATAATTGCAACCTATGGCTCTGCGGGAGCATCCTGGGTAAGCAAGGTAATGCTTTCTGAAGAAAGCCTTCCCGAAAAGGAAGCTTATGTTCCCGTGTCCGAAGATTTAATAGTAGACGATTATTCGGATACCTGGGCAGGAACAAGCGGCCTTGGCCGTGCAGTTGCCGACTATTCCGAGGTTGGCGGCGTTAAGGAAGGCAAGGAAGTGGGACTTTTCTACTGGATATGGAACGTAAACCAGGAAGATACCGTAAACGTTATAAATAACACAACATACCAAAAGTTGTATCCCGACGCCTATAAAGAAGACGGATACCTTCACCCCGCATGGCCCTTAGGTAAAACCAACTACTTCTGGGGCGAGCCTTTATACGGCTACTATACGGGCGTTGACTACTGGGTATACAGAAAGGATGCAGAACTTCTTTCTGAGGCTGGCGTTGACTTTTTGTATTTTGACGACAGTAACGGAAGAGGCATATTCAGAAGGAATATGGGCGTATTTTTAGAGGCTTTCTCCGATGCGAAAAAGAGCGGCGTTGACGTTCCCAAGTTCACAATTTTAAGCAGCCTTTCATATCCCGTTATCGACACAAAGTATATGGTTGAATACCTCTATTTAACCTTCTACAAACAGGGGCTTTACGAGGATTTGTGGTACTATCACGAGGGCAAGCCATTAATTATGGCGAGCGAAGAAGCACTCACACACTTTTTGGATAAGGACGATCCCGAAGACGTTAAGCTTTACAACGAAATTATGAATTTCTTCACCTTCCGCGGAAGTGAGGGTGACTGGAGCCATACGAAAGACAGAAAACCCACGAAGTGGACATTTACCGACCGTTATCCCCAGATAACCTTTGGCGTGGATTCTGAAGGCAAGGCCGAAACAGTTTCCGTATCTGCCGCAAGAAATGCATCAATCGTTGATGCATCCCTTACGCCTATGAGCCTTCCTCATCTTGTAAGAGGCAAAAACTACACCGAAACCCACGGACATATCTGGAAGTCCGGAGCCTCCGTTTATAACCTCTTCTTTGAAGAGCAGGTATCCGGTGCACTTATGACAGATGCAAGAATTATGATTCTTTCAAGCTGGAACGAGTGGACGGCTGTAAGAAACGAAAACTATATCGGCAAGTTCAAAAACTCCTTCGTTGACCATTTTGATTCTCCCGGAACCCGTGACCTCGGCATTTCCGTTGACGAAAACAAGGACCACGGCTTTATGCTGATGGTTGACGCTATCCGCAAGTGGAAGGGCGTTCGTCCCGCACCCACTGCAAGTGAGAAAACCACCATTGATATGGCAAATCCCGCATCCTGGGATAATGTCGCACCCACGTTCTACAATGTAAAGGGCGTATACCACAGAGATATTGCAGGTTATGCAGAATATCACTATGAAAACAAAACTGCAAGAAACAATATAAAAACTTCCAAGGCGGCAAGAAACGATGAATTTATCTGGTTTACTGCCATTTGCGAAAGCGATATAACTGCTCCCGAGGGCAATAACTGGATGGCGCTTTATATCGACGCTGACAGAAACCGTGCAACCGGCTGGGAAGGCTACGATTATAAAATAGTAAATACCGATGTTTATAGCTTTAACGGCACCTGGAATGCCATCGGCTCATCAGAGCAGGTGCTTTCAGGCAAACAGCTTCAGATTAAGGTGGCAAAAGCATTGGTCGGAATAGGAAATGTAACCGATATCGAATTTAAATGGGCGGACAATTCCGACGATTCGGACATTCTTAATTTCTATATAATAGGTTTAACAGCACCCACCGGAAGATTTAACTATGTTTATTCCGAAATAGAAGAGAAGGCTGTAACTGAAGAAGACAGAGAAGCCCTTAAAAACACAACCGTTGTGAAAATAGGCTCTAACAAGGCGGTTATCCGTGGCGGCGTTATGGACGCTTTTGAGGCAAATACCGCTTACGGTGTAAGAGAAATTGACGGAACGGCTTACGTTCCCTATACAATGCTTAAGGATGCAATAGGCTACGGTACCACACTTTTGACCTATGAAAGAGAACGTAACTTCTTTAAGATTGATGCAAAAGAGGGTATGGCTTATACAACCGTCGGCACCTTTGAGGCAACGATTGACGGTGCAAAAATCAAGATTAAGCACCCGGTGGTTGACGTTGACGGAATAGCTTATGTTCCCGTAATGCTTATGTTTGATTTGTTCGGCTTTGACGTAAGAAACTTAGGTAACGGAATTTATGCTTTCGGCGAAGAAATTGATACTGATGCGGCACTTCGTGCAGCAGAGCTTATATAAGGAGGCGGAAAACATGAAAAAATTATTATCAATAATTGCGGCAGTTTCCATTATTGTTTCACTCTTTTCCGTGGCATTATCCTTTGCGGCGGACGATGAAATTTCAAAAGACGGCTGGACTATTTCCGCATCCAGCGAAATAATCCCCATTAAAAATGCTATCGACGGTGATATAAATACCTACTGGCACTCAAGCTACACCGCTGACGGCGGAACAATAACAGGTCAGGACAGACCGCCCTTCATTATTGAACTTACCCTTCCCGAAGTAACTGAAATATCCGGTCTTCGCTATTACCCCCGCCTTGGCGGTGCGGTATCTGGCACGTTTTACGATGTGATGATTTACGCATCTGAAAACGGAACGGATTATGAAGAAGTGGGCGAAGTTAAGTTTCAGTATAACGGTGCATATTCCGACCGTGAGGGCGGAAAAACAGTAAACTTTACGGGCAATATCAAGGTTAAGTCCATTAAATTAAATGTCCTTCGTGCATATACGGATTTCGGCACAATGGCAGAACTTTCCCTTCTTAAGAGCGATAGTTCCCTTAAACAGGTTAGCATAAAGGATGTTGACTTAAAGGAAAAGGTAATAATCGCAACGCTGGACGGAAAGCCAACCGAGCATATTGCATCAGAAAACGCATCACCCAAGGCAAGTGTAGCAGGTGCTTCTGCAGGAGTGGGCGATGTCAAGAAAGAGGAAGAAACTAAAAAAGAGCACGACGATGAAGTAACCGATATGGATTTCTGGGTTGCGGAAGCGACAACCGGTGTAGGCTCTGCAAAGTATGTGGTGGACGGAAATATTGATACTATCTGGCACTCAAGCTACAAGGCAGAGGGTTCTACCATAACGGAAATCGACCCTTATCCCCACGTTTTAACCCTTACACTTCCTTATACTCTGGAAGTATCGGGCTTTCGCTATTATCCCCGCCTTGGCGGTGCGGTTGCAGGCACAATTCTTGAAGCAGGGGTTGAAATATCTGCTGACGGTGAAAACTTCACCTCTCTCGGAAATGTGAAGTATACCTATAACGGAGCATATTCCGACCGTGAGGGAGGAAGGGCTACAAAGTTTGATTCTAATGTTACAATAAAAGCACTGAGACTTACTGTGACAAACGGTCACGGCGGATTTTCTACCTGTGCGGAGCTTCATCTCTTAAAGAGCGATGCAGCCTTAAAGGCGGCTGATATTACCGGGGTTAAAATAACAGAAGAAAAGAAGGAAGAAAAGCCTGCAACGGACACAACCACGCCTCAGGCTTCAGCTTCCTCTACGGATGTTACATACGAAATTGATGAATATGTCCCCGAAAACTGGACGGCGGAAGCCTCCAGCGTAATGGTAAAGGCGGAAAACGCCATTGACGGTAAAATGAACACCTACTGGCACTCAGCATATAAGGCAGAGGGCGGCTCAATCGTTTCTCAAGATACACCTCCCTTTGACTTTACCATAACCTTCCCCGAGGAAAAGGAAGTTTCGGGTGTTCGTTATTACCCCAGACAGAAGCCAGAAGCCTCCAGCGGTATATTCTATATCGTGACGGCATCTGTTTCTGATGACGGTGAAAACTTCGTTCCTGTTGTAACCGATTATACAATGTACTACGGCGAAAACTCAGGCTTTGGCGACAGAACACCCTGCCAGGTTTCTTTTAATAAAAACATAAAGGCAAAGGCGGTAAGACTTACTATAACCCATGCGGCATCAAACTTCGGCGTTGCGGCAGAAATAAGGGTGTTAAAGCCTTTAGAGAGACTTAAAACCGTAACGGTATCCGATATTGCGGCAAATCCCGGCGATTACGCCCTTGTTGCAATCGACGAAAAGGATGTTAAGGTAACAGCGTCCAGCGAAAACCCCACTCACAGCCTTTATGCTTCAAAGCTTCTTGACGAAAGCGTTTATTCGCTCTGGCACACAAGATATACAAATGAGGACGGCTCAGCCTACAATCAGAAAGTTATGCCCGCATTACTTGAATTTGACCTCGGCAAAGAATATGAGATAAGTGCCCTCGGCTATATGCCCCGAGGAAGCGGCTTCAGAAGCGGTCACTGGGTTGAATTTGAAATATGGTATTCCGTTGACGGAAATAATTTTGAAAAAATCGACACCTTCCTTTTCAACGATACCCAGGCAAATAGCTATAACTATCATATGCTTGCCTTCCCTGAATCGGTAAAAGCAAGATATTTCCAGATTGAAATATTCAGAACTCTTAACGACAACGGAGAAATTCAGTCGTCCCACGCATCGGCGGGCGATGTAAGCTTCTTTGAAACGGAAAACGTTCAGAAGGCAAGACTGGAAAGCGAAAAAGAAGCATACGTCCTTAAAATTGGCTCCAATGAAATTTCCGTAAAGCAGGGCGGAGAGCAAAAGACAAAGGTTATTGACGTTGCACCCTACATTGTTGACGGAACAACAATGATTCCCCTCCGAGGTCTCTTTGAGGAGATGGGAGCAACTGTTTCCTGGAACGGCGACGAGGAAAAAATCACCGTTTCCGACGGAAAAACAGAAATGATTTTCCAGATAGAAAATACAAGAGTTTATGTAAATGACGTAAGACACGGCGTAATCGTTGCACCCAGAATAAATAATTCAAGAACCTTTATTCCGTTAAGATTTGTATCCGAACAGCTTGGCTATAAAGTTTCCTGGGACGGCGATACACAGACAATAACAATAGAGAAATAAGGAAAAGACCGTAGCATTTGCTACGGTCTTCTATCGTTATAAAAGCAATCTAATTCCCATTTTAAAGGGTTTGTATTAATGTATTCAGAAATTTTCAGGCGATCTTTTTCGCCATGTATTATGTGATCGTGAAAGGATGGCTGCCAAATTGTTTTTTTGGCGGAATGCATAAATGCATTCCCTACAATTTTTGTAACTCCGGCCTTGAATTTTCCAACCACATTGGGTATATCATATTTTTTTATCGTAGGGAAGGGATTTATCCCTTCCGTTTGTTCAACAACAATAATCATATGGATGTGGTTAGGCATAATAACATAATTGTCTATACGGATGTTTTCATAATGCGATGCTATACCGAGGATTTCTCTATTAACTATTTTGCCAATTGAGCTTAAATGCATTTCTGAGTTTTTGATTTCTCCGAATAAATGCGTTTTCTGAGCTGTACATATGGTAACAAAATACTCTCCGGGAGCGGAATAGTCATAACCTTTTAATCTTGTTCTTTTTCTGATTGGTAAATTCATATCAAAACAACCTATTTTATTTCCTGTTCAAGATCGTCAAAATCTTTTGTTGAAAAGAACTCTCCTAAAGTTATTTCCAATCCATCGCAAAACTTTTTGATGGTTCTTATTGATACATCTCTGCGGGAAGGGTCCATCATACTGTAAGCGGTTGACGGAGTAACACCTGAAATATTAGCAAGCTCGTTGATTTTCATGTTTCTGGCAGAGCAAAGCTCGGTAAATCTTTTTACTATTATATCTTTGACGTCCATTAAAAGGCCTCCTTTACAAAGATATTGTAAAATATTTTACATTTTTGCGTATACGCACTTGCGTAATGGAGAAAATTATGTTATAATAAGAAAAGTTCAAAAAACACAACCAATAGTCCATTTTATACATTGACCGAAGGAAACGGCCGTGTTATCATAATATTGACAAAATATATAAATTAAATTATAATAAAAGGTACACGTTTAAATGAAAGGAAGCAGATTATGGACGGATTTTTATCAACATTAAATCAGACAGCATTTCTTTTCGCCTTTATTGTAATAGGCTATATTTTGGGAAAATTTAAAATCATACCCGACAATTCGGCAACGGTTTTGTCAAAGCTTGAAAACAACCTTTTTGTTCCTGCTCTTGTAATGGGAACCTTCATAAACAACTTCACCGTAAATAAAATAGGGGAGGCGGGAAAGGTTTTCGGCATAAGCTTTATAATGATACTCATTATGATGCCCATTGCCACATTTATTTCAAAGCTTTTAACAAAGGATAAATATGAGCAGAACATTTTTACCTACGGCCTGGCCTTTGCAAACTTCGGCTTTATGGGTAACGCCGTGGTTAAGGCACTTTTTCCCGAAGAGCTCTTCTTAAATTACATAATTTTCACCTTGCCCTTATGGATAATGATTTATCTCTGGGGCGTGCCTGCACTTTTAATCGGCGGAAGCGGCGAAAAGAGGAGTCTTACAGAAAGCCTTAAATCCTTTTTGAATCCTATGTTCATCGCTATGATAATCGGTATGATAATAGGGCTTTTAAGCACGGTGCCGATGCCCTGGAGCGGAGAGGGTTTACGACTTCCCGGTTTTATAACAAGTGTAATTACGGTATCGGGCGACTGTATGAGCCCCGTTGCAATGCTTCTTACGGGTATCACGGTTTCTTCCATTGATATGAAGAAAACCTTTACCGATGTTAAAATTTATGCGGTAACCTTTATAAGGCTCATAATTATCCCATTGGCATTTTTGGGACTTGCTAAGTTTATTCCCTTTGATGAAACGGTGTTTGTCTGTGCCGTTTGTGCACTTTCAATGCCTCTTGGCTTAAATACCGTTGTAATTCCCAGTGCCTACGGAAAAGACACATCAAAGGCGGCAGGCATGGCGGTGGTTTCACACCTTTTGTCATGCCTTACCATTCCTCTTATATTTATGCTGGTTAATAAGTGGTTCGGAATGTAAAAAACAGCCGACGGCTGTTTACATATGGAAGGAGTAAAAATATGAAAAAAGTACTTGCTATTGCCCTTTGCATTGTTATGGCGATATCGACCATCAATGCATTCGGTGCAACAACTCCTCTTACCATTGAAAAAATGGAAGGAGCAAAATTAACCTCCGGTATTCTCGAAATGCAAAAGGGGAACTATGTGTATTTCCCCTCTGTTGACTTTACAAATGTAAAGTCCGTAAGAATGACGGCGGAGGCAAACTGGACCTCGGGCTGGAGCGGTGACCTTTTTGAGGTGAGAATCGACAAGCCCACGGGCGAAATTATCGGTGAGATTGACCTTTATAAAGAAGGAAAAAATGAGTTTGGCTGTAACGTTTCTGTTACGGGAAAGCACGACTTATACATAATTTCAACCTACGGCCCTGCAGGCGCATCGGATATTTTTGAAATATCCTTGTCCGACGAAAGAATTACCGAAAGAGAAGGCTACACACCCGTATCTGCTCCGGTAATTGACGACTTTTCCGACACCTGGGCAGGAACAAGCGAGCTTGGTCGTGCCGTTGCCGACTATTCTGAAGTCGGCGGCGTAAAGGAAGGAAAGGAAGTAGGCCTGTTTTACTGGATATGGAACACAGGATATGAGGATAACGAAGCAGTTATAAACAACACAACCTTCCAGCTAGAGTTTCCCGATGCATACAAGGAAGACGGATATCTTCATCCTGCATGGCCAAAGGGTAAGACAGAGTATTTCTGGGATGAGCCATTATACGGATTCTATGCAGGTAACGACTACTGGGTATACAGAAAGGATGCGGAGCTTTTATCCGAGGCAGGGGTAGACTTTTTGTTCTTTGACGACACCAACGGAATCGCGGTTTTCCGCCGCAATATGGAAGCGTTTTGTCAGGCGTTCCGTGACGCTAAGGCAGATGGCGTGGATGTACCAAAGTTTACTCTGGCAGGTAATATGGCGTACCCCACGGAAAATGCAAAAACTATGCTTTTCTATATGTACCGCACCTTCTACAAACCCGGCTACTACGAAGATTTGTGGTATTATCACGAGGGTAAACCCCTTTTGATGGTACATCAGGAGTCAATGGAGCATTATCTTAACGAAAATGACCCCGAGGATGTTAAATTAACCGAAGAAATTCTTGACTTCTTCACCTTCCGAGGAATCGAGGGAGACTGGAACGATACTCTTACCGATAAAACCGATAAATGGTCTATCATTGAAAAGTATCCTATGAAGACCTATGGTGTGGACTCTTCTGGAAATGCCGAAACCGTAACCGTGGCAGGCGGCTGCAACAAGTCCATCGAAACTGAACAGCTTGTTCCCATGGGTTATAAAACAGCAAGAGGCAAAAACTACACCGAAACCTTCGGCCATATATGGGATTCCGATGCATATAAGTATAACTACTTTTTTGAAGAACAGGTATCAGGTGCCCTCGAAACTGATGCAAGAATTATGCTTATTTCAAGCTGGAACGAATGGACCGTAGGAAGACAGGAAAACTACTCAGGTAAATTCAAAAATTCCTTTATTGACCACTTTGACCAGGTTAACACCCGTGACCTTGCCCTTGCAAAGGGCGGAAACCGTGACAGCGGATTTATGCTGATGGTTGACGCTATCCGTAAGTGGAAGGGTGTTCGCCCCGCACCAACTGCAAGCGAAAAAACCACAATTGACATGGCAAATCCCGCATCCTGGGATAATGTGGCACCCACATTTTACAATGTACGCGGAGTATACGACCGTGATGCGGTAGGCTATGGAAAAAATCACTATGTAAATAAGACGGCAAGAAACAATATAAAAACAAGCAAGGTTGCAAGAAACGATGAATTTATCTGGTTTACAGCTACTTGCGAAAGTGATATAACCACGCCTTCGGGAAATAACTGGATGGCACTTTATATCGATGCCGACCGTAACCGTGCGACAGGTTGGGAAGGCTATGATTACAAAATTGTAAATACCGATGTTTACAGCTTTAACGGAACATGGAATCTTGTGGGCAAAGCAGAACAGGTACTCAGTGGAAAACAGCTTCAGATAAAGGCGGCTAAAAGTTTAATCGGAATGGGGGACATCACAGACATCGAATTCAAGTGGGCGGATAACTCCGACGATTCCGACATTCTTAATTTCTATATTACAGGAATATGTGCTCCCGCAAGCAGATTCAACTATGTTTATTCTGAAATAGAAGAGAAGGCTGTAACAGATTCCGACAGAGAAGCTCTTAAAAACACAACCGTTGTAAAAGCGGGATCGGGCAAGGCTGTTGTAAGAGGCGGAATTATGGATGCTTTTGAAGCAAATACTGCCTACGGCGTAAGAGAAATTGACGGAACGGCTTACGTTCCCTACACAATGCTTAAGGATGTAGTGGGCTACGGCACAACAAGGACGATTTATGAGTCCTACAGAAACTTCTTTAAAATCGATTCAAAGGAAGGATTCTGCTATACAACCGTTGGCACACTTACAGGTGTGGTTGACGGTGTCGATATTACGCTGACAAAGCCTGTGCTTGACGTTGACGGAATTGCATACGTTCCCGTAACATTCCTTTTCGATACCTTTGGTTATGATGTCAGAAACTTAGGAAACGGAATTTATGCCTTCGGAACCGATATAGATACCGATGCGGCACTCCGTGCTGCAGAGCTTATATAAGGAGGGGTATGGAAATGAAAAAAATATTATCTTTGATATTTGCATTATCCTTGATTTTTTCATCTGTTTTCGCCCTTACATCCTTTGCAGCAGATGACGAACTTCCAAAGGAAGGCTGGCAGATAAAGGCAACAAGCCAGATTCAGAAAATTGAAAACGCCATCGACGGTGATATAAATACCATATGGCATTCGGGCTACACAGCAGAGGGCGGACAGGTTACGGCAAAGGATCCAATGCCATATACAATTACTCTTACTCTGCCTGAAGCCACGGAAATATCCGGATTACGTTATTATCCCCGTCTTGGCGGAAGCGTTGCGGGAACCTTTTACGATATCGTAATCTACATTTCCGAAGACGGTGAAAATTACACCGAAATGGGACAGGTTAAGTTTCAGTACAATCCTGCGTATTCCGACCGTGAAGGCGGAAAAACCGTTGACTTTACGGCAAATGTAAAGATAAAGTCCCTTAAGTTTGACGTAATAAAGGGCTACAGCGATTTCGGCACAATGGCGGAGCTTTCCCTTCTTTCAAAGAAGGATAGCCTTAAGACGGAAAATGTAAATGCAGTAAAGCTTACAAAAACCGTAATCCCCGCAACGGAAAACGGAGTTGAAACAGAGAATATCGCAAAAGAAACAGGTTCTGCGGCGGTAGGCAGTGCAGGTGCCGACAGCGGCAAGGTAAAGGACGAAATCACCGATAAATCGGGCTGGATGGCGGAAGCTTCCAGCGTGGCACAAAAAGCCGAAAACGCCATCGACGGAAACATTGATACCATCTGGCATTCGGGATATACGGCAGAAGGCTCTACAATAACGGCGAAAGACCCCATGCCCTATACCTTTGAGCTTACGCTTCCGGATGTAACGGAAATTTCCGGTATCCGCTACTATCCCAGACTTGGCGGAAGCACCGCAGGTGTTGTTAAGGAAATGGAAATTGAAATATCGGCTGACGGTGCAAACTATAAAAAGCTTGGAGAAGTAACGCTTACCTACAATCCCGCATTTTCCGACCGCGAAGGCGGAAGAACAATAAAGTTCGACTCTAACGTAGGTGTAAAGTCTGTAAGACTTACCATTACAAAAGGACAGCAGGACTTCGGCACAATGGCAGAGCTTTCACTTCTTAAGAGTGACGAAAAATTAAAGGTAGCCGAAGTATCGGCGGTTAAGCTTACCGCAACAGAAATTGATGCAAATACAGGTGTTGGCGGAGCATCAGCTTCCGATAAAAAGGAAGAAACCAAGGAAGAAACAAAGCCTGTTGAAACAGTAAAGGCAGAGTATGAAGAGGATGAAATGACACCGGGCACAGACTGGAAGGTAACAGCATCCAGTGCAATGACAAAGCCTGAGCTTGCCATGGATGGAGATCTTAAAACCTTCTGGCATTCTGCTTATGTGGTTGAGGATGGAAAAATCGTTTCCCACGATATGAATCCCTTTGACTATATCATAACCTTCCCTGAGGAAACCGAGGTTTCCGGCATCAGATATTACCCCAGAGACGAATCCCAGAGCAGTGCGGGTATATTTAAAATAGTAAGCCTTTATGTGTCAGACGACGGTGAAAACTTCTATCCCGCAGTTGAGGATTTTGCCTTCTCCTATGGCGGAACCACAACAAAGGATCAGAGAAGAACGCCCTGCGAAATAGTAATGAGCAGAAATGTTAAAGCGAAGGCCATAAAGCTTGTTATCGTAGACTCTATGAGCAACTATGCCGTTGCATCGGAAATCCGTGTACTTAAGCCCACTCTTTACAGAGAGACTGTAACTGCGGCGGAAATGAGAGATAACTACGGCGACTATAAATTGCTTCCCATAGACAGAAGCGAGGTTAAGGTTACTGCATCAAGCGAGCAGCCCTATCCCTTTGAAAACGCCAACGATTTGCACTCCACGGCAATAAAGACCATTGACCAGAATGAATATTCCGTATGGCACACCCAGTACAGAAACGAGGACGGCTCAACCGAGGGATTCAATAAAAAGGTAATGCCTGCTTATCTTGAGTATGACCTTGGAAAGGAATATACTCTTTCCGGCTTCGGCTTTATGCCCAGAGGCCAGGGCTTTTTAAGCGGACACTGGGTTGAGTTTGAAATAAGCACATCAGCGGACGGCGAAAATTATGACTTTGTGGATAGCTACGTTCTTAATCCCACCCAGTATAAGTCTTTCAACTTTATGAGGATTCCCTTCTATGAGCCGATTACCACAAGATATTTCCGTATAGACATCTTAGTTACAATCAATGACGGCGGAGGAAAGGCAAGTGCTCATGCCACCTGTGCGGATATTCAGTTCTACGAAAGTGAAAACACTCAGCTTGCCCGTCTCTCCGGAGAAAAAGAAAGATATACGCTTCAGATTGGTTCAAAGGACATAGTGGTATCAAAAGGCGAAGAGAGCAGAGTCAAGACGATTGATGTGGAGCCTTTCATTGTAAACGGAACTACTATGATTCCTCTCAGGGGGCTCTTTGAGGAAATGGGTGCTACCGTTACATGGCATGGAGAAAACAAAAAAATTACAGTATCGGCTGACGGAACGACAATTGAGTTCCAGATAGAAAACAACCGTGTTTGGGTAAACGGTGTGAGATACACCTCTCCCGTTGCTCCCAGAATCGAGAACTCAAGAACATTCATTCCTTTAAGATTTGTATCAGAACGTCTCGGATATACAGTTAATTGGGATGGAGAGACCAGAACAATTACCATAGAAAAATAACTGCAGATGACACTCGCAACATATATGCGAGTGTCATTTTTCACAAAAACAAACGTTTTGGTTTGTGCAAAATGACGAAAAGCGAGAAAAGTGGAGGAAAAAGACAAAAAAAGATTGTGAAACGGTGGCTTGTTGTGCTATAATATACTATACCATAATGCATATAAGGAGGAAACATAAATGAAAAAGACTATAGCATTAATCTTAGCATTTGTTATGATAATGAGTGCATCCGTATTTGCTGCTGAAATCGGCACAGAAGATATGAAGGGTGCAAAGAAAATAACAGGTGCAACAATTACATATGAAGGCGGAGAAAAGGGAGCATATTCCGGAACTACCGCTAATCTTGTTGACGGCACAAGAAACGACTTCGGTGCAAAGCTTAAGGGTACAATCCAGATAGCTTTCTCCTCCGAACAGAAGTTCTCCGGTATCCGTTCCTGGATGAGTAAAAACTGCGTAGCAGGTGCGGAAGGTACAAATGCTGACCCCAACATGAACGGTAAAGAGCACAGAAGAGCAGAGGTTCTTCTTATAAAGATTTCTTCTGACGGTAAGAACTGGACAGAAGTTGCAAACACAAGAAGTGCAAACAGCCAGTACTGGTTCGACGATTATTATTTCGGAAAAGAAATCACAGCTAAGTATGTTTCTCTTTCTTCTCAGAAGAGTAATGATAACTGGGGCGAATGGGAAATCGGTGAGCTTGCTTTAATTACAGACGAAGCTGCTGCAAAGACCATTTCAAATAAGAAGGGTGCAGCTACTACTCAGACAACAACTGCAACTACTACACCTGCTCCTTCTGCAGCTGTCACAAAGACAACTGCGGTGCAGACAGTTGGCGAAAAGATTGACAAGTCAGGCGTTTCTGTAAAAGCAACAAGTGACGGTCAGGGCGGATCTTCTCCCAAGATGCTTGACGGTGACATAAAGACATACTGGCACAGTGCGTATACAGCAGAAGGTTCTACAATCACAGGATATGACAAGGCTCCCTTCACACTTGACTTCACATTCACAAAGAAGACAGAAATTTCCGGTATCAGCTACACCCCCAGACAGGACAGCACAGGCGGTTACTGGTTAAAGGTGAGAGTTCTTTATTCCACAGACGGTAAAAAGTACGTTGAAGCTTGCACAGCTGTAAACACATATTCCGGAAACGACCCCAAAGAGAGAATTTTCGGTTTCGGTAAGAACGTAACTGTTAAGGCTGTAAGAGTTATTATTGAAGAAAGCACAAGATACTGCATGGCTGCAGAAGTTGATTTCTTCGGTCCTATTGAAAAGGTTGTTCAGACTCAGATTGTTAAGACAACAACAACTGCTGATACAGCACCCGGCTCAGGCAAGATTGTCCTTAAGCTCGGAAGCACAAGCGTAAATGCAAATGGTACAGCAGGAACTGCAACAGCACCCTATATTATAGGCGGTGCTACAATGCTTCCCTTCAAGTATACCGTTGAAGCTCTTGGCGGATCATATGCTGAATCCGGTGAAGACATTACAGTTACATATAACGGCGTTACATATAACTTTAAGAAGAACTCAAACTATCTTGCATCAGGCGGCGTAAGACTTCTTCTTGCAAAGCCCACTCATACAGCTGCTGACGGAACAGCAATGGTTCCCGTTATCTTCCTTACAAAGACACTTGGTCTTAACTGCGAATGGAACCAGGCTGAGCAGACAATAGTTATAAAGAAATAAGTTTTATCGGAAACTGCGGCAATGCCGCAGTTTCTTTTTATTTTTATGTTGAAAAGAGCTTGTCTTTATGTTATTATAAAAAAGAATCTATGGAAAAGAGCTGATAATATGAAGCTTAGAGAAATATTTAAAGAGGAAAAACCTCGTTTATCATTTGAAGTTTTTCCGCCCAAAACTGATACGGCTTTTGAAAGCGTGAAAAAGGCGACGGAGGAAATAGCGTGCCTTCGTCCTTCCTTCATGAGTGTTACTTACGGAGCGGGCGGCGGTACCAGTAAGTACACCCTTGAAATTGCACAAAGCATAAAGGAAAAGCTCGGTGTATCAATGATTGCTCATCTTACCTGTGTTTCTTCTACCAAGGAAACTGTCAGGGAGCGAATCCTTGACATGAAAAATGCGGGAATAGAAAATGTTCTTGCCTTAAGAGGGGATTTGACGGAAGAGCTTAAAGCAAGCGACAGAAATACATGGCATTATAAAAATGCGGTGGATCTGGTTCGTGAGCTTAAAGATAGTGGTGCCGATTTCTGTATCGGCGGAGCCTGTTATCCCGAGGTACATCCGGAAAGTCTTAATCAGAAGGATGATATAAAATATTTAAAGGAAAAAGTTGATGCGGGGTGCGAATTTTTAACCACGCAGATGTTTTTTGACAACAACCTTTTGTATAATTTCCTTTATAAAATAAGAGAAGCAGGCATAACCGTTCCCGTAATTGCGGGAATTATGCCGATTACCAATGCAAATCAGGTTGAGCGTGCCGTAAAGCTTTCCGGCTCCTTTATGCCACGCCGATTTATCAGCATTGTGGACAAGTTCGGAAATAATCCGGATGCTATGTGTCAGGCGGGAATAGCCTATGCAACCGATCAGATTATTGACCTTTATGCTAACAATGTGATGAATGTGCATGTTTATTCCATGAATAAGCCGTTTGTTGCGGCCAAAATCCGAGAAAATCTTTCTGCAATTTTAGGAATAGAGGAACATATATGAAAATTCTTGATTATATAAAAGATAACATCTTATATCTTGACGGCGGGATGGGAACCCTTTTGCAAAAGGAAGGGCTTATGCCTGGTGAACTTCCCGAAAGATGGAACATTACACACCCCGATGCCATAAAGAAAATACATAAGGACTATTTTGAGGCGGGAAGCAACGTGGTAAATACCAACACCTTCGGTGCCAACAGCCTTAAATTTTCCGATACTGAATTAGAGGAACTGGTTTCCTCCGCAATCAGAATCGCAAGAGATGCGGCCCTTGAGTCAAAGGGTAACCATGAAAAGTATGTGGCTCTTGATATAGGGCCTCTTGGAAGACTGTTAAAGCCTTACGGAGATATTGAATTTTCCGAGGCTGTTTCAATTTTTTCAAAAACGGTAGCCTTAGGCGAAAAATACGGTGTTGACTTAATTATGATTGAAACCATGAATGACAGCTATGAAACAAAGGCAGCAATGCTTGCGGCAAAGGAGAATTCCCATCTTCCTGTTTTCTGCTCCAATGCCTATGGAGAAGACGGCCTTTTAATGACAGGTGCGAATCCCGAAGCCATGAGTGCATTGCTTGAAGGTATGGGAGCTGCGGCTTACGGCATGAACTGTTCCCTTGGCCCAAAAGCACTTTCTGAGATATACGAAAAAATGCTTAAAGTTTCCTCCGCTCCGATTATTCTGAAACCTAACGCAGGTCTTCCAAAAAGCGTAAACGGAAAAACAGTTTACGATGTAACACCATCTGAATTTGCCGAAGAGATGAAAAAGGCTGTCGAAAAAGGTGTAAGAATCGTAGGCGGATGCTGCGGAACAACTCCTGAATATATAAAGGCACTTAAAGAAGCGACGAAGGACATTACGCCTGTTTACATTGAAGAAAAAAAATTGACCTGTGCATCCTCCTATACTCATGCAGTATATTTCGGAAACGAACCTGTTTTAATCGGGGAGAGAATCAATCCCACCGGTAAAAAGCGTCTTAAGCAGGCTTTACGCGAAAACGATATGGATTACATCTTAAAGGAGGCACTTTCTCAGGAAGAGGCAGGAGCAAAAATTCTTGATGTAAATACGGGACTTCCGGAAATCGACGAAGAAGCAATGCTTACATCTGCGGTTTGCGCCATCCAGGCGGTGACAAATCTGCCGCTTCAGATTGATACATCGGACCCGGATGCTATGGAAAAAGCTTTGAGAATATATAACGGAAAGGCCATGATAAATTCCGTCAATGGTAAGGAAGAAAGCATGGAAAAAATCTTTCCGCTGGTAAAAAAATACGGTGGTCTTTTAGTTGCTCTGACACTTGACGGAAACGGAATCCCCGAAACGGCGGAGGGAAGAGTGGCGATAGCTGAAAAAATTATAAAAAGGGCAAAGGAATACGGCATTGACAAAAAGGATATTGTTTTTGACACCCTTGCAATGACGGTGAGTGCGGATTCTTCTGCCGCAAAGGAAACTCTTAAAGCACTTAAAATAATAAGAGAAAAGCTTGGTTGTCATACATCTTTGGGTGTTTCCAACGTGTCTTTCGGACTTCCGGAGCGTGACGGAATAAATGCAACGTTTTTTGCGATGGCTCTCTCAAACGGACTTTCTGCGGCTATAATGAATCCTTTTTCGATACCCATGATGAGAACCTATTATGCGTACAAGGCACTTTCAGACATGGATGAAAACTGTACAGAATACATCGGCTTTTCGGAAAGTCATAAAATTGAGGAAACTGCAGGAAAAGCGGATGAAGCAAAGCTTTCCGGTGCTTCGGCACTTTCCGACGCCATAATAAAAGGCCTCACCGACAGTGCAGCGTCGCTTACGGCCGAACTTCTTACAACTGAGAAGCCTCTTTCGGTGGTGGAAAAGGAAATTATCCCTGCTCTTGATATAGTAGGTAAGGGTTTCGAGGAAAAGAAGGTTTACCTGCCCGGTCTTTTAATGAGTGCGGAGGCGGCGAAATGTGCATTTTCCAAGGTTAAGGAAAAGATGGAAGCTGAAAAAAGCGATATGAATAAAAAATGCCCCGTTGTGATAGCCACGGTTAAGGGAGACATCCACGACATCGGAAAGAATATCGTTAAGCTGCTTCTTGAAAACTACGGATTTGACGTAACTGACCTGGGAAAGGATGTAGAACCTTTAGAAATTGTCAGTACGGCAAAGGAGAAAAATGCTCCGCTTGTCGGATTAAGTGCCCTTATGACCACAACTGTTCCTTATATGGAGGAGACAATAAAACTCATTCGTAAGGAACTCCCTTCCTGCAAAGTTATGGTGGGCGGTGCGGTTTTAACAGAAGACTATGCATCATCAATAGGTGCCGACAGATATGCAAAGGACGCAATGGAAGCTGTCCGCTATGCAGAAGAAATATATAAAGGCTAATAAAAAGCTGTGAACCGACGGTTCACAGCTTTTTATTATTCATCAAACAGTGACATCTGGGGAGCCTTGTCCGAGGCTTTTAGGAAAAAGCCTGCGGCGGGAATATTTTTGGTGTAATACTTTTTGGGGTCGGCAACCTTTGATTCGGATGCAAGACAAATTGATTTAAGAGTTGCATTTTTCTTAAGAGTAAGTGCCTTCACGCCCTGTGTATCACGGGTGGTCTTCAAGCTGACAGCTTCTGTATTGAAGCAAAGAAGCTTTGCGTTGCTGGTCTCAGCAAGCACATCGGTTTCGGTGGGGGTATAGATAATTCCCACGATGGGGGAGGCATCGGAATATGCATTTATAAGCTTTTTACGGTTAGTCTTTGTTTCATAGCTCTTTAAGGGAACCTTTGCAACCTTACCGTTTTCAAAGGCAAAGAGCATAATGCCTTCGTAATTGTCCGTTGCCACAATCTTTATAATCTTCTCACCTTCGTCAAGCTCAATTAAGTTCGGGATATATTCGCCGAAGGAGCTTGCCTTGCAGTCGGGAAGGTCTGAAATCTTCATCTTGTAAACAACAGCTTTATCCGAGAAGAGTAAAAGGTCGCTTCTGTTGGTGGATTCCTGCTCTGAAATGATTTCGTCGCCGTCCTTAAGCTTGTGGTCAGCGGCACTTCGTAGGGAAACAAGCGTAACCTTCTTTAAGTAGTTGTCTCTGGTTAAGAACATTTTCAAGTTGTAGTCTTCAACCTCGCTTACTGCCTCAACCACGGGAACATCATCTGCCTGGATGATTTCGCTCTTTCTCTCCTCACCGTATTTTGCGGCAACATCCTTAAGCTCATTTGCGATAAGCTTCTTGATTTTCGCATCGCTCTTTACGGTTTCCGTAAGGTCGGCGATTTCCTTTTCAAGCTCATCAACGTCTGCGATTTTCTTTAAGATGTATTCCTTGTTCATATTGCGGAGCTTGATTTCCGCAACAAAGTTTGCCTGGGTTTCGTCGATGCCGAAGCCCTGCATAAGATTGGGAACAACGTCTGCATCGTTTTCGGTGTCACGAACAATTTTAATTGCTTTGTCAAGGTCAAGTAAAATCTTTCTTAAGCCGTATAAGAGATGGAGTGTTGAATTTTTCTTGTCAATGTCAAATAAAATTCTTCTCTTTACGCACTCCATTCTGAAGGCGAGCCATTCAAGCAGTATTGCGCGAACCCCCAGTACCATGGGGCGGTTTTTTACAAGAATGTTGAAGTTACATCCAAAGCTGTCCTCAAGCGGTGTTTTGGAGAATAAAAGTGCCATTAATTTATCCGGGTCTGTGCCGCGCTTTACATCAATGGTGATTTTAAGACCGCTTAAATCCGTTTCGTCACGAAGGTCGGATATTTCTTTTGCCTTTCCGTCCTTCACAAGCTTTGCGATTGCTTCTATGATAAGCTCTGCCTGGGTGGTATAGGGAATTTCATAAACCTCAATGCACTGATTTTTCTTATCATAACGCCATTTGGAACGAACCTTAAAGCTTCCTCTTCCTGTTTCGTAAATGGAACGGAAAAGCTCCTTGTCGTATAAAATCTGTCCGCCGCCGGGAAAATCAGGAGCAAGCAGAGTTTCCGTAATATCGGCATTTTTATCCTTCATAAGGGCGATGGTTGTATCGCAAAGCTCCTTTAAGTTAAAGGAGCAGATGTTACTTGCCATACCAACGGCAATACCTAAATTGGGGTTTGCCAGTATATTCGGGAAAGTAACGGGAAGGAGAACGGGCTCCTTCATTGTGGCATCGAAGTTATCCACAAAGTCAACGTTGTTTTTATCAATGTCAGAAAAAAGTTCCGCCGAAATGGGGGCGAGCTTAACTTCTGTATAACGTGCTGCGGCAGATGCCATATCACGGCTGTATTTTTTACCAAAGGATCCTTTGGAATCCACAAAAGGATATAAAAGTGAGGCATTACCTCTTGTAAGTCTTACCAATGTATCATATATTGCCATATCACCATGGGGATTTAATTTCATCGTCTGGCCCACAACGTTGGAGCTTTTTGTTCTTACTCCTGTAAGCAAGCCCATTTTATACATTGTATAGAGTAGCTTTCTGTGGGAGGGCTTGAGTCCGTCAATCTCCGGAATTGCACGTGACACAATAACGCTCATGGCGTAGGGCATATAGTTGGTTCTTAAGGTATCGGTGATGAGCTGATCCACCTGACGGGCCTTTAATTCTTCGCTCATAAGGACACTTCTCCTTTCAAAATTTCTTCCATTAATATATAATACCACAAATTTCCCAAAAAGAAAAGAAAAATTTTTTGTGGAATAAATGATAAATACGTCGGAATTGATGATAAAGACAAAAAACGCAGGATAATGTATAATAATATTATAAAAAAATCAAAGGAAGGGATAATTTTGAAAAAGATATTTGCATTAATTCTGGCAATATGCATGAGCTTTTCGTTAATGACGGTTTTTGCTTCAGAAGGGGATAAAACCTACAAGGCAACAGAGGCAGAATTGCTTTCGGGGGCTACTAAAAATGAAGCTTGCCTTCGCTATACGAAAAAGGACAACTACTTCGGATTTAAGGGTGTTGAACTTGCGGAGGTAAAGTCGGTTTCGATAAATGCGAAAAACTATGTGTCAGGCTCAAGTAACGGAGACACATTTTTGGTAAAGGCCGACGATCCCTTGACGGGAGATGTTTTGGCCCATGTTGTTATGGGCGAAAACAGAACAGGACTCTTCAAGGCACCCCTTATAAAAGAGATAAGCGGTACTCATGACGTATACTTCGTATCCCTCTATGGTGACGGAAGAGGAGCGACCGAGCTTTATGAGGTTACCTTTTCCAAGGAGGAATATGTAAGGGATAATAAGTCTATGCAGATTCCTGACAGTGCTGTAGTTGACCTTTATGCCGATACCTGGGCGGCAACGGATTCATATGGTCGAAAGGTTGCGGACTTTTCCGAAACAGGTGCAGTTAAGACCGACACGAGACAGGTTGGTATTATGTACTGGGATTGGTTCACATCAAGTGCTGAAAACAGACGTGCACATGTAATTTCCGATGTCATTAAAAATGCTCCGGAATCAAGATACGATTACTTCCACAAAGCGTGGGACAAAGAGGGGATTTACTACTGGTCGGAGCCCGCACTGGGATTTTACACAAGCTATGACTACTTTGTATACCGCAAGCATGCTGAAATGCTTTCTCACGCAGGAGTAGATGTTATTTTCTTCGACTGCACAAATTCAGGTTATCTTTTCTTTGAACCTATGAAAGTTTTGGTAAAAGCCTTTCGCGATGCTAAGGCAACAGGTCTTGATATTCCGGAAATTTCTGTACTCGGTTCCATAGTAATGCCTAATCAGTACAGCTTTACACAGCCGGCAGCCATATATATGAATTGCTTTGTTGAAAACGATTATTCTGATATATGGTATTACCTTGACGGAAAGCCGTTGATTTTTGCCAATACCCGTAAGGAATATGGCACGGCACAGGCAAATTCAAAGGACAGTGCACAGCTTGCACTGGTTTCCGAAATTCACGACTTTTTCACCTTCCGTTACGGCGGAACGAGAGACAGTGAGGTTAAACCCAATGAATGGTTCTGGCTTGAGCACTTTCCTCAGAAACTAAGGAATCCCGACGAGACCGGAAGACCTGAATTTGTAGCAGTGGGTTGCTCCATAAACACCCTTACCAATGCGGCAATGGGCCTTGGCGGTGCTGCATCCAATGACTACGCAAAGGGAAGAGGCTATTCCGAAGTATTCGGAGAGGACTATACCAAAGAGGGTGCAAGAAAGGCATACTTCTTCCGTGAGCAGGCGGCGTTGGCACTTAGTGCAGAGCCGGAGTTTATCTACATAGACGGATGGAACGAGCAGACAGCTATACGCTTTGAAGATTGGTACGGAAATCCCAATGCTTTTGTTGATACATTTGACGATGAAAACAGCCGTGATTTTGAGCCCAGCCGTGGAGCACTTAAGGATGACTATTACAACCTGATGGTTGACTTTATAAGAAAATATAAAGGTGTGCGTCCTGCTCCTGTTGCAGGCGGAATGAAGACCATCGACCTTGCGGGAGATGTTTCCCAGTGGGATGGCGTTACTCCTGAGTTCCTTAATGCAAATCAGAACTATGAGCGAGATTCGGAAGGCTTAGCTAAAGCAGGTACAAACTTCGAGCCTTATGTTTACAAAACAACCGTAAACAATTCCGTAAAGAGTGCAAAGGTTACTTTCGATGCGGAAAACCTCTACTTCCTTGTTACCTGCGAGAAAGATATAAAAGAGCATGATAAAGGTTTCCTTAACCTTTATATCAATACCGACAGAATGTATAATACCGGTTGGGAAGGCTATGACTTCTTGATAGAAAAAGGCGTAGTTTACAAAAATGCGGGAAATGTCTGGGCGATGGAAAAAATCGGCGATGCAGAATACAAAATTTCAGGAGCCTGCATGACCGTTAAAATTATAAGAAGCTTAATCGGAGAAACCGGTGTGGTTGACTTTGAATTTAAGTGGACAGACTCCGTATCCGGCAAGGATGACTTCATGAATTTCTATTCGGATGGATCTGTAGCACCCTACGGACGCTTTAATTATCTCTTCACAGAAACAGCACAGACTGCCGTAACTTCTTCCCAGCGTGCAAGTCTTTCCGATACTGCTATTCTTAAGGCGGGTGCGGAAAACATGATTGTTGCAGGCGGAAAGATGCCTGTGTACGAAAAGAACAGAAATGTGCGTGCCATGGAAATGAATGGCACACTCTATGTCCCTGAAGATACATTTAACGAAATAATGGGATACGGCAGAACAAAGACGGATTACAACTCCTTCTACAATGTACTTCGTACCTATCACTTTGAGATGAATGATGAGCTTACCGAGGTAGTAAACTATAAGTGGACATACAGCACATTGGGCACTCTGGAGGCAAAGGTTGACGGTGCTCCCGTTAAGCTTTCAGCACCCATCACTGCGGTTGACGGAATTATTTACATTCCTCTTTCATTCATATCCGAATGCTATGGCTATGAGGTAAAAGGACTGGGAGACGGAGTATATACCCTCTGCACAAAGGGAACAACACCTGTTGACACAGTAAATGCTGTGCTTTCGCACATCAATTAAAGGAGGCGGAAAAATGAAAAAAATATTTGCAGCAACTCTCGTTTTCTTAATGGCTATATCTCTTTTCGTTCCCGTCTCTGCGGCGGAAACGGAAATCCCCTATGATGCGTCATGGCTTGTGGAAACTTCCTCCGACATTGGCGGAACAATAAATAAAATTTTCGACGGTAATGCGGCAACCTTCTGGCATACCAGATACTCGGTGGTTGACGGAAAGCTTTCGGACGTTGAAAAATGGCCTCACTATATAACCGTAAACTTTATAAGCCCCATTACGGTGTCGGGACTTATCTATACACCCCGAAGTGACTCTGACTCCGGAACCGTTAAGGCGATGAATGTATATTCATCAACCGACGGGGAAATTTTTACAAAGATTGCGGAATATAAGCTTGGAAGTGATGCCGAACGTTTCGATTCCAAGACTGTTTCCTGGGGCGATAAGGAAATGACAGCCATAAAAATAGAAGTAACCAATTCCTACGGAACAGGCTATGCCTCCTGCGGTGAACTTAAGTTTTTATCGGGTGGAGAGGCAAAGGCTGAAAACGCCGTTATAACTCCCGGTACAATTACCGCTGACGGCAAAAAGGAAGAGGAAGCTCCTGCCTATGAAAAAATCCCCTATGATGCGTCGTGGCTTGTGGAAACTTCCTCTGACATTGGCGGAACAATAAAGAAGATATTTGACGGAAATCCTTCTACCTTCTGGCATACCCACTATACCGTGGTTGACGGAAAACTTGGGGAGGTTGAAAAATGGCCCCACTATATCACAGTAAACTTTGTAAGCCCCATCACCGTGTCGGGACTTATCTATACACCCCGAAGCGACTCTGAATCCGGAACTGTTAAGGCGATGACCGTTTACGGAACAACCGACGGAGAAGAATATAAGGAAATATTTAAATACAAGCTTTCGTCCGATGCTATGCGTCATGCATCACAGACACTTTCCTGGGGGGATATGGAGCTTCTGGGCGTAAAAATTGAAATAACCGATTCCTACGGAACAGGCTATGCCACCTGCGGAGAGCTTGAATTTATTAAAGGAAGCGAAAAAGGCGAATCGGCAAAGGAAGAACCTAAGGAAGAAAAGCCTGCAACACCGACGGCTGATTTCACCGTAGAAAATGAAGTGCCGAAATCCGGATGGACGGTTGAAGCCACATCGGAATTTAAGGGTGCTCCTGCGAAGAACTTAATTGACGGTAAACAAAAGACAATATGGCACTCTTATTATGAGGTGGAAAACGGAACGGCTAAAAACCTTCAGAAGCCTCCTTATACCATCGATTTTACTTTGCCTGAGCTGACATCCGTTTCTGAGTTTGTAATTCTTCCCAGGGTGGATTCCCATTCCGGCGACATTAAACTTTTTGACCTCCAGGCTTCAGATACGGACGACGGAGCGTTTTACACCATACTTGAAAACGAATCAATCGCTTTTTCGCAGACGGCAGCATTCGGTGCAATAAGAAACTTCCGTCTTGTGGGAAACATTGAAGCTAAAAGAATCCGCCTTATAATAAAGGAAGGAAACGGCAACATAGGAAGCTTTGCGGAGTTTTCCGCGGTAAAGGGAAGAGATGATCTTGAAACCGTGGCTCTTTCCGCTTATCAGGCCTATGAGGTACTTCATAGGCTCTATCAGATTCCTATAGAGGAGACTACGGGCTACTGCGTAGAGCCCGTGTGGAACAATAATACTATAAACAGAGCTTTTGACGGAAAGGCGGATACCGTCTGGCAGACAGAAACCACAGGTACACGTCCCGTAACTATTGAGGTTGAATTCAGAGAGATATATAAGATTAAGGAATTTCACTATCTTCCCAGAAGAAGTGAAGATAAACACGGCTTGTGGTATAAAGCAATCCTCCGCTGGTCAACCGACGGACTTGAGTTTGAGGAAAAGACAGTAACCTTTGCAGATGATGTGTCTGAAAAGGTCGTTGTGTTCGACGAGGAAATAGAAGTGAAATATTTCGACATCGAAATAATCGAGTACAATGCAGGCAGAGTTTCTGCAACGGATATTTCCTTCTATGAATCGGGGACGGCAAGAAAAGAAAGAACGGAAGCGGCCGGAGAGACTTATGTTCTCAAAATAGGAGATAAAACAATCAAGGCTGTTAAGGGCAAGGAGAAAACCGAGAGCGAAAAGGTGCTTGATGTTGCACCCTACATTGTAAACGGCTCCACGCTTATCCCTTTAAGAGGTCTTGTTGAGGAAATGGG
Source organism: Clostridia bacterium (assembly GCA_045545475.1). Classification (GTDB taxonomy): domain Bacteria; phylum Bacillota; class Clostridia; order CAKSNL01; family HGM11501; genus HGM11501. The sequence continues at coordinate 110,209 of JAZQAZ010000030.1, read as the reverse complement.
AGCAGAAATTATCTGGGATGGTACAAAGGAAAAGATAACCCTTAAGACAGAAGTTCTGACGATTGAACTTCAAATATGGAACAATGTGGTCTGGGTGTCTGATACACGTTATCCCAAGGGTAAAATGATGTATACTCTTTTGAATCCGCCGGTAATATCGGAAAACCGTACCTTTATACCTGTAAGATTCGTATCTGAAATTCTCGGATATAACGTGGAATGGAACGGCGAGACGCAGACTGTTACAATATCAAAATGATAAAAGGAGGGAGTAATCCCTCCTTTTTTGTTATGCACCTCCGTGTCATCCTGAGGGCTCTGCCCGAAGGATCTCCTGCACGGTGCTTGGAGTGAGATTCTTCGCTCCGCTCAGAATGACAGTGCCCCCCCTATGTCATCCTGAGGGCGCTGCCCGAAGGATCTCCTGTGCAGTGCCTGATGAGAGATTCTTCCGTAGGCGTTTTTTTTTTTTGCAAAACGCCGTCGTCAGAATGACAGTGAAGCGTGAGATTCTTCGCTACGCTGACGCTTCGCTCAGAATGACAGTGCCCCCCTATGTCATTCTGAGTCCGCAGGACGAAGAATCTCTCTTTTTACCCCTTTCCTCCGTCGAATTGCACATAAAAAAAAGAAAAGTTTGTGCATTTCGCTAAAAACACTCTCTTTCTTTACAAACAGATGAAAAAAATATTTCGAAAAAGTTTTTTTTTGTTGACATAGAGGGGCATTTTGATGTATTATATATGATACAGTATGATATCATAATGCGTGGATTGTCGCCTGACGAATCCCCGCATCTTGAAATCGTGCAAAAAAATACTATCAAAATGATAAGAAGCAAAGGGAGGAAACATCATGAGAAAAATCTTATCTGTACTGCTCGTATTGTGCATGATCATGACATTGGCACCTGCGGCAGCAATCACCTCTTTCGCAGAAGAGGTGCTGGAAATTCCTGTAATAGAGGAAGTTTCCGAAGACGAATTAGTTGAAATTTACGGGGAGGAGGAAGTTGAGCTTCTTGCCAACGTTACAGCAGCGTTTACACCTGCTGAAGGTGACGGCGTTACCTATTTCAGCGAGTTTGACGGCGAGTCAATAACAAACGTAGGTAACCTAGAAGGTACCCCTGCAGCTCTCGTTGACGGTAAGTACACCACCAATGATGAAGAAAGCATCTGGGATGCCGGCGGTATACCAACAGGTATGTTGGGCCGTATCAATGAGAATGTTATAACCGTTGATATGGGCGAAGCAAAGACTATCTCCGGTATCCGTATTTACGACTCTTCAAGAGCAAGATACTTAGATGCAAGAAAGATAAAGACTCTTTCGCTGTCAGTATCTTCTGACGGTGTGCTTTGGTATGCTCTTGACAATGCAACAAATGAAGACTTTGCGTCTAAATACAGAGACTTTGCATTCAAGAAAAATTCTACAGCTGTAAATGTGACTGCACGTTACTTCAAATTTGTTGTAACCGCAGTTAACAAATGGGAATGGGAAGCAGAAGAAATCGTTCTTCTTGACGAAAACGATGCAAACGACACCCTCACATCCGAGGACTTTTCTGCAACAAATGTAGAAGGCGTAACAGCGAAAGCTCTTGTTCCCGCTGAAGGCGACGGTGTTACATATCTTACAGAGCTTACAGGCGCAACTGTTACAAAGACAGCAGGCAGCCATCAGTATGAAATTGCATCCACCTATAACGGACTTTATACCGAAGGCGTAAAGACCGGTGCCTCCACAAACAGCGGATTTGACGTATATCCTGCCATCGGCGGTGCTACCGAAGGTGCAATGGGCTGGATTTCAAATCAGGGTACCAATGCAACAACCCTTCAGATTGACCTGGGCGCTGTGAAAACCTTCTCCGGTATCAGACTTATGGACAGCCAGAAGGCGAGAGGTATGAAGGCAAGAAAGGCAACAACACTTGAAATTCAGGTTTCTGAAGACGGCGAAACTTGGGGAGACCTTGATAAGGCAAGTACAACCCGTACAACAGAGGTTACACCTCAGTACGGTGATTTCGACTTCAAATTTGATGGCGAAGCTGTAAACATTGAAGCGCGTTATATCAAGTTCCGTGTATTAGCTGTAAATGCTCACGGTCAGTTTGATATTGAAGAAATCGTTATGCTTGATGCTGATGGTGGACTTGATACACTTGTTGCAGAAGATTGTAAGGTAGCTTATTACGATCCTTCTACATACTTCGAATCTATGGAAGCAGGATCCGTATGGCAGGTAGGCTGCGAAGTTACAGAAGCATTTGACGGTGTTATAGATAACGTAGGAGATTGGCGTGAGACAACCGGCGAACACCCGTCTAACGATAACCTTAACTACTGGCATTCTTCTGCAACAAGCCCCGTTACAGAAGCGCAGAGAACAATTACGGTAATGTTCAAAACCGCAATTGATGTTGGCGGTTTCAGAGTTTACGGTCGTCACGACTCCACAAACGGAGCAATTCAGTACGGCGGTAACCCCGGCGTTGTAAGAATTGAAGCAACCTATGACGGTGTAAACTGGTTTGTTGCTGCCGATGATTTGAAGACCGGTCTTAATTCGGGCACAGATAATGACGTTACAACAGAAGATGGCGTATGGCAGGGCACAAACCTCTTAAGCGGCGAGCTTAACAATAAGTTTAAGGGCATCCGCTACGTTGTTGAAAAGAATGCAAGCGGAAGCACAACCGCTCACACCAACATTGTTGAGCTTCAGATATTAAAGCCCGTAGCTTACACATCTCCCTTCGAAGATGATGACTTTACAACTTATCCCTTATGGAATGTAACAAGTGGCTCCACAGCAGGCAAGACCATGGCAAACCTTGGTCTTCTTACAGATGGTATCCGTCCCGAAGCAAACAACCATGCTGAAATAAATAATGCATTATACCCCGCTGAAGGCAAGACTGCATGGCTTATAGTTGACCTTGGTGCAGAGCAGACCTTCTCCGGTATCAGAGTATATCCCAGAAAGAATACCTCGGGTGCCGTATGGGCAAACCAGACAATGTCAAAGGGTTATCTCTATGTATCCGACAACGGAACAGACTGGGTACAGGCTGAGCTTTCCACAGCACTTGATACAACTACAGGCTTATTTGATGCGACAGCAACAGCCGAAGGTGAAGTTCGTAACGTTAAGGCTCGTTATGTAAAGGTTGAAGCAACTCAGACTGGTCTTAGTGACGGAAATGTTCACTGGTCAGCATCAGAATTAAGACTTATCGATCCCGTTGCGGGCAAGGAAGCTCTTACAGTATCGGAATTCGAGGAATTGTTTAGCGAAGAAGTTCTTGATGACTACTACACCAACGCTTCTGACTGGACCTGGACCGCAGGAAGCCAGTTCAGTGCAACTCACAATGTAACAAAGCTTTACGACGGAACCTATTACGGTGATATGGGTAACTGCTGGCATTCAGCAGTTGACGGCGACAAGTCCGTTACCATTATCTTCGATAAGGAAATGGAAGTTGGCGGCGTAAGAGTATTCCCCAGAACAGTACAGGGCGGTGCTTCTGCAAACACTATAAAGATGCAGGGTACTTACGACGGAACCACCTGGGTTGACATTCTTGGCGAAACAAAGCTCGGCTTCACTTCCGGAACCAAGGAAGAATATAAGGAAGCTTATCTCGCACAGGGAAGAAACAACAAGTTCAAGGGTATTAAGTTTATCGTTGTTTCCGGCATTGACGGAAATACATCCTATACAAACATTACAGAGCTTCAGGTATTAAAGCCCGTTGCTCCCAAGGTTACCTTCCCCAATGACGAAGTTTCTATGGGTTATCCCATGGGTACTGCTGCAACTTATGTTGTTAAGGAAGGCGCAGCTGACACAGTAAAGCACGGAACAGAGCGCGGCGGCATAATTATGGACGGTGACTATATCACCCGTGATGAGTTCATAAGCCTTGGTACTCCCGGTGGCGGCGTTCCTACAAGACAGCTTCACCACGACTTCTGCATAGGTGCTAAGGAATCAACACCCTATAACGGCGATTCTGTATATCTCTACTATGACCTTGGTAAGGTTTATGAATTCTCAGGAATCCGTCTCTATCAGAGAGTAAACGGTGACCAGAACTTCAAGGAAGGTTATATCTACGTTTCTGAAGACGGCGAAAACTGGATTTCTTCTGACAAGATAACAGTATCTCCTGCTGTTATATCTGCAATTCCTGAAGTTAAGTTCGGCGGAACTCAGTTTAACATAAAGGCACGTTATATTAAGGTTCACTGCACAGTATCTCAGAGTAAGCACTGGGCACTTGAAGAAGTAAGACTTCTTAATTCTGTGGCAGGCGTTGATACAAAGACTCCTTCTGAAATCACAGCAGCACTTGCAGCTCAGGCTGAAGCTGTTGAAACCTTAATTAATGCAATCGGCACACCCATCACAATGGAAAGCAAAACTGCAATCGACGCTGCTCGTAAGGCTTATGATGCATTAGCTCCCGCTGTTCAGGCTGCAGTAGAAAACTATGATGTATTAACGGATGCAGAAGCTGCTTGGCTTGCACTCGCAGGAGCTGAGCTCAACGATATGATTGCAGAGCTTCCCGCTTCCGAAGTAACAGCTGACGATGCTGATGCAGTAGCAGACCTTCGTGAAATTTACGATGCACTTTCTGATACAGATAAGGCAACAATCAATGTTTCAGACCTTGAAAAGGCAGAAGCAGCTTTAGCAGGTCTTGTAAGAAGCATCGATCCTACCGATTCTGCAAGCGGTAAGCTTGGTTATGCAACACTTGAATACAAGCTTTACACAGCTGCTAACGATGTAACAGTTACAGGCGTTAAGTATAACGGTGAAGAAGTTACAAACACTGCTGACGAGTGGAAGGCAGTTACAAACGGTGACGGCACAATCACACTTACCCTCGGCGGTAACTACTATAAGAGCGAAGAATACAGAAAGTGGCTCTACTCATCCACTCAGAACAGTATCACAAGCCACAATAACGGCGGCAATTACTACAAGTTCAGAAAAGCAAATGCTACTCTCGGCATCGCAGTAGGTGACGAAGTAACAGAAAACACCTTCAATGGTTTCTTCGTTCGTGAAATCACAAATAACGGCCCCGGAAAGCACGTTGTTGAAGTATCTCTTTCCGACGGCACAACCAAGGAAATCGTTCTTAATGCAAACTATACCTGGAGAGCAGTAAACGGTGCTCTTGCAGCAGCAGATGCTGACGGAATCACACCCACAGGCTGGCAGATAACAACAAACGGCGGTGCATCCCTTGCTCATGCAGCTGCAAACTGGTTCAACGGTAACTACGGCGATGCTACAAACTCCCAGTCCTGGACATCAACATATTATGATGAAACAGGTGCAGAAAAGGGCGAACAGCACTTTGCCCGTGCAGTAGGTCCCTACTCAACATGGGTTGACTTCGGCAAGGCAACAAAGTTTGCCGGCGTGCGCATCACAGATAAGAACTATAATATGGTAGATGTAAGCCTCTACGGTTCAAACGACCTTGTTACATGGGAAAAGCTCGGAAGCATTTCCGGCAACAACTCAAAGACAGCACAGGTTGACCTTCAGGACAATGCAACATACCGTTATGCAAGAGTTGACGTTGACAGTTATCAGAATATGAATTCACACAGCTTTATGTTCACTCACGAAATCGTATTCATTGCTGCTTCCACAAGAGTAATCGGCGGCGACATCAACGTTGACCTTTCTGAAGACATTGAAGATGCAACAAGAACATTCAACTCTGACAACACCTATGCCGTAACAGGCGTAAAGGTTGGCTCTGATACAATCACTGCTGATACAGACTATGTTCTTGACGGAACAAGGGGCATCACCTTCAAGAAGGAATATCTTGAAAGCCTTGAGGTTGGCGAATACGAAGCTGAAATCTCCTTCGAATCCGGCGAAACTGCAAAGGTTAAGTTAAACGTAAAAGACCTTTCTGTTGCGGAATACTGGCTGACAAGCGGAGATAACTACAACGGTTCCGGAACACTTACCCTCACAAATGCAACAGGTAAGACTGTAAAGAACGTTGCTGTTGGAACTACTGCTGTTGAATTCGCACAGAATCCCACAGAAATCACAATTTTGAGATACCACTTCAAGCCTGCAGCAGATGTTTATGCAAAGCTCAGTGCTGACGAGACTGTTGGTTATGAACAGCCCGTTACAGTAACCTTTGAAGATGATACAACAAAGGTATACACAGTTAAGATTTATGCCCAGTGGTATCAGGTAAGCTCTGATGTTACAACAACGTTCCTTGCTGACGAAGTTGCAACAGGTGCTACATGGAAGGTAAGAAACAATGCGGCAAATCCCGGCCTGCATCCCGTAAACACCTTCGTTAAGGCTGCAAAGAATGTACAGCACCAGCAGAACTATCACGGTGCATATACTTCTGTAAACGGAAGTGCAACTCCCGATACCAGAAATCACTATATCGATGTTGATATGGGAACAGACGTGAAAGAAGTTGGCGGTATCCGTTATCAGTCCCGTGCAAACAACGCTGACTGGGGCAAGGTAATAATTTCCGGTTCTGATGACTATGCAACATGGACAGAACTTTACACAGGTACAGCAGCCGGTGCAGCTGGTGCTTATGTAATGAAGTTTAACCAGAATTCCACCTTCCGTTACATCAGAATCAATATACCCAGTGCAAACTATCCCACTGCTGATACAATCCACTTCTTAAAGCCCGCTCTCGCAGTATTAAGCGATGCGACTGTTAAGAAGGACATTAATGCAACAGATGAGGAAATCGAAATTTCCATCGAGGATATCGGCGATGCAACAATCTCCAAGGTTGTTCTTGGTTCTGCAACACTTACAGCTTCTCAGTATGAGTATGATGCTGAAACAGATACAATCGTAATTAAGGCAGAGACCCTTAACACAATCACAGCTGAAGGCAACGTGATTCTTGCAATCGAAACCTCCACAGGTAAGGTTGGTTCAGTTACTGTTAAGTATATGGACTTCTCCAAGAAAATCTTCGCACAGGAAGTAACACCTTATCATTATGAGCATGAAGCACGTGTTATTGTTGGTACAGTAAAGGGTGACGGCATTTCAAGCATCACAGACAGAAAGATAACAACAAAGTCTGACGGTAGCGTTCTTAAGAACAATGACTATGAGACAATTGACCTTACAATTGCTCCCCATGCTCTCTTCTACGGAACAGCAGGAACATGGAACGAAGGCCCCGGTTACTTCGAGGTTGACTATAAGATTCCTCATGAGTTCTCCGGTGTAAGAATTTATAACAGAGTATGGCAGGATAAGGGCGTAAGACAGTACTTCACTTCTATCAAGGAAGGTTATATGGCTGTATCCAATGACGGTATTAACTGGGTTAAGTCTGATGTTCAGACCTTTGGTACAGGCAACCTTGACAGTCTTAATTACAGCAGAAATGCTTACGAAGACATGAAGCTTATCATTGATGGAGTACCAACAAACGTAAGTGCTAGATATGTAAGAATCTATCCCACAAAGAACGGTGCATGGGAACCCATCGGTGTTGAAGAAATCTGTCTCTATGAGCCTTCCAGCGCAAATGCAGACCTTAAGGCAGCAGACATCAAGCCCGGTGCAGCAACATACAGCCTGGCAACACTTGAAGACCTTACATTCAATGTTGAATGGAATGACTCCATCACACTCGGCACAATCTCTATCGTAACAGAAGAAGACGGAGAAGACGTTTTAGTACCCGTAAATTCCGCTTACTACTTCTGTGACGAAGAATCCTTCACAATTTCCAAGTACTTCTTCATCGACGGCGGTTACGATGCAGGCGACGAAATAGTTCTTTCCGTAGGCTTTGCCGTAGGTAAGGACATACTCGTTCCCGTAACAATTGCTGAAGCTGAAGAATATGAAGTAAACTATGAAGCAGGTGCAAACGGAACACTCAAGGCTGTTGTAAGATACACTGATATGGCAACAGGTGAAGAGGTTGAAGAAGAAGTTGCATCAGGCTCCATGGTAGGAAGACACGAAAACCTTGTATTCGTAGCTGAAGGCGCAGCAGGCTATGAGCCCGCTGGCTGGACACTTGAAGGTAAGGGCGAAGATACAGTTAAGTATGTTCGTGTTACCGATAAGAAGGATTGGGTATTTGATGCAATCAATGCAATGGAACCTGCAAGTAAGGCCTTTGACGGAGATGACAAGACATACTGGCATTCTGAATATGAGACCAAGACAACAGGTTCTCCCAACCCCACTCATCTGCTTTCCGACGGTCCTTACTGGATTACAGCCGTATTCGATGAGCCTATGATGATTTCTGAAATGAGTCATACAAGAAGACTTAACTCTGACGGCTCTGCATACGATGCAGGTCAGAAGGCAAGAAAGTATAAGGTTTGGGGTTCGACCGACGGTGGTGAAACCTTTGATGTACTTCTTTCAGAAGGCGAATTCGTAAGAGCAGATGTAACTGACAGAATTGTTCTCAATGATGTAGGTTATATCGACGGTATCAAGTTTGAAATTCACTCAACCTTCGCAAGTGCAACAAAGAGCCACTGCACAGTTGGTGAAATAGCATTTACCGAAAAGGTTGTAACAGAAAATCTCCTTGACGGTAACATTACTTACACAGGTTCCGCTTCTCAGGAATTTGAAATCGACGATCTCTTCGGCGATGCAACAGTAACAGTTGAATTTGCTGCAATCGAAGCAGGTTATGCTAAGATTACAGCTGACCTTAAGAAGCTCGAAGCTGAAATCGAAGACACAAAGGTTGCTTATGGTGAAAATGCTGTAATTACTCTTACTCCTGATGAAGGAGAAGAACTTCCCGAAGAAATCACCGTTGTTATGGATGGTGCAGAACTTAAGGAAGGTCAGGACTACACTTACGATTCTGCTACAGGTGAAATAGTTGTTAAGAACGTAAAGGGCAACATTGAAATCCTTGCAGTTGCTGCAGGCGTTGACGTATTCACAGTAACATATGAGGATGTAAACGGTGCAACAGGAACACTTCCTGAAGCAGACCTTTACACAGAAGGCGAAACCTTCAAGTTACCTGCAAGCAAATTAAAGCTTACAGGAAGCACATTTGTTGGTTGGAAGGCTTCCAGCGACGGCGAAACCTATAAGGCAGGCAAAACATTCACAATGGTTGCAGAGGATGTAACATTCACAGCAGTTTGGGAAGCAAAGGAATCCGGCGGCGATGACGAAGGCACTAAGAAACCTTCTCTCGGCGGCGGTAAGGACGATTCTTCTTCTTCCGGCACAGGCCTTATCGGTGGCGGTGTTGGAACAGGTGCAAATGTTAACCAGCACACAATCACATTGGTTGGCATCGGCACTCAGAAGGTGGCAACCGGCACAGTAATAGCAGCTCCCGCAGCTAAGGAAGGCTACGACTTCATGGGTTGGTATCTTGACGAGGCATTTACCGTACCTTATGCAAATACCGGTATAATTGAAAACGTAACACTTTATCCCTATTACAGAAGAATCAGAAGTGCAAGCGAACTTTCCGATATTCAGGGTCACTGGGCTGAAAAGACCATTGGCGAAATGTATGTAGCTTACTTCATAAACGGTACAGCTGAAGGCAAGTTCGAACCCGACAAGAACATCACAAGAGCTGAGTTCTGTCAGATTCTCTACTTAATGTCCGGACAGACCACAGACGGTGCACACAACTTCACCGACGTTGGTGTTGGCGACTGGTTCACAAATGCAGTAGCTTGGGCAGTTAAGAGCGGTATTACAAACGGTACAACAGAAACCACATTCTCACCCTATGAAAACATCACTCGTGAGCAGATGGCTACAATGATTTACCGTTATGCAACTCTCATGGGTCACGATTGGACAATTTCTAAGGAAGCCGGCTTTGCAGATCAGGCTGAAATAGCTACTTATGCAAACTACCAGGTTAACTGGGCAGCTGATAAGAAGATTATCAACGGTTATCCCGACGGTACATTCGCACCTAAGGCTAACGCTACAAAGGCAGAAGCTGTAACAATGCTTCAGAGACTTCTGAACTTAGGTAAATAATTAAAAAACTCCGAGGCTTAGCCTCGGAGTTTTTTTGTGTAACGCCAGTTTCGCGGGAGTCGTTTCATAAATCGATAATATGGTTATAAAAGTAAACAGCGAACTAAAATTATTGTCATTTCGGACTATCCCATTGTCCTCCTGAGCCCCAAATGTCATCTTGAACCACCCCATTATCCTACTGATCCACCCCATTGTCCTCCTAATCCACCCCATTGTCTTCCTGAACCACCCCATTGTCCTCCTAATCCACCCCATTATCCTACTGAGCCACAAATGTCCTCCTGAACCACCCCGCTGTCCTCCTGAACGCAGTGAAGGATCTCTGTTTCCTGCACCGGTTGAACAGAGATTCTTCGGTCGCTGACGCTCCACTCAGAATGACAGGTACAGCAGAGCTTAAAGAAGAACGCTGATTAAAACTAAACCACCGCAGGCTTTGCCTTGCGGTGGTTTGGTTTATTATATTTCGTAGTCTATACAGCTTCTTATCTGAACATTGGGGCGGACAAAGGTATCTGCCACATAAACGTGGTCGGGATGAATTGCATAGCCCTTTAATGAAGCTTCATCAAGGAAGGTTGAATCAAGAATAAGATCGGCGTTTGAGGAGGGAAGTGCCTCTGTGTAAACGGTGATTTCAAATAGGCCCGGAATTTTACCCTTAAGACCTTCCAGATTTTCCTTGATGTCCTTTTTTACCTTTACTTTTTCTTCATCGGACATTTCTTTAAGTGTCCATATTATAATGTGCTTTACCATAGCTATCTCCTTTATATATTATAATTTTTTAATTTTGTGTTATAGTTTTTTAATTTTGTGCAAAGACAAAAACATTTGGCGGTGTTATTATAATTGTATGCCGAGGGCTTTTTTTATAACAGGCTCAATTACATTTGCCATACGGTAGAATCCCAGGTCATTGGGGTGAATGTTGTCGGCGGTGCAAAGGTTTCGGTCGTTTTCTCCGAAAAAGGTCTGCCCGTCTATGAAATATACATTTTTATCCCCGCGGGAAAGGGCGTTTTCATAGGTCGCCTTAACGATTGCACGACGTTCGTCATATAAATCGGTTTTACCGGGACGTGTCATCATAATTATGGGAAGGTCAGGGTTTTTCTCACGGATACGAAGGAAAAACGGCTCGTGAGTTTCCCTTAAATGGTCAACCGTGGGAGCGTTATGGTCATAGTCATATACAAACGCCTTCATCGGTATGGTGTTTATATAATCCGCTATGATAAGCTCGCCCTTTGCATTTCCTGAAAATCCGAAATTATAATAATCCATATTCAAGCGGTTTGACAAAATTGCATTGTAGCCGTTAAATATGTTCTGACAGCATCCGCCTTCGGTGATTGAAGAACCGTAAAAGAGGATAGGTCCGTAATCGTAGGGTGTAGGAGCTAAAACCACCGCTTCGTCGGGGAAGGAAAGAGAGATGTCCTCTATTACTTCATTCCTCGGAAGAAAGATAGTAACATCCTCCATAGCGGCAGACTTTCTTACCGTTCTTCCAAAGGTTTTCGTGTTATAATCGGGCGGGAAAATAAGGCCCTCAAAACGAAAGCTTTTTCGGTCGCCTGTCAAAACCGCCGCACTCTGGCAGGCATAGATGCTCATGCCGATGTCGGGAGACAATGTCTTAAAGGTTATCTTAACATCAAAGCTTTCGGCATCGGTGCGAAAGCAAAGGCGTGCCCCCGGGCATCTTTTGCCAAGATGAGAAAGATTAGGAAGCTCCTTTATTATGCTGTCGGGAAGCCTTTCAAGCCTTTGGTTTTCATTAAAGAAGGGAACGCCGAAAACCTTTATGGGCGAATCGGTAAACCTTAAAACCTTCATATGAGCCTCCTTATAAAAGGTGAGAAATTATTTCTTCGTTTGTCTTGGGTGAAAGATAGGAAGGTGCCACGTCAAAAACGGTCTTACAGCCTGTCATGCCCTCGTTTCTCATACGGTACACCGCTCTTGCATAGCAAACAAGAACGGAGGAGGTAAATTCGGGGTTGGAATCAAGCTTTAAGCTGTATTCAATAATCTGATTGTGTTCCTTTGAAAGCCCTGTCTTTCCGCTTCTTATAACAAATCCGCCGTGGGGAAGTGTTGCGTGGTTTTTCTTCATTTCATCCATAGTGATAAAGTGAACGGTGGTGTTATATGGCTCAAAGTAGTTGGGCATTGTCTTTATTTCGTTTTCGATTCGTGCCAAATCAGCACCTTCTTCTGCCACTACAAACACTTCACGCTCGTGCTTGTCTCTTGTGCTAAGGTCGGGATTTTCGCCGCTTCTTGCACCGTTTAAGGCACTCTCGACGGGAATCGTGTACTGTCTTGCATCAATAACGCCGTCAATTCTTCGTACAGCATCGGAATGGCCCTGGCTTACGCCCTTGCCCCAGAAGGTGTAGTCCTTGCCTTCGGGAAGGATTGCCTCTGCATATAAGCGGTTAACGGAAAACATACCGGGATCCCAGCCGACGGAAATCATTGACAGGGTGGAGCCTTCCTTTGCCGATGCATCAACATTGGCAAAATGGCGGGGGATGTTTGCGTGGTTGTCAAAGCTGTCAATTACATTAAAGTGCTTTGCAAGATAGGGGGTCTGCTCCGGAAGGTCTGTTGCACTTCCGCCGCAGATTATAAGAACGTCAATTTTACCTTTATGGGATAAAATATCGTCCATAGAATAAACGGGAGCACCCGTTAAAGTTTTCACCGTTTCGGGATTTCTTCTTGAGAAAATTCCGTAAAGGGACATATCGGGATTCTGCATGACGGCACACTCGACTCCTCTGCCAAGGTTGCCGTAGCCTGCGATACCTATTTTAATGGTCATATAAATCAGCCCTTTCTTATTTGCTTTTTTCAAGTATAACACTTTTTTTTGCCGTTTTCAATAAAAAATATGCATAAAATTAAATACGCCAAAGGAAAAAGTTTTTGTATACGGCAAATGTTCGTTTTATACAAAAAGTTATCGGTTTTGGACAAAAAAATACTGTTGAAAAAGGCTTTGTTATCCATTATAATATATTAAGGAGGTGTCTTTTATGAAAATAAGGCATATTGCAAAAATATGTGGAGATCAGGACGGCGCCATCTTCTCTGACCTTCTTTTCCGCTTTAACTCCAGGGGACACTGCGGTGTTTATGATCTTAAAAAGGTTGACAAATCGACAGAGAAGCCAAAAGAGCTTACTGCTATTGCATCTTTTTATCTTGACAGGGCAGAGGAAATAGTGCCTCACTCCAATGCGGTTAATTTCGGATGCGAATATTATTCGCCCGATGATGAGTTTCCGCTGCTATATTCAAACATATATAATAACTATGCTGCCTCTGAAAATCCCCTTAAGGGAACAAGCCTTGTATACAGATTGGAGCGGGAGGGTGAAACCTTCAAAACAACTCTCCTTCAGATGATTACAATTGATTTTGCAGATGATGAAGTCTGGAAATCATCGGGCGAAAGAAGTGACATACGCCCCTACGGGAATTTTGTAATTGACAGAGAACGGAAGCTTTATTACGGCTACACCATGAAGGACGGCGATAATTTAACAAGATATTTTGCCTTTGATATGCCAAAGGTAACGGACGGCGAAATTGACGAAAAATACGGCATAAAAAAGGTTGTCTTGAAAAAAGAAGATATTAAAGAATATTTTGATACGGAGCGCCACCGCTTTATTCAGGGCGGATGCTTTAATGACGGCAAAATTTACTCCGTCGAAGGCTTTACGGGGGATAAGGTAAACTTTCCCGCACTTCGCATAATTGACGTAAAGGAGAAAAAGCAAGTTGAATTTCTTGACTTCCGTACCCTCGGAATGGAAGCGGAGGCGGAAATGATAGATTTCCATGATGGAGTGCTGCTCTACAGCGACGTCTGCGGAAATTTATATATACTTGAAATGTAAAAGGAGGAAACAAATATGAAAAAACTACTTGCTCTGGCACTTTCGCTCATTATGGTTTTATCCTGTATGAGTGTTTTTGCCAAAGATGCTGCGTTAAAGGTTGGAGATATTTCAATTAAAAACGGCAGCTTTGATGCAAATGACGCTTTTATAAGGGGGCTTAGCCGTGGCGACAGCTTCGGATTTAAGGGCGTTGACCTTACGGGAATGAATTCCGTAAGTATGAGGCTTAACAACACCTTATATGTTTCCGGCGGAAACAACGGTGACACCTATCTTATTATGATAGATTCGCCCGAAAACGGCAAAATTATCGGTAACCTTACCATAATGCCCGACTTTGAAAACACCGATGTAACCGTAAAGGCGGCAATCGAGCCTGTGACGGGCGTTCACGACCTTTATTTTTACAGTTTATACGGAAACGGCACAACAAACTATATCGCAATAAAGGAAATCACCTTGTCGGAAGAAAAGGTTACAAAGGATGTGACCTCCGCAAAGGTTGGCGATTCAAAAATTATTGACCTCTATTCCGATACCTGGGTTGGAGTTGACAATTTCGGAAGAGCCGTTGCCACCTACGAAGAGGTTGGCGGCGTAAAGGAAGGCCTTCGCGAAGTTGGTATGCTTTACTGGAACTGGAGAGTGGATTCTTCCAACAGAAACGCGGCAGTAATTCCCGAAATCATTGCGGCAAATCCCGGCTCAAGAGAGGATTATTTCCACAAGGCGTGGGATATTCAGGGTAAATACTTCTGGGGCGAGCCCGTTTTCGGCTTTTATGATTCCTTTGACTACTGGACCTACCGTAAGCACGCGGAAATGTTTGCAATAGCAGGGGTTGATTCCTTGTTCCTTGACTATTCAAACGGCGGAAATACATATCAGACAACAATTCACACTTTGGCACAAGCACTTCGTGATGCTAAATCTACGGGCGTTGACGCACCAAAACTCTGTGTTATGCTTAATCTCGGAGTTTCCCCGGACAATGCGGCAAGAGCGGTTTCGGCACTTTACTATACCTGCTTTGTTGAAAACGACTATACCGATATCTGGTACTATAAGGACGGCGCGCCGCTCCTTTACGGCTGGGCGGATTATAAAAACTATGAGTCCGCTATGAAGACAGATGCAGAAAAGGCACTCTTTACGGAAATAGATTCTCTTTTCAATGTTAAGTACAACGGTCCGAGAAACGGCGAAGCAAAGAAAGATGAGTGGATGTGGCTTGAAAACTTCCCCCAGACTCTCCGTGACGTAAATCCCGAAACGGGCAGAGTGGGCTATGTCGTTGTGGGCGTAGGAATTAATCAGTCCACAATTTACGGACAGAAAGAGGTTGGTGCATTTTCTTCCGAATACTGCAAGGGAAGAGCGTTTTCCGAAGCCTTCGGTGAAGATTATACCGAAAAGGGTATGAGAGAAGCATACTTCTTCCGTGAGCAGGCGGCATTTGCGCTTGACGCCGATCCCGAATTTATGATGATTGACGGATGGAACGAGTGGGATGCAATCCGCTTTGAATCCTACGGCAGAAACAAAAACGCTTTTGTTGACCTTTTCGACTATGAAAACAGCCGTGACTTTGAGCCTAACCGCGGTCCCTTAAAGGACGATTGCTACAATATGTTAATCGACCTTGTAAGAAAGTATAAGGGTGCAAGAAAGGCACCTGTTGCCTCCGGTATGAAGACCATTGACCTTGCGGGTGATGCAGGTCAGTGGGCAGAGGTTGGTCCTTACTTCGTAAATTCCTATCAGGACTATGAAAGAAACGTAACAAGCTACGGAAAATACGGCAAGAGCGGAGAAAGATGGGAATATACCACAAAGGTTGTAAACTCCATAAAGGGTGCAAAGGCAACCTTTGACAATGATAACATCTACTTTATGGCAGAGTGTGAAAAGGATATCCGTGATTCCGAAAACTTTATGACGCTCTACTTAAATACCGACAGAAACTATGTAACAGGCTGGGAAGGCTATGACTATATCATAGAAAAGGGCGTTGTATCAAAGTTTGGCGACGGACCCTTTGGAAAAACAAATGTTGCAAATGTAAATTACACAATAAAGGGTAATATGATGCAGCTTGCAATTCCCAGAAGCGTAATCGGTGAAACAGGCGTGGTTGACTTGGAGCTTAAGTGGTCTGACTCTGTTGATGTATCGAGCGATTACTTAAACTTCTATTCAGACGGCAGCGTTGCTCCTTACGGAAAGCTTAACTATCTCTTTACCGAAATTGAACAGACGGCATTAGCCGATGCAGACAGAAAGGCACTTAAGGAAACATCCACATCCGTATTAAAGGCTGGAAGTCCAAAGTTAATCGCCTGCGGAGCAAAGAGATATACTTTAGAATCCGACATAAGAGTAGCTCCCGTTGAAATGAACGGTACGCTCTATGTCCCCGAGGATGCGTATAATGAAATTATGGAATACGGTCATTCCAAGACAGAGTATGACAGTGCGAACAACACCTTCTACACCTATCATTACGATTTGAGCGAGGATAAGAAAGAAATTATCAACAACACCTTTACTTATTGCGTTCTTGGCTCAAATGAGGTAAGAGTAAACGGTGTTGCAAAAACGCTGACAGCTCCAGTTGTTTACGAAAACGGAAGATTTATGATTCCCTTGACACTTATTTCCGATTGTTACGGTTGGGAAGTAAAGAATCTCGGAAACGGAATTTACACTGTTAGTAAGTCAGGTGCACCTGAAGCTACCGTAAACAGTGTACTTTCCCACTTAAACTAAAAGGAGGATGAGATAATGAAGAAAATATTTGCAATTTTACTTTCTCTTCTTATGGTTATGTCCATGTGCATGGCTGTAAGTGCATCGGAAGCTGTTCCCTATGATTCCTCCTGGGAAATTTCTGTTACAAGCCAGACAGGCACAAGCATTAAAAATGCTTTCGACGGTGATTTATCCACCAATTGGCACTCAAACTATAAGGCAGAAGGCGGCAAAATTTTAAGCCACGACGAATGCCCCCACGTTATCACAATTAATTTCGGCAAGGATACCGAAATTTCCGGCTGGCGTTACACACCTCGTAAGGATAATGAAACAGGAACGGTTTTAGCGTATAATATCTATGCTTCAAAGGACGGAGAAAACTTCAATAAAATATTTACCGGTACCTTTGATTATGCAACCAAGACAAAGGCGGAGTTTACTCCTTCCGAGGCTTCCTGGGGTGCATACACCATGAAAGCCATAAAAATCGAGGTAACAAATAGCCGTGGAGGCTACGGAACTGCGGCGGAGATTGAGTTCTTAAAGGGAACAAGCGGAACTGCAATCGAAAACGGCGAAGCCTTTAAGGGACAGGAAACTGCACCCAAGGCTGAAACACCTGCTGCAAGCACAGCTCTTGCAGGAGAACTTCTTAAAAACGACGGTTCCTGGAATATAAGTGCATCAAGTGCTTACGGCACCGGAAACGCCGCATCAAAGGCTTTTGACGGTGACAAGTCAACTTACTGGCATTCAGCATACAAGGCAGAGGGAACAAAAATCGTAAGCAAGGAAGAATGCCCCCACACCATAACGGTTGACTTTGGCAAAACCGTGGAAATCGAAGGCTGGCGTTATACCCCGAGAACCGATAATGGTACAGGAACAGCAAAGACTTACAACATTTATGCATCTAAGGACGGAGTGAATTTTGAAAAAATTTATACAGGCAAATTCCCCTATGTGGAAGGCCCCGCAAAGGATGCAAAGCCTACGGATGCCTTCTTCCCGAAGACAAGTATGAAGGCGATAAAAATTGAAATAACCACATCAATTTCAGGATACGGCACAGCGGCTGAAATTGAGTTTTACACCAAAAAAGGCGGAAGCATAGAAGATGCCGAGGCATCTTATTCGGGTACTAAAATCCCCAAAGGGGCCGACTGGAAAATTACCGCATCCAGCGAATTTACTCCTGTTGCCAAGGCATTTGACGGCGACAAATCAACCTACTGGCACTCAAAGTATACTGCTGAAGGGTCGACCATTACATCAAGAGACCCTCTTCCTTTCACCATAAGGGTTGAATTCCCCGAGGCTATTGACGTGTCGGGCTGGATTTACACACCCAGAATCGATAACGCGGTAGGAACAATTTCATCCTACAACATAAAGGGTTCTGCCGACGGTGTAAACTTTGAGAGAATTTATGTAGGAAACTTTACAAATTATACGTCTGTTGTCAAAAACAACAAGCCCGAAAGTGCAACCTGGGGAAATAAAAAAGTAAAAGTTATCGAAATTGAAATAACAGCAGCAAATGCAAACTTCGGCTCTGCCGCTGAAATTGAATTCTTAAAGGACGGAAAGGCAGATAATACGGCCATTTATGAAGGCGAGTCGAAAACAGGCATTCCTTATCTTGCAAGAGGAACCTGGGATATTAAGGTTAACTCCACAATGGGAAACCAGACCATTCAGCTTGCCCTTGACGGAGACAAGAAAACCTACTGGCACTCAAAGTATGAGGCGAAGGACGGTGCAGTTGTCGGCCATGACAATCCTCCCTATAACATAGACATCGACTTCGGTCTTGTAAAAACTATATCAGGTGTTAACTTAACACCCAGACAGGATTCGTTGAACGGAAACTTTATCGTTGCAAACCTCTATGCGGCAGAAAAAAGCGGGGATGAGCTTAAGCTCATAAAGGAAAATGTTTCTTTTGAGCAGAGCGTGGGCGATAAGGAAATCTTCTTCCTTTCAAACATAAAGGCATCGAAGATAAGAGTCGAAATAACCTCTGCGGTGGGCGGCTACGGCACATTGGCGGAAATTAATGTTCTTGGCGAAAATCCCGACTTTGAAACCGTGGACTATGAAAGATTCAGGGAAATTGAAAAAGCGGGAGTCTTATATAAAATTGATAAAAAGCTATTTGATATAAGCTATGAGGGTGAAAGCTGGGCTACCTCTACTCCCGACAAGGCACTTGACGGAACCGTTAAATCCTTCTGGCAGACAGAACAGCTTGAAACCGGTGAAGAGGTAATTTTCGTTGTTGATATGAAAAAGGTACAAAGGGTTAAGGAAATTACCTATACTCCCCGTGACACCAATGACTTTCACGGCTGCTGGCTCAAGGTAAGTGTGTGGGTAAGTGCGGACAACGAAAACTGGATTCCCGTTGCAGAAGATATGGTGATGGATAAGGATCTTTCTACAAAGAAAATCCCCCTGCCCGAAGAGATGAAGATAAGATATATCGAGTTTACCGTGCACGAATATTTCGCAAAGCGTGTAAGTGTAGCGGAGCTTGACTTCTATCAGTACGAGGGTGAAGATGACGGCGAGAAGTATGTTCTTACCGTTGGCTCCAACGAGATTAAGTACAGGGAAAACGGAGAAGATAAGACAAAGACCATCGATGTTGCACCCTACATCGTAAACGGCACAACATTAATTCCCTTAAGAGGACTTTTAGAGCTTATGGGTGCTGAAATTTCCTGGAACGGCGACAATCAGACCATCGGAGTTAAGGGAGAGAATATTGACCTTACACTTCAGATTGGCTATAAGCTTGTATATGTAAATGATCCCTCCTACGGGCTTATCCGTTACACCTTAAGAACGGTGCCTGTAATAAAGGATTCAAGAACCTTCATCCCCGTAAGATTCGTATCAGAACAGCTTGGCTATAACGTAGAGTGGAACGGAGAGACAAGGGAAATAACAATTACAAGATAAATGTAATCATATTTAAGCCGAGGAGTCAAAACTCCTCGGCTTAATGTATGTTTTGCCCGGAAGATTTTTCCTATCTCTTGTAAAGGTGTAATATAGTGCTAAAAAATAGCAGTATATTCCTTGACGCCGATTTTTTTCTATGTTAATATATGGCAAAGGAGTGGTTTTTGTGTATAAGATTGCAGTGCCGGTAAGTATCGGCACCTTAAATGAAGATAGCTACCCTATATTTTTAGAGGAGTTTAAAAAGGCAGGGGTAGAGCGTGTTTTCGTGTGCGGACTTAATCCTCCCACTCAGACTAATTTCGAATTTTTTTCCGACACCGAAAAGGGAGCCTATTACATAGACAAGCTTAAAAAGGAAGGCTTTGAGGTGGGCGTCTGGATGGGCTCAATCGGTCACGGCTCTACCTTAAGTTACGAGTTTGGTGAAGTAAGGCTGATTCATAATTTTGACCTTATTAAAGATTCAAACGGCGATGTGAAAAACGGCGTTTTTTGCCCGCTTTCTGAAAAGTTTTTAACTCACTTTGAAAAAGTGGTTACCCTGGTTGGAAAATTAAGTCCCGATATAATAATGTTCGACGACGATTTCCGACTTAATTTCAGGGGAAGTCTTTATACCGCTTGCTGCTGTGATCATCATCTTAAAATGTTTTCCGAAAAAATCGGTAAGTTTATACCGAGAGAGGAAATTGCAGCTTTCATCTTTTCAAGGGAAAATCAGAATAACCGCAAGCTCTGGATGGAAGTTCAGAGTGAAAGTATGCTGAATTTCGCAAGAAGAATGAGAAAGGCACTTGACAAGGTGAACCCTGAAATAAGAATGGGCTTTTGCACAACCCCGGACACCTGGGATTATTCCGGTACGGATGTAATGGAGCTTTCAAGGGCGTTTGCAGGAAATACCGAGCCATTCGTACGAACCTTCGGAGCGCCTTATCACAACAATTCACTCCGTGTTACATCGCAGATAGAAAACACCCGTATGCAGGCTTCCTGGTGCAGGAAAGGGGGAATAGAGGTATTTGCCGAGGGCGATGTTTACCCACGTCCCAGATACACGGACAAGTGCGGTTCTGCCAATCTTGAGCTTTTCGACCTGGCGCTTATGACATCGGGGGATTTAGATGGTGTCCTTAAATATATGTTTGACTATACAAGACCGGTAAATTATGAAATGGGCTATGTGGCACGCCACGCAAGAAATAATCCGCTGAGAGAAGGAATAAGGCGTTTCTTCAAGGATAAAAAATGTGTGGGCGTAAGCATTTTTGAAGAAATGCATCAGGTTGCCGCCTTTGACATATCAAAAATGGCTCCTGACTTTTTCTGCCACGGAAATTTTGAAAAAATGAGCTTTACCTCAGGCGGTCGTTTCTTTGCGGAAAACGGCATTCCCACAGTCTTTGAAGGTAGTGACTACCCGATTGTTGCCTTTGGGGAAAATGCACGTTATATAAAGAAAGAGGATATGAAAAACGGAGTTATTGTGGACATTCAGGGTGCTTTAAGGCTAAATGAGCGAGGTTTTGATACAGGTCTTATAAGCTATGAGGGAAGAGGCTTTGAAGGCGAATACTATCCCGAAGCAAAAGACACCATAACGGGCCTTAAAAAGGTTTCAACCTGCAAGGTAGAATGCAGGAAGGAAGCGAAAGTATTAACAAAATTTATGCCGGATGACACTCCGGGAAGCTATATATATAGTGGCGAAGACGGTATAAAATACTATGTGCTTTGCTATAACGCCCTTTCGAGCCTTTGGGGGTTTTCATCGGGAGATAATGTAAACTATTCCAAAAATTACTACCGTCAGGCACAGCTTTATAAAGTGATAGAGGAGCTTTGCGGAAAAAAGATTCCTGCCTGCTGCCTTAAAAATCCCTATCTTTATACCATTCAGGCAAAAAGTAAGGACGAAAAAGAGCTTTCCGTTGCTCTCTTTAATATGAATACGGATGAGATAATTGATTCTGAAATACTCCTGGACGGCGAATATTCAAAGGTTGAAGCCATCGGCGTTTCGGCAAGTTTAGAAGGTAACAAGGTGATAATAGATGGACTTCCGGGATATAAAGCAGCTGTAATAAATCTTGTAAAATAAAAATGAGTGTGACTTGCTCTCAAGCAAGTTACACTCATTTTATTATATGTGCTTTTACGGATAATACGGATTCGGCTTAAAAAGCAGTATTATTAAATCTACTATAACACCAATACCAAATAATCCGCCTGTACATATATATAAGACGCCTAATAAAATTCTGTCTTCGTAGAACTTATGTATTCCTAAGTAGCCTAAGAACAGGCATAGGAAGAATGATATCCATTTGGATTTTGGCATCACTTTTTCTCCTTGTCAATATATTTGATTTCTATGGTATATCCGAATTGACTTACCGCATCTGAAAGAATACCTTTTATTAATGTTTCTGATTGCTTGTCTGCTAATTCAAGTAATCCATTTTCTACGGCTTCATTTTCAGCATCTTTCTCTGCCATTGCTAATGCTCGTGAAAGGTCTTCTTTCTCATTGACATTAAATAAAGCAAATTCTTCGTCATAGAATTTTATGTATTTATCGCCATGATAAACATTTGGTTTGAATACAATGGCTTTTGGAATCTCTACAATTATTTTCTTATTTTCATGGTCTATATCGTCATTTTTAATTTCGACCTTTGACATATCTATACCAGCACTTATATCTGCAGTATATTTCATTGTGAAATCAGATTTGTTTAAGATGATAATACCCGTGTCTTTGAAATCCACTAAACCATTGATTTTTAGTTTTGCTGTGGTTAACTCGCTTGCTTCTTTTAAAGCAGTATTTAAATATGTGACATCGATGTCTGGAGTGATATTGATTATCTCATTGTCAACAATTGCCGAGTCAGGATCGATGATTGAGCGATTATTTATCTTAAATCCCGATACAAATCCGATAATAAAAAATATCAAAGGTATAGAGAGTATAAGAAGAGTTTTATATTTGATTTTGATTGAAATGCTTCCTCCTTTGGATGTGTCCTTGTGTTCAACAACCTTTTCTTCTGTTTTTTCTTCTACTTTTGTTTCCATAACGATTCTCCTTCTTATCAAAAGATTGTGATTATCATAGCTCTAATTATGATAAAGGCTACGATTGCCAACAAAATATACAAAAAAGTCTTAAATGTTTTCTTCATCATCATATACCTCCTATTTTATATTTTCAAAACAGCGTTTGTAAATTTCGCGAATAACTGATGATTATCTCTATTATAGCACTGAAAGAGTAAAATGACAATAATTTTGTCGAAACTTGTTATTTGTGTATAGGAATTTTATAACTATCACGCGTTTGGTATAGAATGAAAAGGTCAAACTCTGCTTAAAACCGCGTGATTGAGCCTATTTATGAATAGGGTTCTAAAGGATATCGAACAGTTTTTACGGATGAGGTAAAAAATAAAAAGTTGAGGCATTGCCTCAACTTTTTTATATAATTTCAAGCTCATCTACTGAAGGGAAGGGCGGGAAGGTTTTGCAAATGCTGTCCTGATACCAGAAGGCAACGGATGAAATGTCATCCTGAAGGGGAAGGTAGCGCTTGTTGCTTCTCCAGCCCAAAGCCTGAATGGTAACCTTTATATCCTTCTTAAAGTAGACAGGATCGTTTATGTGCCATCTGTAAAGTGAAAAACGCTGCTGCGAGCTGTAAAGCCCGTCCGGTCTTATAACCTTGGGCATACCTGAATAGGGGGTGCAGAATTCCTGATATTTTCCGCCTATATCAAAGTTCCAGGAGCCGCAGAAATAGTCCTCTGTGCCGGTGCCGCAGATTGTGGGGAAATCCTTGTCGCCGTCAAGATAAAACTTGATTTCGCCTTCGCCCCACCAGCCTGTGTTGTTTACGCCCCAGAACATATATGTACCTACATAGTGACCGTTGCCTGATACATTGTCAAGGATTGTGTAGCATTCCTTGTAGGGAAGGGGATTTACGCGTCTGAACTGGGCGTGGAAATAGCCGTAGTCCTCTGGGATGTCGCCTACAACATAGTCAATCTGATAATATACAGAAACATCTTCCGAGTGAAGATTTTCAAGGGTTATACGGCAGTTTTTATAAAAGGGCATATCCCAGTAGCAGTTAAGCCCCTTTTTGGGATTTACGCAAACGGGAATTGATGCAAGCGGAGCATAGCGCTGATATTCGGCAGATGCGAAAAAGTCACCCAGAGGCGCTTCGACAGAGGGTGTATCGCTTCCGTCCCAGTACATTCTTATAACAAGCATTCTGTTTTTGGGACAGCTGTCTGTTATCCATATGTGCTTTATTATGCCGGGACCGTCCATTGCACCAAGGGTAAAGGTTTCGCCGGGCTTTATCACTATATATGGGGAAACCTTCCAGCCCTGACCAAGATCACGGGCGGCGTTTTCGCCTGTTCCCGTCAAAGCCATTCCGCCTTTTCCCTTTTCACCGGTAAAGTTTTCGGGAGAAATTGATCTTGATTCAAATTTCTGCATTTTTGCCAGACTCATAAAATCACAACCTTTCTTTTTACATTGTTATCATTGCTGAGAAAATGTCCTTAGCCTCTTTTTCGCATCTTGCGGAGAGAGTAAAAGCACCGTTTTCTTCCTTTTTATAAACAGTAAAGTGCTCGCCGCAGAGTATTTCCGAGCTGTACTGAACGGTTACGGTTTTGCCTTTCAGGGTATCTAAATAGCTGTCGGGGAGATAGTCAAATAAAATGTCGGGATAAAAGGTATTATTCATATGGTTGTTTCTGTCAATATTTGAATAGTATACCTTTCGCTCATCCGCTTTTTCCATTTCGCTTAAGTCGGGGTGGATTTTTCTAATCGGCATTTCATATAAATTATCCATATCCGGGATAATTTCACACACTGAAGAAAGGGACGAGGGGCGGCAGAACTTTCTTTTTTCTATATCGATTAAAACCCAGTGGGAGGAAGCATAGGCAACCCTCTCGCCATTTTTAAGTATGTCGTAGTCACGGATAAAGGAGGGGCCTTTAACACCTCTCGGGTATGTTATAATTTCAATTTCATCATAGGTTTTAATATCGGCAAAATATGTAATTTCCATTTTGGTAATTACAAAGGTAAGGCCGTGGGAAACCAAGGTTTCAAAGCTTCCGCCCACCTTATCAAGGTCGTCTCCCGCAGCTCTCTGACAAAGGCGGAAGATGGTGGACTGGCGCATAAGACCGGAAGGTGTCACGTCATAGCTCTCAATTCTTGTTTTAAGTGTAGTTGACATAGCTGTACCTCGTAAAGTTTTATAAATCAAGTGTAATTTTGTTTTCGCCCGCTGAAAGGGACACTTTGCTTTCTCTTAAAATGAATTCTGCCTCCTGATTTTCGGGGATGGTTATTATAAATGAGATCTTACCGTCCGCTTTTTCGTAGGAAACAAAAACCTCGCCCTTCGGAAGAACTCTTTTTCCTGAAAGGGAGTTTACGCCTTCTGCCAATACTGGAGCGATTATAAGGCTTTCATAGCCTGCAGAGCCTTCTTTCTGGCGGATGCCTAAGAGATAATCGTAAAGATAAGCCGTAACAGCACCGAACATGGGATGGTTGTGGGAGCGGTTACGGAGCGACTCGGGCCAGTATTCCCAGATGGTGGTAGCCCCTCTTTTAATCATTTCGGAAAATGAGTGAACGCCGCCTGATGTAAGCATTTTAACGGCAAGGTCTCCGTTGCCACGCTGGAAAAGAAGCCTTATCAAAATATCCGTTCCGAAAATACCCGTGTCAAATTCGCCCATTTTTTCATATCGGGAAAGGAGATTGGGATAAGTTCTGTGATCTCCCAGACCTATATCAAGGGCAAAGGCGTTTGCCCCCTGAACTCCGCCCAGGAAATTTCCGTCCCAGGGGTTGAAATAAGCATTTTTTATCGCCTTTTTGCGTATCTCAATTCTTTCCTCGAAAAGGGGGATGTCCGCTTCGCTTCCGATAATTTTTGCAATTTCGATGGCACGGTACAAGCTCTTTATGTAAAAATAATTGTTTACAAAGGGGGCAGGAAGTGTGACAGAGGTGGGGGTGCACCAGTCGCCTAAGCACCATTCGCCTTCCTTGTCCGCTATTACAAGATTGTTTTCCGAGTGGCTTTCAAGATAGTCAAAATATCGTTTTACCCCGGGGTAGCATTCTGTGAGAACATCGGTTTCTCCATAATGGAGATAATAGCGGTATGGAACTTCAATTATAGCACAACCCCAGCCGCCGGGACCTCCGCCCGAATGGGTGTATGGTGCGGTGTACTGAACATGGCCCGTCAAAGTGTCCTGACAGTCAAATATGTCGTAAATCCATTTTCTGTAAAAGTCTTTTGCGGAAAGCAAGGTCATTGCGGCGTGGCAGCAAAGCTGACCGTCTCCGGTATAGCCACGACGTTCCAAGTGAGGGCAGTCCGAAGGGATACCGCCGTGCATATTGGTAAGCTGTGTGTTTATAAAAAGCTCGTTTATTTTGTTAAGCATTTCGTTGTCCGACTCAAATTCGCCGGTAACGGTAACATCCGAGTGAATAACCTCCACACATTTTAATTCTGCCTTTCCGTAAATGGCGAAATAACGGAAGCCAAACCAGGTGAAAAGGGGATGGACAAGGCGCTTTTTGCCGTCGGAAATAACGGTAAATTCCTGCCAGTGGGAAAAGCCTTCGTCAAGTGCACTGCCGGACAATTCCTCGGAAAAAATGCACTTTACAGCCTGCTTTTCGGGATGGGTAATTTCAATTACGGGATAGCCGGTTGTGTTCTTGCCGCAGTCGTACAAGGTATATTCTTCGTTTTCGGCAATCTTTTCCGGGTGCAAAATTTCACACACCTTGTCTTTGGGACAGCTTGTAAAATGATAAGTGGTGTCGGGCGGCGTTACGGCCTTCGCCTTCGGGAAAGCTGAATCGTCAAAATTTGGCAAAAAGGCATCTTCCGAGCTTAAGGAAAAGTCCTGATATTCCCTTCGTGGAAAAAAATAATTTTTTATAAAGCCGGGAAGAAGAATGTCTTCTTCGCTTGATACTGCTTCAAAGCTTCCGTTTTCATCGTCCCCGAAAATGCGCCATATAGCCTTGGGTGCACCGAATCGCATATCGGAATCTTTAAAGTTTTCTATTGGATGATTAAAGGTATACCAGCCTCCGCCAAAATGTATGGCGATTACGTTTTCGCCGTCACATAGCATATCGGTTATGTCATATTCGGGAACATAAATTCTGTGCCCCGATAAAATTTCGCCTGACGGAAAGTTTTTTCGGGGCTCATAGTCCGTAGTGAGGGGTAAAAACAAATCATCACCCACCCGGTGTCCGTTTATGTAGCAATGGAAAAAGCCAAGTCCTAAAACGCGTAAAGTCGCCTTTTTAACCTCTGAAACAGAAAATTTTCCGCGGAGTATGTAAAAAGCATCGGTATTATCATCGTTGCTTCCAATCCACAGGGCGGAAGCAAAAACTTCATTTTGTTTCATGATAATTCTCCTTAAATTATTTTTTTCTTTTTATCAAGATGCCGCCTTAAAAGTACACCTGATGAAATTAAGGCGAGTTCTACTGCAAAAGCTGATAGATAAATTATGGGCTTTGAGTCGGTAAACACTGATACAGCACTCAAAATGGATATATAGCCTCCGCTGAGATAAAGGGGGATAAAGGAGGTGCTTACAAATCTTAATATTACAGCAAGTACGTTCCATAGAGAAATGGCTGAAAGGGTTTTCAATAAATTGCCCTTTGAGGTTTTTATTCCGGCAAAAAAGTACCAAAGGCAACAAAGAGCACCTGAAATTATACGTCCTGATTCAAGTGCGATGTTTTGTTTAAGTACTGTATAGGGGATTTTTAAGAAAATAAGAGTTATTGAGTAGAAAAAGAGCATAGAGATAAACCACAATAACAAAGCAGATATTTTGTAATAAGTAAAAAATGGACGATTGCTGTATTTGTTGGAAAGTCTGCCGTATATTATTCCGCTCATAAGGATAATCATCTCGAAAGCAAATCCAAGTATAAGGCACAGCGCAGGAGATGTTATCGGAAATGTCACCGGAATTAAGTTAGTATAACAATAAAGTGCACCGCTTAAGAATAGGAGCAGGGGTTGACTGGTAAGAAGCACTGACAAAGATATTATTATGGACCATATAGAAAAAATAAGTAAAAGCTTTTTGAGATTTACATCATAATACTTTTTCCCCATAAAAAAATATAATACAGAAACTAAGGCTATTGACAGACGAACTGTAAGAGAATAGAAAGCTTCCATATCTAACTGATACTTCTGATCGAATAGTGTTAGTAATAGTAGCATAAGGATTGTGGGGATGATCCATGCAACATAGATTATAAAACGTGCAAATACTAATTTTTTCATCTCCAATTACATCCTCCTTATTAGTTATATCCATCTACAGGATAAGGATAGTTGGCATTATCTATTGTTATTTATCTGCATATCTGCCGGTAAATATCCCGAAAGATAAAAAGGAAATCTCCAATGCGAAAGCTAAAGTGCTGGATAAAATTTCCGAACCTGCCGGCAGAAAATAGTTTATTTGAGAAAATAAAATATATCC
The DNA here is from genome assembly GCA_045545475.1 of Clostridia bacterium. GTDB lineage: Bacteria > Bacillota > Clostridia > CAKSNL01 > HGM11501 > HGM11501. The sequence goes on along the minus strand of JAZQAZ010000030.1, from coordinate 81,888 downwards.
GCCTGCAACTGGGCCTAAAATGGGAGAATTAAAAAATGAAGCAAACACAAGAACTGTAACAGTCCATAAAAAATACCACAAGGATATTTTCGGGATACTTGCTTTGTGATTTTTAAATCCTGCAAGAAAGTATAAAACAGCTGCGGCTAGTATTCCTGCTGCAGCACCTACAATAAGCCCTGTTTTTGAAGTTATTTTTAAAATATATACGGCAAAGGTCGCTGCCGCACATTCTACTGCGAAACCGATTGGAAGTATCAGTAATCTCCATATAATAAGCTTTTTCACATCTATCCCTCTTTTTAATTAATACTAATTATTATAATCATTCATAGTACCGTTTTTCCATAAATCCTCTTCTTGTAAAGGATCTTCTGCCACCTCTGTTCCGGGGTTCATACCGCTGACGGCATCTTCGCCAAGTATAAGTGATAATACGGATAAGGGTAAATTTAGTAACCATGCCCAAAGGGAAAAGTTTTCTTCCTCTTCTTTTGCAGCTTTCGCTACTTCCTGCTCGCGCTTTAGTCCTTCTTGTTTTCTCTTGTATGCTTCCATGTTAAAAGGCGGTGATTCGGGAACGTGCCACGGGGTTGCGTTTTCGCCTTTTCTGGAAACGGAATAATCGTCGGAAAAGCCCATCTCGGCTTTGGTCGCATCGTCAAGAACACCTGTTACCGGAAGCCAAGAGTATTATTGGATTTTCTTTACATAGCAGAAGTTTCACTTTTTGTTGCGAGAAGCTTTTTTAACAAGTAACCGACTAAAATTAAAATGCCGGGGGATAAATAACCCAAAATTCTGATGAACCACGCCCAAAAAGCGTGACCTGTATAAAGTAGGTCAACTGTTGCTAAAGTAAAAGCATAGGCTCCGCCGTAGGGGATAACGGTAAGGTCGGATATGATTTTATGTGAGAACATAGTGCTGCCGAGAATAATCTGTATTAATCTTGATAAAAAGGGAAGAAGGGATGTAATCGGTGCAGCTGCAAGGACTGTTTTTTTAGTACTGAAAACTCCCGCAATAAAATATAAAATGCTGAATATGACGCAAAGCACCCATCTTGTGGGATTTGGTACTAAAAGATAATTTACGGCTAACGATATTATTCCGAGTCCTAAATGTAAAGAAAGTATTTTTAACATAGAATTTCCACGCCATATATACTAATTTTTTCTTTTGTACCGCCTTAAAATCACGCCTGCCGTCAGGAAAGTTGCTTCAAGTAAAAAAGCTCCGATACATACAAGCCAAAGAAATCTATCGGGAGTGCAAACTCTTATTCCGTTAAAAAAGCCTGTGTATCCTCCGCATAGCATAACTGCATTCCAGTTTCCTGAAATACGCCATAATGCCACGCCGATTGCATTCCATATAAAGTAAATCGGAATAACAATTTTTAAGTTTGTATTATGGCATTTATATCCGATATAAAAATACCATACGGCAACTGCGAGAAGCGAAATAACCCAGCCTAAATCAAGTGCTGCATCTTTAAGATAATTAATATCCGGATTGTCAGACACGGCAACAACTATGTGTCTGACAAAACGCGCCGTCATAGTGGCTATAATTACAGCAAAGAATTTTGCCGGATAGACAAAGTTTCCTCCGGAGATTTTTCCGGATGTTATTCTGCCAAGCAAAATCCCCGTAACAAGGACGAAAATTTCAATGAAAAAGCCTATCGGGTATGCGAGATAGCGGTTATCGGTAAAGCCCATTGTTAAGACATCTGCTGAGAACAAAATAAATGAACCGCTTGAAAAAATAAGATACTTTGCTAAAAAAGCATCAGACAAAATGGAAAGCAGCGTCCAAATGAAAAATATTGGAATTAGCTTTCTTATGCTGATATCGTGAAAAAATTTTCCTGCAAAGAAATAAAAAAGGTATAATGCTATCATTCCGGATGCATAACAAAAATTTAAATTCCACCAATTATTCATTATGTCATCCGGATTAATTCTGCATAATAGTAAAGCGATTGCAGTGATTTCTGTTCCAAGAAACCAGGCAACAAATGAAGCAAGGCGTATAATAACAAGCTTTTTCATTTTTGATTACATCTCCTTATTATTGATTATGTCAGTTAACAGGATAAGGATAGTTTGCTCCGTCGATAACATTGCCGTCTTGCAAAACTCCTTCGTTGGGATTTTCGGGCAACTTATTGTCTTCCGTCAGATCTGATGCTGTGGGAGCAGTACCCTCGTATATTATCCTCGAAAGAAAAGGGAGGAGTAACTTCTTATATAAGGGCAGATTTTCTTCCTCTTCTTTTGCTTTTAAGGCTTCTTCTTTTTCTCGCTTTAGCCTTTCCTGTGCTCTCTTGTAAGCATCCATTTTTCTTCATCATTTTTGAAGGACGGTGCTTTCTTTTTATCAAGATGCCGTCCAAAAAGTACACCTGATGAAATTAAGGCGAGTTCTACTGCAAAAGCTGATAAATAAATTATAGCTTTTGAGTTGGTAAAAACAGAGACTGCACTCAAAAGGGATATATAGCCTCCGCTGAGATAAAGGGGGATAAAGGAGGTGGTTACAAATCTTAATATTACAGCAAGTACGTTCCATAGAGAAATGGCTGAAAGGGTTTTCAATAAATTGCCCTTTGAGGTTTTTATTCCGGCAAAAAAGTACCAAAGGCAACAAAGAGTGCCTGAAATTATACGTCCTGATTCAAGTGCGATGTTTTGTTTAAGTACTGTATAGGGGATTTTTAAGAAAATAAGAGTTATTGAGTAGAAAAAGAGCATAGAGAGAATCCACAATAGCAGAGAAGATATTTTATAGAATGTGAAAGTGTATTTCTTCTCGGGCTTGGATAATCTTCCGTAAACGATGCCGGTTGTAAGAACAAGCATTTCTGAAATAAAACCCGATATAAGAATGATAATGGGAGTTGACGCAGGGAATATTTCTAAAATGGCTCCGAAATAATAATAGTGTATTCCGCTTAAAAGAAGTATCGTAGAATTTTTAGTAAGGAAAGAAACTGAAGATATTACTGCAGTCCAAATTGAAAAAATAAGAAAAAGCTTTTTTACATTTACATCATTATATTTTTTCCCCACGAAAAAATATATAACCGAAATTATGGCTATGGCTATGAAAAGCGACAACTTGTAAATATCATTTTTGCCGTTTGACCATCTTTGGTCAAAGCAGACTATCCCGTACGCCAAAATAGTTGCAATAGCGGCGAATATAAGTGGCAGTATAAATCTCCAAATAACAAGCTTTTTCATTTTCAATTATAACTCCTCCTTATTAATTATATCCGTCAACAGGATAAGGATAGTTGGCTCCGTCGATAACATTTCCGTCTTGCAAAACTCCTTCGTTGGAATTTTCCGGCAATTTATTTTCTTCCGTCAGATCTGATGCTGTAGGGGCAGTACCCTCATATGTTTCCCTCAAAAGGATAGGTAGGATTAACTTCTTATAAAAAGGCAGATTTTCCTCATCTTCTTTTGCTTTTAAGGCTTCTTCTTTTTCTCTCTTTAGCCTTTCCTGTTCTCGCTTATAGTCCTCCATATTAAAGGGCGGAGAATATGGCGCGTGCCAGGGTGTTGCGTTTTCACCTTTTCTGGAAACGGAATAATCGTCGGAAAAGCCCATCTCGGCTTTGGTCGCATCGTCAAGAACACCTGTTACCGGAAGCTCTCGCTCTTCCTGAAACTCCTTTATAGCAGCTTCGGTACTTGCGTCAAAGGTTCCTGTGATGTCAACATCTGTGTAGCCGAGTTCATTAAGTCTTAATTGAATTCCGCCTACAACATTTTCGTCGGAATACCCATAGGTAACGAAAGTGGTACTACTTTCGGATTCCGATGCATTTTGATTTGTCTGACCGGAAGAAGTAGTGCCTGCCGAATCCGCATCATCGCTTAGATACATTATATCATAGTCCTTGTCCTTTGGCAATAAATTGTTTATATGAGGCAAGGCTTGTGCTTTTGCGGTGCTATCAAAATCGGTTATAAAAGGCATTTTTTCTATTGAAGCATTATCTTCAGTATTTTCTGCCTTTTCATAGGTGTCATTTGCTAAATCATTTCCCCATATATCTTTGATAGGAGAGGCAGAAATTCCGTTTGCATCAGTTTTATCCCGCTTTGATAATGATTTTTCAAGTTCATCCATTTCCGACTTTTCAATTTCGTCGAGAAAGGCTTTTGATTCTCCCGTTTTACGCATGCCCTCACCCTTAACCCACGCATCGAAAACTTTATTGGGGTCGCTGATTTTTTTATGACTCGAGCGTATAACATCGCTTAGGTCTCTTCCTTCAGCACCATAACGTATGGCGGTTTTTTCCTCATCGTCCATTGAATTATAATCGTTAAAATATTTGTTGTTAAACATATTGTTTAGTCCTCCTTTATATTAATTTGATTTTATTAATTTTCCTGTGCGGTCATAGTACAATCATAGGCATCACATCCTTTGTTAACTTATAGGGCTAAAATATGGCGGCAAAAATCCGCAGTACGGTAAAGCCCGCCTGCGTATAATAAATTATACCATAAAAATCTAAACTTGTCAAGTTAAATGTTGTTTATAGTAAAAGAGCATACAACTGCTCTTTTACTAGTATTCTTAAACTATCTTTGTGCTCCAGGAGGAAACGTCCCATACCTCGTCCACAATATCCTCGTAAAATTCCGCTTCGTGGCACACAAGTAAAACTGTTCCCTTAAATTCCTTTATAGCCTTGGCAAGCTCTTCCTTTGCCATAATGTCAAGATGGTTTGTCGGCTCGTCCAAAACTAAAATATTTGCAGGGCTCTGCATAATTTTACAAAGGCGTACCTTGGCGTTTTCACCGCCCGACAATACCTTCATCTGACTTGTGATATGGTCGGTGGTAAGACCGCACTTTGCAAGGGCGGCTCTCGCTTCGGCGTTGGTAAGGGAGGGGAAGGTGTCCCAGAATTCGGCAAGGGCAGTTTTGTCGGAGGCAATTTCCTCCTGCTCAAAATAGCCCACGTTTATAAACTGGTCGTGCTGAATATCACCCTCGATGGGAGGGATAAGCTTAAGCAATGTTTTTAAAAGTGTGGATTTTCCCAGACCGTTAACGCCTTTTATGGCGATTTTTTTGTTTCGCTCAATCTCAATGTCAATCTTTTTGGAAAGGGGAGAGTCATAGCCTATGACAAGGTTTTTAGCGGAAATTACCACCTTGCCGGGTGTACGGTCTGACTTAAAGGAGAAGGTGGGGCGTATCTTTTCGGGAGCGATGGTAATTTTCTCCATCTTGTCAAGCTCTCTCTGCCTTGAACGAGCCAATGTTGCGGTTGCGGCTCGTGCCTTGTTTCTTGCAACAAAGTCCTCAAGGTCGGCAATTTTCTTCTGCTGTTTCTTAAATGCCTGCTCAACCTGCTGCTTCTTCAAGTCGTACATTCTTAAAAAGTCATCGTATGTACCTTTGTATCTTGTCAAAACCGTGTTTTCAAGGTGATAGATTACGTTTGTAACTTTGGTCAGGAAGGGCATATCGTGGGACACTAATATAAATGCGTTTTCATAGTTCTGCAAAAAGTCCGTAAGCCAATGGATATGGTTTTCGTCAAGGAAGTTTGTGGGCTCGTCCAAAATTAAAATCATGGGGTTTTCAAGAAGCACCTTGGCAAGCAAAACCTTTGCACGCTGACCGCCGGAAAGCTCCGTTACATCCTTGTCGAGGCCTATTTCCGACAAGCCGAGGCCGTTGGCGTACTCGACGATTTTTGTGTCAATGGTGTAATAGCCGGAGGAGTCCAGGATTTCCTGAATTGTGCCGACCTCCTCCATAAGATTTGCCATTTCATCGTCTGCTACGTCCGCCATTTTGTCATATATGGCAATCATTTCAGCTTCAAGGTCGGAAAGGTGGGAAAAGGCACCCCTTAAAATGTCCATAATGGTTTTGCCCTTCTCCAGGGTGGAATACTGGTCTAAATATCCGTAGGTTATGTGACGGCACCACTCAACCTTTCCCTCTTCTGGGGTAAGTTCGCCTGTTATTATTTTAAGAAAGGTGGACTTTCCTTCGCCGTTGGCACCGATTAGTCCGATGTGTTCGCCCTTAAGCAGACGGAAGCTGGCATCCTCCAAAATCTGCCTTCCGCCAAAGCTGTGGCTTATGTTTTCTGCGTTTAATATACTCATAATTACTCCTTAAATGAATCAAATACTGCCTGTTCAAATCTGACAGCCGATTTATTGCCCGCTCCGCCGTCAAACTGGGAGTTTTTCATAAATACGGCGCATACTTCGTTTTCGGGATCAATCCAAAAGTGGGGGCCGTATGCACCCGACCATCCGAAAGTACCCACGGGAAGAATCTGGTAATCAGGATTTGTAATTACACGAACGCCAAGTCCCCAGCTGTATACGTTCTGAGGCATAACATCCTGAGGAACTAACGGCGTTTTCATAAGGCGTAAGGTTTCTTTTGAAACAAGGGCCTTTCCGTCTTCTGTCTCACCTTCTGCCAAAAGCATTTTTGCAAAGGCTGAATAGTCGTGCAGGGATGAGAAAAGTCCCGCCCCGCCAAGAGGATGTGTCCAGGGGAAGTCTCCGAAAATGCATCCCGGGTAAGTTTTGCCGACAGCATTTTTCTCTTCAATTTTAACATGCATTGTAATTATACGGCTTTCCTGTTCCGATGTGGGGATAAAGGCGGTGTCAACCATTCCGAGAGGTTCAAAGATTTCCTTTTTGATAAAATCGGGATAGCTCATACCGGACACCGTTTCAATTATGACAGATGCAATGTTAAAGGCGGCAATTCCGGAATAGGCAGCCCTGGTAAAGGGCTCAAAATCAAGTCCGTTTTTTAAAAAGCCATTGACGGAAGCCTTAAGCGATGCTTTCTCCTCATCTGAAAGCGAAAGGGGTTTAAGGCTTACGATTCCGGATGTATGGGTAAGAAGGTGCTTTATGGTTACATCGCTTACAACTTCGCCAAGGTCTTCGCCTTCGGGGGTTATTACGTGGATTTTTGAAAGCCCGGGAACAAAATCCTTCGCCTTTGTGTCAAGGGAGACTAAGCCTTTGTCAATTAAAACCATCATTGCAAAGGCGGTTATGGGCTTTGTCATTGATGCAAGGCGGAAAATGGTACGGTCATCAACTTCCTGCTCTTTGTTTAATCCCGTGTAGCCGAAATGCTTTTTGTATGTAAGGTTTCCTTTCTGATATACAAAATAGGATGAACCGAAAACATTGTTATTTTCAAGGTCATAATCTGCAATTTTCTCTATATTCTCTGAAAGAGCGTTAAAATCAAGTAATTTCATATAAACCCTCCCGCTAATTTTATAAATTTAAGTATATCATAATTAAATGAAAAATACAACCGATAAAACAAAAAAACACGGAGCTTCCAATCGGTAGCTCCGTGTTTTGTCAGACGTTAACATCAAGACCTTCGAAAAAGTCATCATATGTGCATTTGTAAACTTTCTTTAATTCAATAATAACGCTTGCTCTGATATTAAGTTCACCGGCTTCGTATTTCGCATACGTGCTGCGACCAATATCACATCCACGACGCTGAAGCTCGGCACAAAGCTTTTCCTGTGATATATCGTGATCAAGTCTGAGCTTTCTTAAATTATCTCCCATATTGCGATCACGCCTTATTTTCTGTTCCATAGATTACACCCCACAATAAATAATTGACCAATATTGGTTGCAACTATTTATAGTGTATGATATAATCAGAGAAAATATTGTCCGTGATATTGGTCAATAATTGTGTGGGGGATAATTATGAAAACAAAAGAACACACCTGCTGTTTCTTCGGACATAGAAGGATAGAGATTTCTGATGAATTGGTGAATCGCATAAAAGAAGCTGTTGAAGATTTAATTACAGATAAAAATGTTGATACCTTTTTATTCGGTAGTAAGAGTCGATTTGACACGCTTTGTGTGAATGTTGTTACGGAGCTTAAAAAGAAATACCCTCACATAAGTAGAATCTATGTGAGGGCTGAGTTTCCTTATATTGACGAAGATTATACAGCTTATCTTTTGGAAAGCTATGACTATACATATTATCCGGAGAGGATGATTAACGCAGGCAGAGCGAGTTATGTTGAGCGTAATTATGAAATGATTGATAAAAGCAACTATTGCATTATTTACTATGATGAAAACTATATTCCGCAAAGACGGAAGAACAGTCGTCGGGATTTGTTTGATTATCAACCTGAAAGCGGAACAAAGCTTGCCTATAACTATGCTGTAAAGAAGGGATTAAGAATAATAAATCTATTATAAAACAAAAAAGCCATCCTGTGGATGGCTTTTTAATTGGTGCGCCGTGGAGAATTCGAATCCCCGACCTTTTGGTCCGTAGCCAAACGCTCTATCCAGCTGAGCTAACGGCGCATACAACATTATGATAATACTACAAAAGTTAGAAAAAGTCAAGGGTTATTTTAATTTTTTTGAAAGTTTTTACCGCCCTAAAAATTTAAGCACAACAAGCTGAAGAGCTCTCCATTCAGAAATAAGGCCGTTTTTAACATCGTTTTCTGCCTTTGTGCATTCGGAAATACATTCTCTTAAAAAGTCGGGATTTACACTTTTTACTCTTCTGAACATTTTGTCTGCCACAAATTTCCTCTGGGGAGGAAGATTCATTGCCGCAACCATTTCAGGGTAACTCATATTTTCTCTTGAAAGAATATATGCTCTGTAAAGGTCAGAAAAATATGAAGCCAGGACAGATAAAATTCTTAAGGCTGATTCATTACCTTTCTGTAAATCGGATAAAAGCTTCAGTGCATATTCTCCGTTTTTGGAAAGAACAGCCTCAGAAATATCGTAAATTTTTGAAAGGAGAGGGGGCTGTATATTTTTATCGATGTCATCACGTGTGATTTTTTCACGGTTGCCGGTAAAGGCAATAAGCTTTTCTGCTTCAAGACGTATGTTTGTAAGGTCGGGACCGGTAAGATCAAGGAAATATTCAAGGTCTGATGCGGCCATCTCCTTCTTTTCGGCAGAGAGCTTTTTTAATACATGACTCTTTAAATCCGGTCTTTCAAGATAGGAAAATTCGCATATAACAGCTTTTTTTGAAAGGGATTTATACATCTGGCCACGCTTGTCGGGAGCATCCTCCGTAATTAAAACGGTGACAAAATCGGGAATATCTGATAAAAGGGCAGCATAGGTTTCCTTGTCGCTTCTTTTTGCACTAAAGATACCTGCATCCTTTATATGAAGAAGCTTTCGCTCACTCATAACGGGATACGCTTCGAAAAAGTCGGAAATTGCATCGGGAGTTATAGTTTCTGATGTTAACGTAAGATGGTTAAATTCCGCAAAATCAGGGTCTACCGCCGCCTTTATTAGCCGTTCGGTCATATAATTCTTAAGATATGCTTCGTCTCCGTAGAAATAGTAAAGAGAAGAAAGACCTTCCGATATTTGTTTTTTCAGTTCTTTGTAATTCATTTTGTCACCTTCTTATAGGGAGAAATTTTTATTCTATTTTTTGTTGCAATGCTTATGTCGCCGCCTGTCTTTGTGGAGTAAACGTCATATGAGGAAAGGCGGGATTTAAAATTGTCGGAAAGTTTTCTTCCTGTGCTGACAATCACGGCGTTAGGTTTTGTTGCATTAAGCAGCTCCTCTGTGCAGGAGCCTTTATTTCCGTGTCTTGGAGCTTTTAATATATCAACGTCGGAAGCTTTTTCTGCTAAAAGCTTTTCTGTCTTTTCCTCCATATTCCCCGGAAGCAGAAGCGTTTTTCCTGAATTGTCTATTATATAGGAACAAAAACCTTCTTCCGAATAGGGGACGGTGATGGAAATTTCGTCTACCAGAAAAGAATCTCCCATGGACACGAAGATGATTTCTGTATCTGTCTGTTTAAGAGTTTCCGAGAGATTTTCACATTCCGCACCACTTGGTATATAAATAGCCTTTACATGAAAGTTTTTTGTGAGTTCGGTTACGTCTTCGTTATATGGGTCATATTCTGAGAGAATGAGAGCGTCAAGTTCGGAGTGTCCGTGCTGTCTTAAAATGGGAATAACTGTATTTTTAACAAATTTGTCCTCGGGAGAAAGACACTCTGCCATAACGGAGGTTGTTTTATTGAATATAAATGTGGAATCGCCATGGCCTGCGTCGGCAAAGTAAAAGGCTTTATCTCCCGATATTCCCGGAAGATAAAGATTTAGTCCGACAGATAAAAGGAGAAGAAGTAAAAACACGGCAGCAGTCTTCTTTGCCTTATATATTAAAATGGCTGTGAGTGCTGCTGTGAAAAATATAAAGATTGAGGCGAATACATAGACATTGCAAAATACGGGATAAATGTTGGCAAGGGGAAGCTTTCCGGAAAAATCGGCAATTGCTATACAAAGTCCCATTAAAACCTCGGTTAAAAGTGCCGTTATATTAAATGCCGGGAAAATAAAAGCAATGATAAGTGAGATATATCCTGCTGTCATAATGAAAGGAACCAGCGGAACGGCTGCTAAATTTGCAATTAATGCAGCAAAAGGAAATCTGCCGAAGGAGAAGCACAGCGAGATTATGGCGAAAACCTGAGCAGATAAAGTGACAGCCAAGGCCTTTGCGATAAAACTAAGATGTAAACGGACAAATATATCCGAGAGCGGTTTCGCGAAAAGAAGTATACCCAAAACCGCTGAAAAAGAGAGAATAAAGCTTAAGGAAAAAGCGGTAAAGGGATTTGTAATCAATATTAAAAATGATGCTGTTGATAAAATTGTAAAACCGTCATAATGGGAAAGGGTACTTTTGGCGATTAAATAAAACAGCATCATTAGTGCCGCTCTTACAGATGAAGGAGATGCTCCTGTAAGAATTACAAAGGCAATAATCAGCGGAATTGACAAAAGGTTTAGATACCGTTTCCTTTTTGCAAATGTCGAGGTGATAAGTAAGAACATGGCACAGACGAAGGAAACGTGAGTTCCCGAAACCGCAATTATGTGAGATATGCTGCCCTCAGAAAGCTTATCACGGAATTCATCCGATGAATATGAGGTATCACCGAGAAGTATGGCACGGAAAAACATCAAAGCTTCGCCAGACCAAAGCATATCTGCTTTCTTTATAAGTGAGGAACGAAGGAGAGTTATGACGTCAATGGGATTAAGATAAGATGCCTTGTTTGAATTTACCCTAAGCTTGCTTGCGAAAGCCTGAAGGTAAATCCCCTCGCTCTTTAAATATAATGGATAGTCAAAGGCAAATGGGCGACTTTTTTCTTCGGGATAATAGCTTTTGGAAGTAAAGGTTACGTTGTCTTTATAGCGTAGAATCGGCTCGCTTGTCATAAGGCGGATCTTACCGTATTTAGTGCGGCAGACAGCGCTTTGCCCATAACTTTCGACTTCCGGAATGGAAATGACAGTGCCGGTGATTTCCGTTTCAATTCCGGCTATTTTATCCGCTTTTCTATAGCCGATCTTTTCGGTAAGAAGGGTATATGTCCCGCCCAGAAAGAACATTGAAACTGTCAAAATTAAAACTATGCCACGCTTTCCTGTGATTTTAAGTGAAATTAAGGCGAGAGGCAAAAGTATAAGGGTAAGAAAAGGGGAGTATTGATATAAAAATACTCCCGCTGTAAACCCTGTAAATATTAATGCAAGTTTTCTGTTTAAAATACTCATCGGTTTATATATTCTGTTACGGAAAGGGCCATTCCCGTTCCTTTAGCTACACAGGCAACCGCATCTTCTGCAAGGGTAACGGAAAGGCCTGTTTCTCTCTGGAGAAGCTTTTCGCATCCTGATATAAGGCTTCCGCCTCCTGTTAACATTATTCCGGAGGTGCTTATATCTGAAACCAGTTCCGGAGGAGTCTGGGAAAGGGTGGTGTGCACCGAATCAATAATGTCTGAAAAGCACTCTGCCAATGGAGCAAGAAGCTCGGAACTTGTGACATTGACTGTTTTGGGAAGACCAGAGACCAGACTTCTTCCAAGAACATCCATGCTGAGTTCTTCATCTCTCGGAAATACACATCCGATATTTATTTTTATGTTTTCTGCGGTACGTTCGCCGATGGCGATGCCGTATTTGTCTCTTATGTATCTTACGATAGCCTCATCAAAGCTGTTTCCTGCAGTTTTAATGGAATTTGACACTACGATTCCGCCAAAGGAAATAACTGCGGTATCTGTTGTTCCGCCGCCGATATCAACAACAAGGGAACCAATTGGACGTGAAATATCAATTCCTGCACCGATTGCGGCGGCCAAAGGCTCTTCGATAACCAGAGCCTGCCTTGCACCTGCTGCTTCGGCCGCTTCTACCACGGCTCTTTTTTCAACTTCCGTTACGGAGCTTGGAACACAAATTACAACTCTGGGTTTTAATATTTTGTTTTTGTTCAATCTTAAAAGGAAGTTTCGAAGCATTTTTTCCGTTGTGAAATAGTCAGAAATTACCCCGTCTTTAAGGGGACGTATTGCAATAACTTCACCGGGAGTTTTGGAAAGCATGACCTGTGCCGCATCTCCGACCGCACGGATCTTCTTGCTTGATGCGTCTATCGCCACTAAAGAGGGCTCACGCAGTACAACACCCTTGTCTGGAACATAAACCAAAACTGAGGTTGTGCCAAGGTCAATACCTAATTCCTGAATCAATCCGGGCATGATGGCCCTCCTTTCTCGAAAGTTAAACGAATTATTTCTTTATAAGGTCAAGGGCTGTCTTAACAGCATCTTCCGCTGTCATATCGGTATATTCCTTTTCAGCACGAAGCTTATATTCAACGATACCGTCAGAAGCCTTCTTACCAACTGTAATTCTTACGGGAATACCAATTAAATCCCAGTCCTTGAATTTAACGCCGGGACGCTCGTCTCTGTCGTCTATTATAACTTCAACACCTGCATCTTCAAGCTCTTTTGTAATCTTTTCTGCAAGGTTAAGCTGAGTTTCGTCCTTAACATTTACGGGAACAACAACTGCCTTGTAGGGAGCAACGTCCATGGGCCAGATAATACCGGCATCGTCGTTGTTCTGCTCAATTATTGCGGCAACGCATCTGTTGATGCCTATGCCGTAGCAACCCATAATAACGGGATTTTCTTCGCCCTTCTCGTCAACATAGTTAAGACCTAAGGCCTCGGAATACTTTGTGCCGAGCTTGAAGATGTGACCAACCTCGATGCCCTGAGCGGTTTTAATGGTCTTTCCGCAAACGGGGCAGATGTCGCCGTCTTCAATGTTTCTTATGTCATCAACAATTGCTGCAGTAAAGTCTCTTTCGGGATTTACGTTTTCGATGTGGCAGTCTGTTTCATTTGCACCAACGATGAAGTTACGCATCTTCATAACTTCGTTGTCTGCAACGATGTCAATCTTAAGTCCAACGGGGCCTGCAAAGCCAACCTTTGCGTTGGTAACTTCAACTACGTCGGCGGGATCTGCAAGAGCAACTTCGCCAACGCCTAATTTATTTGCAAGCTTAACCTCGTTAATTTCTCTGTCTCCGCGAACAAGTACAGCATAAAGCTTACCCTCTGCATTGTAAATCATGGTCTTAACAAAGTCCTTTGCCTCTTTTCCGAAGAATGCGGCAACCTCTTCGATGGTTTTTGCATCAGGAGTAGCAACCTTGTTCATGGGAAGCATTTCGGAATTGTCTGCTTCGCCTGTTATGCAGACAGCCTTTTCGATGTTTGCGGAATAACGGCAGTCCTCGCAGTATGCGATTGTGTCTTCTCCTACATCGGAAATAACCATAAATTCCTGGCTTCCGGAACCGCCCATTGCACCGGTATCTGCATCAACTATCATATAGTTAAGTCCCATGCGGTCAAAGGTCTTTCTGTAAGCGTCATACATTGCCTTGTAGGACTCATCAAGTCCTTCTCTGGAAATGTCAAAGCTGTATGCATCCTTCATCAGAAACTCTCTTGTTCTCATAACGCCGAATCTGGGACGACGCTCGTCACGGTACTTGGTCTGAATCTGATAGAGAGTGTAAGGATAATCCTTGTAAGAATGAACAGAGTCAATAACTGTCTGTGTGAAAATTTCCTCGTGAGTGGGACCTAAGCAGAAATCACGGCTGTTACGGTCCTTAAGGCGGAACATATCATCGCCGAAACGGTCCCATCTGCCGGACTTCTGATAGCACTCGGCAGGAAGAAGAGCACTCATCAAAAGCTCCTGTGCGCCTGCTTTGTTCATTTCTTCTCTTATAATACGTTCGGTGTTCTGAAGGACACGAAGACCTAAGGGAAGGTAGGAATATACGCCTGCGGCAAGCTTACTGATTAAACCTGCACGCATCATTAAAACGTGGCTTGCGATTTCGGCTTCTGCCGGTGCCTCTCTTAAAGTAGGCATAAGTAATTTTGATGCTTTCATAAAAAATCCCCTTTATATAAATTACATTATTTAACGAAAAAAACACGCTTGATACTCATTTTCGAAAGAAAATGGCATACCAAGCGTATTATAGCAGAAAAAATCGTTTTTTGCAAGAGAAATTTCTTTCTTATTTATATACAAAAATGTCTAAGAGCTTTTTTGTTTTTCCGGGAAAGGGATTTATGCAATTATTTAATTATATTTTCGCCGTCAAACAAAAATATTCCTTTACCGTAGCCGTAAGTCTTTCCGGGGCCGATATATTCAATGAATTTCCTTTGCAGGCTGGTTTTGGAAGGCAAATTTTCTTTTTCTTTACCTGCATCTTTTCCGAATATTCTCCATGCATCGTGGAAGACATCTGTTTCAAAGTGTCCGAAAACCTTATAGTCGGAAATAAATCTTTTTGAATTTGAGCCTTCGCCGAAAAAGTCTTTATAGTGCGGGAAAAGCATCCACGACCAGTATTCCACGGGCAAAAGATTGCCGGAAAATTTGTCTTTCACAAACCCGTAGGCTTTTTTATAGGATTTCATACACTCTTCGTAAATAAGGGGACCGGTGGAGGGAACGTGTCCCTTTATGATAAAGTCGCCCTCATTTACAATGTGACCTGCTATCTCTACAGCTTCACACGGATGATGAGTTATGTCAAACTGCATTCTGCCAAAGCCAAATCTTGTCAATTTAAAGTAATCGCTGAACCAGTTGGGAGAAGAGATACCTATATCGTCATACAAATCAAGGTTTTCGTTTACTTTACATGAAATATCCTTCATTGTGTCAATATAAAGCTCATCGGAATAGCCGTTATCCTTGTACTTTTCATACAAAGGTCCTGTGCAGGATAAAAAGAAAAGCAAATACTTTGCATATTGGGGAACGCCGCCCATAACAGACGCATCCATTTCCTCTATTGCGGTCTTTATATTCTTTTCGCCCTTCATAAAGCTGTCTGCAAGAATATCGGGTTCATCGCCTGACATAGCTTTATATTTTTCGTATTGCCTGTTTAAGTCTGCAGTAAAGCCGATTTCGTCTAATATTCCCTTCTGAATCATACTTATCCTCCTTAAGCCTTATGGGATTTTGCTTATATTATACACCGGTGGATATACCGCTTGCCGTTGAAATGTTTTTATAGTTTATAAACCAGTCGGGAAGCCTTTCTTCCGAAAGCTCTTCAATGCTGTCGGTTTTTCCTTCAAGGAAGTCTGTAACTCTTTTTATCGCCGTGTCTATTCCCATTATAGCACCACCGTAGCGGATGTCAAGAACTTCCCAGCCGATGGGCTTATATTCTGTATAGAAATAATCTCTGTGGGCAAGGCGAAGTGCAGTCATATCATCGTAAAGCTCTTTTAATGTGCAAAGCAGAGAGGAAAGCTTTTCCTTGTCCTTTGCATCGTAAGCATCTTTAAGCTTAAGACCTATTTCAGCCTTGTTTTTAAGCACGTTTGCAACATTGTAATAAAACTTGAAAATGTGGGAGTATTCGGGATATTTTTCAGTAGATGCCAGAAACTTATCTTTAAGGGCATTATAGTGAGCGTAAAAATCCTTGTTCCTTAAATCAAAATCGAAAAGGCCCATTAAAACATTCTGCCACATAATCATTTTTGATATGGGCATAGGTGAATTTTTACCTTCGGTATAGCCGGGGATGGAATCTATGGCATCAATATCCGAAAATGCTTCCCAGGGAACATCTGTACTTGCACCGAAATGAAGCTTTGCCATATCAAAATCGGGTGTGCTTTCAGAATACATATGCTCGGCGAAAAGCTGAAGCTGTGTAAGGACAGCGAAGGTGGAGCTTTCCCTGTGGTCATCGCCCCAGACCGTTGCTAAAAATTCTCTTATCCCTTTTTTCTTCAAGGCTTCCATAGCGGCGTCGGTTGTTACTTTTCCGAGGTCAAAGTGATTTCCGAAGGTTCGAACATTTCTTGCACAGCCTGCAAAAATTATGTTGTCGGAAATTACGGAAAGCTTATCTATGTATTTTTCGTAGTGGGCGGAATCTGTCTTGTAATAGTCCCAGTAGCAAAGTGCCATACCATCGGGAACAGATAACCTGTCTTCTTCTGTGAATGTTACCGCCTCATCAAAATAGTCGTCGGTTTTTGACTTTGCACGGAAGAACATATCGCACCACATCATAGGCTTGTAGGAATACTTTCTGCATAGTGCCGAAACTTTTTTAAGATGCTCTGCCATAATTTCCGTGGCGGGAACATAACCCATTTTCTTTAAGTAGCCCCCTGTTCCCAGACCCCACGCCTCATCCATACCGATATGAATACGGTCGCTCTTAAAGCACTCTCTTGTGGTTTGAAGCATTTTTTCAATTAAGGCATAGGTGGCATCCTCTGCCGGGGACATTATGTTTTCGCGGTCGGCAATCGATTTATAAGGCTTTCTTTTAAGGGCTTCCGTCATATGGGCAAGAGCCTGGATGCAGGGAATAACCTCAATTCCGAAGGATGCGGCATAGCGGTCGATTTCCTTCAGCTCTGCTTTTTTATACCTCGGTCGCATATTGCCAAAGTATGGCTCGCCCTCAATTTCATAGCAGTCTTCCATATAAAGCATCATGGAATTAAAGCCCATGGAGGCTAAAATAACCGTCATTTTTTTAAGTGTGTCAAGATTCATTAAGGAGCTTGCCTGAGAGCCGTCAAACATAGGACAGCCCAGGTCAAACATAAGCTTTTCAGAGTAGGTGAAAACATCCTCATCAAGATGGCATCTTACTATGGTAAGAGCGCGGAAAAGGGTGAAAGGGCGGGGAAGACTAAGCTTTACGGCATCACCGCTTTTTTCAATTTTCAGGGTGTTGTCCTTGCTTTCACAGATTTCCACGGAAAGGGAAAGGTCTTCAATTTTGTGGAATTTTATGTATTCCGCAACGCCCTCTTTTAATTCGGGGAATAAGTTTTTGAAAGTAATCATTTTTAAGCCTCCTTAAAATCCCTTGCAATATAGGTTTCTTCAACAAAAAGGTCTTTATTTAAGATGATTATATCCGCATCCTTGCCCTTTTTTATGCTTCCTTTTTCCTTATCAATACCTACTGCCTTTGAAGGAGATAAGGTTAAAAGGCGAAGAGCATCAGAAAGTGAGAGTCCCGCATCAAAATGCGCCCAGCGAAGCATTCGGTCTCCGGTTGCGATGCTTCCTGCAAAAAAGCTTCTGTCGGGGAGCTTTGCAACACCGTCTTCGATGATAACACGGTTTTCGGGCAGACATTCGCCAAGATAGCTTTCGGAAGCGTTAGTTCCTGCCGCCCTCATAGCATCCGAGGTTAAATTGATTTTGTCAATTCCCTTTATCTTCACCGCCATTTTAAGTGCTTCCTTCGGGAAATGACAGCCGTCGCCGATAAATTCGATTCGCATATCATCCAGGTAATACGCCGCTTCAACAATTCCTGCATAAACCGTCTGATTGATTTTTCTCACCGTCGGTGTATTTGAATACATATGGGTGATGTGGCGTATGCCAAGAGAAAAGCCCTTTTCAATATCGGTAAATGTGCCGTTTGAATGGCCCGATGAAAGATAAATTCCGTTATCGGTAAACTTTTTTGCAAGATAGTCGATTCCCAGAATTTCCGGCGCGACGGTGCATTTTTTAATAATGTCACCGCCTGCTTCTATCAAAGCATCAACCTCTGCCTTTTCGGGATTTCTTATAAAGGCGGGGTTTTGTGCGCCCTTCATTTCCATGGAGATAAATGGACCCTCTAAGTGAAGTCCACCGAAATTTATGGTCTTTGAAGCAGAAACTTTGCGATAGGTTTCAAACACCTTTAATAAAGATTCATAGCTTGCGGCAACAGTGGTGGGTAAAATCGTTGTGGTGCCGCATTTTCTGTGGGTTTTCGCTACCGTTTCAAAGGCATCAGCCGTTTTATCCATAAAGTCGGCACCGCCACCGCCGTGGGCGTGAATCTCGACAAAGCCGGGCATTACGTAATTGCCTTTGGCATCGATAACCCGTGAGTTTTCGGGGATTTCACCAAAGTAATCCGTATCGATAATTTTTCCGTCCTCGATAACGAGTATGCCGTCAGAAATGCCGCCCTCTTTGAAAACGGTTCCGTTTTTAATAAATGTCTTCATATCACTTGTTATAAATTCTTATTTCGGGAAGGGGAGTTTTTAATGCATCGGGGCAGGCATAAACGGTAGCATCTTTATGAAGGCGGAAAAGTGAGCAGGGAACATATGGAGAAACTTCTCCGTGAATAACCTTACGAAGAGCACCTGCCAGCCAGTCACGGGGCATACACATAATTACCTTTTTTGCCATAAACATTTCCTTCATACCGACGGTTATGCACTTTTTGGGAATGGCGTCAAAGTTTCCGCCTGCATTCATATATGCGTTGATTGTTCTTGTTTCTCTTGATACGTTAAGGATTCTTGTGGGGCGGCTTAAAAATTCCTCAGCCGTGACAACCTCGCCTTCCTCCGGAGGCTCGTTAAATGCATAGTGACCGTTTATTCCTACACCGCCGAAAACAAGGTCAAGCTTGCCTGCTTTTTCTATAAGCTCCATAACCTTGCCGGGATTTTTGGGATCGGGGAAATATCTGTTTTCGGGAAGAACGTTAAGCTCCTCATCAATCTGTGAATAGAAAATTCTGTCCATTCCGCCACGGAATGATAAGGGGTCTGCCTTATCTAAATATTCGTCGTTATCGTCAAGATACTCGTCCATATTTATGAACGTACAGTTTTTAAGGCTTATGCGGTACTTATTTACAAGGTAAACTATTCTCGCATAGGGACCAAGTGGACCGTAGGGAACAACCATTATTGTGGGTTCTCCCTTTTTGTTGTTTTCCTCTATAACGGAAAGAACATCCATGGCAACACGCCAGTAAAGGTCAACCTCTGTTTCGCAGCGCTCAAGTTTAATTGTGCTTCCTTCGCCCAGCATTTCGGCGGGCATTTTATTATAATCTGTCATATTTGACACCTCCTTATTTTATTTTAACAGATTTATAAAAATATGTATATAGACAGCCTTGCTCAAAATTAGCACAAAACTGCTGTTGACATAAAGAAAGATGGTTGGTATAATTTCTTTAAGGAGGCGGTTTTATGGTGCGTTCAAGCGAATATAAATCGGCGGAGCCTTTATGCGTAAACAGCTGTGACTGTCAGCATCTTTCGGGAAGGGATATAGGCTCATTCAGGGAAAAGGGAAGAGTTGACTATCACATTCTTTTTATCACCGAAGGCTCACTTTTTATAAAGGAAAAGGGAATTGAGCAGGAAGTAACCAAAGGAAACATTGTTATATACCGCCCCTTTGAGGTGCAGAATTACTATGTTAAAGCAGAGATAAAAACAACCTCCTATTATGTGCATTTTTCTGGCACGGAGTGCGAAAAGCTTCTTTCGGGGTTTAAGCTTTCAAAAAGAGTTATCAATATCGGGGAAATCCCCCACGCAGAATCGCTTTTTAAGAAAATGATAGAAGAATATTATCTTAAAAGGCCATATTCTTCGGAGCTTTGCGCAGGTTATCTTTACACAATCCTTGCACTTTTTGCAAGAAGGAACGTGTGGGATTCACATTATATAGCGGATGAAAGAATTGAAAAGGTGCTAAAGCGTATGACGGCGGATTTCGGGATGGAAGTTGATATTTCGTTTTATGCCGATATGTGTAATTTAAGCGTAAGCCGCTTTATCCATCTTTTTAAAAGGTGCACAGGAAAAAGCCCTAAAAATTACATACTTGAAATGAGGATAAAGAGGGCATCGGAGCTTCTTGAAAATACCGACCTTCCCATGCAGAAGGTGGGAGAGGAAACGGGCTTTATCGACCAGAACTATTTTTCGAGGATTTTCAAAAAATATAAAGGAGTATCTCCTTTAAATTACAGAAAAAGCTTTAATTAATTGAAATTGTGTGGTAAAATATATCTGATAACTTTAAGGGAGGTGGATTTATGGTAATACCGGAAAATATATTGTATGCCCTGTCAAGCCTGACAAAAGAAGGGTATGAAGCATACCTTGTGGGCGGCTGCGTCCGTGATATGATTATGGGAAAAACTCCGTCTGATTTTGACATTACCACAAATGCCCTTCCCGAAGAGATAATAAATTGCTTTCCCGATAAAAAATGTGTGCTTTCGGGGATGAAGCACGGAACGGTGGCTCCTATAATAAATGGCGAAGCAATAGAAATAACCACCTACCGCATTGACGGGGAATATAAGGATTCACGCCATCCGGAAGAAGTTTATTTTACAAAGAAAATAGAAGAAGATCTGTCCCGCCGCGACTTTACGGTAAACGCTATGGCGATGGACGAAAGCTTCAATATAACAGATCCCTTTTCGGGAAAAGAAGATATTGAAAAGGGCATAATCCGCTGTGTCGGAGATGCGGAAAAGAGATTTACCGAGGATGCCCTTCGCATAATGCGTGCCTTAAGGTTTTCATCAGTTCTGGGCTTTTCAATTGAAGATGAAACTAAAAAGGGGATATTAAAGCTTTTTCTCCTTCTTTCAAATATTGCAAGGGAAAGAATTTTTACGGAGCTTAAAAAGCTTTTAGCAGGCATCAATGCACCTTTTGTGTTATCTGAATTCAAGGATGTATTTCTTTTTATAATGCCGTCTCTTTCAAAAGCGAAATATATTGACAACGTAAAAAGAATAAAGGGAGACGATACAGCCATTTCTTTTGCAATTCTTTTTGACGGACTTAGTGCAGATGATGCGAGAGAGGTACTTAACTCCTTGAAAACTGACAGGCTACTAAAGGATACGGTCATAAGACTTATGGAAGATAAAAACGCAGATTTTTCTGACATTATCAAAATGAGATATTTCCTTAAAACGAGAGAGGAAAAATATGTATCAAAGTGTATAACTTTTAAGCAGCATCTTGGAATATTTTCGGATAAAGAGGCAAAGGACGCTTTCGAACTTCTTGGAAAAGCAGCATGCTCCTGCAATAAAATAAAAGAGCTTGCCATATCGGGAAGCGACCTTTTATCCCTTGGTATTTCGGGAAGGAAAACAGGCATAGTGCTTGATGCTCTTTTGAATCTTGTGATAGAAGGAAATTGTGAAAACGATGAGGAAGCGCTCATTAATGCGGCAAAAAGCCTTAAAGATAAGTGCTAATTGTGGTTTTTGGGCGATTTACACATAAAGACCGGTGCAGTTTTTCGTCAATTTGTCCCTTGAAGAAAAATCCTTTTTGTGGTATTATATAAGAAAGAATTTTGAGCAAATGACAGATTGGGTAATACCGGAGGCTTTTTATGTATAATATAGGGGATATGGTGCTTTACGGCGGCGAAGGCTTGTGCAGGATAAATGGCATCGAGGACAAAAAGATTGCTGACAGAACTATAAAATACTATGCTCTTACACCGGCGGGAAACGAAAGCTCGGTTTTTTATGTGCCTACAGAAGGTAAGGCTGCCGAAACAAAATTAAGAAAAATTGTATCGGGAAAAGAAATAAAAAAAATCATAAAGGAAGCTGACTGTGCCCTTTGGGAAGATAATGACAGACAGAGACGTGATATTTATTCCGGTGCAATAAACAGTGCGGACAGAGGCGGGATTGCTTCACTTATTAAAGCTTGTGATAAGCATAAAAAGGAAATTTTTGAGCTTGGAAAAAAGCTTCATAAAGTGGACGAATATTTTCTTGCCGAGGCTGAAAAGCTCCTTTATGGAGAATTTAAAACCGTGCTTAAAATAGAAAAGGAAGAAATAATTCCTTTTGTGCTTGGGGAATTTGAACCTGAAGAATTATAATATGGCGTACGGGAGGCATAAATTCCGTACGTTTTTTGTTTCTTGACAGAATATAAAAGCCGTGCTATCATTAAGCAAAGAGAGGATGATTTTTAATGAAAAAAATAATGTTGACTTTTCTTGCTGTATTTATGATTTTAACCCTTGCTTCCTGCACCGTGAAAACAGAAAAATATACAGATGAAAACGGAGAAATAAAGGAATTCACCTATGTTACAAGGGAGACAGAAGATAAGTTTGCAGGTTTTTCCGCGGCACTTACTGAAAAAGGAATTGCTTTCGAAGAGGAAGATAAGGCGGAAGGGATAATTGATGGTGCGAAGGCAGGAAGGAAATACACGCTTGCAGACGGAAGAGTGTTTGAAATTTTCTGCTATAATGTTGAGTCTGAAGCTTATATAGAATTGGCAAAAACAGGAAAAATGTATATGGATATGTTTGATGTATATATAACGGCACAGGTAAATGACGAATATGCCATGATTCCTTCAAACGATGAGGAAATGACGGAAATATTTTTATCACTTAAATAACGAAAAGGCTGCGATTAGAACTAATCGCAGCCTTTTAATAATAAATTCATTTCTTTTTATTGACTTTAAGACGTTGTTAATGTATATTATATTATGAATTGGTAGCCTCTGCTGTAGGGAGGAGGGAGCTTATGGCGAAAGAGGTTTTCAACCGTGTTGAAAAAAAGTATCTTCTGACAGGAGATGTTTTTGAAACGGTCCTTAGCCGGATAAAAGATTATACATATATGGATAAGTATAATATCGGGGGAGAGTATTATACTCTTTGCAGCCTTTATTTTGATACAGATGATAAGCGGTTTATAAGACATTCCCTGTCCCGCCCTGTATATAAAGAAAAGCTTCGCCTTCGTTCTTACGGAGTGCCGGATGAAAATACAAAGATATATCTTGAAATGAAGAAGAAGTTCAAAGGTACGGTGAATAAAAGAAGAACGGCTTTTTACTATAACGAAGCGATGGATTTTCTTGACAAGAAAGAAATGCCGCCTCTTATGCCCCACATGAATGAACAGGTTATAAAAGAAATTTTGGAATTTCTTAAAATGAATCCCGGAATAAAACCTTCCTGCATTGTGGCGTATGACCGCCTGGCGTTTTTCTCCCACGATAACAAGGACTTAAGAATTTCCTTTGATAAGGATATAAGAGCAAGAATGTACGAGCTGGACCTGCTTAAAGGAGACTATGGCGAGGCACTTATTGAACCTGATATGCGACTTATGGAAATTAAGGCTGTGGGAGGGTATCCTTTGTGGCTGGTGGATATCCTGTCGGACCTTGAAATAAGAAAAAGCAGATTTTCCAAGTATGGAAAAGCATATATGAGAGAAAAAGAAGCATTGCTCAATATAGAGACAGAAGCTTTAGTATAAGAAAGGATGACTTAAATGAAAAACATTGCAATGAAGATTCTGGCGTTTTTACTGGTATTCACCATGATTTGCTCCGCAGTCAGCGTGTTTGCGGAAGAAGCGGATACAACACCTGCAGCGGAAGACACAGGCGACGATACCACAGGTGATGATACCGCCGGCAACGATACTCCGGGCGACGATACCACGGGCGACGATACTACCGGTGATGATACCACGGGTGACGATACCGCGGGCGACGATACCACGGGTGACGGCACCACGGGCGACGGTACTACGGGCGACGATACCACGGGTGACGGCACCACGGGTGACGATACCACGGGCGATGACACCACAGGTGATGATACCGCCGGCAACGATACTCCGGAAGATGCTGCCACCATTACCTATGAGGGCGACACAGAAGATCCGATAGAGTTCGAAGCAGACGATTTTTCAAAGGCATATAACGATGCTACAGGAAAAACTTTCAAATCCTTTGAGATTCCCAAGCTTCCCTCAAACACCTACGGCGTGCTCTATTATGATTACGACGGAAAAGAACAAGAAAAAATATTAAAAGGTGAAAAGATCAAAAAAACCTGGATTGATGATATTTCCTTTGTCCCCAAAAAGGAATGTGAAATTACAATAGCAATTATTCTTTACGGTACAAACACATCTGACCCTGAAATCGAAGGGGAAATTAAAATTATTGTTGAAGAAGAAAGCAAGACTGCAAGCGTCATAAACTTAAGCGGAGATAACGGCGGAGATGCAATAGAATTTTCCGGCTCCAAGTTCAACAGTGTATGTAAGTCTGCTACCGGAAAGAATTTAGATTATGTGACCTTTACGCTTCCTTCAACAAGCTATGGAGTGCTTTATTATGATTATGACGGCTCCGATGAAGAAAAGGTTTCTAAGAGTGACGAATTTTATTATAACGATGACCCCGATATTTCTGATGTTTCTTTTGTTCCGAAGGCCAGTTATTCGGGAACGGTTACAATTAAGTATACCGGTGAAAACATAAGCGGTAAGGAGTTTTCCGGTACTGTGAAAATTAAGGTTTCTGATTCAGACGATGATTCAGACGATGATGACGATTACGACGTTGATACAGTAACCTACACCGTATACAACGACGATGAGCTTTGGTTTGAAGGCGACGATTTTTACGATGTATTCGACGATGCGGGAGAAGATTTTATCAGTCTTGAATTTAAAACCATTCCCTCAACTACTTACGGAACTCTTTACTATGACTATGAAGGCTCTGATGAAGAAAAAATCGCAAAGGGCGACGAGTTTCTCTATGACGACGACCCCGACATTTCCGATATCGCTTTTATTCCCAAGTCCGGAAAGACAGGTACAGTAAGTATCACTTATAAGGGGTATTATACCTCAAGTAAGTATATTGAGGGAAAGATATCCATCAGGATAAAGGACGCAGACGGCGACGATGACGAAGATGAGGACGATTATGACGTTGATACAGTAACCTACAGCGTATACAACGACGATGAGCTAACCTTTGACGGCGACGATTTTTACGATGTATTCGACGATGCGGGCGAAGACCTTCTGGGCATAGAATTCAAAACCGTACCTTCCACAACAGCGGGCGTGCTTTATTATGACTATGATGGTTCGGATGAAGAGAAAATCGCAAAAGGCGACGAGTTTCTCTATGACGACGACCCCGATATTTCGGATATTACCTTTGTTCCTAAAAAGAGTTATTCGGGAACAGTAACCATTACCTATAAGGGCTACTATACCTCAAGTAAATATATTGAGGGAAAGATAACCATTAAGGTGAAGGATGCAGACGGTGATGACGACGATGACGACGATGAAGATATTGATACCATCAATGTAAAAGCATCTGTTGACCAGGAAGTGATCATGAATGCATCAAGCCTTAATTCCGCATTTAAGAAAGCGTCCGGAAAAACTTTAAGCTATATAAAGTTTACACTTCCTTCATCAAGTTATGGTGTACTTTATTATGATTATGACGGCGATGATGAGGAAAAGGTAACAGCTTCAGATAAGTATTATTATTCCGGAACAACCAATGCCCTTAAAAATGTAAGCTTCGTTCCCAAGAAGGGATATACCGGAAAGGTTACTATCAATTACACGGCTTATGCAAGCAGTACAGGATATCCCGGAAGCATAAAAATAACATACAGCGGAGAGAGTGCACCTGCTGTTGATACCAATGTTTACTACAACGGAGTAACTGTTGAAGGAAAGAAATTTGATATAACCGAATTTAATAATGCAAGTATCAGAACTTCGGCATCACCTTGTGCAAGCGTACGTTTCGGAGCTGTTGCAGGCGGAGCCGGTGCATTATACCTTTACTACGGTAAGGAAAATCAGTCAATGATTTCTGCAGGCTCTACGTTTTATGCGGACAGAAATCCCAATATTTCCGATGTAACATTCGTTCCTGCAGAAGGCTTTAAGGGAACAGCATCAATATCATATTTCGGACAGAGCAACGAAGGGGATAATTTTACAGGCTATGTTAAAATTGAAGTGGTGGAAAAAGCACAGCCTGCCGCACCCCAGAAGGTATTTGCCGACGTTGCGGAAACAAGCTGGTACAAGGATATTGTATATAAGGTATGTGGAGCAGGGCTTATGAAAGGTACGGGAGATACCACCTTTAATCCCGAAGGATATATGACGGTTGCAGAGGCTATTACAATGGCGTGCAGAATCCACAACCAGGCAAAGGGTGGTGCTGATTCCGATTTTGTTCCCACAGGAGATATGTGGTATACGGTATATGTAAACTATGCCGTTGCCAACGGAATTATAAAGGAAAGCGACTTTGCAGATTATAACCGCTATGTAACCAGAGCGGAAATGGCTTATATCTTCTGTCACAGTGTTACGCCCGACAAGCTTAGTGCCATAAATTCATGGAGTATTCCCGATGTTTCTGCTACAGGAAAATACGGTGCTGAGATTTATGCTCTTTACAATGCAGGTATTCTTGCCGGTAACGATGCGGAAGGAACCTTCCGTCCTGAAAGCAACATCATAAGAGCTGAAGCGGCGACTATTCTTGCGAGACTTGCAGGTTTGGTTGACAGAGTTAAAAAATAATCGGATTTTGCCGAAAAAGGTCTTTACAAAAAAAGGAATTAATGATATACTGTTTTTTGGAAAAGATATCTTTAATTCGATGCAGAGACATCGGCAAGAGACTTTTGATTAAGCATTATAACACCTTGTCTGTTTTTGCTGCGGACAAGGTGTTTTTTTGTAAAAAATTTATGGAGGTCGGTAAAAATGAAAATGATTTATGGCGTAAAAGACAAGCCCGCTTTCGGTCAGTTGATTGTTTTTGCTATTCAGCAGCTTCTGGCAATTATGGCGGCAACAATTGCTGTTCCTGCAATCGTAGGAAATGGAATGTCAGCTTCTGCGGCTCTTTTCGGAGCCGGTATCGGAACCTTGGTTTATGTTCTCTTCACAAAGGGAAGAAGCCCGGTATTTTTGGGTTCTTCTTTCGCATTTATTCCCTCGATGCTTGCAGCTTTTGCAGGGGGAGTATCAATGTCTCTCGGTTATCTCGGTCTTATCATCGGAGCATTAATAGCAGGTTTTGTATATGTAATTATAGCCCTTGTTGTTAAGGTGGCAGGAGTTAACTGGATTAATAAACTTATGCCCCCGGTTGTAATCGGACCGACAGTTGCACTTATTGGTCTTTCACTTGCAGGTGCGGCAATAAACGATGTATTTTCATACGGTCCCAAGAATGCAGATGGCTCTGCGTTCATTATGTCAACTTCTGCATGGGTATCCTTCATCTGTGCAATGGTTACTTTGGCAGTGGTTATCCTTTGTGCAACATACGGTAAGAGAATGGCAAAGCTTATTCCCTTTATCATCGGTATTCTTGCCGGCTATGCTGTTGCCTTAATATTCACTGTGATAGGTATAAGCACAGGAAATGAAGCTCTTATAATTATTGATTTTGCACCTTTCAAGGCTCTGGTTGCAGAAGGCGTTACACTTAAAACATTTCTTGCTGTTCCTAAATATACTTTCATTGAAGCATTCAAGGGCATAGGAGAATTTAACTGGACATACGTTGCAACAATCGCTGTTGCTTATGCACCCGTTGCCTTCGTTGTATTTGCTGAGCATATTGCTGACCATAAGAACTTAAGCTCAATCATTGAGCATGACCTTTTGGAAGAACCCGGTCTTCACAGAACACTTCTTGGTGACGGTGTCGGCTCCATGGTTGGTGCATTCTTTGGAGGATGTCCCAATACTACTTACGGTGAATCCGTTGGATGCGTAGCTATCACAAAGAACGCTTCCGTATATACAATAATAACTACTGCCATCATGGCACTGTTTGTTGCATTTATCTCACCCTTCGTTGCTTTCCTTGATTCTATCCCCGGTTGCGTAATGGGTGGCGTATGCATAACTCTCTACGGATTCATTGCAGTATCCGGTCTTAAGATGATACAGAAGGTTGACCTTGAGCAGAACAAGAACCTCTTCGTAGTAAGCGTAATCTTAATCGCAGGTATCGGCGGAGTAGCTATGCAGATTGGCAAGGTTACAATCACCGGTATTGCTTGTGCTCTTATCCTTGGTATAATTACAAATATTATCTTATCAAAAGCAAAAGAGCAGGAATAAGGAGTGAATAAAGGGACTCCTTCGGGAGTCCCTTTTATAAATTTAAGGATATGAAATTCAAGTCTGTACTCTATGATGCGGATACGTTAAACCGCAGTATAAAAAGAATCGCTCACGAAATTCTGGAAAATACAGATGATCCCGAAAAGCTTTGTCTTGTGGGAATAAAAACAAGAGGAGTGCCTTTTGCACAAAGATTAAGTGAGTGCATTGAAAAAATTGAAGGAATAAAGGTTCCTGTGGGAATTCTTGATATTACCTTATACCGTGACGATTTAAAAGAAAACGCATTGACGGAGCCTGAAATTTCCGCAACTGACATTGGCCTTGATACTGAAGGAAAAGAAATTATCTTAACGGATGATGTTATATGTACGGGAAGAACGGTGCGGGCGGCACTTTCTGCACTTCTCAAAATGGGAAGGGCGGAAAAGATAAAGCTTGCAGCGATTGTCGACCGTGGACACAGGGAGCTTCCTATCCGTCCTGATTTTGTGGGGAAAAACATTCCTACATCAAAATCGGAACTAATAAAGGTGCTTTTATCGGAAAAAGACGGTAAGGACTCGATTGAGTTGTATGAAAAATAAAATGCTGTGCCGCAATGCCGCACAGCATTTTTTTGTGCTTACAGCACTAAAGGGATAAAAGAGAAATGTCAGGAGACTCAGGGATGAATTAATTTAACTTCGTCAAGCCCCTTGCAAGTGTCTTCGTCTGTTATAAAGTATCTGACCTTTCTTTTGAAAATTGTACCTTTGGTTTCTTCCGAGATAATAATTTCTCTGTCTTCACGAGTTGTTAAGATGTTGGAGAAGTCGCAGTGCGATATGTGGCAGTCACCGACGCCGTCAATCATATAAACGTCATTCTCAAGACGGATGTCGGAGAAACCGCAATGGCTTATTTTACAGTCTTCGATGCTTATAAGTACATCGTCTGCACAGGAAGAATCGCTGAAACGGCAGTTGGTGAAGTTGCTGTCTCTGCAAAAAAGGAATTCTGTATTATTAAATATACAGTTGTTTATTCTGCACTCATCAAAAGTGAGGTCTTGGCAGGATTCAAACGTACAATCGGTTACAAGTGTGCCGGGTGCAAATTCCAGCTTTGGAAAATTCTTGAAAGTGTGGCCGTTTACTACTCCTGTATCGGGATCCGGTATTACGCAGGTTATTCCGAAAAATTCCTTTTCACAAATACCGTTTTCAATGGCTTCCTCTTTGTTTGTTTTCCAGTCATAAATCATAAAAATCCTCCTTCAATGTATTGGTTTAAGGCCATTATACATTGCAAGGAGGACATACATGTGTCTCTTTTAAAACTTTTCTGCTTTTATTCTGCTGTCTGTTCAATTATGGGAGCTACATCAGGCTCGGTATATTCTTCTTCTTCCTGCTGAGCGTTATAAGACTGCTGTCTTTTCTTGAAATCTATCAGGCTGTCTGCGGCAAAGAAAATGCCGATGATGATGGCAAGGGATAAAATTGCCATAAGAATGAAATTTAATGAAGAAATTGAGCCTTTCGACTCTGCTGCTTTTTCCGTACCGCATTTTGTGCAGGTATCAATTCTGTTTTTCTGACCGCAATTAGGGCATTTCCACATAAAAAGACCTCCTTATCGATATAAATTAATTAACATGTTAACTAATCTTTATTATTATAATATCACACATAAATATATAAGTCAATATATTGACTTATATATTTTTTTTTAGTATACTAAAAAAGAGGTGATTATATGTTGTTTAACAAGTATAAAATTAATGTTTATCAAACCATAAAGCTTGTAAAAACATGGATGCAGGGAATTGTTAATTATGTCAGTGATATTGAATATTTCCCTTGCGAATATAAAAAGAATTCGGACATTCCTTACGGAGATGAACGCTTTGTTCCGCTTTCGGGAAAAATTCCCGGAGGGAAGGACAACCATTCATGGGTACACTTTAAATTTAAGACGGAAGATGCGGAGAAATATCCTCATCACAAGCCTTATTTAAGAGTAAGAACATCAAATATCGGCACCTGGGATGCGTTAAATCCCCAGGGTATGTTATACCTTGACGGACATCTTGTGTCCGGCCTTGATATTAACCACACCGAATATCCTCTGGAATTTTCCAAGGAATACGATGCTTACATTTATTTCTACACAGGAATGAATGACTGCCCGGCTTATGATTTCAATGCGGGAGTTCAGTATCTTGATACTTTAATTGAAAAGCTTTATTATGACTTAAGCGTGCCTTATGATGCGTCAGAGTGTTTTTTAGAAGACAGCGACAGAAGTATGCTCATCATGAAATATCTTGAAGAGGCGTGTCTCATGATCGATATGCGTAATATCGGAAGCGAAGAGTTTTACGACAGCATAAGAAAAGCAGACGAATTTTTGGAGACAGAGTTTTACGGAAAGGCTTGCGGTGATGACAACACGCTTTGTGAAAAGGTTGCGTTAATCGGTCACACCCATATCGACGTTGCGTGGCAGTGGACCTATGCACAGACCAGAGAAAAAACACAGCGAAGCTTTGCAAACGTTCTTTCGCTGATGAATCAGTATCCCGAATTCAAGTTTATGTCAAGCCAGGCTCAGCTTTATAAATATCTTAAGGAAGAAGACCCTCATACCTACGAGCGTGTTAAACAGGCAATTAAAGAAGGTCGCTGGGAAAGCGAAGGTGCAATGTGGGTTGAAGCTGACTGTAACTTAATAGGCGGCGAAAGTATGATACGCCAGGTTACAACGGGCAAGAAATTCTTTAAGGATGAATTCGGCGTTGACCATAAAATCCTCTGGCTTCCCGACGTATTCGGCTACAGCGCAGCGATGCCTCAGATTCTTAAAAAGGCCGGTGTTACAAGCTTTGTAACCTCGAAAATAAGCTGGAACGAGGACAATAAAATGCCCTTTGATACCTTCTGGTGGAAGGGTATTGACGGCAGCGAAATGTTCACCTATTTCATAACCGCACAGGATCACGGCTCCTCTCAGTTTTACACCACCTATGTGGGAAGAGTGACTCCTTCCATGGTTTTAGGCACCTGGGAGCGTTATCAGCAGAAGGACTTGAACGATACCGTTATGATTACCTTCGGTTACGGTGACGGCGGTGGCGGCCCCACCCGTGAAATGCTGGAGCAGAGCAGAAGAATTGAAAAGGGAATCCCCGGAATTCCCAAGACCGAAATGCAAAATCCTACGGAGTTTATAGAAACAGTAAAGAAAAACTTTATCGAAAGCACCAAAGCTCTTCCCGAAGTTCCCAGGTGGGTGGGTGAGCTTTATCTTGAAAACCACAGAGGTACATATACAACTCAGGCGAAGAACAAGCTCTACAACAGAAGAAGCGAATTTCTGCTTCAGAGACTTGAAGCGTTGTCTTCTCTTGATATGATTATGGGCGGAAGCTATCCTAAGGAGAAAATTGACGAATTCTGGGAGGGAGTGCTCTTAAATCAGTTCCACGATGTAATTCCCGGAAGCTCCATAAGAGAGGTTTACGACGATACGGATAAGATGTACGAAGAGATTTTATCCTGCGGAAGCGAAATCGAAAAGGCAAAGCTTTCCGCTATAGCTGATAAAATGGAAACAAAGGACGGACTTGTTGTATACAACCCCAACGGATTTGAATCGGACGGCTTTGTTACATACAACGGCGAAAAATGCCACGTTAAAAATATTCCCGCATTCGGATTTAAGGCATTAGTTCCCGAAGCTAAGAAGACGGAAGTTATGGTATCCGGCAAAACTGCGGAAAACCGCTACTTCGTTCTTAAGCTGGATGATTGCGGTAACATTGAAAGTCTTTATGATAAGAGAGCGGATAAGGAAATTTTCCGTTCCGGTGAAAAGGGCAATGTGTTCTGCTATCATGAGGACAGATCTCCCATTCACGATGCGTGGAATATTGACAAGCAATCTCTTTACAAGAAGTATGAAATCACCGTTCCTGCAGAAATTGAACCCTTCTGTGACGAAGTGAGTGCAGGCTTTATCGTAAAGCGTACCCTTGAAAAGAGTGAAATCAGACAGAAAATCGTTCTTTACGATGATGTTGCAAGGGTTGATTTTGAAACCGAAGTTTCCTGGAATGAGGACCACAATCTCTTAAGAGTTTACTTCCCCATGAACGTAAAGGCAGACAAGGCAACCTATGAAATTCAGTTCGGTCACGTGGAAAGAGCGACTCACTCTAATACATCCTGGGATTATTCAAAATTCGAGGTTATGGGTCATAAGTGGGTGGATGTTTCCGATGCAGGCTATGGAGTAAGCTTACTTAACGACTGTAAGTACGGATACTACGCAGAGGGAAGCGATATCGGTCTTACGCTTCTTAAAGCTCCGACTTTCCCTGATCCCAAGGCAGACATCGGCGAGCATAAGTTTACCTATTCAATCTATCCTCACGAAGGTTCATTCCGTGAGGGCGGAACAATCGAGGAGGCATATAAGCTTAATAATCCTCTTCTCTTTGTTGAAACGAAAGCTCATGCGGGCGAAATGGGAGATGAATATTCCCTCGTTTCCTCTGATAAAAAGAATGTAATTATTGAAACCGTAAAGAAGGCAGAAGACTCGGACGATTTAATCGTAAGACTTTATGATGCTTACAACATGGAAACAAAGGCTAATATTACCTTCGGTTTTGACGTAAAGGAAGTATATATAACAGACCTTATGGAAAATGAAGAAACAAAGCTTGAAATATCCGGAAGAAGCGTTAAAGTTCCCGTTTCAAACTTTGAAATCGTCACATTGAAAATAAAGAGATAAATTGGTGAAAAAAGGCGGAAAGCGTAAAGCTTTCCGTCTTTTTTGTTTTTATGTAAAACGGTTCTGATTTTTCGACAAAGCATGTCAAAGGGAATAGAAAGATAAGGAAGAATTTGGTAGGTGCAATACAAAAGAAAGGATGATTTTTTTGAAAGACACTTATACGGAAACCAAGGGTGCACTGATAGTTCATCTGGCTGGAGAATTGGATCAGCACAGTGCGGTAAATTTAAGGATTAATCTTGACAAAAAGATAATGGACGGGGCAAACAATCTTATCTTCGATTTGTCAAGGCTGGATTTTATGGACAGCTCCGGTATAGGAATAATTATCGGACGATATAAAAATGTTACGGCTCTGGGCGGTACGGCATCGGTGGCAGGGGCAAAATCCTGCGTGGAGAAAATTCTTCGCATGGCGTCGGTTGACAGAATAATTCCCATTTATCAGAATGTGGAGGATGCGATACTTAAGATAAGAGGTGAAGAAATTGGATAATTTTATGAGAATTGATTTTTTAAGTAAATCGGCAAACGAGGGGTTTGCCAGAATGGCGGTTTCTGCTTTTATTTCTCAGCTTGATCCCACCATTGACGCCGTGGCGGAAATAAAAACCGCAGTATCGGAGGCAGTGACAAATGCTATAGTTCACGGCTATGAGGGAGTAACGGGATATGTTACATTGACATGCGGCTGGAAAGAAAAAATCGTTACGGTAACGGTGGAGGACAAGGGCAGGGGAATATCGGATATTGCCATGGCGAGAACGCCGCTTTTTACCACAAAACCGGAACACGAACGAAGCGGAATGGGTTTTACCGTAATGGAAAATTTCATGGATTCAGTGGAGGTTTACTCAAAGCCTATGGAAGGCACGAAGGTGGTTATGATTAAAAAGCTATGACAGAAAACGAAAGACTATTAAGGCTTAAAAGCGAGGGAGATTCGGAGGCCAGGGATAAGCTTATTTGCGATAACATGGGTCTTGTACATAGCATAGCTTCCAGGTTTCTCGGGCGTGGTTACGAGTTTGAAGATTTATGCCAGATAGGAGCTGTGGGGCTTATTAAAGCGGTGGACCGTTTTTCCGACAGCTATGATGTTCGCTTTTCTACTTATGCCGTTCCGCTTATTATGGGAGAAATCAGAAAGTTTTTGAGAGATGACGGCCCCATAAAGGTCAGTCGGGGACTTAAAGAACTGGGGGCTCGTGCAATGGCGGAAAAAGCAAAAATGGAGGCGGAAAACGAAAAAAGTCCTACAATAAAGGAACTTTCAAGACGGCTTTCGGTGGAAGAGGACAGACTTATTTTGGCTCTTGAAGCATCAAGCGGAGTTAAAAGCATATATGAGGAAACTGACTCCGAAAGCGGGGAAATGCTTTTGGATAAGCTGTCTGACAAAGGCTCTCCCGAAGATGAAGCACTTCTTAAAATGGCAATAAGTGAGGGACTTTCATCTCTTTCAAAAAAAGAAAGGAGCGTTATACTGATGCGTTATTTCAGAAGTATGACGCAAAGCACCATTGCCGACTTTATGGGAATAAGTCAGGTGCAGGTATCCCGTATTGAAAAAAAGGCAAAGGAAAAGCTTGAAAAATTTATGAATTAGTGAAAAAAATCGCTTGCTCTGCAGGCGATTTTTTTCATATCTTCTATTGAAAAGCTTTACTTCTTGTGATATAATATGATAAATTAGCTATAATTTTAGGATGATGAAAATGTATTTTATTTCAAAAAGCGAAACAGAAACGGAAAACTTTGCCTGTGAACTGGCAAAGAAATATGAAAATAATCCTACATTCTTGCTTTTCGGTAATTTAGGTGCAGGGAAAACTGCTTTTACAAGAGGCCTTGCAAGGGGATACGGGGCATCCGCACGAGTATCAAGTCCTACGTTTACTTTAGTTCATGAATATTCGGGAGATAAAAAGATATATCATTTTGACCTATACAGAATAGAAAGCGAAGAAGAACTTTTTGACATTGGCTTTGAGGAGTATTTTTCTGATAATACGGTAAGAGTTATTGAATGGCCCGACGCCTTTCTTGACCTGATGCCGTCTGATGCGATTGAAATACATATAACCTATGGGGAAGACGATAATACCCGTATAATTGAGGTGAAGGAAGTTTGAATATACTGGCAATAGAATCCTCGGCTGTGGCGGCAAGTGCCGCAGTTATGTCCGACGGCGTACTTAAGGCGGAAGAATTTTCGCAAAACGGTCTTACACATTCCGTAACGCTTTTGCCCATGGCAGAAAGTGCCCTTAAAAAGGCAGGACTTACCATTTCAGATATTGACCTTTTTGCTGTGACAGAGGGCCCCGGTTCATTTTCGGGACTTAGGATAGGTGTTACGGTTGCAAAAACCCTGGCTTACGGATGCGGAAAAAAGGTATGCGGCATTTCAACCTTAAAAGCACTTGCGGGAAATTTGCCTTTTGCGGATAAAATCATCTGTCCGATAATGGATGCAAGGCGTAATCAGGTATATAATGCAATGTATAAATGGGAAGACGGGAAACTCAAGGAAATTAAAGCTCCCCGTGCCATATCTGCGGAAGAACTGGCAGAAGAGATAAAGGAAAGCGTTATTTTCATAGGTGACGGGGTAAAACCCTTCCGTGAGTTTTTCACCGAAAAACTCGGCAATCTTGCATTTTTTGCACCGCCCCAACTTTGTGCGGCAAAGGCATCAACTCTTACTTATCTTGCACAAAATGAAGCAGGGGTAAATCCCGATGAATTAAATCCCTGCTACTTAAGACTCTCTCAGGCAGAGAGAGAATATAACGAAAGAAATAACGGAAAGGATGGATTTTAATGTTAGCATTAGGTTGTGACCACGGCGGATACCAGCTCAAGGAATTTTTGAAGAAGCATCTTGAAAAAAAAGGAATAGAGGTTAAGGACTTCGGAACGTATTCCGAAGACAGCGTTGATTATCCTGTTTATGCTGAAAAGGTAGCAAAAGCGGTTCAGTCAGGCGAGGCCGAAGGCGGAATTCTTTGCTGCGGAACCGGAATCGGCATATCCATTGCGGCAAACAAGTTTGACGGAATAAGATGTGCACTTGTCCGTGATTCCTTCTCTGCAAGACTCACAAAGGAGCATAACAATGCAAATATAATTGCACTAGGAGGCAGAGTAACAGGAACAGAACTTGCGGCTGATATTGTTGATTCATGGCTTTCGGCAGAATTTCAGGGAGGAAGACATCAGGGAAGAATAGACATAATTTCAAGTTTCGAGAAATAAAATAACGGAGGAAGAAAAAATGATTTGTCCTTTTTGCGGATATGAAGAAACAAAAGTTCTTGACACCCGTGATACAGACGAAAATACAACGGTAAGGCGAAGAAGAGTGTGCCTTTCCTGCGACAGACGTTTTACTACCTATGAGAAGGTTGAGCACGTTCCTGTAATGGTGGTTAAAAATGGCGGAAAGAGAGAGCTTTTCTCCCGCGAGAAAATACTTACAGGAATCCTTCGTGCCTGCGATAAAACTGAGGTATCGGTAAAAGAAGCAGAGAAAATTGCTGAAGATATTGAGGTTGAAATTTACAATTCCATGACCAAGGAAATTACATCAAGACAGATTGGTGAAATGGTTATGGAAAAGCTAAAAGACATTAATGACATTGCCTATGTACGCTTTGCGTCAGTATACAGAAGATTCCAGGACGTGAGCTCGTTTATCGACGAGCTGGAAGCGTTGATACGCAACAAACCCGATATAAACGAATAAGACCTATAGGAAGGATTGGTTTGATGAACATTCCTGAAATTTTCGGAAGTCTGGTTTTCAATGACAGAGTTATGAAAGAAAGGCTCCCGGAGGAGACATATGTAAAACTTAAAAAGTCCATCGAAGACGGAGAAGGCCTTACTTTGGATATTGCAAGCGTTGTGGCAAGTGCCATGAAGGATTGGGCAATTGAAAAAGGGGCCACTCACTACACCCACTGGTTTCAGCCTATGACCGGCGTTACTGCGGAAAAGCACGACAGTTTTATAACGCCTGCAGGCCCGGGTGAAATTATCATGGAGTTTTCAGGCAAGGAGCTTATAAAGGGTGAGCCTGATGCATCTAGCTTTCCCTCCGGCGGAATTAGAGCAACCTTTGAAGCAAGGGGATATACCTCGTGGGATCCCACGTCTTATGCGTTTATAAAGGATAACACTCTTTGTATTCCTACGGCCTTTTATTCCTACGGCGGAGAGGCTCTTGATAAAAAAACCCCACTTCTTCGTTCGGTCGAAGAAATAAACAAACAGGCAATGAGAATTGTTCGCCTCTTTGGAGATGATACAGCGAAAAACGTAAGGGTAACTGTAGGCCCCGAACAGGAATATTTTCTTATAGATAAGGATCTTTACGAAAAGCGTAAGGATTTAATGTATACCGGTCGTACAATACTGGGAGCTAAGCCCCCCAAGGGGCAGGAAATGGATGACCATTATTTCGGAGCAATAAAGCCGAGGGTTGCATCCTTCATGAAGGAACTTGATGAAGAGCTCTGGAAGCTTGGTGTGCTTGCCAAAACAAAACACAACGAAGCAGCACCTGCACAGCATGAGCTTGCACCAATCTATTCCGATGTTAACCTTGCGACGGATCACAATCAGCTTACCATGGAGGTAATGAAGAAGACTGCGGCGAAACACAATCTGGTTTGCCTTCTTCACGAAAAGCCTTTTCTTGGCGTAAACGGAAGCGGTAAGCATAATAACTGGTCAATATCCACAGATACCGGAATAAACCTGCTTGAACCTGGAAAGCTTCCGCAGACTAACCTTAGATTTTTACTTATTTTAAGTGCGGTAATAAAGGCTGTTGACGAATATCAGGATCTTCTTCGTATAACCGTGGCAAGTGCAGGTAACGACCACCGTCTCGGTGCGGCAGAAGCACCTCCTGCCATAGTTTCCATGTTCCTTGGAGATCAGCTCTTGGGAATACTTGAATCCATCGAAAAGCACGCCGAATACGGCGAAGAAGCTAAAAAGAATATGGAAGTTGGCGTTCATGTACTTCCTACCTTTCAGAAGGATACAACAGACAGAAACAGAACGAGCCCCTTTGCTTTTACGGGTAATAAATTTGAATTCAGAATGCCGGGCTCATCTTTTTCCATTGCCGGCCCGAACACAATACTCAATACGATTGTGGCAGAGGAACTGGAGCAGTTTGCGGATGAACTTGAAAATAGCGAGGATGACGATTTCGGAAGAGCGGTAAGAAGAATAATCCGCCGTACATACAGAGAACACAGAAGAATAATATTTAACGGCAATAATTATTCTAAAGAGTGGAAGGAAGAAGCAAAGAAAAGGGGCCTCAGCAACTATCCTTCAACGCCGGAAGCAATTCCTCATTTTACAGATGAAAAAAATGTTGCACTTTTTACAAAGCACAACATTTACACTGAAAGAGAAATTACTTCTAGATGTGAAATTATTCTTGAAAATTACTGCAAAACCGTAAATATTGAAGCTCTTACCATGATTGATATGATAAGAAAGGAAGTGCTTCCTGCGGTTACGAAATATACAGCTAAGCTTTCAGAAGGGGCTCTCGAAAAGAGGAAACTTGTGGCGGGACTTTCCTGCAAAACGGAAATTGGTCTTGTAAAGAAACTTTCGGCTTTGACTGACGAACTGTATGAAAAGGTTGCTTTACTGGAATATGCAGTGGAAAAAGTAAGAAGTATGGATGGAGATATTTCAAAAAAGGCTACAGCTTACAGAGAAAAAGTTGTACTGCCTATGGAAGAATTAAGATGCGTTGCAGATGAAATTGAGGCAAATGTGTCGGAAAATATCTGGCCCTATCCCACATACTGTGATTTGCTTTTCAGAATATGATAAAAAGGCTTCAGCCGTTGGCTGAAGCCTTTTTGTTTATTCTTCTTCGTGAGTATTTCTTTCTGTATTATCTGTTGAATAACTATAATACTTGGAGGAGTATTTGCCTCCGTATCTTCCGTAATAGTGACCGTACCTGTAAGAAAATTTATCGTAGTCAACAGCGTTCAATATATATCCTAAAATATTGGCTTTTACATTGTTTAATGTGTTTACAGTACGTATTAAAGCGTCTTTTTCTGTTGAGTTCTGTCTGATGACAAGTAATGTGCCGGTAGTTTGCTGGCTTATTATAACTGCATCGGTTACAGCATCAACGGGGGGGGTATCTATGAAAATACAATCATATTCTGATGAAAGTGTTTTAAGCAACTCAGAAAATCTTTCGGAGTGTAAAAGTTCAGATGGATTCTGAGGAACGGCTCCTGCGGGAAGAAGATAAAGATTGTCATATGGAGTCTTTTTTATAACCTCGGTATGATTTGTTCCGGTAAGTACATTTGAAAGACCGGGAGTTGAAGACATAGAGAACAATCTGTGTAATGCGGATTTACGCATATCAGCATCAACAACAAGCACTTTTTGCCCAAGTTGTGAAAAAGTTATGGCAAGATTTGCTGTTGAGGTTGTTTTGCCGGCACTTGCATAAGGACTAGTTATTAAAATAATTTTGGATTCGAAGTCTTTTAATAAATGTAAAATGTTTGTTCTTATTGCTTTGTACGATTCGTTTGTCAAAAAATCACAATTAGGGACAAGTGATTTAGATGAATGAGATGATGCCTTTGTTTTAGATGTCATTTTCATCTGTACTCACTTCCCTTCGGAGAGTTATTAATTACCGGTACAGTTCCGAGAGATGGGAGATCCGGTAATAATGTTTCGATATCATCTTCTGTAAGAACTTTGCTGCTGAATAAGTCCTTGATTATGAAAAAAGCACAAGCCAATGCAAACCCAACCAAAAATCCCAAGAAAGTGTTTCTTGGCACATTTGGTGAAGAAGGTCTGAGCGGAACAGATTTTGCTCCGGAAATTAAGGTTACGGTACCGGCTTTAAGTATTTTTTTGATGTATCCTCTGTTGGGATCCTTGTCATCTGCGTTTACAATATTTCCGTTAACAAAAGAGGAATCGGACACAACATCGGCAAAGGCGTTTACTAAAAGCAATGAATGTTCCGGGTTAGGACAAGAAACTTTTATATTAAAGTTTTCTGTTCCACTTGAAGATATTGATACCATGTTTCTTAATTGCCAAAGACTATAATATCGGTTAAGTTCTGAAATGTTGCTGACGATATTTAGGCAAGAATCATTTTTAATTAATTCTGAGATGGTTGAAACCAATTCTACCGAAACGGTATAGTCGGCGGTGGTAACTGATTTGTAGTCTCCACGGTTTTCACTTGCCTGAATTGAAAGCATTGCGGAAGATGTGTAAAGTGGAGTCACCATAAATGTTGAGTACAAGAACATCAATAATGCTAAGACCAGTCCGCAAGATATTATGATCGGCAATTTTTTCAAAATGATAAAGAAGAGTTGTCTTATGTTGAGTTCCAAAAAATCACCCCAATTGGTATTGATAGTATTTTGATATATCATAAATTATCGATTATATTATATAACAAAAAGAGAATTTTGTAAAGAGGCTAATTAAATTTAAAATCACTTGTATTGACGGGGAGCCTCTAAAGTGGTATACTGTATAATATATAAGATTTCTGGAAAGGGTTAGTTTTATGAAAAAATGGATGATTGCTTTACTGGTAGCAATAGCTTTAATTGTGGCCTTGTGTTTTTGGCAGAGAAACAATATAAAGGCATTATATCTGTTTATGACTAATGATAAAGCCGGTGTAGAGCAGATTATAGAAAATAACAGAAAGGATCTTGAGGATAAAATAAAAGAATACGGTGAAGATATGCCGAGAAATTTTACTCCTGAAGAAGAAGAAAAAATAGCAAGCGGAGAAATTACGGTGGATGAAGCTGTTGAATTGCTTTTGGGAGAAGAAC
Source organism: Clostridia bacterium (assembly GCA_045545475.1). GTDB lineage: Bacteria > Bacillota > Clostridia > CAKSNL01 > HGM11501 > HGM11501. Next base: position 40,939 of record JAZQAZ010000030.1, on the reverse strand, counting down.
CTTCTGTTGAGGAAAATGAGGGTACTTTAATTGAAGAAAATGAAGAACCTTCTGCTGACGTGCCAGAAGAAAATAAAACTTCTGCGGTAAATGAAGAGAATTCTGATAAAGCGGATTCAAAAGATAAAGCGAAGGAAAAAAATCCGGGAAGTGATATAATAAAAAGGTATACCGCTAAGTTTTACAGTCTTAAAGCGTATTATCTGGGACAGCTGGGAAGCATTGAATCCCAGGCAAAAAGCGATTATTCTGCATTGACAAAGGAACAAAAGAAAAGTCTTTCGAAAGCATCTTTTGCAAGCAAATATATAAATTACGCTTTAAGTCTTGAAAGCGAGTGCGACAGCCAGGTGGAATCACTCCTTGCCGAAATGAAAACTGAGCTTACGGAAGCGGGAGCGGATATTTCGGTGATTGGCGTAATAAGACAGGCATACAATTCTGAAAAGGCTGCGAAAAAGGCAGACTATATGAGCATTTTGAAATAATAAAGGAATGAATATCATGAAAAAAATAACGGCATTACTGACTTTGGCGTGCATTTTGGTTGTAAGTGTCTGTGCCAATGTTAAGTTTTATGATGTGGACACTCAGACGGTGGGCGGAAAAGCAATTTATGCCATGAGCGAAAAAGGAATAATATCAGGCTACGGAAATGGATTCTTTGGTCCGGATGACACATTGACACGTGCTCAGGCCGTAAAAATAATAAATAGAGTGTTTATGTACGAAACCAAGACGGAAATTGATTTTTCTGATGTATCTGAAGATGCCTGGTATTATGAAGATGTTGCGATTGCAGTTAACGCAGGGTATATAAAAGGCTACGGAAATTCTCTTTTCGGGCCTGATGACTTACTTACCCGTGAACAGGTTTGCGTTATGCTTGATAATATTATGAGCTTTACAATGCTTCCTGTGGAAGTAACCTTGAATGATGCAGTATCTCCATGGGCGGAAGAAAGCGTAAAGAAAATGCTTTCGAATTTTCTTATCGAAACCGACGAAAACGGGTTCTTTAGAGCGACTGAAGAAATTACAAGGGAAGAAGCTTGTGTCATACTTTCTCAGTTTGTATTATCGGAGCTTCCGGATGTTCCGGAGTTTAACTTAAATTCCGTCGAGCGTAAGGAACTTGAAGGAAGACTTATAAGGGTCATTACGGCAATACGTCAGGATCTTGTGTACAGAACGGAAGTGGCTGAAATAAAGGGTTTGTTTGAATTGATAGCTGCTAACATGGAAAATTATCTTGCGGATCCTGCATATGATTATAAAACGGCAGCATCCGAATCAAAGAAAGTGTACAGAAAAATGCAGAAAGAATACAGAAAAGAAGCGAAAAATCTTCTTATTGAATTCTTCCTTGATGAAAGATATACTGAGGACCTTGATATATTATATGAGTTCTTTTTCTGAGGTGAAGCGTGAAAATTTTAATTGATGCAGATGGCTGTCCTGTCACTGATATAACGGTGAAAGAAGGCGTAAAAAGAGGAATAGAGGTAAAGATTTTTTCTGACACAGCACATGAATTCAGACATGAAGATGCGGAGTGCATTACCGTGGATAAGGGTGCGGACAGTGCTGATTTCGTGATAGCTAATAATGCTTATGCGGGAGATGTTGTGGTAACCCAGGACTACGGTCTTGCGTCCATGTGTCTTGCAAAAGGGGCTTATGTCATCCGCCAGGATGGACTTTTGTATACATCGGATAATATTGATTTTCTTCTTGCAGACCGTTATGAGGCAAAAAAAGCACTTAGGAGCGGTAAAAGGATAAAGGGGCCAAGGAAGAGAACTGCAGCGGATGATGAAGCTTATAAAAAAGCTTTTTGCGAGCTGCTCGACAGAATAACAAAATAAAAAACGAAGGATTTCCTTCGTTTTTTTATACAATCTGGAAAATGTAAAACTTTAAGTAATCCGTTTCCGGAACATTCCATAAAATAGGATGATCGGAGCTTTGCTGGCGACATTCTATCTGTCTGAGAGATACAGAAGCCTCTGCTGCTGCCTCCTTAAGCATCTTTACAAATAACTCGTTTTTCATGAAATGAGAGCAGGAACAGGTTGCGAAATAACCGCCCCTTGGAAGTAGCTTCATTGCTTTTTTGTTTATCTCTTTGTATCCGTAGTAAGCGTTTTTAACAGTCGCACTGCTCTTGGTAAAGGCGGGAGGGTCTAAAATTATGAAATCGTAGTCGCATTTTTTTGAGCTTTCCATTTCTGTAAGTAAGTCGAACACATCCGCCTTGGTAAAATCAAGGGAAAGAGAATTAAGCTCTGCATTTTTCTTTGCTGTTGACAAGGCTTCCTCTGAAATATCCACGGCATTTACATATTCCGCTCCGCCGGCTGCTGCATTGAGAGCAAAGGAACCTGTGTGAGTGAAACAGTCAAGTACACGGCGGCCTTTAGCAATTTTTCTTATGGCAAGGCGATTATATTTCTGGTCAAGAAAGAAGCCTGTTTTTTGTCCGTTTATGTAGTCAACATCATAAATGATGCCGTTTTCGTTTATTTTTACATGGCCGTCAAGATTGTCAGAAAGTCCTTCTGACTTATAGAACCCCTTGTATTGGGTAAGGCCCTCTTTTTCACGGATGGCAACATCGTTACGCTCATATATGGCGCGTATCGGTTCTCCCATTTCTTTTAGGGTTTCGATAAGTATCTTAAAGAGCATATCCTTTATACGTTCTGTTCCGAGGGATAAAACCTGAACTGATAATATGTCCGAAAACTTATCCACTGTGAGGCCGGGAAACATATCTGCTTCACCGAAAATTAAACGGCAAGCGGAAAAATCTTCTCCCATAACTGTCTTTCTGTACTCTAACGCCCAGCGGATGCGGCGACGGTAAAAATCTTCATCGAATTTATCGTTGGCGTTTCGGGAAATGAGTCTTATGCGGATTTTGGAGTTGTCATTTATGTATCCGGTGCCAAGATAACGGTCCTTTTCGGAGAAAACGTCAACTAAATCGCCGTTTTCATAGGAGGCGGAAACCTCCTTGACTTCGGCATCGAAAACCCAGGGGTGACCGCTTTTTAAGGCAAGTTCCCCTTTTTTTGTTATTTTTGCTTTAGGAAAACAGCGTTCCATGCGAACCTTCCTTTCAAAGATGAATAGATATATTATAATTAAAAAACAAACTTATGTCAATAATTCTCTTGGATTTGACAAATGTCGAAAAAGGTAGTATAATATACTAGTTATGTCCATATGAGATATAAGGGGATGATTATGTGAGAAAATGGGGAGACAGACGTGATGCTGTAAAAGTAAGGAATCTTGACGGAATGCATCACTATATGGCATATCTTATGCCGAAGAGGACGGACGCAGAGGTATATATAAATGAAACCATCGATGTAACAGAACTTCTTCGTTATATTGCGGAGAAGAATGCGAGTGGGGAACGCAAAGTTACACTTTTTCATTGCTTCCTTGCAGCCGTTGCAAGAACTGTCAAAATGAGACCGCTTTTAAATCGCTATATTTCGGGAAAACGTTTTTATGACAGAAACGATATAACATTAGGATTTACGGTTAAAAAGCAGTTTACAGATCATGCCGAAGAAACGCTTATGATTTACAAAGTCAAGGAAGATGAAGTTCTTACCGATATTACCGATGGAATAACAAGCTGGCTTACAAAAACCAGAAGCGGAAAGAAGACGAAAAACCCGGACGACATCTTGAATGTTGTCAAGCATTTTCCCAAGCTTTTAATGCATGCCTTTATGGGAGTTATGCGTTTTGCGGATTCTCACGGCATTATGCCACGTATGGTTACCGACGTGGATATAAATTACTGCTCGGTGCTTTTATCCAATCTCGGAAGCATAAAGTGTGATGCGGTATATCACCACCTGAACAACTTCGGAACCAACAGTGTTGTCATAACAATCGGCGTTATTCATAAGGAATTGATAGCTGACGAGGAAGGAAATTTCGTTCCCCGTGATGTTGTGTCAATTGGCGTTACGCTTGACGAAAGAATAGCAGACGGGTTTTATTTTGCCCGTTCATTAAAGCTTGTTAAGCATTTATTTAAAAATCCTTATTTACTTGATAAACCACTTTCGGAGGCGATTGACTTTGAATTCTGAAGCATGGATTAAATTTTACGGAGATACGCCCGCAACGCTTACATACCCCGAAAAGTCAATGTATGAGATGGTTCTTGAATCGGCGGTAAATTATCCGGACTATAAGGCATACGACTTTATGGGAAACACAAAAACCTATAAGGAATTTGTAAAAGAAATTTCCGTTTGTGCCAAAGCCCTTCTTGCAGAAGGAGTAAAGCCGGGGGATAAGGTTACAATCTGCCTTCCCAACACGCCTCAGGCAATTATTATGCTCTATGCCATAAACAAAATCGGTGCGGTTGCAAATATGGTGCATCCCTTATCTGCAGAAAACGAGATACTTTTCTATCTCAATGTATCTGAGAGCGTTCTTGCAATAACTCTTACCGACTTTTATAAGAAGTTCGAGGCGATAGAAGGAAAGTCTAATCTTAAAAGGGTTATTGTAACAAAAATAGGAGAGGCACTTCCCCCCATAAAGAGCCTGGCGTATAAATTTATCGGTCACGAAAGAAAGATAGAAACGTCAGAGCACGTTATAACCTATAAAGACTTTATAGAAGGTGGCAAAAAGTATACAGGAGCAATGCCCCCGCTTCCGGAAAGCGAGGATACTGCGGCAATTTTGTACAGCGGAGGAACAACCGGAACATCAAAGGGTATACTTCTTTCAAATCGCAATTTCAACGCTCTTGCTCTTCAGACGATAGCGGCAAGCGGATGTTTTGCAGCGGGAGATATTATGCTTTCTGCAATGCCGGTATTCCATGGTTTTGGTCTTGGTGTATGTATACATACAATGCTTTTAGGCGGAGGTATGTGTGCACTTATTCCCAAGGTTGACGTTAAGGAATTTGCAGGACATTTCAAGAAATATAAGCCTAATTATATGGCGGGTGTGCCCACGCTTTTTGAAGCGATGATGCGTTCAGAAGGTATGCAGGATATTGATTTATCAAGCCTTAAAGGTGTATTTTCAGGCGGTGACAGCCTTTCTGTTTCCCTTAAGAAGAAGGTTGACGCATTCTTAAAGGAACATGGAGCACATATTCAGGTCAGAGAAGGCTATGGCTTAACCGAATGTGTAACCGCAAGCTGTCTTACTCCGAAGGAATACTACAGAGAGGGATCCATCGGTGTGCCGTTCCCCGACGTATTTTATAAAATCGTGGTTCCGGATACCTTTGATGAGGCAGAACCGGGTGAACTTGGCGAAATATGCATCTCAGGCCCTACTCTTATGACAGGCTATCTTAATGAGCCTAAGGAAACGGCAAAAACGTTGCAGATTCATGAAGACGGAAGAACATGGCTTCATACAGGTGACCTTGGCTATATGGATGAGGATGGCTTTATCTATTTCAAGCAGAGACTTAAGAGAATGATTGTTACAAGCGGATATAATGTATATCCTTCTCAGATTGAAAATGTAATCGACTCCCACGAGGCGGTTATGCTTTCTACGGTAATCGGTGTAAAGGATGACTATCGTATGCAGAGAATAAAGGCATTTATCGTGCTTAAGCCGGGCTTTACTGCAACGGAAGAACTCAAGAATGAAATTCGTGAGCTTTGCGAGAAGAATATTGCAAAATATGCTCTTCCCAGGGAATATGAGTTCCGTGACAGCTTACCGAAAACTCTTGTCGGAAAGGTAGCCTATACAGTTCTTGAAAAGGAAGAAAACGAAAAAGCAATGGCAGAATCAAAATAAATGTTAAGAGTTTGTTAAAAATTGATTTCAGGTATTGAATTTTTCATAAAACAGTAGTATTATATGAGTGAAAGGATGGTGTAACCGATGAATATAGACAACACTACAATGTTTCATCTTCCCCTTGACAGAGGTGATGAAATAAGAGCTGCTTTAAGCACCGTGTGTGCGGCACTCAGAGAGAAAGGATATGACCCCATTGGGCAGATTGTGGGTTACATTATGTCAGGCGACCCCAGCTACATCACGAGCCATAACGGTGCAAGAAATATCATGAGTAAGATTGAGCGTGATGAACTTTTGGAGGTTGTATTCAGCGATTATCTTTCTGATAAGTAAAAATGAAAACAGCAGGCAACGCCTGCTGTTTTTTATATTATCTTTTCATCCAAGTATATGAGGGATTTTTCAATCATTTCTTTACCCAATTCAACGGAGGCATCCTTTGCACTTTCGGAAAACCAGTGACGAATGTCATTAATGCGTTCTTTTTTTACGGCGTCAGGGTATAATGCCATTAAAATAGAACACTCATATTTTCCGGCATGATCATAGCCGGTTGCTTTCTGAACTTCTGTGCTCATTGTAGGAATTACCTTTATCCAGGAAAACGGGTCATCGCCTCCGCCGAGATTGTCATAGTAGTCGGAAAAGCTTTCGCTGCCCCACCAGCCTTTGCCAAGGGTTTCCTCCAGATAGCGCATTGTGGCACGCTTTGCCGCCTTCATATAGGATAGCGTCATCGGCATAAGGCTTTCAGATTCAAACTGGTGGTGTATTACAACATAAATGTTACGAAGCCCTGCATAAAGCATATTTTTAAATATCCCGAAAAGGTAGGCTTCAAAGACATCCTCTTCAATGTGTACCGTTCCGCTGGTTTCGTCGGCAACGGCATAGCTTGAGGGGCTGTAATAAACCGTGGGATAAATCATAATTTCTTTTTTTTCTGAAAGCTTTTTTATAAGCCCTTCGGCAATTAAAGAGTCGCATCCGAAAGAACAGTGAGCACCGTGATATTCCACCGTTCCGCCACACAAAACAACAGGAATTTTCTCATCCTTTACCCTTGCGAGTTCTTTTGGAAAACTGAAATTAAGGTCCATAATATCCTCCTTATTCGGCATAGCCCAAAGTGGTATAGTAGGCAAGATTAACCTGGCGGTTATCAAGTCTTCCGTACTGCACAACTATTGGCGTATTGCTTGAAATTTTCATAGCGTACTGTGTTTCTTTGGGTATGGAATAACCGCACATATCGGAAAGATTGTTCATACGAAAGCATCTTACCCTGTTCTTTTCAACAGTCCAGCAGATGTTCTCGTATGCATCACGGTCAGTGAAGAAAAGCTTAACGGAAATAGTAGCATCAATCTCTGAATCATTTACTATGATTACAGATTCATGCCCTTTTAATTCTCCTTCGCCTTCGGGTGGAAGCTCGCAATCCGGGATAATCCATTCTTTTTTACCGACAGTCATATTATCCCTCCTTAAAAGTCAAGCTCAATTATTCCTCGGTTGAGATAATTGGTCATTGAAGTACAGCCTGCTTTGGTTATTGCAACGCCCTTTTCCCAACGTACGCCAAAGCCGTCACCTGAAATAAAGGTGTCTACCTGGAAGGTCATATTTTCCTCTAAGGGATAGTCTGAAATTGTTTCCATCCAGGGTGCTTCAACTTCAATCATACCTGTGCCGTGGCAAGGACCGTAAACGAAGTTTTCTTTAAAGCCGTTGTCAACATACATCTTATAGAAATCTTTTGCAATGGAGCTTGCCATAACACCTGCTTTAAGGCGGTCAACTGTCCAGTTATGTGCATCTAAACAGAACTTTACAACTCTTTTTCGCTCGCCTTCCAGTTTTCCCATAACCACAGGAAGACCTATAGAGGGAGAATAACCGTCAATTTTTGCAGACAGGTTAAGCTGAACAATATCTCCCTTATTTATTTCTCGGTAGCCGGAACGGCTTATGGCGTGACTTGTGGATTTTTCGCTGAATACATACATGGGCAGACCTTCGTATTCTGCACCTTCTTCGTAAATTACCTTCTGTGCGATGCCCACCATCTGAAGCTCGGTAACGCCCGGGCGAAGATTTCTTATTACTTCGCTTGTTGCAAGGTCGATGATTCTGAAGCCTTCCTTTATGCATGAAAGCTCGTTTTCGCTTTTGATTTTACGAAGATTAACCATAATATCGTTGCACTTTAAAATTTCAGCCTTCGGAAAGCTTTCTTTAAGCCCTTCAAAGATGGGAAGAGTGCATTCGACATAGCTTCCTAAGCCGATTTTTATGTTTTCGCCCTTTACGCCGATTGCCGAAAAAACGTCACGGAATGTACTTGCCTGAAGCTCGGGATATGATGGATCGGCAGACTCACGGAATTCCCGGAGACAGAAAATTTTGTTCATCTTCGCAACGTCCTTTGCAAAGATAATACACTCCGGGCCCACCATTAATGCTGCATCTCCGTTAGCGGCGATGGCAACGCCTGCTCTTTCGAATAAGGGCCAGAAACCCGAAAAATATCTGGCATTGGCATAGTCGGACTCAGTTGAGCATACAACCATGACATCCAGACCTTTGTCAGCCACCATTTTTGCGGCTTTTGCAATTCTTTCTCTGTATTCATAATCGGGGATACAAATTCTTGACATATAAAGACCTCCTTTATAACTTTAGTTCATTATACAGAAAGTTTTGCTGTTTGTATTTGGATAATGTTAAAAACATTTTGCATAATATTAAATAAAATTAATATAGAATAAATTTTCTGTTGACAAAATTGGTAAAAATGCTAAAATTTATTTAGGTGGTGATATTATGGATTTTAAGCTTAAGGAATTTAAGATGGCAATTACGGTGAGCAGAATTGCCAACATTCATTATTTTGAATTTACAAAAGAATATCATACTACAAAAGACAGCCATCCATTCAGGGAGCTTGTCTATGTTGATAACGGAGAGATTTCTGTAGAAGCAGAAAACTATAAAGGAATCCTTAAAGAAGGTATGATGATAATACATAAAACAGGGGAGACTCATTCACTCCGGTGCATCAATAACACAGCCCCTAATGTAATCATAATCGGTTTTGAGTGCGATTCGGAAAGACTTGATGTGTTTTCGGGAAGTGCGATTAACTTAAATTCTGTTTTGCAGAAAATTTTAACGGAAATTATAAAAGAGGGAAGATCTGTTTTTGAAGGACCTTATGATATCCCTAATCTTCGGGATATGAAAAAAAAGAAAGACTATCCCTTTGGGGCAGACCAGATGATAAAATTAAAACTTGAAACATTTTTAATTGAGCTTGTACGTTCATCCGAGGCGGAAAAACTATCACCTGAAAATGAAGCCGGTGACCGCAACCTGTCTGAAATATGCAGCTACTTAAAGGAAAATTTCAGAGAAAAAATCACTTTGTCCGAGCTTTGCTTCATTTTCGGGACAAACAAAACCACCCTTTGCAGTATGTTCAAAAAGGCAACAGGTGATACGGTGATAGGCTATATCAATGCATTAAGGATAAAAGAAGCTAAAAAGCTTATGAGAGAGGGGAACTATAATTTATCCGAAATTGCATCCATACTCCGCTTTTCTTCGCTCCATTATTTCAGCAGACTTTTTAAGAAAATGGAAAATATTTCTCCGTCGGATTATATAAGGACGATAAAATCAAGGCTAGATATGTAAAACATCGTGCAGAAGTTCTGCACGATGTTTTTATAATTCCATATTTCGCAGTAGCACGGCTTTGCCACGCCAGGAAAAGGCGTACTTGCCGTATTTTTTCGTAAATTCCTTATTTGACAGGTTTTCAATATCTTCCTTTTTAAGATAGGGGATTCTGTTTTCCGTAAATTCCTTCATGGCATAAAGCGGTGCTTTATTCATTAAGCATACATCCTGGCAGGTGTCACAGCCCCAGATGAGGTTTGATTTTTTTAATATTTTTATTTCTTTATTCGAAAGTTCGCCCTTTTTCTGAGATATATGGCTTACGCATTTTGTTATGTCGAAGCCATTTGCCGAAAGCGCACCGCCTGTGCAGGCATTTATGCATTTATTGCAGGAAAGGCAGCTTCCGTCAATCGGCAAGTCGGGCTCAATCTCAAGGTTCGTTAAGGCATAGCCTATAAAAAAGTAAGAGCCAAGATTTTTGTTTATTAAAAGACGGTTTTTTCCGATTACACCAAGCCCTGAACGATATGCCACATCTATGTTGTCGATTGGTCCTACATCTACACGGATTTCGAAATTTTCCGCAAAGGGAGAAAGAAGCGTATTAAGCTTTTCTTTTGCAAGAATGTGGTAGTCAATGCCCCTTGCATACATAGAAATGTTTGCCTTTTCGCTGTCCTCAAAATAATAGGGAAATAAACAGCATACGGCACATTTTCCCTCGTGAATGCAAAATCCGATTTCCGTTATGCCCAGCTCGTTCGCTTTTTTAGTCAGTTCCTCTTTTATATTTTTTTCAGACATTCTATTAAAATTCCCTCCCTTACACCTCTGTTGCAAAGGGTAATTTTATCGGCACCGGTCAGCTTGAAAAGCACGGCATAGGGCGTGATGCCTGCGTTTATTATGTCATAGCGGTCAGAAAAAGAGGGACGCTGTTTTAATATTTCCCTGTCTTCTGTAACTATTTTATCGTAAAAAGCAAAAAATTCATCACGGCTCATGGTTGCACCGTCATAAAGCTTATCCGCATAGGAGAAAAGTGAGCGGATTGAACCGCCGAGCCCTATTAATACTGCACCGTCCTTTTTATCTATAAAGGGAAGGCAGGAAAATTCATCAGTGAAAAGAGAACTCAGAGAATCAATATCTGTTCCTTTTGCATCGGTTGCAACAACAGAGCCCAGCGGAAGGGAAATGTGTCCCTGCAATTCGCCCCTGTCAGCTCTTATGATTTCGATGCTTCCGCCGCCGACATCCATTAAAAATGCGGTATGGCCTTTCGCTAAATCTTCTGCGGCAAGATAGTCATATCTTGCCTCATCGTCACCGGTGAGTATTTCAATTTTTATACCGGTTTTGGCATATATAATCTTTAATATTTCATCGGAATTTTCCGCACGTCGGATTGTCTCCGTTGCAACTGCCTTTACAATTTCACATTTTTCGTGCTTTATAATGTCGGAAAATTCCAAAAGAGCTGAAAGCGTTCTCTTAAAAGGCTCTTCCTTTATTAAATTGTCTTCTGAAAGACCTTCTGAAAGTCTGACATATAATCGTTTGTTAACAACGACTTCGATTTTACTGCCGGATATTTTCCAAATGGTCATTCTTGCGGAGTTAGAGCCTAAATCAATTATTGCGATTTTCATACATTGACTCCTTTACAAAGATGATTTTTTCTGTTATCATTGAAGTGGTGATTTTATGGTTAACTATTGTCTTTCGTTTTTAAATATGAAAAAAGCGGGTTTTTCAGAGAGGACTATGGATGAAGAGTTTTTTTCTGAGCCTTGCACGATACTCTCTGAAAACGGGAATTTCTATGTTTCTGCAGCTTCGGAAATGATACCTGAACTTAAAAGAATGAACGACTTTTTTAAGGAAGAAAATCTTGGATCAATTTATACTCTGTCTGAAAAATATTTGAAAGACAGAGGCTTTGTTCCCGACAAACATATAAGCATAATAAGATGCTTTGACCTTACCGGAGTTTCGGGGTGCGAAACGGAGGCTGTGTTCCTTAAGGGATGTGAAGAAGATGCACTTTTTTCGGATTTACCTTATCTTGTATCAAAGGGCCCCGTTTACGGGATGATAAAAGACGGAAAGGTTGTATCTTTGGCAGGTGCGGTATTAAAGGACGGAGTTTATAATGTGCATATTGAAACGGCACCCCATGAACGGCAAAAAGGCCATGCGAAAAAATGCCTTTTAGCACTCCTTAAGGACCTTAGTAAGAAAGGGGTAAAGGTTTTATATGAATGTCGCAGTGAAAATGCGGCATCGGTTAATACCGTTATGGGAGCAGGCGGCGTTGAGGTTTGCCGCTATGTAAGATTTATAGGTAGAAAATAGGGCTGTCAGCGACAGCCCTGCTTTTTTTATTCTTCTCCGCCGAGTCTTTTTGAAATTGCATCAAGTTTATCCTTGTATGAAGTCATAGCCTGAAGTGTGGAAAAACGCAAATCCTTAAGCTTGTCAAATTCATCCTTAAGCTCTTTTTTGGTGTTTTCTTTTAACGCCTCTGACTCTTCAATAGCGTTGTTTTTAATATCTTCGGCTTCTTTTGCTGCATTAGCTAAAATTTTTGCAGCTTCCTTTTCTGCGGAAACTATTGCTTTTGCAACATGTTCTTTTTCGTTTTCGGAGTCACCTAATGCACTTTCAAGTTCAGCTATTTTTGCCTCAAGTTCAGCTGTTTTTTTCTCGAATTCAACGATTTTGTCTGTAAGAGCACCCTTTTCCTCGGCAAGCTCAGAAAGCTTGATTGAATTGGCAAGAGAAAGCTCTTCAAAAAATTCGTGAACGCTTTTTTTACTGTAGCCGCCAAAAGCGGTTCCTTTTAATGAAGTTATATCCATGGGGTGTCCTCCGATTTCTTTCGTAATATATTTCTATTATAACGCCTAATTTATAAATTGTCAATAATGCCGATTAATAATGTGCCTCCCGACACTTTTTTGATTTTAACAGGGAGTATTTTGCCAGATAAATCTCTTTCACTTTTTACGGCAACACGGACATAGTTTTCTGTATACCCCTCGTAAACTCCGTCTTTTCCTTCTTCAAACAGTACGGCTACGGTTTTGCCTGTAAAACTTTCGGCAAAGTTTTTGGCAAGGATATTCCCTTCTTCTATTAACAATTTTGCACGTTCCGATCGTATCGATACGGGGATTTGCTCCATCGCAGCGGCAACTGTTCCTTTTCTTTCAGAATAGGGGAAAACATGAAGGCGTGAAAAGGCGGCCTTTTTTGTGTTTTTCATAGTTACATTAAATTCTTCTTCCGTCTCACCGGGAAAGCCTGTTATTATATCTGTGGTTATGGCGGCATTTGGCATGGCATTGCGGATTTTTTCTAAAATTTCCAGAAAGCCTTCTGCCGTATAATGGCGGTTCATTCGCTTTAACGTTTCTGTGCATAAAGACTGTGCGGAAATATGAAAGTGATGACAAACTCCTTTTATGCAGGAAATTCGGCAGATAAAATCATCGGTGAATGCTCTGGGGTCAATGGAACTTAAGCGGATTCTTTCGAAAGCCACTTCGTTTGAAAGCCTTTCAAGCAGATCGATAAGACCTATACCGGCACTTTCTTTTCCGTAACTTGCGACTTCAATTCCGGTCAGGACAATTTCACGGAACCCCGCCTCCTTAAGGGCTTTTGCTTCAGCTATTACAGAGTCAGGATTTTTGCTTCTTACTCTTCCACGGGTGTAGGGGATGATACAGTAGGAGCAGAAATTGTTACATCCGTCCTGGATTTTTATATATGCACGGGTACGCTCGGAAGTGTCAGGCTCCGGCAGGTATTCAAATTCCGATACCTTTGAAATGTCTCTCACAAGAGAACCTTTCAGGTTTTCCAAAATCATTTTCACAAAAAGCTCTCTGTCCGATGTGCCTGCAACCAGATCGGCACCCAGTGTCCTTACGGAATCGGGATCGCTTTGTGCATAGCATCCCAGAACAGCAATATATGCATCGGGATTTTGACGCTTTGCCCGTCTTATCACCTGGCGGGATTTTTTATCGCCGGTATTTGTAACGGAGCAGGTATTTATAATGTAAATGTCAGCTGCATTTTCAAACGGAACACTCTTTAAGCCGTTTTTTTCCAAAATGGCTGATATGGCATTGGACTCATAAGAGTTTACCTTGCAGCCCAGTGTGTGTATGGCAAAGGTTTTAACTTCCATAAATTTCTTCCTTTATATATGGTTATAAAAGCTCTGAAAAGCTTTCGATAAAATATTCTGATTCTTCCTTCATTGAAGAGAGGGGATGACTTGTTGCCTTATCAAAAACCGTGCAAAAGTCCATCCCTGCTTTGTGAGCACTTTTAAGTGCATCGTAAATATCGTCAAAAACAAGGCAGTTTTCGCATTTTTCGCCTGATATTTCGGCACATCTTAAATAAATGTCTGGGTAGGCCTTTCCACGTCCAACATCTTCGGTGAATATGATGTGGTCGAAATATTCTTCAATTTTAAGATTATTAAGTGAGGCATAGCAACATTCTTTACGACAGGAGGTGGCAAGAAGGATTTTTTTTCCTTCCTTTTTATATTTCTCTAAAATTTCTTTTGCAAAGGGTTTTAGGGGAATATGAAAAGAATATGCCTCGAAAACAAGGCTTGTCCACTCCGAGAAAAGAACTTCGGCACTTTCTTTTACGCCAAGTTCTCTTTGGGCATAAATTGCCGCATCGGAAAATTCCATGGTTTTGAATTTATCAAGTATTTCACGTGTTGGTGTTATGCCGTGCATAATAAGCCACTTTGTATCAACATCCTCCCAAGCGGACATGGAATCGATCAGTGTTCCGTCAAGGTCGAATATCACGGTGCTATAGTCTCTTTTCATAAAAATCACTCACTTTTACGCCCTGTGGGAAGTGTGTTCCCTCTTGGCTTTATTATATAATATAACAAAAAAAAGCTTTTGGCAAGTGAAAATTGAAAACGAGAAAAAACGAGAAAACAAGAGAAAACGAGAGAAAAAACGAGATAGAAAAATGCAAATTGAAAAAATAGAAAAAAGTTGTTGACAAATTGGAAATAATATATTACAATAGCAAATGTTGAAAAAATGAACGGAGGTATTTTTTTATGAGCACATATCTTGAAAACAGCTCTGCCGTTGAGAGAAAATGGTACATCATTGATGCTGCAGGAAAGCCCCTTGGCCGTACAGCTGCACTTGCTGCCAGCATTCTCAGAGGCAAAATTAAGCCCACATTTACTCCTAATGTAGATTGTGGCGATCATGTTATCATCATCAACTGTAAGGACGCTGTTCTTACCGGTAAGAAGATGGAGCAGAAGTATTACAGAAGACACTCAGGTTGGGTAGGCGGTCTTAAGGAGACCCAGGCCAAGATTATGATGGCAAACAAGCCCGAGCAGGCTATGTTCCTTGCAGTAAAGGGTATGCTTCCTCACAACACTCTTGGTGCACAGGAACTCACAAGACTCAGAGTTTACAAAGATGCTGACCATGCACACGCAGCTCAGAAGCCCGAAGCATGGACAGGCGAGATTAAATAAGAAGGAGGTAAACGATAATGGCAGATAAGACAATGTTCTACGGAACAGGTAGAAGAAAAGAATCTGTTGCCAGAGTAAGACTTGTACCCGGCACAGGTAAAGTTGTAATCAACGGTAGAGATATCGACGATTATTTCGGACTTGAAACATTAAAGGTTATCGTTCGCCAGCCTTTAAATGCTACAAGCACAATCGGCAAGTTTGACGTTCTTTGCACAGTAACAGGCGGTGGCGTTTCCGGTCAGGCAGGCGCAATCCGTCACGATGTAGCAAGAGCTTTACTTAAAGTTGAAGATTCTTACAGAGCAATCCTCAAGGCTGCAGGTTTCTTAACAAGAGACCCCAGAATGAAGGAAAGAAAGAAGTACGGCTTAAAGGCAGCTCGTCGCGCACCCCAGTTCTCAAAGAGATAATTATTGCCCTATTGGGCACAGGGAAAATCCACGACCAATGGTCGTGGATTTTTTTAGTTATTCGTCTTAAAAATATTTATAACGAATAACTTTTGGTTTAAGACGAATAACTCTCCAGCTTTTTAATAGTTTTTTATGATTTAGTGGACTTTTTTATACTTTTGTGGTAGAATTATAAAAACATGTTCTATGGAGGCATATTATGGAGCTAATAAAAGTAGGCGAAAAGACCTATTATATAAAAAACGCCGTTAATATCGGAGTTTATAAGGTGACGGAGGACAGCGTTTACTTAATCGATACGGGAAACGATAAGGATGCGGGAAAGAAAATATTAAAGATACTTGATGCCGAGGGGCTTAAGGTTGCGGGAATAATTTCAACCCACTCCAATGCCGACCATATCGGCGGAAACCATCTTATTCAGGAAAGAACCGCTTGCCCGGTTTTTGCATCGGGCATAGAAAAGGACTTTACGGAGCATCCGGTTTTGGAACCCTCTTTCTTATACGGTGGTTATCCTTTTTCCGACCTTCGCACAAAGTTTCTGCTGGCACAGGAGTCGGTTGTTACGCCAATTGAAGGGAATCTCCCCGAAGGACTCAGTGTGATTTCCTTAAAGGGACACTTTTTCGATATGATAGGCATAAAAACCGACGATGATGTGTATTTTCTGGCAGATTCCCTTTTCGGTGCGGAAACTGTAACGAAATACCACATTTCCTTTATGTATGACATAAAGGCGTTTTTAGAAACTCTCAGCTATCTTGAAACCCTTGAAGGAAAGCTTTTCATACCCTCCCACGCCGAGGCGACGGAGGATATAAAGGACTTGGTTAAAATAAACCGTGACAAGGTGCTGGAAATTGCCGAAAAGATATACGATATATGCAAGGAAGCAAAAACCTTTGAAGAAATACTTAAAGAGCTTTTTGACTCCTACAGCTTGAGCCTTAACGCAAGTCAGTATGTGCTTTCGGGAAGCACCGTAAAATCCTACTTATCCTATCTTCACGATTCGGGAAAAATCGGATTTGAATTTTCGGAGAATAAAATGCTGTGGAAAAAATTGGACTAAAGGAGAAACACTATGGGAACACTTAAAAACAAAAAACTTTTCCTTCTTGATATGGACGGAACGATTTATCTTGATAACGATCTTTTTGACGGAACGCTGGATTTTCTTTCATATGTAAAGAAAATTGGCGGAAGATATATTTTTCTTACTAATAATTCTTCAAAAAGTGTGGATAAATATATAGAGAAGCTGGCGTCACTTGGAATAACTGCAACGGCTGATGACTTTTTAACCTCCACCGATGCCACAATTTTATATCTTAAAAAGAAGACTTACAAAAAGATTTACGCCTTCGGAACAACTTCTTTTAAGGAACAGCTCCGCACGGCAGGACTTCCCATAACAGACAAGCTTGAAGATGGCATTGACTGCCTTTGTATGGGATTTGATACAGAGCTTGCCTTTCAGAAACTGGAGGACGCCTGCATATTGTTAAATAGAGGCGTTGACTATATCGCCACCAATCCCGACTGGGTTTGCCCAACATGGTACGGTTATGTGCCCGACTGCGGCTCGGTTAGCTGGATGCTTAATAAGGCAACGGGAAGAAGCCCCATCTTTATCGGTAAGCCCGAGCCTACAATGGCACTTTTGGCTATGGAGAAGACAGGCTACGGCAAGGAAGAAACAGCCCTTTTCGGCGACAGACTTTATACCGACATTGCCTGCGGCGTTGCGGCGGGAATTTCCACCGTATTTGTTTTAAGCGGCGAAGGTACAATGAAGGATGTTGAAGAAAGCGAAATCAAGCCTGAATTTATCTATGAAAATATCAGGGCTATAACCGACGAACTTACGAGGTGAATGAATATGGAAATGAATGTTAATATGATAGAGTCCATTGATAATACCGCCCTTTTCAAAATAGGTTACGGATTATACGTGATAACCACAAATGACGGTAAAAAGGATAACGGACTTATTGTTAATACTGTAACACAGGTTGCTGAAAAGCCGTTGAAAATTGCCGTGTCAATCAACAAGGCAAATTATTCTTATGCCACAATAAAAGAAACGGGAAAAATGAATGTCTGCTGTCTTACTGAAAGTGCACCGTTTTCCCTTATTAAAAACTTCGGATTTCAGAGCGGTAAGGATGCCGACAAGTTTTCTGATATTGATGCCTGGAGAACAAAAAACGGCCTTATGTGTTTAAGGGATAACATTAATTCCGTTATTTCCCTTTCTGTGGACGATTTTTCCGATATGGGCTCACATGGTCTTTTCATCTGTTCGGTGACGGAAGCTCACGTTATTTCAGATGAGCCATCAATGACTTATGCCTATTATCATGCCAATGTGAAGCCGAAGCCTGAGGCGAAGAAAAAAGGCTTTGTCTGCAAAATCTGCGGTTATGTCTATGAGGGAGAGACTCTTCCGGAAGATTTTGTCTGCCCCTTATGCAAGCACGGAGCAGCGGATTTTGAACCTATAAAATGAAAAAGTTCTCTGCGGCTTTCTCTGCCGATTTGCGGCATAATGGGAAGAGTGATGAAAATGTGTAACAAAAAAGAATTGCCTGAAAGGAAGCATCCGCGACTTGATCATTATGATTATAGCTCTCCAGGTGCATATTTTGTAACGATATGTACGCAAAACAGACGGTGTGCATTATCTCGCATTGTAGGGCGGGGGCTTGCTCCCGCCGAAACAGACGGAATCGAGTATACTGCGTTTGGAAAGATTGCGGAGGAGCAATTATTATTACTTAAAGACCGCTATCCTTGTCTTTCGGTTGACAGATATGTAATTATGCCAAATCACATTCACATTATTTTGGTTTTAGATGGAGATGCGGCGGGAGCAAGCCCCCGCCCTACGATTATGGATGCGATTTGTGCGTATAAATCGCTGACAACGAGAGAATGCAAAAAGGTTGGAATGGCAGAAAAATTATTCCAGACATCTTTTTATGAGCATGTAATTCGCAGCCGCGAAGATTATGATGAAATCGTAAAATACATTCAAGAAAACCCGACACGTTGGTACTGCGACGAATTATACATCGAAGAATAGGGCGATAAATCAAAATTTGCAGAGGTGTTGAAATGCAAAAGCCTGAGATTCCGATTTATCGAATAGAAAAAAGTTCTCTGCGGCAAAATCCGCAGAGAACTTTTTATATGTTTTCTTTTTCGCCGACACAGTTACGCAAGAAATCCATTCTTGCATCAAGCTCGGCACTCATCTGGGCACAGAGGAGAAGATTTTGTGACATTTCCTCGGTGAATTCCACATCTTTTTTATACTTAAGCTGATGTTCCAAGGAAGCCCAGGAATCCATTGCTATGGTACGAAGCTGAATTTCCACCTTCATAAATCTTTTTTCATGAAGCAGGAATATCGGGACTGATATAATTAAATGAAGGCTTCTGTAGCCGTTGGGCTTGGGATTTTTGATATAGTCCTTTTCTTCTAAAAGGGTTATATCGTCCTGAGCCAGGAGTGCATTTTTAATGGTATAAACATCCTGGGGAAAGGTACATACAACTCTTACACCTGCCACGTCGTGAAGGTTTTCCTCGATGGAGGTAAGAGTGACAGGAAGATTTCTTCCGGTTAATTTATTTTTGATACTGTCGGGGCTTTTAAGCCTTGTTTTTATGCTGTTAATGGGATTTCTGTCATACTGAAGGGAAAACTGTTCATTTAATACATTTAATTTTGTTTCAATTTCCATCATTGCACATTTGTAATATGCCATCAGCTTGTTGTAGCCGGCAACATATTCTCTCAGCTTTTCAGCCGGGGGCGTTTTCTGGAAAAAGGAAAGTATTACCTCCTGCAAATGAGTGAAATCTTTTGAACTTTGCAATTAAATCACCTCTATACTTTAATGATAATATATTAAAGAGGGAAAGTCAAGCAAGTTATTGTGAAATATATGTAAATAAAAAATGACCGCAATGCGGTCATTTTTGTTGTTTTAACATTCTCTCACAATGTGGCTGCCATTACTGCCTTTATGGTATGCATTCTGTTTTCTGCCTCGTCAAACACAATGGAAGCTTCGCTTTCAAATACTTCATCGGTTACTTCCATTGAAGTAAGACCGAACTTTTCATAAATTTCCTTGCCGATTACAGTATTTAAATCGTGGAAAGCGGGGAGGCAGTGCATAAAGCGGCACTTACTGCCTGCATTATCCATAATTTCCTTTGTAACGCTGTAGGGGGAAAGGTCTTCAATTCTTTCCTTCCATACCTCTGCTGGCTCGCCCATGGAAACCCACACATCTGTGTATATTACATCGGCGTTTTTTGTGGCTTCTATAGGATTCTCAATAAACTCAAGGACAGCGCCGGATTCTACTGCAATTTTTTTGCAGGTTTCAACCAAAGATTCATCGGGGAAATATTTTTTATTGGTGCAGGCAACAAAGTGCATGCCCATTTTTGCACATCCAACCATTAATGAATTTCCCATGTTATAGCGTGCATCACCCATATAAACCAGCTTTTTTCCGGAAAGAGAGCCAAAATGCTCCTTTATGGTTAAAAAGTCAGCTAAAATCTGGGTGGGATGGAATTCGTTTGTAAGACCGTTCCACACCGGAACACCTGCATAATCGGAAAGAGACTGAACGATTTCCTGGCCATAACCGCGGTATTCGATACCGTCATACATTCTGCCAAGTACCCTTGCGGTATCGGGAAGACTTTCCTTTTTTCCTATCTGTGAACCTGTGGGATCCAGATAAGTGGATGCCATGCCGAGGTCACTTGCGGCAACCTCGAAGGCACAACGTGTTCTTGTGCTGGTCTTTTCAAATATAAGGGCAATATTTTTTCCTTCGCACAGCTTGTGGGGAATGCCCGCCTTTTTCTTTGCCTTAAGGTCAGCAGCCAAATCTATGAGATAAGAAATTTCCTCTGCCGAAAAATCAAGAAGCTTTAAAAAGCTTTTGCCTTTTAAGTTTATTTCACTCATGTTTACTCTCCTTTTCTGCATAAATATGCAAAATGACTTGTATATTTGTATATTATAACCCTGTAAAACGGATATGTCAAGGGGGTATTAAAGAAAAATTATGCATTTAACCACACGGGTATTGAAAAAATGCAAGATAAATGCTAATGTATATAATGAAGAGAAAATATTTTTTATTTTTTTGCAACCTTTTCGTATCTTAAACTGTATTATGTACAGAAAGGGCTCTTAAGCCTGGCGGGTCCGGACTCCCCAAGGCTTAAAACTAAAATTGAAAACCAATATAAAGGAGAATTAAACATGAAGAAATTTTTAAGTGCCGTATTGGCAATGCTTATGGTAATCGGAGTATTTACCGTAAGTGCAAACACAGAGGCGACCGGAGAGGTTGGAGCAAATTATGATACTATGCTCATAGATGATATTGACGATCCTTATGCTCAGATGCCCATAGAAGGTGATGAAGAAGTGAAAGCAGAAATTCCCGAAAAAGAAATGCACCACGGTGTGGTATCGGAAGTTACGGAAGAATACATACTCTTAAATGACGGAAATCTTAGAATCAACATAGCACCCGAGACTTATGTTTCCGACTACAGCTTAAATCCTGTGGAAATAAAGAAAGGTGATTCTGTAAGTGTTCTTGCATCCAGCATGATGACAAGAAGTCTTCCTCCCCAGGTTGCGGCATACAACATTTTAGTAAATACAGAAAATACACAGGCGGCACCTCTCTATGCAATTGTTGACACCAACACAGACGGGGTAATAATGTCTGCTGACGGAGCATACAGCATAGTATATAATGAAAAAACAGAAGTTACTGCACACAGAATCAGAATTATATTAAAAGGTGGTGATATTACACCCGGCTCTGAAATCTTAGTGTTTGCAACAACCATAGGAGCGAGTGAGCCTGCACATGTTCCTGCAGAGAAAATTGCAGTGCTTACACTTGCGGAAGCGAATGAGCCTGCAGAAGTCGTTGAAACAATGCCTGAAAAGGTAACCGTAAGCGGAATAATTTCTGAAATCGGAGAAGGCTACATTCAGATTAATGACGGAAACGAACAGTTTAATATTGCAGAAGAAACCTACATTTGCGACTATAACTTAAATCCTGTGGAATTAAAAGTAGGGGATACTATTACTGTTGTTGCCGGAAGTGCAACAACAATGAGCCTTCCTCCGCAAGCTGCTGCATACTATATTTTCGTAAACACCGAAAATTCCATTTCTGCACCTATCTATGCAGTTGTTGACTCAAATGAAAACGGAGTAATAATGTCTGCCGACGGCGCAAACCGCATTGTGTATGAGGAGGCAACTCCCGTTATCGCACACAAAATCAGAATGATTCTTAAAGCTTCCGACATTACAGAGGGTTCTGAAATCGTGGTATTCGCATCTTCGGTTGGTATGAGCCTTCCTGCTCATGTTCCTGCAGAAAAAATAGCGGTATTAAATCTTGCCCCTGTAAAGACAGATGTTTCCTCAATAGTTGTTAACGGAGAAGAATTCGGCGTTTCTTTTAACTTCGGAGAAAATGAAGCAAAATATCCCTTAAGAGCACTTGCTGAAGGTCTTGGTTATGAGGTAACATGGAACAATGAAGAGCGAAGCATCGAGCTTAAGAAAGGTGAGGCGGTTCATCTTGTTAAAATAGGCGAAGCTTTGACAATGGCAAGAGAAGCAAGCGTTTTGCCTGTAATCGTAAACGATTTGACCTATGTTGGAGAAGATATTTTCAATCTTCTTTTCGGTAACGGTGCAAAGGTAGCAAATAATAACGGAATTATTGAAGTTACAACAAAATAAAAAATAACACCGCACACTGTGCGGTGTTATTTTTTCGGCGGATAGGGCTTGATTTCGTCGGTGCGACCTGCGATATAGTCGATGCTGGTTTTATAAAAATCTGCCAGAGTGCAAAGTACGGATAAAGGAATATTAAGTTTTCCGAGCTCATAATCGGAATACGTTGTCTGGTGTATATGAAGCATATCTGCAATTTGTTTCTGACTTAAATCGTGGTCTTCACGAAGGTCTTTTATTCTGAGTTTCATAAACATCGCCTCCGTAAATATCTTAACATAAGGGAATATCCCTTATTCTGTTTTAAGGGATATTCCCTTGATGTATAATGTTGCTGACAAGTAATGCCACTGTGCAGGAGAGATTTAAATGAATATAGAGTTTAAGGATAATTATATAAAAATAGGACTGAAAATCTCTTATTACAGAAAGCTGAAATCATTAACACAGGAACAGCTTGCGGAAATTTTGGATTGTGGAGTATCTTTCATAGGGCAAATCGAAGCACCGAATATATATAAAGCTATTTCTCTTGATACCTTATTCAAAATTGCAAAAGCTCTTGAAATTCCGCCTTATAAATTACTGTATTTTGAGGATTGATATAGTTGGCTTATTTTTTCGGAGGATAGGGCTTGATTTCATCTGTCCGTCCTGCAATGTAATCAATGCTGGTTTCGTAGAAATCTGCCAGGGAAGAAAGTACGGAAAGCGGTATATTTAAATTCCCCGGTTCATAATCAGAATATGTTGTCTGATGAATGTGAAGCATATCGGCAATTTGTTTCTGACTTAAATCGTGGTCTTCTCTTAAATCTCGTATCCTGAGTTTCATAAATATCACCTTTTTAAGGATGTGCTGACATAAGGGAATATCCCTTATTAAGTTTCAAGGGATATTCCCTTAATGTATAATGTTTAGAATTTATAAAAGGAGAGCACGTATGGCAACAATAGGAGAAAGAATACTTAAAATAATGATAGAACGTAAAATGACAAAAACAGAGCTTTCGGAAAAGACCGGCATAGGAAAAATGTCTTTGGAACGGTATATAACCGACTACAGTCTGCCGGATGATGACAGCCTTAAAATAATTGCCCGTGTACTTTCGGTATCTACGGACTATATCAAGGGCAAAAGCGACGTAGCGGAAATGTCAGAGCCTATAACAAAGGTTCCGATATTTTCTGAATTTCCCGATAAAGTAACTGACAAGGAAGACATCAGAGAGATGGAGGTTATAGGCTACATTACAGGAAACTATTCGAGGAAGGATATGGAACTTTGCTATTTCATAATTGCAAAGGATGATTCTATGCTCTACGCAAAAATAGGTGCGGGAGATAAGGTACTCATAAATCCTGCATCGCCGATTGAATCCGGTAGTCTTGCGGCGGTAAGAATAGAAGGCGAGGAAGCGAAAATACGCCGTGTGTTTATAAACGGAGGAAAGGTTACAATCAGAGAAGAGTCCACATTTCCGAAGAGTGAAGTGTTTGACCTTTCCGAGGGCAAGGTTACATTTTTAGGCTCTGTTGTGTTTGTGATAAGTTATCCTTTGTAAAATTCATTTATGGAAGAGGCCAGGGCACGGGCACTTACCAGTGCTTCATCAAGGGTATTTCCCGTTGTGCCCACTTCTATTATGAGTTCTTTTTTTGAAAGATGTCCGTTAAAGCGTTCTTTTCTTACGTTTATAGGACGTGCGAGATAAGGGAATTTACTGTTAATAATGTTCTGGAGTTTTACGGCAAAGGAAAAGTTGTCTCTCCAGTTATCGTGCGAAAGTCCGCTTTGGTCTGTGCCTGCAACAAGCATTACCTGAGCGGCTTTTTCGTTTTCTATGGTGCACACGGTGCTTATTTTTGTTCCGTCGGTACGCTCCATGGCATCTCTGTGCAGGTCAATTATCATATCAATGGAAGGATTTTTCTTAAGGTGACTTTCAATAAGCTTAAGCGTTTTCTGATAAGAGCCGTTGTATGAAGGATAATCGTTTAAGGATGAGTCGTGGATTACGTTTATTCCGTAGGAGGAAAGGTATGTGGCCAGCTCTTTTCCCACACGCACAACATTGAAATCGGTGTCTTCGGTTCGTGAGTTGTCAGTGGGGGTGTAGTTGTATGTAAATGAAGGTCTGTATGACTCTGAGGCATGGGTGTGCACTATAAGAACGGTCGGGGAGCCGGAAATATCCACGTTCCTAAGGGCCTCTGCAAGGTCGTAATCTGTTTCGTTGTTTATTTCTGCACCCGACAGGCTTGTCCCTCCTTTCGAAATAGTGGTTTCTATTATTCCTGAAGGTACGGGATCTGATATATAAGATAAAGGCTTGCTTTCGCTTTTTGCAACAGGTTTGGGTGAGGACACTTTTTTGATGGTCGAAGCGGAAGCTATGCATTGTTTATAAATAAGGTCGGGACAGATGGTGGGCAAAACCTTGATTTCCGGGGAAACTCCCGGTGCTGTAAAGCTGAGTGCATCGGAAAAAAACGAATCCGACATTAAAGGGGCGTGTAAGCAGAAAAATACCGTCAGCGTGAAAAAAATAAAAGATGACAAAAGAAGAAGTAATTTTTTCACTTAAAAACCTCCTTTCTTTAATGTGTGACCTTTAAGTCTTTTTATATATAATATTGTAATAATTGGAAAATATAACTTTTTTAATTTTTAACAATTAATCTAAAAATCACGCGAAAAAATTAGATTACCGAATGAGAGTTGATGCTTTTGAAAAAAACGCCGAAATGTGGCGTTTTTTGATTTTTAAAAAGTTTAATTTGAGGTGTTTTGATGGCTTTTATGAGAAACTTTTATGAAAAAACCACCTAAAAAATCGGGGCAAAAAAAGCTGAAAATTAAATGAAAATATTAAGAAAATGTAATTATTTTTAAGGCGTTATACACTAGATATAGTATGAAAATGAGAGAAAAACTGATTAAGACACTAAAACTGAATAAAAAAACTTGACTTTTCGTAACAATTTAGTTATAATTTACGAGGAACAAAAATAAAAATGTTTTCAGAAGGCTTTTTTTCATCACCGCTCAGGTGGGAAAAATAAAAAGAATTGGATCGGAAAGTCTTCGGAAAGGATTGCTTTTATGTTTAAAATTATCAAAGCGGTTTTTAATACACGTATTTTAGTTTTGATGTTATCCGTAATGCTGGCTGCAACAGGCGTAAACAGTTATGTGTATGACGACGAAATTCAGGTTAACATTGAAATTGACGGTATTCCCGCAAAAACCATCAGTACAGATGCAGGAACTGTAGAAAACATTCTTGCAGACGGTGATTACGCCGTAAGTAACGGCGATATCACTTTCCCCGAGGCGAATGCCAAAATAATGAAAAATTCCACAATTAATTTAAAGCGTATGAAGACAGTTGTAATTCATGATGGCGAAGAGGAAATCAGCATTGAGACAACAGCAAGCACCACAGAAGAGCTTGCAGAAGATGCACGTGCTTTTATCGGAGAGCATGATACGGTTGTTGTTTATGAGACAGGTAAAAAAGGTGCGGTTGCAGATGGTGGAATTTATGCCGTAAAGGAAGCTTTTTCGGTAAATGTATATGCCGATTGTGCAACCTATCCCGTTATGATTGCAGACGGTACCGTAGCTGATGCTATAAGACTTTCCGGTGTAAGCGTTGATGAGGATGACATGGTAACTCCCCAGATGACAAGCCTTGTGTATCCCGGTGTTGAAATTGTGATTACACGTGTGGCTGTGGTTCATGATACGCAGACCATTGTTATGCCCTTTGAAGTTGAGTACAGAATCAACAAGCAGCTTTCTCCCGGTGAAGAAGTTGTTGTTGCAGAAGGTACTGACGGAGAAATGCTTATTGACAATGTTATAACCTATCATGACGGCGTGGCAGTAAGTTATGAGTCAAACGAAATGGTTGTTAAGCCCGCGGTAAACAAGATTGTTGAATGTGGCGTATGGAATGTAAAGAGAGATGACCAGAATGCGGCAGCTGCAGTTGGTACCGTTAACGGTTATTCGTACAGCAAGGTTATAACAGCCAAGGCTACTGCATATTGCGACAAGGGTAAAACTGCCAGCGGTATTCAGTCCAAGGTGGGTGTTGTTGCTGTAGATCCCAGAGTTATTCCCCTTGGAACAAGACTTTATATTGAGTCTACAGACGGCTCATGGAGCTATGGCGTTTGCCTTGCAGGAGACACAGGCGGTCTCATCAAAGGCAACCGTGTAGACCTTTTCTATGACAGTTATAACGAGTGCATACAGTTCGGAAGAAGAAGTTGTAATATCTACATTCTCAGCGATTGATGCAAAGGCGGTGTTTTAACACCGCTTTTGTTTTTTTAATAAAAAAATATTGAAGTTGGCTTGCATTTGTGATATTATATAACTATATAAGCATAAAGTGGAAAGGAATTGAAGGTTTAATGAAAATACTTATAGTGGACGATGAAAAGCTCCTTGTAAAAGGAATGAAATTTAATTTTGAACAGGACGGTTATGACGTTGAAACGGCATATGATGGTGAAGAAGCCGTAAAGCTTGCCAGAGACAAGTCAATAGATCTTATAATTCTTGACCTTATGCTTCCTAAAATTGATGGTCTTGAGGTGTGCAGAATAATAAGGGACTTTTCAAATGTGCCGATAATTATGCTTACAGCTAAAACTGACGATATGGACAGAATAATGGGCCTTGAATACGGTGCAGATGACTACCTCACAAAGCCTTTCAATATACTTGAGCTTAAGCTAAGGGTAAAAGCCATTATAAGAAGAAGCGGACAGAGTCAGGCTAAAAAGAGCAGCACCAGTGTAGTCAGAGGCGGTCTTAAGGTTGACTATAATTTAAGACGTGCAACAGCTAACGGAAAAACTGTTGAACTTACATCCAAGGAATTTGAAATTCTTGATTTGTTTATAACAAATCCCGGTAAAGTTTACACCAGAGAAGCTCTGCTTGATATTATATGGGGTTATGACTATCCTGCAGACATAAGAACGCTGGATGTGCATATCCGCCGTTTGAGAGAAAAAATTGAGCCGGATCCGGCAAATCCGGTTTATATCATAACAAAGTGGGGAGTAGGTTACTATTTTAAAGAAGACTAAGGAAGAAAGAAGCGGGCATTTTTCATTTAAAGATTTCTGGAAAAAATGCGTAAAAACTGCTCAGAGAATGAAATACCGTCTTATACTTACTTATATCGTTATAATTTTGCTTGCAGTTACCGTGGTAAGAATGTACATGCTTACGGCGATGTCATCTGCTCTTTACAACGATAATAAAGTAAACTTAATGACTAAAATCAATATTATTGCAACAGATATAGCGGATGTTCCTCCTTCCGGAATAGAAAAAACTATGGATGAGGACATCATAATGCTTTCGATAGGTAATAACAGCCGCATCATCGTAACAAACACGGATGCGGTGGTTATTTATGATAATGCGGAAAATATTTATGTGGATTCTACAGGAAAGGTTCGTCTTAGTCCGATGATTCTTTCCGGTCTTTGCGGCGAAAGCACATATAATAAGGTGGAAAGCGAAGATGTTATAACAACTGCAGCCTCCGTTCCGATAATAAGAAATGGCGAGGTAAGCGGAGTGGTATATATAGAATCCTCGGCAAATGAAATCGGGGCAATTCTTTCTGCTACGGAAAGAAGAATAAATTACCTTACTGTGCTTCTTTGTGCCATTGCGATTCTTTTGAGCTTTATTTTTGCGGGCTTGTTTACAGCTCCCATAGAGAGGCTTATAAAGAAAATAAAAGGACAGAAGGATTCTCATAAGATGAAGATCGACGTTGAAGGTACGGGAGAAATAGGGGAACTGGTAGAAAGCTTTAACTCACTTATAGAAGAACTTGAAGCGCAGGAAGAGAAAAGAACCGCATTTGTATCAAACGCATCTCACGAACTTAAAACGCCTTTAAGTTCCATAAAGCTCATATGCGATTCTGTTATTGCGGCGGGAGATAATGCTCCCTTTGAAATGGTTTCTGAGTTCCTGCACGATATGAACGACGAGGTTGACAGGCTTACCAATATTGTAAATGACCTTTTGGATCTTACCAGAATGGATGCGGCAAAATACAGCGAAAATAAAAAGTTTGTAACCGGCAATCTTAAAGATATTGTAAGAGGCGTGGCAGGCTCCCTTACAAAAATTGCAATGCAAAAGGGCGTACGCTTAAGCTTAAATTGCAGCGGTGATATCTTTATGATAATGGAAAAAAATAAAATCTGGGAAGCTTTTTACAACATAACCGATAATGCAATAAAATATACTCCATATGGCGGAAAGGTTGAAATGTTTCTGGAAAAGGATTTGTATAATGCGATCTTTACTGTATCAGACAGCGGAATCGGAATTTCAAAGGATGAAATAAGTAAAATTTTTGACCGTTTTTATCGTGTGGATAAAGCCAGATCAAGAGAAACAGGAGGAACAGGTCTTGGACTTTCCATTGCCCTTTCTGCAGTGGAAATGCATGGCGGCCATATAGATGTTGAAAGTGAGGAGGGCACAGGAAGCGTATTTCGCATATACCTTCCGCTGGCGTAAAATTATGAAAAAAATATTCATTTTAATGCTTTCGTTAACTCTGCTTTTTGCATTTTCCGGTTGCAGCATGCAAAGCGAAAAGTATACGGTGTATTTTTCTTCCGATGACGGAAAGAGCATGGTTGAAGAGGCGGTAAGCATTGAGGAAAATCTTTCCTTGGAAAAAACGGTTTATGCCGTTATGGAAAAACTTTTGGAGGGCCCATACAGGGCTGAACACAAAAAGGCCGTACCTCCCGATACAGCTCTTTTAGGTGTCAGATTAGAGGGAAAAAACGTTACTGTTAATTTGTCGCAGGATTTTGAAAAAACCATTGGCCCGGCAGAAAGGCTTATGGCGATATATTCTGTGGTGAATACCCTTTGTGCAATTGACGGAATAAATAAGGTGCAGATTTTGGTTAACGGCAGAAAATTAAATTACACGGCGAGTGATGAGGAAATCGGTGCACTTTCCATGTATAATGTTATTTCGGTGGATGAAATCGGTAGAAATCAGACCGTGGTACTGGAACTTTATTTTGCAAATGAGGATAAAACCGGTCTGATAAGTGAGAAGCGTATGCTCGACATTAAAGATAACGAAACGGCTGAGAAAACGGCTATCGGGGAACTTATGAAAGGCCCTGCGACAAAGGGATTGACTCTTTTGAGCGATGATATAAAGGTTTTATCTATAGAGACCAAGGACCAGTTCTGTTATGTGAATCTGTCAAAAGAATTTTTGGCACTTCCGGCAGAAAATTCGGAGCTTTGCGTATATTCTATCGTAAACACTCTTGCAAGACTTCCGGAGGTAAGCCAGGTGCAGTTCCTGGTTGAGGGAGAAAGAGCCGAAAAGATAGGAGATATATCTTTAACCGATGCATTTTCATATAATGCTGATATAGTGAACTGAGGGATGATTATGAAATATTCGCCAGAAGAAATAGTTAGAGCAGGTCTTACAATAATAACGGCACATTCTGGATGCGAAAATACATTGCCCAATAGCAGGGAGCATATCATGGAGGCCATAAAGTCTGATGCTGAAATGATAGAGGTGGATGTGAGAAGAAGCAAAGATGTGCTGTATCTTTCCCATGACGAAGTTTGCAATCCTGAAAATTCAGTTAGTCTTGATGAGTTTCTTGATTCTGTTATGTCATATGAAAAATTGAGAATTAATTTTGATGTAAAGACGGAAGAGCTTGTTCCTTATGTAATGGAAAAAGTAAATTCTCGGGGCATGGGGGATAGAGCCGTATTTACAGGAGCGTGCAACGATAAGAAGACGGAAACAGAAAGTCTCGGAGGAGAACTGTGGATGAGCCTTTGGCCCTCATCGGACAACGAAAGAGACATCGCAAGGATAGAAGAAAAGTGCATTGCCGAAGGATGTCGGGTGATAAATTTGCATTACAGCATGATTACAAAAGAAAATTTTGAAAGAATTAAATCCCTGGGACTTACGTTTTCTGCATGGACAGCAGACAGCGAAGAGGAGATAAGAAGATTGCTTGAACTGGGGATTTTCAATATAACAACAAGAAATCCTCGTCTTGCTCTTAAGCTGAGAAAAGAAATACAGGGAGAAATTTAATGTAATAAGACAAACTCCTTTTACATATCATGACATGAAGATATGTAAAAGGAGTTTTTATGTTAGCTTTAATTCTGGCACTACTACAGAAAATATTTCTTTTGGGACACCTGCAAAGTGGCAGTTTTCCAAAGCCGCTTACAGAAAAGGAAGAAGCTGTGCTGATTGAGAGGTATGAGAAAAACAACGATGAAGAAGCTAAAAATAAACTGATTGAGCATAATCTCAGACTGGTTGCCCACATAGTGAAAAAATATTCAGGGACCACCGATGAAGCCGACGACCTTTTATCCATAGGAACTATTGGCCTTATAAAGGGAATTAATACATTCAGTACTAATAAAAAAACCAGGCTTTCCACATATGTTGCTAAATGTATTCATAATGAGATTCTCATGGTCTTAAGGGCAAAGAAGCATCTGCCTTCCGAGGTTTCGCTTTCTGAAAGTATAGGAAGCGATAAAGAGGGTAACGAAGTTACTCTTATGGATATTATTCCTTCCGAGGAGGAAGAAATAGAAGACAGCTACGAAAAAAAGCAAAAGGTGAAAAAGCTGTACGAAAGTATAAGAGAATGTCTTGATGAAAGAGAAAAAATGATTATTGAGTTACGCTACGGACTGAAGGACGGGAAACAGATACCGCAAAGAAAAATCGCAAAGATTCTAAACATATCCAGAAGCTATGTGTCAAGAATTGAGAAAAAAGCTGTTGAAAAATTGAAAGATGCTCTTATAAATATGGAGTAAAATGATGTTTTTTTGTAAAAAAGTGCATTATTTTTTAATTATGATTCATTTTTGTTAAAAAAACCTATTGATTTTTTCTATATTATAGCATATACTATCTAAAAAAACGAAAGGAAGAAGATTATGGAATTTGAAAAGATGAAAGACATTATAGCTGAGCAGTTTGGTATCGATGCTGACTCTGTTACAGAGGAAACTGCATTCAAGGAGCTTGGCGACTCCATGGACCTTATTGAACTTATCATGGCTATGGAAGAAGAGTTTGATATGGAAATTGAAGACGAAGATGCAGAGACCATTAAGACGGTGGGCGACGCTCTGGAATATATCAGACAAAACTCCTGAAGTGAGGGATAAAATATGAACGGTTTTTATAAAGCCGTAGGATATACTTTCAAAAATGAGCTTCTTGCAAAAGAAGCTCTTACTCATAGCTCTTACGCCAATGAGTTTGGCGTAAGAAGCTATGAAAGACTTGAATTTTTAGGCGACAGTATTTTATCTGTTGTCGTAAGTGAATATCTCTATGAGAATTTTCCCGATATGCCAGAGGGAGAACTTACCAAGGTGAGAGCTGCAGCCGTATGCGAGCGCTCGCTTTATGAAGTTGCGTCCGGTCTTTCTTTGGGAAAATTTTTGTTTCTTAATAAAGGTGAAGAATCAACCGGAGGAAGAGAACGTATTTCCATACTTGCCGATATAGTTGAAGCTACGATTGCGGCAATATTTTTGGATTCCGGTATGGAAGAAGCAAAAAAATGGATAATGACAAATGTTAAATGTGTCATTGACAAAGCCGTATCAGGAAAAGCTTTTAAGGATTATAAAACTCAACTTCAGGAAATAGCACAAAGCGGAGCTCTTGAAGCTATAAGCTATCGTTTGGTAGAGGAAAGTGGCCCTGCGCATATGAAAAAGTTTTCCTACGAGGTTTTAAGCGGAGATAAAGTAATCGGCAAAGGATGTGCCGGAAGTAAAAAAGAAGCTGAACAGCTTGCGGCAAAGGCGGCGTTGGGGGACATTTTATGAGTAAAGCAAATATTCCGATTTTTGTTTCCCATAAGGGTTGTCCCAACGATTGTGTTTTCTGCAACCAAAAAAGGATAACAGGAAAAAACGGAACTGTAACAGGCAAGGATGTGGAATCTACGGTTGCTGAATGGCTTTCCTATATAAAAGGAGAGGCGGAAATTGCCTTTTTTGGAGGAAGCTTTACAGGAATTGAACAAAATCTTCAGAATGAGCTTCTTTCTGCGGCAAGACAGTTTGTTGACGGTAAAAAGATAACGGGAATAAGACTGTCCACCAGGCCTGATTATATCGATGAGGAAATAATTGAAAACCTTTTATCTTTTGGGGTTACCACGGTGGAACTTGGTGCTCAGTCTACGGATGAAGAGGTTCTTAAGGCAGCCAGAAGAGGGCATACGGCAGATGATATAAAAAAGGCCTCGCACCTTATAAAGGAAAGCGGGATTAAACTGGGACTTCAGATGATGACGCACCTTCCTTTTTCAAGTGACGAAAAGGATATGAAAACCTGCGAGGACTTTATTTCACTTAAGCCCTCTGAAGTAAGGATTTATCCCACATTGGTGCTTAAGGATACATGTCTTAATGATATGTATGAGCGGGGAGAGTATACCCCTGCTTCGGTAGAAGATGCGGTTTGCCTTGCATCTAAGCTGACGGACAGGTTTGAAAAGGCGGGAATCCGCGTTATAAGGACGGGGCTTCAGCCGTCGGACAGCCTTACGGAGGGATTTGTTGCAGGCCCGTTTCATCCGGCGTTCGGAGAAATGGTGCAGAGCAGAGTGATTTTTGACAGAGTAATAAAATACATCGATGATGAAAAGCCCGATCAGCTTTCCATAAAGTGCGAGGAAAAATATATATCCCGTCTTTACGGAAACAGGAGAAGCAATATCCGAAAAATTGAGAAATATTTAAATGGTCTTGTTACGGTGTTTACACTTCCGGAAGGTCAGGGAATATGGCTCTGGGATACAAAAATATACGACTGACTTGACTAAGAGAGAAATATTGTGTTATACTTGAAGGGTAAAATCCAAAGGATTTTGCCTTTCATTTGTTTAAGGAGGGGTTTTTACGGATAGCTTTGTTTTGGCATTTAATCTTGTTTTTCCCATATTCGTACTTCTGGCACTAGGTTTTTATTTGAGAAAAATAAATAAGCTTGATGCAACGCTGGCAAAAAAACTCAATAAAATAATTTTTGATATATTTCTTCCGGTCAGCATATTTAAAAGCGTATATGAATCGGAATTTTCCGAGGTTTTTGATAAAAAGTTAATAACATACGGAATTTTAAGCGTATTGGTTTGTTTTGTCCTGCTCCTTCTTTTTGCGGGCCTGTTTTGTAAAAAGAAAGAAAGCAAAGGGGTTCTTATCCAGGGAATTTTCAGAAGTAACTTTCTTATTTTCGGGGTTCCGGTGGCGGAAAGTTTGTTTCCCGACGGTTCATTATCAGGAAAGGCTGCGGTTATGGTTGCGATAATTGTGCCTGTTTACAATGTTCTTGCGGTAATAAGTCTTGAAGCCTTAAGCGGTAAAAAATCCGATGCGAAAAAGATTGTGCTTAACATAGTGAAAAATCCGCTTATAATAGGTTCTTTTTGCGGATTTATCGGACTTTTCTTGAAACAGGCTGGCTTAATAATCCCGGGAGCGGCATATTCTGCGATAAAGTCCGTGGCATCAATTGCAACACCTCTTGCACTCATAGCTCTGGGTGCTTCGCTGGATTTTGCTTTTGTAAAGGGAAATGTTTCTTATATAGTGTGGGGCATTGCCTCAAAGCTTGTTCTGTCTCCTGCAATATTTATTACGGTAGGTATATGTCTTGGCTTTAGGGACAGGGAGCTTGCCATACTTCTTGCCATGTATGCATCTCCTTCGGCGGTGTCAAGCTATACTATGGCACAGCAGATGGGAGCGGATGAGCAACTGGCAGGACATCTTGTGGTGTTCGGCACTGCCATTTCTGTTATTACGGTATTTTTGTGGGTTACTGCTTTGACTCATTTTGGGTTAATTAATGCTGCGGTATAAGGAGATAGATATGAAAAAACGTATATTGGCAATACTGGGCCTTATTGCTTATATTGCATTTGTGATATGGTTCACAGTGAAGGACTTGCCGCCTTTACAGGAAATATGGGAAAATGTTACAGAAAAAAATTCGGATATAGTTGAAGAAAATGTGGTTGAAGCGGAAAAATAACTGTAAAATTTAATGAAAAAACTAAAAAACACTTAATTTTTTTAAGATATTGCGGATTTAACCGATAAGTGTTATAATAAGCGGCGTTGGCATACGCCGTTTATTTTTTTGGGAAAGAGGATTAGTATGAAAAAAATTGCAAGGGAGCTTTTGCTCATTATAACAGGACTTATTTTAACCTCGGCGGGAATATCCCTCTGTTATGTGCCAAATAAGGTTGTATCGGGAGGAGTGTCTGGCCTTTCTACTATTTTGTATCATGTTTTTTCGGTTCCGGCAGGTATTTCTTTTGCAATAATAAATATAATTCTTATTATATTGGGCATAAAAATACTCGGTAAAAGCTTTATTATAAAAACGGTAATATGCTCACTGACTCTTTCTGTTTTTGTGGAGCTTTTTGCACTTCTTCCGTCTCTTACGGATGATATATTTCTTGCATCGGTGGCAGGTGCGGTACTGTATGGATTTGGTATAGCACTTACCTTTGTCGGAGGAGCATCAACCGGAGGAACGGATATCCTTGGCAGAATACTTCAGCATTTTATTCCCCATATGCCCATAGGAAAGCTTCTTTTGGTGGTGGATGCTTTTGTGATAGGTCTTTCTCTGGTCGTATTCAGGGAAATGAATCTTACGCTTTACGGCATAATTGCCCTTTTTATATCTACCTTTGCAATCGATTGGCTTATGCGAAAGCTCAATGTATCAAAGATGGCTTTTGTGGTTACGGAAAAAGGAGAAGAAATGGCAAGATATTTAACCAGCCATTCTCCGAGGGGAGTTACCATTCTTTCTGTAAGAGGAGGCTATACCTTTGAAAACAAATATATGCTTCTCTGTGCTCTTAAAGAAAAGGAAGTTCCAACTTTTGAAGAAAGGGTTAAAAAGCTGGATCCTTTGGCATTTACAATCTTTTCCGAAAGCAGCGAGATTATCGGAAATGGCTTTTATTTATACAGGTAAACAGCAGAGATTCTTCCGTAGGCGTTTTCGGCAAAACGCCTGAGTTAGAATGACATGTTTTTTGTCATCCTGAACAAAGTGAAGGATCTCTTTTTTTCTAAAAGTCAATATTGTACAAAAAGAGGTCAAAATCGGTATTGTTTTTTTATAGCTACTCTGTTATAATGGAATTAACAAGCCCCACTATGGGCAAAAAAGTGTAAAGGAGAATGGATATGGCAGATAACATTTTGGATGCTTTCAAAAACAAAGCAGAAGACACAGCGGTTACAGACGGCCGCAAGCTTAAGGTAGGTATTATCGGTA
The DNA here is from genome assembly GCA_045545475.1 of Clostridia bacterium. Taxonomy (GTDB): domain Bacteria; phylum Bacillota; class Clostridia; order CAKSNL01; family HGM11501; genus HGM11501. Next base: position 5,218 of record JAZQAZ010000030.1, on the reverse strand, counting down.
CAGGGTGGATTGCAGATGCTCACATTGTTGAGTACAAAAAAATGCCCGACGTTGAAATCGTTGCAGGTGCTGACCTTGTTCCCGGAAAGGCAGAGGCTTTCTTTAAGAAGCACGGCGTAGAAAACGTTCGTTGCTATCTTTCTCATAAGGAAATGCTTGATGCAGAGTCCGACCTTGATGCAGTTTCCATTTGTACATACAACAGAACACATGCAGAGTGTGCTATTTATTCACTCAAGAAAGGCGTAAACGTACTTCTTGAAAAGCCCTTCACAGTTACACTTGATGAAGCTGTTGAAGTTTGCAAGGCTGAAAAGGAAAGCGGAAAGATTATTTCCATCGGCTTCCAGCCCAGACTTGATCCGAATATGCAGATGATCAAGAAAATCGTTGAATCCGGCGAGCTCGGACAGATTTATTACATTCAGACAGGTGGCGGACGCCGTCACGGTATTCCCACACCCTTCGGCACATCCTTCATCGAAGATGAAACCGCAGGCGTAGGTGCACTGGGTGATATCGGATGCTACTCACTTGACATGGTATTGAATGCAATCGGTTATCCCAAGCCCTTAACCGTTTCAGGTTTCAAGAGCGATTTCTTCGGTAAGCAGGAAATTACCTACACAAGAAGCGGACGTCCCGCAGAATATGCTAAAAAGTTCTCTGTTGATGACTTTGGTGCAGGCTTTATAAGACTTGAAGGCGGAATTGTTCTTGACTTCAGAATTGCATGGGATATGCACCTTGACACCCCCGGAGATACAATCATCATGGGTACAAAGGGTTCACTCCGTATTCCTTCAACCGAATGCTGGAACGGCTCTGTTGGCGGACCTATGAAAATTTATCACGATGTTGCAGGTGAACCCACATTCACAGAAATCCCGATTCTTAAGGACAGCGTTGGATGTTTCTATAAGAAGATTCGTTCCTTCTTAGACGCTGTTAAGACAAACGGTACTGCACCCGTTCCCACAAGCCAGATTCTCTACAATCAGGCTATTATCGACGGTATCGTAAAGTCTGCTGAAATCGGCCACGAAATCGAAGTCGTAATTCCCGAAATATAAGGTTGGTGCAACTATGAAAAAGTTTAATGTAGGACTTCAGCTCTACTCTGTAAGAGATGATCTTGCTGCCGATTTTGAAGGCACCCTTAAAAAGGTTGCCGAAATGGGCTATGAATATGTTGAATTTGCAGGTTTTTACGGAAAGAGTGCAAAGGAAATTAAAGAAATACTTGCTAAATACGGCTTAAAGTGCATATCCGTACATCAGGGACCTCAGCCCTTCGTTGACGAAGGTGAAGCAATTGTTGACTTTATGGCAGAGCTTGGCATAAAGTACTGCGTAATCCCCTGGTATGAAAGAGCAAAGCTCAAATATGGTACTCCCGTTTGGGACGAAACTATCGCACTTTTCAAAAAGTACAGCGAAGCTCTTTCAAAGCGCGGTATCGAAATGCTTTATCACAACCACGACTTTGAATTTGATACAATCGACGGAGAGACAATTTTCGACAGACTTTATGCTACACTTGGGGAGGATATTTTAAATCCCCAGATTGATACCTGCTGGGTACACTATGGCGGATATAATCCTTCCGAATACATTAAAAAGTATGCAAACCGTCTTGGTGTGCTTCACTTAAAAGACTTCTCCTGCAAGGCATTAGGCGGCGGTCCTGCATATGCATTGATTGACGGCGACGGAAAAGAAACAGCTAAGCCCACAAAAGAGGATAACGAATTTAAGTTCCAGCCTCTCGGAATGGGAAGACAGGACTTTAAGGCAATACTTGAAGCTGCAGATGCATCGTGCGTTCATACTTTAATTGTTGAACAGGACCAGTCGACTGACAGACCTCCCATGGAAGCTGCAGCAATCAGCAGAAAGTATCTTAAGGATACATTCGGTATATAAGATATTAAAACCGCAGGCTTTGCCTGCGGTTTTTTCTTCTTAAAAACTATTGAAAAAAAGTATCTCTTATGGTATTATGTAACTTGTAATATTAAGGGGTGATTTAATGAAGCTTTCAGAATATATTAAAAGTCATTGGGATGATACCGTAAGGATTGAAAGGCAGGGAAACGACCGCCTTGTGGGGCTTCCTTATCCTTATTTTGTGCCTTCCGTAAAAGGGGCATTCCAGGAAATGTATTACTGGGATACTTTCTTTGCAGCAAAGGGAATTTATCTTTGCGGAAAAGAGGCTATGGTTAAAAACAACGCCGACAATATGCTTTATATGATTGAAAAGTTCGGCTATATGCCAAACGGAAGCCACAGAGGACTGTTTGGCAGAAGTCAGCCCCCGCTTTTATGTGAAACGGTAAAGGATTTGTACGGTATTTATAAGGATCCCGTGTGGCTTTCTACTGCCTACAATGTGCTTAAGAAGGAATATAAATTCTGGACATGCGAAAGAGCTACCGAAACGGGACTTAACCGTTATGGTTTTGATGCCACCGATGAGAATATTCCCTCCTTTGCCAATATGATAAAGGGAAGGCTTAAGGGACTTGACTTTTCGGGAATGAGCGACCGTGAAATCGTTGAGAACGAAATGAGCGATGCGGAAAGCGGATGGGACTTTAACCCAAGATGTGAGCTTTGCCAGACGGAGTTCAATCACGTGGACTTAAACGGCATACTTTACGGCTTCGAGTGCAATATGGCGTACTTTTCCAAAGAACTTGAAAACGGCGAGGAAAATCTCTGGAAGGAACGAGCTGATAGGAGAAAGACGCTTATTCATAACCTTTTGTTTGACGGGGAAACCTTCCGTGATTATAACTTTAAAAAGAAGATACATTCTCCCATCTTCTCTGCAGCAAGCTTTTACATTTTATGGGCAGGTGCGGCAACGGATGAAGAGGCGGCATCAACGGTAAAAAAGCTTCCTTTAATTGAGAGAGAACACGGCGTTGCGGTATGCGAAGAAGGAAAGCGTAATACCATTTATCAGTGGGATTTTCCCAACGGATGGGCACCTATGCACTATATCGTGGTGTACGGACTTTTACGCTATGGCTACAGGGAAGAGGCACTTCGTATAGCTAAAAAATATGTTACGGCAATCGAAGATATATTTGAAAAAACCGGCACACTCTGGGAAAAGTACAACGTGGTTGAAGGCTCAACCAACGTAAAGGACGAATATGAAATGCCCGAGATGCTTGGCTGGACCGCAGGAATATATCTTGATTTTAAGAATCTCCTGGGAGAATAAGGGAATATTTTAATAAAAAAAGAAAAAATAGGACTTGTATTTTTCCCTAGAAATGCTACAATGTAGATAATAAATAAAACGGAGGGATATTTATGAACATCATACCTAAGGCTAAAAATTTCAAAGAATCCGGCACAATTAATATTGCATCAACATTTCAGGCTGACGAAAAGCTTCTTTGCTGTAAAAAAGCTTTCTTCCGTATAGTTTTTAAGATTTATGGTGTACATCTTAAAGACGGCGAAGGGGGAATAAACCTTTGCTATGATGAAACTCTTGCGAAAGACGAATATGTAATTGAAGGTGCAACCGTTAAGGCTTCGGATAAGGAGGGTGCGTCCAACGGTCTTGCCACAATGCTTCAGCTTATGGAAAAGACAGAAGAGGGCTTTACTCTTCGTAATACCTGTATCCGTCAGAAACCCGATAAGGATTTCCGTGCATTTATGACGGATCTTGGCCGTCAGTGGCACGAATTTGAAGCATTAATCGGCTATGTAGACCTTTGCTATTTAAATAAGATAAAGTATCTTCAGCTTCATTTTACGGACGATCCCATCTGGACATATCCTATGGATGAATTTCCCCGTCTTGGAAACGATGCTACACGCTATACAAAGGAAGAAATCAAGTATCTCGTTGAGTACGCGGAAGAAGCAGGCGTACAGCTTATTCCCGAATTTGAGGGAATCGGCCACTCCAAGCAGCTTATAGCTGCATATCCCGAACTTTTCGGAAACACTTATGAGGAAGAAACCGAAGATGTTCAGGCAGTAACCGGTCCCAATATGGGAAAGATTGACAATATTATGTGCGTAGGTAAGCCCGGCATTTTTGAAAACATTCAAAAGATGCTTTCAGATATTGCAAAAACCTTCAAGTATTCTGAGTATATCCACATCGGATGCGACGAGGCGAAGCATGAAAACTGGGCACACTGCAGTGATTGCAAGACTTATATGGAGCGTCAGAGAATCGATTCCACAAAGAAGCTTTATTCACACTTTGTTGAAAAAATCGTTGATATGTGTATCTCTCTCGGCAAAACTCCCATCGTATGGGAAGGCTTTCCCTATGAAGGAACTGAAAACATTTCAAGAGACTGTGTGGTTGTTGCCTGGGAAAGCCACTATCAGCTTGCACCCGAATTACTTGAGTCAGGCTTCAAAATCATAAATGCGGCGTGGAAGCCTATGTATATTGTTCCGCCTCATCACAAGAGTCTTCAGTGGTCTGTAACCGATGGCGACTGGAACGTATATAAGTGGCAGCACTTTTTGGCAATGTCCGCCGCATACCCGGATCCCATCGTTGTTGAGCCTACGGACAGAGTTCTCGGCGGTATGCTTTGTCAGTGGGAATGCAGTCTCGAGGAAGAACGCCCTAGGGTGCTTCTTAACCTTCCCATGACTGCGGACAGAACCTGGAACGTGGAAGGCTTCTATACGGATGAAGAGTTCCATGAAGCTAAGGCTAAGATTATGGAAATGTCAGAAAAGCTTATATAATTGTGAATGGTGCACAAAAACAAGCTAAAAACTTCGTGCATTTCTACTAAATGAGGTATTGAAAAAATATATTTGCGGTGCTATAATAAGGCCATAGCAAGTTAATACATATTTTTATTTCCCTCCTTTAAGCACCACGTTTGCCAGAACGCGGTGTTTAATCTTTTTAAACGAGTAGAGCCGAAGAGGGGTGCTTTGGAGGGAAAAATAAAAGTTCCCGTCGAGGGAACTTTTGTTCCTCACAAAATTTCCTTGCGGAACATTTTGTTTCGGATATTTCCCTCCTTTAAGCACCACGTTTGCCAGACAAGCGTAGCAAAAGCAACAAAGCTTTTGCGAAGCGAGGTTTTGCGAGCGTAAAAATGCGAAAAGCCGGAGTGAGCGAGGAGCGAATGCTAAGGAGCGACGAGAACAGCGGGGGCGAAGCATTTTAGCGAGTGAAACACGATGTTATCAAAATGCAAATAGCATT
>JAZQAZ010000029.1:0-93643 GCA_045545475.1 Clostridia bacterium | reverse complement strand
AGAAAGAGCACTATCACAGTGATAGGCGGAACAATTAAGTCTGCCGGAAGTGCAGCTACAACAAGCGGCACATATGATTATGATACATATGTAACAGCAACAGCCGCTGCTGCAGAAAGTGGCAAAAAGTTCAGCCATTGGGAACTTGACGGCAAGGTAGTAAGCTATTTAACGAAATATAGTTTCTATGCACCTGACGCAAACATAACTCTTGAAGCGGTATTTGTTGAGGAAGCAGAAACTGTCGAAGAGGAAGTAACCATCACAATCACACAGACATCCGACATGATAAACGGCGTAAATGTTGCAGGTTTCATCACAACAAGATACGTTCCCGAAGGAACAGAAGTTATTGAAACAGGTGTAATTTACGTAAAGGATGCATCTTACGGAGAGCTTACAATAGCAGAAGTAGGAAAGACAAGCACAAACGGCAAGGCTGTAAAGGCTGCATTCGCAAGCGACACAGCATCCGGTCAGCACAAGCTTTCCGCAAGCTATACAGCTCTTGGTATCAAGGCAAGAGGCTTCATCACTTATAAGTTAACGGATGGAAGCATCAAAACGGTTTATACAGATACAATAACTGTAGAGTAATAAAACAAAAAGCACAGAGGCACCCGCCTCTGTGTTTTTTTGTGCTTATTCCGCCATTGTCATTCTGAGTCCGAAGGGCGAAGAATCTCATATGGAGCGCAACCGCGAGTGTTTCAGGAGATTCTTCACTACGTTCAGAATGACAAAAGGGGAATTGCCTCCATTCAGAATGACATCCTGCACCGTAGGGAATGCATTTATGCATTCCGAAACATTTTACAATGCCTCCCTTGTGCAAAGGACGGAGGATTGTGTTTCGCCCATGCTGTCATTATTCCACGTCTGTCGTTGTCATTCTGAGGCGTAAGCGTTTTGATAAAAACGCCGAAGACCGAAGAATCTCCTTTTTCTGTACAAAGGTGTGTTACAGAGATTCTTCACTTCGCCTGACGGCTCGTTCAGAATGACAAAGGGAACAGGCTCTGTTCAGAGTGACAACATCCCTATAAAACACCGCAACGAAAAAGCAGTTCGTCGGGAACCGCCGAACCCTACGATGCATCCCGGTAAATGTCTGCTGGACACCGTAGGAATGCATTTATACATTCCGAAAAACGGAACGGATAAACCTGTTCCCTTCGCCGATCTCACGAAAACGGTTTGCGGAAAGTGGCGAACCCTGTGACACGCCTATGGAAGAATCACGGAGGGAAAGCACAAAGTGGAAAAAACACATTAAAAGCTCCTTTTTTCCTATTTACAAAAAAGAGACACTCTGCTATAATTAATAATGGACTTGTATATAAAAAGGAGGAATAAAAATATGAAAAAGGCATTGGCACTTATGCTCATCTTAATCTTTGTGCTTTCCTTTATGCCGTCCTTTGCCGAAGGTGATGTAACACTTTTGGTTAAAGATGCGACTGCAGGAGACGGCGTAAAGATTGCAGATGAGGTAACACTTAATGCCGGTCAGTACGTTAAGTTCACCGGCGTAAATTTAGACGGCGTAAAATCTGTTTTAATCACAGGCACGCCTGCCTACGGAACGGCGAAAGACGGCGAGGTTATGGAGATCCGACTTGACTCCATGAACGGCACACTCCTCGGCTATGTTCCTATGATTGAGACCGATAAGGAAGACTCATTCGGCGTAAATATCACGGCATCCGGCTCTCACGACATTTACATCTCACCCATCGTTGCAAATAATGCAAAGGTAAAAAGCATCACCCTTTCAAAAGAGGCTTGCACCGAATTTAAGGGAAGAACTGTTGCTACTGATGACGATGTAATCGACCTTCATGTTGAAAACTGGACAATGACAGACGGACTTGGCAGAACACTTGCCGACTATGAAGAGGTTGGCGAGGCTGACCCCACAAGAAACGTCGGTCTTTTCTATCACACCTGGCACGCTTCCTGGGAAGACGGCAGACCGGTTGTAAATAACACTGAGTGGTTCAAAAAATACCCCGAAATTTTCGCACCCGACCAGTACATGAACCCCCAGTGGCCCACAGATGCAATTTATTTCTGGGATGAGCCGCTCTTTGGTTACTATTCCGGTGTTGACTACTGGGTATATAGAAAGCATGCAGAAATTCTCGGAAGTGCGGGGGTTGACTTCCTTTTCTTTGACGATACCAACGGAAGCCGTTATTTCCACAAGAATATGACAATTCTTGCAAATGCATTTGCCGATGCGATGAAAATGGGAACACCTTCCCCGAAAATTGCAATGCTCAGTAACTTATCCTTCCCTGTAAAGGAAACCTGGCCTCAGATAAAGCATGCATACCTTTCTTTCTACAAGCCCGGTATGTACAAGGAAACCTGGTATTACTTCGAGGGTAAGCCCCTCTTTATGGGACATATCGAATCTATTGAAGAATATTATGATAAAAACGACCCTGCAGATGTGGCTCTTGCCAATGAAATTATGGACTTTTTCACCTTCAGAGGAAACTATGCAGGTGCACCCTATACCCTGGGAAAGTGGCAGTCTCTTGATGCAAATTCTCCCAAGGAGCCTGTGCTGACACAGGGTCCGAACGGCAGATCGGAAGCAATTTCCTTAAATTTTGCAAGCTTAGACCACCATGTTACAGGCATAAAGGTTGCGGCAAGCTCTCCCTACGTTTATACCCAGGGCGATACTCACTTCTATGGCAGAGACTATCGTGAGAATATGCACCTTTATGACATATTCGCAGAAGAACAGTATGCAGCGGCAAAGGACGTTGATGCAGACCTTCTTCTTATAGACAGCTGGAATGAGTGGCAGGTTGGCCGTCAGAAGGACTACTCAAATATGGGTAAGGACGATGTTTACTACAAAAATTCCTTCATCGACCTTTTCGATGAAAGAACCAGCCGTGACTGCGAAATGACCAAGGGTAGCTCCAAAGACTATTCTTACTCACTCCTTTGTGACTTTGTAAGAAAGTGGAAGGGCTTAAATAAACCCGTTCCCGCTTCTGCCGAGGTTACCATTGACATTGCAGGAGACATAGCACAGTGGAACGGCGTTGCTCCCGAATTTATCAATAACCGTGGCACTTACACGAGAAATCAGATGGGTTACGGCGGCGTAGTATATGAAAACTACACAGCAAGAAACAACGTAATTTTATCAAAGGTTGCAAGAGATTCAGAAAAGGTATACTTCTACGCAGAAACCTTAGAAAAGCTCACTCCCGAAACCGACGATAAGTGGATGAGACTCTATATTAATACCGACCGCAATCGTGCAACAGGTTGGGAAGGCTATGATTTAAGAATCAACGGCGTATCGGCAGGTTCCTTCGAAGTTTTGGAAAACGGCGTATGGACTCTTAAGGGAAGCGTTCCCTACAAGGTTGGCGAAAAGACCTTGCAGATTGCTATCCCCAGAGCCGATGCAGCACTTACCGGCACACTTGACTTTGAATTCAAGTGGGTTGACAATGCAGACGATTCCGACATCCTCAACTTCTATGTTGACGGTAATGCGGCACCTCTTGGTCGCTTTAACTACCGCTACACAGAAAAGGAACTTATCTCCATGACAAAAGAGCAGAGGGCATCCCTTTCTGGCACTACCATCGTTAAGGGCGGATCCAACCGTGCGGCAGTAAACGGTGCAAAAATATTTACATACGAGGCAGACCTTCGCTATGGTGCAAGAGTTCTGGAAGACGGTGTAACCTACTTCCCCGTAAATCTCTTAAAGGAAACACTTACCTTCGGTAAGAGCAAAATTGAATTTGAAACAGACCGTAATTTTGTAAAGATGCAGAACCACGACATTTTAGTTTACACCTATATTGGCGGCGACTATGCTTATGCAAACGGTGCTTACAAGACAATTACGACACCGGTAAGAAACATTGACGGCATTCCGTACATTCCCGTAACCTTTATGGCGGAGGCTTTCGGAATGGAAGTTTATGATGCAGGCGACAACGTATATGCATTTGGCGAAAGCGTTGACAAAGCAACTGTTGACGCTGTTAAAAATCAGTTTTAAGGAGGCGGAAATATGAAAAAATTAGCTTTATTAATGGCAGTTTTAATGCTTTTAACTCTTATAGGACCCATTTCCGCCGAGGAATCAGCGGACATTCCCGTTTTAGCAGACGAATATGTGCCTTTCCAGTGGACTTATGTGGCAAGCTCCGAAAAGTCCTGGGGCAAGGTGGAAAATCTCTTTGACGGAACTCACACAAAAATCTGGCACTCTGATTATAAGGAAGCGGACGGCAAGGTTTTAGAAAAAAGCCCCCTTCCCCACACAGTAACAGTAACCTTCCCCGAGGCAATGGATATAGCCGGCTTCCGCTATTATCCCAGAACCTGGGGCGGAACCTCCGGTAAAGTAAAGGAATTTTCCGTTTACGGCTCAGCTGACGGAAGCAGCTTCTCCATTATCGGCAAGGGCACATTTACCTACACTCCCGGCATGGCTGACATTACTCCGAAGGAATATAAGCTTCCTAAGGCAGGAACCTATAAGGCAATAAAAATTGAAATAACTGCGGCAGATTCCGACTATGGTACAGGCGGCGAGCTCCGCTTCTTAAAGCCTGCAGGTGAAATCAATACAGACGAGCCCACAGAAATCATCAATGATAAATGGGTTATCACCACTACCAGCGAAAAGTCCTGGGGTAAGGCAGAAAGATTGTTTGACGACAATATGGAAACCATCTGGCATACAAACTATGCCGAAGAGGAAGGAAAAATCACCGGAAAAGATGAGCTTCCCCAGTCAGTAACAGCAACATTTAATGAAAAAATCGAAATCGGCGGAATCCGTTATTATCCCAGAACCTGGGGCGGATACGCAGGTAAGGTAAAGAAGTTCAAGCTTTACGGCTCTGTTGACGGAACAGACTTTACCTTAATCGGTGAAGGCACATTTACCTACACTCCCAATATGGAAGATAAAACTCCCAAAAACTATATGCTTGCAAAGAGCGGTGAATACAAGGCAATCCGTTTTGAAGTGCTTGAAGCAGATGGTGGCTACGGCTCAGGTGCCGAGCTTAAGTTCTTAACGCCCGGTGTAATCGGCGGCACGGAAAATGCAGGAACTCCTTCTACTCCCCAGGCAGGAACTAGTGCTCCCGCAACCGGCACAACCGAGTCCGGCGAAAGAGTACTTAATATCCCCGAAGTAACAGAGGATTTATCGAAGGTTTATTCTGATAAGAGCTTGGATCCTTCCGAAATCACCCCCAAGGCTAAGTGGACAGCTACAGCATCCAGTGAAAAGTCCTGGGGTAAGATCGAAAAAATCATCGATGGAGATAAAACCAACTGTTGGCACACAAATTATGACGAGGCAGACGGTAAAATTACCCACAAGGATCCCCCTCCCTACGAATTTACGGTAAACTTCAATGAGGAAACCGAATTTTCAGGTCTTCGTTTCTATGTAAGAAAGAACAACTACTCCGGTTACTTCAACCAGGCTGAAATTTACGTTTCCGATGACGGTGAAAACTTCTACCACGTTCACGACAAAACCTATGATAACGGCAGAAGCGGATCAGCAACAAGCCCCATTGAAGCACCCAACACCGTAAAGTTCGGTGCAAACATCAAGGCAAAGGCGGTTAAGGTTATTGTAACAGACTCCTGGAACAGCCTTGCTGTTCTTGCAGAGCTTGCTCTCCTTAAGCCGGATCCGTTCTGGAGTGAAACCGTTACAGCAAAGGAATACTACGAAAGACTTCCCGAATTTACCTTTAGCTTCCTTGACAGAGAGGGGATGACTGCAACGGCATCCAGCGAACAGCCCTATCACGGTATGAACGCATCCAATGCATATAATCTTTCGTTAATTCCTCAGCACGTTTTAGAGGATAACAACTCCATCTGGCACACTCAGTATATGAATGATGACGGCACAACGGATGGCTTTTCAAAGCAGGTGTTCCCCGCTTGGCTTGAAATTGATTTAGCCGGCGAAAAAACCTTCTGCGGTGTGGCATTAAAGCCCAGAGGAAGCCACGCAAGAAGCGGTCACTGGAAGGCGTTTGAAATAAGCATTTCGGACGACGGAGTAAACTGGGAGCCCTATGTTGCTTTCGATGCAACAATGCCCGAGGCGGTATCCTTCGATGACCAGTATTACTTCTTCTATGAGTATATCACAACACGCTATATAAGATTTGACATAACTTCATCTCTTGATGACGGTTGTAAAATCAAAAATGCTCACGCAACACTCTGCGAGGTTAACTTCCTTGTTCAGGATAGCGTTGTGGAGGAACAGAAGGCCCAGAGCAGACAGCATTTTGAGCTTACAATAGGCTCAAATGACATCTTAGTTAAGAAGGGTAAGGCAGATGCCTTTACAAAGACAATCGACGTTGCACCCATGATAGTAAACGGCACAACACTTATTCCCTTAAGAGGTCTCTTTGAGGAAATGGGAGCCGAAGTTATATGGCACGGCGACACTCAGCAGATTGAAGTTAAGAAGGACGATATGACGGTTACCTTCAGAATAGAGGATAACAGAGTAATTGCTGACGGCGTCCGTTACAGCGCCATCGTTGCACCGAGAATTGTTGACGGAAGAACGCTGATTCCCTTAAGAATAGTTTCCGAAATCCTGGGATATACCGTAAACTGGGACGGAGAAACACAGAAAATTACAATAGAGAGTAATTAATTTTATGCCGGGTGTCAAAGACATCCGGCAGTTTCTCTTTTCCGGCAAAAAATATGTTTACAATATTGCTTTATTGTGGTAAAATGATAGGCATTAAAAGGTGAAAGGACCTGAAAAGATGAAAATAGTGGTTAAAGTCGGAACAAGCACCCTTGCTCACGCGACGGGCAGGCTTAACATAAGAAGAATAGAGGCGCTCTGCAAGGTTTTAAGTGACCTTAAAAACGCCGGACACGAAATTATTTTAGTTTCCTCCGGTGCCATCGGTATGGGCGTCGGCAAGCTGGGACTTACGGAAAGACCTTCCGATATTCCGGGAAAGCAGGCGGCGGCAGCGGTAGGCCAGTGCGAGCTTATGTATACATATGATAAGCTTTTTTCAGAATACAACCACAACGTGGCACAGATATTAATCACCGCGCCGGACGTTAAAAATCCCGAGCGTAAGGCTAATTTCCATAACACGCTGGAGAGGCTGCTGGCGCTTTCGGTGCTTCCCGTAATAAACGAAAACGACACCGTTTCAACCGAGGAAATCGAAATAGGCGACAACGATACCCTGTCTGCCGAGGTTTCGGCATCCATCGGTGCGGATTTGCTTGTAATTCTTTCGGATATTGACGGACTTTACGATAAAAATCCCAAAAACAACCCCGATGCAAAGTTAATCCCCGTGGTTACTGAAATTACGGAGGATATAAAAGCCCTTGCAGGCGGAAGCGGCAGCAGCCTTGGCACAGGCGGTATGATAACCAAAATCCGTGCGGCTGAAATTGCAACGGCTGCCCACTGCGATATGATAATCGCAAACGGTGCAGAGCCTGAAGTTCTTTACGATATAGTTGAGGGTAAAAGCATCGGTACACGATTTTTAAAGAGGTAAATTATGGAAACACTTGAGCTTATAAAAGAGACGAAAAAAGCGGTAAAATTTATAAAAACCGCAAGCACAGAGACTAAAAACAAGGCGATAAACCTTATGGCGGAAAGCCTTGTTTCAAGTGCTAAGGAAATCCTTTCTGCAAACAAAATTGACATTGAAAACGCCAAAGGCAAAATTTCCGATGTTATGATTGACCGCCTTATGCTTAATGAAGAAAGAATTGAATCAATGGCAAAGGGGATGAAGGAAATTGCCCTTCTTCCCGATCCGGTGGGCGAGGAAATATCGGAAACCGTGCGCCCAAACGGTCTTAAAATTGTGAAAAGAAGAGTTCCTATGGGACTTATCGCAATTATTTACGAAAGCCGCCCCAACGTGACGAGCGATGCCGCATCACTTGCTGTAAAAAGCGGAAATGCGGTGGTTCTCCGTGGCGGAAAGGAAGCCTACAACACAAGCAAGGCGATAGTTGATGCCCTTAAAAAAGGGCTTGTTTCGGCAGGGCTTTCCTCCGACATCATAAACCTGGTCAGCGACTTGACAAGGGAAAGTGCAAACGTATTAATGACGGCAGAAGGGCTTGTTGATCTTTTAATCCCCCGTGGCGGTGCGGGATTGATTAACGCCTGCGTTAAAAACGCCACCGTTCCCTGCATCCATACGGGTACGGGCATCTGCCACATCTATGTGGATAAGGATGCAGACCTCTTACGGGCAATAAAAATTCTTGAAAATGCGAAAACCAGCCGTCCTTCCGTGTGTAACGCGGCGGAGGTGCTGCTTGTTCATGAGGACGTGGCGGAAAAATTCCTGCCAGTGGTAAAGGCAACTCTTTCAGACAAGCGAAAAGCTGAAGGCAAAATTCCCGTGGAATTAAGGCTTTCTGATAAGGCGGCAGAAATAATCGAAGGTGTAAAAGCGGGAGAAAACGATTTCGACACCGAATTTTTAGACTATATCTTGGCCGTGAAGGTTGTGTCTTCCGTTGATGAAGCAATCGAGCATATACTTATGCACTCGACGGGGCACAGTGAAGCAATAATCACGGAAAATAAGGATGCGGCGGAAAAGTTCTGCATCGAAACGGATTCTGCGGCGGTTTATGTAAATGCCTCCACCCGTTTTACCGACGGGGGCGAGTTCGGTCTGGGCTGTGAAATGGGTATATCCACCCAGAAAATGCACGCCCGTGGCCCTATGGGGCTTTCCGAGCTTACGGCATATAAATATATAATTGAAGGAAACGGACAGGTAAGGTGATTTTATGGGTAAATACAAGGTTGGCTTTATAGGCTGCGGTAATATGGGCTTTGCCCTTGCAAAGGCGGCGGAAAAGACAGTGGGCGGAAAAGAAATAATTCTTTCCGCAAAAGAGGAAAGCGAAGCGGAATCAAAGGCGAAGGAGCTTTCAGCATCTTTCGGAAGCACAAAGGATGTAGCAGAAAATGCAGAATTTATCTTTCTTGCGGTAAAGCCTCAGAATTTAGACGAAATCGCAGAGGAGCTTTCCGGCGTACTTTGCGAAAGAGGAGATAATCTCATTCTTGTTTCAATGCTTGCAGGTGTTGAAATGAAAAAACTTTCCGAAAAGTTCGGGAAAGGTATAAAAATTATAAGAATTATGCCTAACACTCCTGTTTCGGTGGGCGAGGGAATGATTCTTATGAGTGCTAGTGAAAATGTAACCGCAAAGGATAAGTCTGAATTTCTGCATATTATGGAAAAAAGCGGAGAAATATGTGAATTTCCCGAAAAGCTGATAGATGCCGGAACGGCAATTTCGGGTTGCGGACCTGCATTTTGCTTTATGTTTTTGGATGCTCTTGCAGACGGCGGTGTTGCTGCGGGAATTCCCAAGGATAAAGCACTTTCCCTTGCGATACAGACACTTTTAGGTTCTGCACTGCTGGCGAGGGAATCGGATTTGAATCCTTCGCAGCTTAAGGATATGGTAACAAGTCCCGGCGGAAGTACAATTGAAGGGGTAAAGGTTCTGGAGGAAGGTGCCTTTCGTGCCACGCTAATTAATGCGGCACTGGCATCCTATGAAAAGACAAAAAAGCTGGGTAAATAATTTCAGAGAGGATGCAACGCATCCTCTTTTTAACTAAAAGTTTACAAATAAAAGAACTCGTAATAACTTGACATCCTTAGTGTTAAATGGTATAATTTAATGTGTGTAAATGTAAATTATTTTGAGGGAAATAAAATACATATAAATCAGAATACACTAAAGAAAGGGACTGATGAAAATGATGAAAAAAATACTTGTATGGCTCCTTGCAATTATGCTTTGCTTAGGACTGGTGCCTTCTTTTGCTGAGGAGGCTGAAGAGGAAATTACACTCTCACCGGCAGCTGAAGAACTTGAGGGCGGAGAAGAAAATCTTGAGGGCGGCCCGGAAGAAGAGGAAGAAGAGGAACCTACAATCAGAGATAAGGCAATTCGCTACTCAATTGAGAGCGACGAGGTGCTTAAATTTAAGGTTGCTGATTTTGTTCAGGCTTGCAGCGATGAAACCAAAAATGAATTAAAGAGTATTAAAATTAATGAAATCACAGCCGGTAGCGGCTCACTATGGCATGATTATGACGGCGATAATGGAGATAAGGTTAAAATAGGTACAGAGTATCTCAGAAGCTCTTCAAGCTCCACTGCAAAGCTTATATCCAAGATAAGCTATGTTCCCAAACCAACCTTTGAAGGCGAAGCGGAAATCTACTATACAGGCTACAGCACCGAAAAGGGAGTAACCTTTGAAGGTATGATTATTGTAGAAGTTACAATGGCTGAGGAAAAGGGCGATCTTGAAAAGATAAATCATTATGTTGATCCCGGAGATAAAATTACATTTGATGCATCTGAAATTAATTCCCTTTGCCGTAACGCAGGTTTCTCTTTAAGCTACATAACCTTTGAACTTCCCGATGCGGAAACTGAAGGCGTGCTTTACTATGACTACAAGGCTTCAAAAACATCAAATACAAAGGTAAAGGCTACAACTAAATATTATAGGGATACAGAAAAGTCCACCTTGATTGACAAGGTTACGCTTCTTGTATCCGAAGATGCTGAAGAAAACTTTACTCTTACATATTATGCGTATGATGCTGATGGCGAAAAATACGAAGGTGTTATGGGCATAAAGGTAGAGTCATCAAACAATGACTATGACATCTATTATGAAGTTACCGGAGAATCTGTATTCTTCACCCCTTCCGATTTTAACAAAGTGTGTTTGGAGGAAACAGGTACAAAGCTTTCCTATGTGAAATTCTCATCACCCTCCGAAGGTTCACTTTATTATGACTACGACGATGAAGAGGGTGAAAAGGCAAAAATGTCCTCTTCAAAGAAGTACTACTACGGAAAGAGCCCCTATCTCTATCTTATGGCATATGTTCCAAAAACAGATTATGAAGGAACAGTGTTTGTGGACTATGAAGGATACAGCATTGACGGAGACAGCTATAACGGTACTGTTACCATTAAGGTGGATACTTCAAGTGCAGATCAGGCGGACGATATTAAGTATTCTGTAAAGAACACATCCTATAAAACATTTTCTGCATCAAGCTTTACAAATGCCTGCAAGGAAGCTACAGGCGAAGCTTTGGAATATGTAAAGTTTACTCTTCCTTCGTCAAGCCAGGGTACACTTTACTATAAGTATTCTTCGGGCAAGGACGAAAATGAAAAGGTTTCTTCCGCCACAAAGTTCTACAATTCAGAGGCAGATTACATAAAGTATGTAAGCTTCGTTCCCAAGTCAGGATACAAGGGAACTGTTTCCATAAGCTACACCGGTTATTCCGACGAGGGAACACGCTTTACCGGTAAGATTAAAATTACTGTAACCGGAACTACAACAGTTAAGGATGACGATGACGAGGATGCTCCCGATCCCATCAATTACAAGGGCGAAAAGGGCAAAGCTGTTAAGTTTGACGGCGATGACTTTTATGATACTTGCGATGAATTCTGGGGCGACGATCTTGAATATGTAGTCTTCACTCTTCCCTCCGCAACCTACGGAACACTTTACTATGATTACGGCGGAAAAGACGAGGAAGAAGTTAAAAAGGGTTATGAATATTATTACGAAGACGATGATATGCTCATCTCCGATGTAAGCTTTGTTCCCGAGCGTGCAGGTAACATCACTATTAAGTACACAGCGGTAACTGTTGAGGAAGATGATTTCACAGGTACCGTGGTTATAAAGGTAGAGGCAACAGACGAGGGAATTGAAAACTTCAAATTCCAGAGAATGTATAACAGCGGTATTTTTTCTGATATTGATGAAGATGCATGGTACGGCTCCAAGCAGTCCGGCGTTGTTAAGCTTGCATATCGTTACGGTCTTATGTCAGGCCGTGCAGACGGAACGTTCGATCCTTCCGGAAGCATCACTGTTGCAGAGGCACTTACGATTGCTGCACGAGTTCACGATATTTACTATAACAACGAAACCGAATTCAAAGCAGGCAGCACATGGTATGAAGGCTATGTGAACTACGCAATAGAAGAAGGCATCATTAAAAAGAAGGACTTTACAAACTATGACAGAGCTATAACCCGTGAAGAAATGGCATATATCTTCGCTAATATAATTCCCGAGGATGCTCTTAAAGAGATAAACGATGTTGAAGAAATTCCCGATGTTGACGAGAGCAATAAGTATTATTATGAAATACTTTACCTCTATAACGCAGGCGTTCTTTCAGGCAGCGATGCATACGGAACCTTCAATCCTAAGGCGAATATTTCGAGAGCTGAGGTTTCTGCAATTATTGTAAGAGTTGTGGATCCCGAAGAGAGAAAGGAAAACAATTTTTAATCAAAGGTTTTGAAAGCATAAAACGGCGGGGATATTTTCCGCCGTTTTTTGATAAAAGGAGGCTATCATGAAAAGATTTATTGGAATTTTACTGGTTCTCATGCTTATACTGTCTGCATTTTCGGGCTGTATGAAAAACGGTGAAGAAACAGAAACTGCGGGCGGAGAAATAACAGAAGAGATAACAAAAGAAAATGATAAGGAAATAGAATCTGAAAATAAAATTTTACTTCCCTTTGACGAAGTTTTGGAGTTTTACTTTTCCAGCGGTGCGGGGGCCTGGGGCACAGAGCTTTATCTTGAAAAGGACGGAAGCTTTAATGGTTCTTTCCATGATTCAAACATGGGAGAAATCGGAGAGAATAATCCCAACGGAACATGCTATGTATGTGATTTTGCAGGCAAGTTTGAAATAGTTGAGAAGATTGATGAAGTATCCTATAAAATGACTATTACCGAAATCACAACCGAAAAGGAAGAGGGAGAACAGTGGATTGAGGACGGCGTTTTATATGTTGCAAGTACACCTTATGGACTTGACGGCGGAACAGAATTTATATTCTATACTCCCGGGGCTGAAACGGATAATGTGAAAGAGGAATTTTTATGGTGGTGGCCCTACCGCTTTGAAGAAGAATTTCCCGAAACGCTTCAGTGTTACGGAATACACAATGTAAATACAGATGACGGATTTTTCACCTATTAAAAATAAAGAAAGGGGCTGTAAAATAATTACAGCCCCTTTTTCAGGAGATAGGAAAAAATGCTTCAGAACGGACAAACTGCACCGCCCGAAGGCGTATATAGATATTAATAAAAGCCTGAGACATCGAGTCTCCGACTTTTGTTCTAAAACCTTTGGTTTTATTCACATAGTTGAGGGTGAAGTTTGTTCGTAGCAAAAAGGCTCAAAATGAAGAAAAATCGCAGAAATGCGATTTTTCAACACTATTTTACAACATAGAGTTTGTAACTTTGCCCAATCCACTAATTTATTTGCCTTTTTGCGGTCTGGACTTTTTTTACATCTCCTTTTTATTTTTTTATGCCATTAGTGCAAAGTAGAGCCACAAAACAGAATATCTGTCCTTTAAGTCCTTTGCATAAAGCATGGCGTTTTTGATTTTTTCTTCGCCGTAGAGATTTTCAAATTCCTTTATATCAAGGCCTACGCTTTCAATTAAGGTAAGAAGCTCGCAGGACGAAGGAACTTCGGATAAAACCTTTACGATTTCCTCCCATTTTTCCTTATATACGGGAATCTTATCCTCTTTATACCAGCCTTGCTTTTCCTGGAGAGAAATAACACCATCTGCTGCATCCAGATAAATATCTCTTATTGTTTTTTTCCATTCATCCATGGAGAATGAACTTTTAGCTTTAACTTCGGTGAGAGAAATAAGCTCTTCACGCATTTTTTCGGTGTAATATGCAGAATAAAGCACATCGGTTCCGTGCATGAAATAAGGCTCTTTTTTCATGATTCCCAAAACCTCAAAAAAGTGAGACATATGATGCTCGCTTCCTGAAGCGGGGCGGGAGTTACCAACATAAGCCATGGCGATTCCCACGCCCACCAAAGCCTCCATAAGCTTTTTGACAGCTTCGCTGTCACGGCGAAGAAGAGCAGGTCCCAAATCCTTAACAGAAAGAAGCATATCAAAGGTAAGGTCATATACATAGGGGCATATATATTCGTTGTTTACCGCATGTGCCAATTTCCAGTCATTGAGGCAGGAATATTTTCCCACAATGTCACCAAATCCGGACTTTATCATATCGAGAGGAGCGTTTTTTAAAACCTCCGTATCGGCATAAATTACTTCCGGAACATGAGCGTTATATGTGATCTTCATGTTGCCGATAATCATTGCCGCACCCTTGGAGGCATAGCCGTCCATGGAGGGAGCTGTTGCCACGATGTGATAGGGAATCTTTTCTTCAAAGCTTACATATTTGCATAAATCCTGCATAACACCGCTTCCGATTCCGATGATAAGGTCAGTGTTTTGAAGAAGAGCATTTTTAAGGCGTGCTATGGCATCTTCGTTGGGAACAAGCAACTCATCGGGGAAAATATAAACCTTATAGTTTTTTCCAAAAAGAGCTTTTTCTACGTCTTTTCCGCTTTGTGCATAGGTATTTTTGTCAGCGGCTACGGTTATGGTATTGTAACCTTTAGCCGAGTCGGTGATTCTTTTTGCGGCATCTTTTTCGATGAAAACATCTTTAATATCGCAACTGTGTTCTTTTCCGCAGGAGCAGGTAAATGTTTTTAAAAGTGACTTAATATCCATGTTTTACTGTCCTTTCTCATAAAAGATGGGAAGCGAGAGTTATAAAGTTTCTGTAATCGTCAACCTTTATGAATCCGAAGTCTGATTTATAAACAGATTCGTCATTCCCGCCTTCGCCGTAATCGTCTCCGAAGAAAATTACTTCATCGTGTAAAATGCCTTTTTCTTCGCAATATTTTGAGAGTGCATAGTATTTGTTGTACGGCATGGGTGCCATGTCAAAGGAGGAGGAACCGCCCACAAATACATTGTATTCGGGGAAGGTTTCGCAAACCTCCGAGTAAAATGCACGGCGTTTCTTTCTGTCCGGGTCAAAGGAAAGCTTGTCTTCCTGTTTGGCCTTTGTACCAAGGAGCGGGAAAGTAACACAGCCCGAGGAATGAAATTCAACATTATCTCCGGCATATTCGGTAAATCCGTGCTTTTTGCGAAGATAAGTGATTCTCTCCTCACAAAGAGCCTTGTCGCAGGGAAGCACGATGTCATATACAAGCTCCTGGGCCTTTTTATCGGGATTGTATTTTGCATACTGCATTCCGTAGTTTCCGATTACATCTATGGGGAATGAATCCATCTGATTGAAAATTCTGTCAGATTTACCCGCACCCACCATTATTAGGATGTATTTTTCTGAAAGTTTTAATAGAAAATCTCTGTATTCTTCCGAAAGCTTTGTTTTATGCTGAGTCAGCGTGCCGTCCAGGTCAAACGCCAGAAGTTTTATAGCCATTGTGAAGCATCCTTTCTTGACACAAATTAAAATTACAGGTATAATTATATCACTTAATTTCAGAAAAAGCAATAACGTAGATTCATATTAGCGGAGTGATTTTGTGGAGCGGAAAATTTTGCATATTTCCTCTTGTCGGGAAAGTATTGTGGAGGATTTTTCTTCTATGATAAGAAATCTGGGGAGAAGAAGTCAGAGGGCTTTGTGGGGAAAGAGCTTTAATCCTTTTGAAGAGGCCAGAGCTCTTTTGTATCTGGACTCCGGCGGCAGAGGGAACCTTGAGATGATGGCAAAAAGCATGGGTGCGGACACCATAGAGTTTTTATTTATTTCCAAAGAAACCGGCAAAGTCTGTGTTCTTATATCAGAACTTTTAAAGCCTGTGGTTATAAATGGAGAAATTTATCATAAAAGCTCGCCGGAAGCAAATAAAACTATCGGGAAAAGAGTAGCGTTTTTGGATTCTGCGAAAGAGGATGTCCATTTTCTTGCAATAAAGGGGGCAGCGTTTGAAAAATCGGGAATTTACCCTTACGGAATAAGTGAAGCCAGGCGTAATGTGAACAGAGGACACTTTTACGAAGGCAGTATAAATGAACTTTATTCAAAAGAGCT
Organism: Clostridia bacterium; assembly: GCA_045545475.1. Classification (GTDB taxonomy): domain Bacteria; phylum Bacillota; class Clostridia; order CAKSNL01; family HGM11501; genus HGM11501. Next base: position 77,574 of record JAZQAZ010000029.1, on the reverse strand, counting down.
TCCTGATATTGTGATATGTGATGCTTTTACTAAAAGCGGAGTTCTTGCAATACTTGAAAATCTTTTGGGTAAGCCTTGCGTTTTACACATTTCAAACGGAGATAAGGATATTTATGCACCTTGCTCTGCACTTAGCAGAGAGGTATTTATCGAAACAGAGGAACTTATTAAGGATGCACTTTGTGCAATCTGCTTTTGGCTTTCTGACAACGATGAATACAAAAGCAGCATGATGCTCTATGAATCTTTCTTCCGGCTTAAGGGCGGAGAAGGTCTTATACGCCGCACGGAGGAAGGATTTATGAAAGTTAAATCAAAAAAGGAGAGGACTAAAGATGAGTATTGAAATAAAACTTGACAGGGATTTTTCCCTTCGCCATACCTTTGATTGCGGTCAATGTTTCAGGTGGAATGAAAACGCCGACGGTTCTTATAGCGGAGTAGCAGCTAAAAGGGCGGTAAATATATGTTATGACGGAAAGGTAATTAAAATAAACGGAGCAAAAAAGGAAGATGAGGATTTTTTTAAGGCCTATCTTGACGTTGACAGGGACTATTCCGGAATAAAGAAACGGATAGCCAAAAACAAGGTTATGGAAGAAGCGGTAGAATTCGGAAGCGGTATAAGAATCCTTAAGCAGGAATTTTTCGAAAGTCTTTTGTCTTTTATTATATCTCAAAGAAGTTCAATTCCAAAAATTAAGGGATGCATCGAAAAAATAAGTGCTGCCTACGGAGAGGAAAGGGAGCTTGACGGAAAGGTTTACTACGCTTTTCCGGATGCAGAAGCTCTCCGTGATGTATCAGAGGCGGATTTTGCCTCATTCGGAGTGGGCTACAGGGCAAAGTATCTTGAAAAGGCGGTAGGAGATGTGCTTTCGGGAAAAATTGACGAGAAGAAGATCAGGACTCTTGAAACGCCGGAAGCGAGAAATGCACTTCTTGAAATTTTCGGTGTGGGTAACAAAGTCGCAGACTGTGTATTGCTTTTTTCTCTGTCCCGATTCGACTCCTTTCCGGTGGATGTATGGGTGAAAAGAGCAATGGATGAGTATTTTGGCGGAGCCGACGGATATGAGCTTTTCGGAGCGGACTCAGGCTTTGCACAGCAATACCTTTTTTATAAAATGCGAAACGGAAGTAAATGAAAGAAAGCATCAGACACGGTCTGATGCTCTCTTTTTTATGTAAGGAATAAAAAATACAAGCGGAAGAAGGAGGGTGACAATGTAAAACGCCATTGGCGGAAAGCCTTCTTTCGGCATAAAGTTTTTCGGAAGGGAAATATACATCAAGAAGGCTGAAAGAAAAGCGCAAAATATTTTTCCGAGAATGCATTTTTTCATTGAAAGTTTCAGCGGTGCAAAAAAAGACATTGACTGCATATGTACACAAAAGCCGTTAAAGGACAGTAGAAATGCAGAAAGGATAAGGCCCGCTGAATTTTCTTTCATTGCGAGAAGTCCGCCTGTAACTTCGAAAAGTCCTGCTATGAAACAAACATGGGGAGTTTTTCCGAAAGTTAAAAACAGCAGAGATGTAAAAACACTGAAAACAATAAAACTTCCCGAGATCATGGCCATTGCACATACGGAGTTTTTCAAGGCTTTTGTAAAAAGCTCAGGAAACCTTGAAAGCGGTACGGGAGAATAGGGTTCTTTGGTATAGCGGACGGATTTTCCTTTATTGTCCCTTGTCAAAACAGCACAGATTACAGATGAAAAAATGTGGAAAAAGTAAAGGATCAGTCCTGCCTTGAAGGAGGAAAAGTGACCTGCTCCTATGGTGCCCACGGTAAACATAAGGCCTGCGTTGTTGCAGAAGAGGGGAAGTCGCTCTGCCTCCTCCTTTGAAATTTTTCTTTCTGAATAGAGCCTTGCACTTTCTGCGGCACCGGAGGGAAAGCCACCCAAAATTCCTGAAATTACAGCAGGGATTGAAGGTGGAGTTATGCCCAAAAGCGGACATAAAACAGGAGCGAGAAAATGTGACATTAAAGGTGATGCAAAATACGAGGTGAGAGAAGATAAAAACAAAAAGGGAAAAAGTGATGGAATAAGCTCAGACAGGCATGTTCTTATTCCGCCGGACACGGCATCTTTTATATGGCTGGATAAAAACGGAAGGACGAAGAGCAGCGATATAAGAAATAGGGGGAATACGGAATAAAACTTCTTCATAAAATCACTCCTTTTACATTTATATGTGGGACATACTGTAATAAGAAGGAGTTTTTTGCATAATATGTGAAAAAGGGGGCATTTCTTTGAAGAAAGATAAAATTTTAAAGGCGTTGACCGGCTCCGGAATACCGGGAGAAGTTTTGCTTGATGTGCCTTATATAACAATGTCCGGGAATTTTTCCTGTTACATAGAAAATCATATAGGAATTATAAGCTATGACGACGGATGCATAAAGATAAATACAAAAAATGCAATAATTAAAATAAATGGAGAGGACCTTTGCCTATCTGGAATAACGGATGAAATAATTTCTGTTACAGGAAAAATCAGAAACGTGGAATTTATATAGGAGGAAACTTATGGAACTTTCAGGACGGCTTTCCGGGTATCTTGTTTTATCCGTTACAGGAAAATATCCGGAACGCTTTGTCAACTTATGTGCAAAAAGAGGACTTTGTATTAAGGATGTTGTTAAAAGCGAAAACGGAATAACCCTTGTAACATCAATTAAGGCTTTCCGGAAAATGACAATTCCTGCATACAGGGCGGGATGCAAGGTGAAAATAATTAAAAAAGCAGGCTTCCCATTCTTCGTGAAAAGGATGGCAAAAAGGAAAATCCTGCTTTGGGGTGCAGCAACATTTTTGGCCGTTATATGCATACTTAATTCCTTTATATGGTCAATACGCATTGACGGAAACGAAAAACTTACGAAAGAAGAAATAAAAATTTTAGCTTCCTATTGCGGATTGCGTCAAGGTGTGGTAAAATATAATGTGGATGAAAAGAGTTTCAGCGAAAAAGCACTTTTATATGAGCCGAGACTTTCGTGGATATGGCCTGAAATAAAAGGCACGGTATGTTATATTCACGTAAGGGAAAAAGATATGGCGGCAAAACCTTTTGATACGAAAGAGCCTTGCGACGTTATTGCCAAACGTAGCGGAATAATTTCGGATATAACCGTAAAACGTGGGTGGGCAATGGTTAGCGAGGGGGACAGCGTTGTAAAGGGACAGATACTTATTTCATCCGAAAAGGAAGGCTTTCCTCCGGTTCATGCAATGGGGGAGGTTTTGGCTTCATACTGGACGGAAGAAAGCAAAAATGTTTCCTCTGAGAAGGAGATAATTACATATACGGGGAAGGAAAAAAGCTACTACAGTATTGTTATAGGAAACTTTGGAATGAGCTTTCGACTTCTCGGAAAAGCACCCTTTGAAAATTACGAGACGGAAAAAGAAGAGGATAACCTTAAGCTTTTTGGAGAAATTTCCCTGCCTGTTAAAGTTATAAAAACAGAATATAAAGAAATTCTGAAAGATAAAATAACAGTTGATGAGGAAAAGGCTTTAAAAGATGCCGAAAGGGAGATTGTTGAGGAATATCAAAAAAAGCTTCCTTCCGGAGTTTCGGTTAAAAGCACACACCTTAAAACTGAAAAACTAAGCGACTCAAAAACTGCTGTTACGGTGGTTTTTGAATGCGTTGAAGATATAGCACTGGAACAAAAGAAAGATTAATGCCGAAAGGATGATTTTCCATGGTGGAAAGAAATTACGAAATTGAAGATATGTCAAAGGTCTCCGAGCTTTTCGGAAGCTTTGATTTTAATATCAAGCTCGTGGAGCATGAACTTAATGTGCAGATAATAAACAGGGGGAACATGCTTAAAATCATGGGTGCTGAGGAAAATGTGAATGCTGCTTACGAGGCAATCGGTGCTATGATGAGCGTTCTTAAAAATAATGAGTCTTTAACCGAGCAGGGAATACGCTATTGTATCGCCATGGCAAGAGAAGGCTCTGCATCTGGAATAGTTTCGCTTAATGGAGATTTTATCTGCATTACTTCAAAAGGTAAGCCGATAAAGGCTAAAACTTTGGGGCAAAAGGAATATATAAAAGCAATAAAAGAAAATCCCATCTGCTTCGGAATAGGCCCGGCCGGAACGGGTAAAACCTTCCTGGCGGTGGCAATGGCAGTGGAGGCTTTCCGCAAAAAAGAAGTGAGCAGAATTATTTTGACCCGTCCTGCTGTGGAAGCGGGAGAAAAGCTTGGATTTTTGCCCGGTGATTTGCAGATGAAGGTTGACCCCTACTTAAGGCCTTTATACGATGCGATGTACGAAATGATGGGCGTTGAAGCCTATCAGAAATATCAGGAGCGAGGACAGATTGAGGTTGCACCGCTTGCATATATGCGCGGAAGAACCCTTGATGACGCTTTTATAATTCTTGACGAAGCACAGAACACCACGCCCGAACAAATGAAAATGTTTCTTACAAGAATAGGCTTTGGCTCAAGGGTAATCGTAACGGGAGATATAACGCAGATTGACCTTCCCGACGGAAAAACATCGGGACTTAAAGAGGCGATGAAGGTGCTCAGGAATATCGAGGGTATTTCATTTGTGGGCCTTTCGGAGAAGGACGTTGTCCGTCATCCTCTTGTTCAGAAAATAATAACGAGCTATGAGAAATACGAAAGGGAAAAGGCGGCAAAAGCTGCCGAAAGGAAAAATAAATGATAAGAGTTAAAAATAATCTTAAAGTTTTTCTTGCATTGGGCATTTCCTTTGTTTTGTCCTTCCTGATAATTCTTACTTCCGCCGTGCCCCAGAGCTATGACTATTCTGCCGGCGAGGTTTGTACAGAGGATATTTATGCCACCCGTGAAATTGAGGATAAAGTGACAACGCAGAGAAGAAAAGATGCTGCGGCAAATCAGGTGGAAAATCAATATACCGTAAACTTTCAGGTAAATGAAGATCAGCTTTCAAGGCTTCAAAGCTCTTTTGCGGCCATAACCGAAGCAAGAAACATGGAGCTTGCCCTGACAGGAAAGATAAGCTTTATAAAGGAGGATATAGATATTTCGCTTTCTGATGACGCAATATCCTATCTTCTCACTATGGATTCTTCCGAATACAGCCTTTTTTCCCAGAATGTCCGTGAGGTTTTTTCTGAAATAATGGACAAGGGTGTAATTGACATTGATGAATCTCTTTTACAGATGGAAACTCTTTTCCTTGCGAAAGAGACCTCTCTTGCCAAAAAGAAGGTGGCGGATGAATTCTTTAGAGGTTATACAAAAATCAACGAAGAATTCAATGCAGAGCTTACAGAAGTGGAAAGAGAAAAAGCCAGAAAGCTTGTAGAGCCCACCGTATATAAGAAAAATCAGATTATTGTAAGACGCGGAGAGGTTATAAGCGATGCTCATATATCTCTTCTTTCCGACATGGGCGTATTAAAGGGTGCAAGCCATATCAATATAAAATACGCCGTGGGAATTCTTATTCTTATGTTGGCGTCCTATGCCGTTTCGGTTTATTACATAATGCTTAAATCGGAAAGAAAGAGGTTTTCTCAGGAAAAAATTATTATGGCATGTGTGCTTCCGGTGCTTATGCTTCTCATTGTTTTTATAATGCGTTCCGTGCCAAAGGAATATGTTTATCTTGTACCGCTTCCGTTCTGTGCCATCCTTATGGCTACATTTGTGAGTGCAAGGCTTTCTTCAATCGTGAGCATATATCTTTGCTTTTCGGCGGCAATTATGCTCGGTCAGACGGAAGATTTTATTATAACAATGATAACCTTTTCCACAATAGCAGCCATGATATTCAAAAAGGTGGAGGGCGTATCCGGCTATGCAAAGGCAATGGCTTATTCCATAGCCTCCGGCATACTTTGTGCATCAATGGCAATGCTGATAACCGGAAAAAGTGCTGATGTTGTAATGAAAACTGCGGCTATGGGCGGAATAAACGGCCTTATATCTTCTGTTCTTACCATAGGCACAACGCCCATATTTGAAAACATATTCAATATAATAACCCCCTTTAAGCTAAACGATTTGGGAAACCCCGAAAAACCTTTGTTAAAAAGGCTTATGTTTGAAGCTCCGGGAACTTATCATCATTGTCTGATGGTGGGAAATTTGGCCGAAGCGGCGTGTATAAGAATAGGTGCAAACAACCAGCTTGCCAGAGTGGCGGCTTATTATCATGATATCGGAAAGCTTCGCCGTCCCGGTTATTTCTTTGAAAATCAGATGGGTGATAATCCCCACGATGCTCTTATGCCGGCAGAATCCGCAAAGGTACTTAGAAGTCATGTGGATGATGGTCTTGAAATTGCAAGACAGTATCGCCTTCCGAAAGATATAAGGAACATTATTGCACAGCATCACGGCGAAACACTGACGGGATTTTTCTATAAAAAGGCTCTGGAATTAAATCCCGAAGCAAGGGAAGACGAGTTCAGATATCCCGGTCCTAAGCCGGAATCCAAGGAAGCGGGAATAGTAATGCTTGCCGATTCCTGCGAGGCGGCTGTCAGGAGCCTGGATGACAAAACGGAAGAATCAATCCGTGCCATGGTAACAAAAATAGTAAAGCACAGAATGGCAGAGGGAGAGCTTGACGATTGCGACCTTTCATTCCGTGAACTGGGCGAGATTATAAACGCCTTTGTTTCCATGCTTGGAAGCCATTTCCATAAAAGAATAAAGTATGACGAAAAGGAGGAAAAGGAAGATGAATCTTCTGATAGAAAGGACTCTTGACGAAACGGCCTTTGACGATATTATTGAGCTTGCGGTAAAAGCATCTTTAGCAGAAGAAGACATGGATGAAAACTGCGAAATAAGCGTAACTCTTTGCACTAATTCAGAAATTGCGGAGCTTAATGAAGAATATATGCATAGAGTCGGTCCGACGGATGTTTTGTCATTTCCACAGCTTTCCTTTGACGAAGATAGGTGCATATATGAGGACAGCTTAACCTATAACGGCGAAAACCTTCTTCTCGGTGATATTGTTATTTCCCTGGAACGTGCAGCTGAACAGGCGAAAGAATACGGACATTCTGAAAGACGTGAGGTTGGATTTCTGACAGTACATTCCATGCTCCACCTTCTTGGCTATGACCATATGGAAGATGAAGAAAGAGAAGAAATGCAGGCGAAAGAGAAAAAGATTTTAGCGGCAATGAATCTGCCGAGAGAATAAGAGGTAAATATGAGCGAAAATATATTCAAGTCAGGCTTTGTGGCAATTGTAGGCCGTCCGAATACCGGAAAAAGTACATTGCTTAACAAAATAACAGGAGACAAGCTTGCCATCGTTTCGAATAAGCCGCAAACCACAAGGAGTTCTATTCTTACAATTAAAACCACAGACGATTATCAGCTTATATTTGTTGATACTCCGGGCGTTCACAAACCGAAAAACCGTCTTGGCGAATTTATGAACCGTGTGGTTACGGAAACAATCACCGATGTGGATGCTGCAATTCTTGTTGCCGAGTGCGATAAGGCTCCCGGAGAAACCGAAAAGGAGCTTATAAAACAGCTTAAGGCAAGAGAAATCCCTGCAATACTGGTGCTTAATAAGGCGGATGCGGCATCGAAGGATGCAATCCTTCCGGTTATTGCGGAATATACAGCTCTTTGCGATTTTTCTGCGGTAATTCCTATGTCGGCACTTAAGGAAAGTGCGGACAAGGTTATTTCGGAAGTATTGAAGCTCATACCAGAAGGTCCGATGTACTACCCCGAGGATCAGATGACGGATATGCCCGAAAAGGATATTGCGGCGGAGATGATAAGAGAGAAAATCTTGAGACTCTTTGATAAGGAAGTTCCTCACGGAACAGCGGTAGAAATTGAAAAATTTTCCGACGGGGAGGACCTGCTTCGTATTGAGGCGGCAATTTACTGCGAGAAAAACTCCCATAAATCCATAATTATCGGCAAGGGCGGAGAAGCCTTAAAAAGAGTGGGAAGTTATGCAAGGAGCGATATGGAAAAGTTTTTCGGCAAAAAGGTGTTCCTGAAATTATGGGTAAAGGTACGTCCCGACTGGCGTAACAGCATGAGTGATTTGAAAACGCTCGGCTTTGAAAGGAAGTAAATTCCTTAAATACTAAGAGTGTGTTCTTCGCAAAATAAAAGCGGAGGTGCACCATGGAAGAAAGAAATTTTTATAAAAGCGGAAAAATTTCCGATTATCTTTTTATGAAGGAAAAAGGGAAAAGGAGGGAAGAGCGTGGCAGAACCGATAAAAGTAAAGGGCCTTGTAATAAGGCAGGTAAACTTTGGTGATTATGATAAAATGCTTACGCTCTTAACAGGAGAACTCGGAAAAATTTCAGTGAGTGCCAAGGGCGTAAGAAGTATGAAAAGTAAAAACAGAGCAGCGTGTGAGCTGCTCTGTTTCGGCGAATTTGTCTTAAATCAGCCGAAGGGTGATGTCTATTCCTTAAGCTCATCTGATTGCATCGAAAGCTTTTATCATCTCCGGGATGACTGTGTAAGACTTGCTCTGGGAATTTACATGGCAGACCTGGCGGGACACCTTGCTCCCGAAGATATGGGAATGGGGCTTAAAATTTTATTAAATTGTCTTTATATGCTTCAGGATGAAGCGAGTGATATAAATATTCTTAAAATAATCTATGACCTTAAGATTCTTAAGGAGTCCGGTTTTGAACCTCGTGTTTCTTCATGCGTAAGCTGTGAAAGCGAAGAAGGCCCCTTTGCCTTCAGTTCCATACAGGGAGGGGTTCTTTGCAGAAGATGTGCGTCACTTCTCGGATTAAAGGCAGAAGGAACAAGAGCAGCATCTTTTATGGACTACATATTAAAGGCTCCATTTGTTCGGGGACTTTTTAAGATTGAGGTAGATGAGCCTACGCTTTTGCAAGCAACTCTTTACACAGAGAGCTTTATTTCCTGCCACGTGGCAGAGCATATGAAAACCCTTGATTATTTTAAAAAATTGGTAAAAATGCAATAAAAAAAGACAAATATTTGGTAAAAGATGATAAAAAAGATACACGGATTAAAAAAAATTAAGTCTTTTTTCAAAAAAGGGTGGAAATTTTTTTGATTTTAGTGTATTATTGATATGTTAAATTATAATTAGGAGGTAAAAACCAATGACAAAGTTTGTTTACTTGTTCAAAGAAGGCGACGCGTCTATGAGAGAACTTCTCGGTGGTAAAGGCGCTAACCTTGCTGAAATGACAAAGATCGGTCTTCCCGTTCCCCAGGGCTTCACAGTTACAACTGAAGCTTGTACTCAGTACTATGAGGACGGCAGAAAGATCAACGATGATATCAAGGCTCAGATCCTTGAATACATCACAAAAATGGAAGAAATCTGCGGAAAGAAGTTCGGCGATAAGACTAATCCCTTACTCGTTTCCGTTCGTTCCGGTGCAAGAGCTTCCATGCCCGGTATGATGGACACAATCCTTAACCTCGGTCTTAACGAAGAAGTTGTTGAATATATGGCAACTGCTTCTGGCAACCCCAGATGGGCTTGGGACTGCTACAGAAGATTCATCCAGATGTATTCTGACGTAGTTATGGAAGTTGGTAAGAAGTATTTTGAAGAGCTTATCGACAAGATGAAGGAAGAAAAGGGCGTTAAGCAGGACGTTGAGCTTACAGCTGACGACTTAAAGACACTTGCTTCTCAGTTCAAGGCTGAATACAAGAATAAGATTGGTAAGGTCTTCCCCACTGATCCCATTGAGCAGTTAATGGGTGCTGTTGAAGCCGTATTCCGTTCCTGGGACAACCCCAGAGCTAACGTATACCGTCGTGACAACGACATTCCCTATTCTTGGGGTACTGCCGTTAACGTACAGATGATGGCATTCGGTAACATGGGTGACGATTGCGGTACAGGTGTTGCATTCACACGTGACCCCGCTACAGGCGAAAAGGGCCTTATGGGTGAGTTCTTAACAAATGCACAGGGTGAAGACGTTGTTGCAGGTGTTCGTACTCCCATGCCTATCGCTGAAATGGCAGAAAAGTTCCCCGAAGCATTCGATGAGTTCAACAAGGTTTGTGCAACACTCGAAGATCACTACAGAGACATGCAGGATATGGAGTTCACCGTTGAACACGGCAAGCTCTATATGCTTCAGACAAGAAACGGTAAGAGAACCGCTAAGGCTGCTCTTAAGATTGCTTGTGACTTAGTTGACGAGGGTATGATCACAGAAGAAAAGGCTGTTGCTATGATCGATCCCAGAAACTTGGATACTCTTTTACACCCCCAGTTCGATGCTAAGGCATTGAAGGCTGCAACTCCCATGGGTAAGGGCTTAGGTGCTTCTCCCGGTGCTGCTTGCGGTAAGGTTGTATTCACAGCTGAAGACGCTGTGGCTTGGAATGAAAGAGGAGAAAAGGTTGTTCTTGTAAGACTTGAGACCTCTCCCGAAGATATCACAGGTATGAAGGCTGCTCAGGGTATCTTAACAGTTCGTGGCGGTATGACAAGCCACGCTGCCGTTGTTGCTCGTGGTATGGGTACTTGCTGCGTATCCGGTTGCGGCGACATCAATATGGACGAAGAGAACAAGAAGTTCACTTTAGCTGGTAAGACCTTCCACGAAGGAGACGAAATCTCCATCGACGGTTCTACCGGTAACATCTATGACGGTATCATCCCCACAGTTGACGCTGAAATCGCTGGCGAATTCGGCAGAATTATGGCTTGGGCTGATGAGTACAGAACACTTAAGGTTCGTACAAACGCTGATACTCCTGCTGACGCTAAGAAGGCAGTTGAGCTTGGTGCTGAAGGTATCGGTCTTTGCCGTACAGAGCATATGTTCTTTGAAGCAGACAGAATTGCTGCATTCAGAGAAATGATCTGCTCCGACACTGTTGAGGAGAGAGAAGCTGCTCTTGAAAAGATTCTTCCCTATCAGCAGGGCGACTTTGAGGCTCTTTACGAGGCTCTCGGCGGTAACCCCGTAACAATCAGATTCTTAGATCCTCCTCTGCATGAATTCGTTCCCACAGAGGAAGCTGACATAAAGGCTCTTGCAGAGGCACAGGGCAAGACTGTTGAAGACATTAAGGCAATCATCGCATCTCTTCATGAGTTCAACCCCATGATGGGACATCGTGGATGCCGTCTTGCAGTAACCTATCCCGAAATCGCTAAGATGCAGACAAAGGCTGTTATCCGTGCTGCAATCAACGTTAAGAAGGCTCATCCTGATTGGGCAATTAAGCCTGAAATCATGATTCCTCTTACAGGCGAAGTTAAGGAAATGAAGTTCGTTAAGAACATCGTTGTTGAAGCTGCTGACGCTGAAATCAAGGATGCAGGAATTTCCCTTGAGTACGAAGTTGGTACTATGATCGAAATCCCCAGAGCTGCTCTTACAGCTGACGAAATCGCAAAGGAAGCTGACTTCTTCTGCTTCGGTACAAACGACCTTACACAGATGACCTACGGCTTCTCTCGTGACGATGCAGGTAAGTTCTTAGGTGCTTACTACGACAACAAGATTTTCGAAAACGATCCCTTCGCTAAGCTCGACCAGTCAGGCGTTGGTAAGCTTATGGAAATGTCCATCAAGCTTGGTAAGCCCGTTAACCCCGCTCTTCACTGCGGTATCTGCGGTGAGCACGGTGGTGACCCCGTTTCCGTTGAGTTCTGCCATGACATCGGTCTTGACTATGTATCATGCTCTCCCTTCAGAGTTCCGATTGCAAGACTCGCTGCAGCTCAGGCAAACATCAAGAACCCCAGAAAGTAATTTCTGTTTCAATAAAACCGACCCGGTGGGTCGGTTTTATTTTTTTGTAAAACGAAAACCACGCGATAGTCGCGTGGTTCGGTAAAGGTTAACCGATGAACAAAATTTCGGAATATGTTGGTTGGGGTTGTAATGGTATTAGAAACTTTATCAAAATCGATCAAGTAAACTTTTTTGGGATGTTTTTGGGGAAAGGTTTGAAATATATTTAAGAGAGGTTTGCTTATGAGAAAAAAGGACTTTTTTTTAAAAATAGATTGCTGACCACAAAAACATATGATATAATATTAGCAGAAATAATGATTGGAGTAACACAATATGAAAAAGATTATAACAATTATTTTAACAGTTCTTATGCTTATATCTTCCCTTTCTGTATCAGCAAGTGCAAACTTTTCAGATGTGAAGGAGACAGATTGGTATTATAGTCAGGTAATGACTATGACAGAAAAAGGTCTTTTTGTAGGAAAAGGAAATAATCTGTTTTGTCCTAATGACACTATGACCAGAGCAGAATTTATTACAGTAGTGGTCAGAGCATTGTATCCTAATGCAGACTTAACATTGGAAAGAGACCAAGTCTGGTGGCAACCTATATATGAGGTAGCAACAGAAAAAAGAATTATTACAGAGAGTGAGTTCTCAATCAATAGTATAGAACAGACAATTTCAAGGCAGGAAATGGCTTTAATATCAGTAAGAGCCTTATATACTTTGGGTGAAACAGATATAGAAGATTATACAGATATACCTGATATAAATACTGTTGGTACATATTACAGAGATTATGTATGCAAAGCATATGGTGCAGGTATTATTGTAGGTGATAACAATGGCAATTTTAATCCACAAAACACCTTAACCAGAGCAGAAGCAACCACAGTTCTGTATAGAATAGTAGATAAGTCAGTAAGAGAAAAAGTAGATTTCTCAACGGGTGCTATAGAAGAGAATAAGCAATATACAAGTAATGGCTTACCTGCAATTAATCCAAATAATGGTTTTGCAGTACCGGAAGAATTAGTGAATAGTACTTCAACTGCTCCTATAACAATTTATGAAGGTCAAGTAAGAAGCAATAGACCTGCAAAAGCAGGAGATACCTTTGTAAAAGCAGATGGTACAACAATTATATTACAGAAAGACCAGTATGGAATAGTTGGTGGTGGTCAGGGTGTTGCACCTGATATAGGACTGAAATATGGTGCTTCTTCTTGTTATAAAAATGAAACATTTATTTATGACGGTTTAAGTGGAGCATTACTTTGGACAGATAGTACAGGTAAAAATATAAATAATCAAAGTTATCAAATTAATGTTTCAACAGGTGAGGGTCATTGGGGTTTAGAGTGGCAGCATATAGAATCACAGATACCAAAACCTACTTATAAAGGTTCTTATGAGGGCGAATTAAGTAAAGATGCATATAAATTATATCAATGGGATAGTGTAATGGAAATGTGGGTAGCAAATCATCATTAATTTTGTAAAATAAGTAATTTAATATAAACAGAGTATTCCAAAGGGTACTCTGCAAGAAAAATTAACTGCTTACCCATTTTATTGTCAAAGAACTATCTTGTTGTCAACTAACTACAAGTAATCAATTAACTAAACAAGTAGTTCATCATACAGAGTGAGCTTTTGGTCTATTTGGTCTATCTCAAAACAAACACAATTACTCTGACCTCTAATTTTCTGTAAAAACTCTGTTGCATATTTATGTATGTTTTTCTTACATATTAAAGTTTTTAATAGACGGATATCGGCATATAAATAAAAGTTATGATATTGATAATATTTAAAGATAGACAAAATACTATCTTTAAATTGACACGTCATCTTTTTTGTGATAAAATAGGCACATCTATTTTTTGAAAGGATGATTATTTTATGAAAAAGACATTAGCTCTTATCATGGCTCTCGCTATGATGGTATGCCTCTTTGCAGGATGCGGAGAAGCTCCCATAGAGGAAACAGCTGAAAATGCAAAGCACTTCGTTATTGCAACAGACAAGGGATTTTCTCCCTTTGAGTTCCAGGATGCAGAAGGTAACATCATTGGTATCGATATGGACATCTTAAAGGCAATTGCAGAAGATCAGGGATTCACCTATGACCTTCAGTATGTTGGCTGGGATGCAGCAATCGCTGCTTGTCAGGCAGGTCAGGCTGACGGTATGATCGCAGGTGCTTCCATTACTGATGAAAGAAAAGAGTCCGGCTGGATTTTCTCTGAAGGATACTATGACGCAACTCAGGGTATGGCTGTTGCAGCTGAATCTGAAATTGCTGCTCTTTCCGACCTTTCCGGTAAGAAGGTTGCTGTTAAGAACGGCACAATGAGCAATCAGTATGCTGAATCCATCAAGGAAGAATATGGCTTTGAAGTTATTACTTTCCCCACATCTCCCGATATGTATCAGGCAGTACTTGGCGGACAGGTTGACGCTTGCTTCGATGATACTCCCATCTTAAAGTATAACATCATGACAGGCGAGCTTGCCATGAAGTACATCGACGGAACAGAAAATGAGCCCGCTCAGTACGGATTTGCTATTTTCGATGCAGCTAACCAGGAGCTTGTTGACCTCTTCAATGCAGGTCTTGCTAATATCAAGGCAAACGGTAAGTACGACGAAATCATCGCAACATATTTAGGCTAATCATTTTGGATTTTGACAAATTCAGGGGCATCGGTAAACCGATGCCCTTGTAGAATGTAAAGGGAGGCTTTTGATGAGCCAGATAATAACAACATACGGCAATCTGCTTTTTGAAGCAATGGGACAAACCTTGCTTTTAGCCCTTTGGGGACTTTTGTTCGGATGCGTACTTGGCATTGTATTCGGACTTATGAGCGTTGTCGACAGTAAAATATGCAAAGGAATTTCCCTTGTATATGTAAATTTAATAAGAGGTGTACCCCTTATTGTACTTGCATTTTTTGTTTTTTACGGAGTACCCTACGGTCTTCGTACCATATTTGGAATAAAGAGCACACTTACGGCACTTCAGGCAGGAACGGTATGCCTTGCATTAAACTGCGGTGCATATATGTCCGAAATTATCCGTGCAGGAATTCAGGCGATCGATAAGGGACAGATGGAGGCAGCAAGAAGTCTAGGTCTTCCTTAGTGGAGATCTATGTTTAAGATAGTGTTTCCCCAGGCGCTTAAAAACATGATTCCCAGCATTGTAAACCAGTTTATTATTACCCTTAAGGATACATCCATTCTTTCTGTAATCGGTTTTCCCGAGCTTGTTAACAAGGCTCAAAACGTAATTGCCATAACATTCAAATCCTTTGAAACATGGGCAATTGTTGCTGTTATGTACCTTGTGGTAATTTTAATTCTTCAACAGGTTGCAAAGGCTTTGGAGAGGAGGCTTAACCGTGGCTGATAATGTAAAAATCAAGGTAAGCGGACTTAAAAAGAAATTCGGGAAGCTTAAGGTTTTGCGTGGAATTGACATCGAAATAACCGAGGGCGAGGTTGTATGTATTATAGGTCCCTCAGGTAGCGGTAAATCCACATTTCTTCGTTGCCTTAACCGTTTGGAAGAATCTTCTGCCGGCACAATTATTGTGGACGGAAACGATATTACCGACAAAAAGGTTAAGATTAATAAGGTGAGGGAAAATATAGGAATGGTATTCCAGCAGTTTAATCTGTTCCCGCACTTAAACGTTCTTAAAAATATCATGCTTGCACCGGTCGACCTTAAAAAAATGAACAAGATCGATGCGGAACAGAAGGCAATGGAACTTTTGGAACGAGTTGGCCTTGCAGACAAAGCAAAAAGCTTTCCACGCCAGTTATCCGGCGGTCAGCAGCAGAGAGTTGCCATTGCAAGAGCTCTTGCGATGAATCCCGACATTATGCTTTTCGACGAGCCCACAAGTGCTCTTGACCCCGAAATGGTTGGGGAAGTTTTGCAGGTTATGAAGGAGCTTGCGGCCTCCGGCATGACCATGGTTGTGGTAACCCACGAAATGGGCTTTGCAAGAGAAGTTGCAGACCGTGTTATTTTTATGGACGAAGGATATATAATAGAAGAAGCAGCACCTGAAGAGCTTTTCTCAAATCCCAAAAGCGAGCGTACGCAAAATTTCTTAAAGTGTGTATTATAAAAAATAAAGCGGAGAAAATTCTCCGCTTTATTTTTTTAGTCTTTCAAAGGAAGGCCATTAGCGTCGGCGTTGATGAAGCCTGTAAGAAGCATAATGCCGTCAATATTTAGTGTGGTGTTTGTAAGGGCATGGCCTAAATGTATGCAAACGATTGCTTTGGGCTCTACTTCATGTCCGCAATTATGGCAGAACATATTATTCATCCTTTAAAAAATAATTTATATAAATAATTTATTAAAAAACCTGATATTAAAAATATTATATAGAGATTATCAAGCTTTTTGTTGTTGAAAAGCCTACCGTTGAAAAGAATAAATATATAAGTAAGGGGCATAAAAAATACCATTGGATGATAGGAAAAAGCAGCCTTGAAATCCAGTCTTAAAAAAGATAGAAAAGCCCGTGTCATGCCGCAGCCGGGGCATTCTAACCCAAAAAAATATTTGTAGATACAAGAAATGCCTGCTTTTTGCATGAGAAATATTATGAGAAGAAAAACTAATGTTCCCGAAAAATAAATTAACAATTTCTTTTTTGTCGGGGCATAAGGGTGGTGGAAATTTGGCGTAGTGTTCACCTCTTTTTTTAAAATTTTATCATAAACCGTTTCTTTCGTCAATAGTAAATAAATAGTCATTGAAAAAAATGACGTTACGGTATATAATATAAGTAAGAATAATGGAAAGGACGGTTTTCTATGAAAAAAGTAGTTCTCGGCATTTTATGCGTTGCATTATTTCTTTCTGGCTGCACCGTATATCATGAACTTCCGGAGCCGAACGGAGAGAATGAGGTAATTACTAAAGAGGATTCGCTATTAACGGATGAAAATACAGATGAAGTTAAAGAAGAAATAGTTTCAGAAAAAGAAGAAACAGCTGCACCTGAGGAAACTGAAACTCCCGAAGCTACAGAGGAAGTCGCTGTTCCCGAGGAATCTGAAATAACAGAGGGGAATACCTCTGAAATCGATTCACTTCCTAATGATAATAACGGATGGGGCTTTGTTAAAAAGAAGGATTCCTTCCCCGAATTTACAAAGGGGCAGAGGGATATGATGGCAAAATACAATTGTATCTATGCGGGAAACCAGTCTGAAAAGGTTTTATACTTAACCTTTGACGAGGGCTATGAAAACGGATTTACAGGGCAGATTCTTGACACACTAAAGGAAAAGGGCGTGCCTGCCGCATTTTTCATAACGGGACCTTATCTTGAGAAAAACGGCGACCTTATACAGCGTATGGTTGATGAGGGACATATCGTGGGTAATCACTCGGTAAATCATCCGAACATGCCATCCAAGGGAACAAAGGCGGCTATGCAGGAGGAAATATTAAATCTTGACAGAAGATTTTTCGAGCTTTACGGTGAGCATATGACTTACTTCCGTCCACCCGAGGGGGCTTACAGCGAAAGAAGCCTCGCTGCGACAAATGACCTTGGCTATAAAACAGTGCTCTGGAGCTTTGCCTACAAGGACTGGGAAACAGATAATCAGAAGGGTGCGGACTACGCCTTTGAAAGCGTAATGCCATATCTACACAACGGCTGTGTAATTCTGCTTCATGCAGTATCAAAGGATAACACCGAGGCTCTTGGAAGAATTATTGACTCGGCAAGGGAAGCAGGCTATACATTCAAATCATTGGATGAATTTTCTTATTAATTTTTAAAGAATTATAAATCACGCTTTGGTTACACTAAATGAGTGAACGGAGCGTGATTTTTTTGAAGAAAAGAATTGCTGTTATCTTGGTTATATTGACGCTTGTCTATGTGAACGTGGACCACAACCTTGATGCCAGCGTGTCGGCATCTGGACATATAGATAAAAGTGAATATGTTTTAGGCGGGAATGTGGTGGGTATAAAGCTGTACGGAAGAGGGCTTATACTGGTGGATTTTAAAGATATATCAGGGGATAATCCTGCCCTTAAAGCAGGACTATGTAAAGGTGATATACTGCTTAGTGCAAACGGGACAGATATAAAAAATACAGACAGCTTTATTGAAACGGTAATCACATCGCCGGGAGAAATAGCCATAACGGCGGATAGAAACGGCGAGCTTTTTGAAACAGTGCTCACTCCGATAAAAGACGAATACGGGGTAAACAGAGTGGGTATGTGGGTGAGAGACAGTATTGCAGGTGTAGGAACGGTTACTTTTTACGATGAAAAAGGTGGCAAAGTAGTAACTCTTGGCCATTCTGTATCTGATTCGGATACAGGCAGAAGCTTTACTGTAAGAAAAGGATATATAACAGATTGCGATATTGTATCTGTTGAAAAAAGCGAAGCGGGAGCTCCCGGAGAAATTGTGGGTAAATTCACGGAAGATGAAAAAATCTACGGTTATATAACGGAAAACACAAATGGCGGACTTTTTGCCAATTCCAGCGGAATACTCCCGATTGATGAAGTTAAGGTAAAGGCGGCCGTATCAAAGGATGTAAAGGACGGAGAGGCATTTATCTATACCGAGCTTGGCGGAGATGGCATAAAGCCATATAAGGTGGAAATTAAGAAGGTTTACGGCAGAGCAAAGGGAGATATGATTGTAACGGTGACTGATGATAAGCTTCTTTCCCTGACCGGCGGAATCGTCCAGGGGATGTCGGGCTCCCCCTTGGTTCAGAACGGGAAACTTATCGGCGCAGTAACCCACGTTTTCGTAAACGACCCGACTAAGGGGTATGGGATTTTTATTGAGAATATGTTATCTAAAGAATAAAAACAGAAAACTAAGAGCAGAATTTAATCAAAAATCAAGTTTGGTTAAGTTCTGCTCTTTTTCTGTGCTGTTCGTTGAAATAATTATCGCGATATGCTAAAATTTATTTAAATCCGATAAGGAGCTGATAAAATGGATATAACAGATAAAAAAATACTTAAAATTCTCTCTGAAAATGCCAACACCACAGCGACGGAAATAAGCACTATGGTAAACCTTTCCGTCCCTGCCGTAAATAAAAGAATTCTCCGTATGCAGACAGATGGGATAATAGAGCGTTTTACCATAGTCACAAGCCCGAAGGAATTAAACAAAACCGTTCATGCCTTTGTTTTTATCCAGATGCAGTACGGCGAAAATATAAAAGCTCTTTTGGAATATGCGAAAAATGAGCCCGACGTGCTTGAATGCTACTCCGTCACGGGGGACTATGACTATGTGCTTAAAATATGTGCAAAGGATATAGATTCTCTTGAGGATAAAATTTTGCGAATCAAAGGAAACAGGGGGGTTCTTAAGAGCCATACTATGATTTCGCTTATGGAGCATAAGTTTTCGCCCACGGTTCTGCCCGATATGAAAGATTAAATAGAGGTGCGGCAATATGGAAAAACTACTCAGCACAGCGGCGCAAAACGCCCTTCCTTCGGGAGTAAGGCGGATGTTTGAGCTTGCAAAAAAGTATGACGATTCAATAAATCTCACCTTGGGGGAGCCCGGCTTCATAACCCCGAAGCATATAATTGACGCGGGGATAAAAGGCCTTTTAGAGGGAAAAACAAAATATACGCCCAATTCAGGGATAAAGGAGCTCCGTGACGCCATAGCCTATAAGCTTTATAAGGAAAATGGCATAAAGTGCGATCCCGACAAAAATATAATTGTAACCGCGGGGGCAACCCAGGCACTTATGCTTGCTATAGTTACGCTGGTAAACCCCGGGGACGAGGTTATCATTCAGGGACCCAACTGGCCCGATTATAAAGGTCAGATTGATATGGTAAATGCAAAAACCGTTTACGCAAAGGTGGACGAAAAAAACGACTTTAAGATGACGGCGGACTTAATCGAGCCTCTTATCACGGATAAAACCAAGCTTATTATTATAAATTCACCCTCAAATCCCACGGGCGGTGTCCTTGAGTGGGAGGATTTATTAAAAATCGCAGAGCTTATTAAAAAGCATAAGATATTTATAATTTCAGACGAGCCTTATGAAAGATTAGTTTACGACGGCTTTACGCAAAAAAGTCTTGCCGCAATCCCCGGAATAGAGGACTATGTCCTGACAATCAACAGCTTTTCAAAAACCTTTGCGATGACGGGCTTTCGTGTGGGCTATATATGTGCAAATGAAAGGATAACGGAAAACCTTATAAAGCTTCAGGAAAATATGGTTGCAAGCGTGCCCGAGCCTATGCAGCTTGCGGCGGTCGAAGCTATATATAACGGCGAAAAGGACGTATGTGAAATGCTTAAGCACTACGACAGAAACCGCCATCTGATAGTTGAGGGGCTAAACAAAATCAAGGGCTTTTCATGCCTTTATCCAAAGGGCGCGTTTTATGTATTTCCGAATATCACGGGCTTTGGTATGAAAAGCCGCGAAACGGCAGAATACATCCTCCGAAAAACTCACGTTGTGACAAGCCCGGGCGATGCCTTCGGACCCGACGGCGAAGGCTATATAAGAATCTGCTATGCATCTAAATATGAAGATATAAAAGAAGCTTTAGTAAGAATGGAAAAAGCTTTCGGAAAGAAATAATGCATCCTTAAAAGGAGTGAAAATATGAGCTATACAAAATATGATGTAAACGAAGTAAATAAAACCGTAACAAATATATTTGAAAAATTAGGCTTTCCTCAAAAGGACGCGAAACTGATAACCGAGGTATTGTTGCTGGCTGATTTATACGGCATAGAGTCTCACGGCGTGCAGAGGCTTATAAGATATTACAATGCTGTAAAAAGAAACTCAATACGCGTGGATGCAGCGGCAGAAATAGTTTTTGAAACGTCCGTGTCAGCCGTTATTGACGGACATAGTGCTATGGGACAGCTTGTAGCAAGCTACGCCAATAATCTTGCAATAGAAAAAGCGAAACAAAATGGTATGGCTTTTGTTTCTGTCCGAAACTCAAATCATTATGGTATTGCAGGATATTATACGAAAAAAGCCGTTGAAGCGGGGATGATAGGCATATGTATGACAAATACCGAATCGATAGCGGTGCATACAAACTCCAAACAAGCGATACTTGGTTCAAATCCGATTGCTTTTGCTATGCCGGCAGAACCTTATCCTTTTTGGTTTGATGCCGCAACAACGGTTATTCCCAGAGGCAAATTAGAAGTTTACAACAAGGAAGATAAGCCTCTCATTTACGGATGGGCGACGGGTGAAGACGGAAAGGTGTCTGAAGATGCCGCCCATGTACTGCACTGCATCAATGATAAGGTTGGTACAGGCGGAATTTTACCTGTGGGAGGAAATAGGGAGGAAACAGGCTCTCATAAAGGCTATGGCTTCGGGATGATGTGCGAGCTTTTATGTGCCATTGTGTCTGGCGGTGCAACATCAAATCGTTTTGTACGAAAGGAAAACTGCGGAGAAGGAACTTGCCACAGCTTTATAGTGATAAGCCCTGAAATTTTCGGAAATGCAGAGGAGCAAAAGAAAAATTTAAGCATATTTTTAGAAGAGCTGCGCTCATCCAAGCGGGCAGATGAAAATGTGCCGATATACACTCACGGCGAAAAAGAAATGTTAAGGCTTAAAGAAAAACTAAGAGACGGAATAGACGTAAATGAAAAAACTCTTGAAGAAATCAACAATATCTGCGAGGCACTCGGAGTTGATAAATTGATGTAATAAACAGAAGATAAAAGACAAGGCTTTGCCTTGTCTTTTTTGCTTTTTCGTACCCAGTTTTATTGACAAAAGCCTTAAGATATGGTATTCTTTTTTTGTTATAAAGCAAAAAGGGGGCGCTATAATGTCGGCTCTTTTAGGTATAGATATAGGAAGCACAAATATAAGTGCGGTGGTTTATGACTCCGCTTTGAGAAAAGTCATTTGTACAAGGACAGTTTCAAACAGTTCAAAATTTGAAACGGACGATGACCTTGCTGAATTTGATGCAAAAAAGATAATTGAAATATCCCTTTCTTTGGCAAATGAGCTAACGGAAAAAATCCCCGATATCAAAGCAATCGGCATAACCGGGCAGATGCACGGAGTGGTGTATCTGTCAAGGTCGGGAGAAATGGCATCACCCCTTTACAGCTGGCAGGATAAAAGAGGGAACAGAGCTTTTTTTGAAAGCAAAACCTACTGCGACGAAATAAAGGAAAGAACGGGCGAAAGCGTAAACTCAGGCTATGGCTTTGCAACTCTTTTCTACAATAAAATAAGCGGCATTGAGGATGATGGTGCATACACCTTCTGCTCAATTGCGGATGCTTTGGTAATGGCACTAACGGGAAGGAAAACACCTCTAATCCACCCGTCCTTTGCCGCATCCTTCGGGCTTTTTGATGTTAAGGAAAACTGCTTTTTAAAAAAGGCGGTAAATGCGCTTGAGCTTTCTCATCTTGCACTTCCCGAAATTTCGGAAGATACTGTGGCGGGATACTTTAATGGCATCCCCGTAAGCGTTGCTATAGGAGACAATCAGGCAAGCTTTTTCGGAAGTGCAGAAGATAACGAAGGCGCGCTTATCAACTTCGGAACGGGAAGTCAGATTTCCGTGGTGACGGAGGATTTTAAAAATGCGGAAAAGGGGCTTGAAGTCCGCCCCTACTTGTTCGGAAAATATCTTCTTTGCGGCTCTGCACTTTGTGGTGGAAAGGCATATGCCATCCTTGAAAATTTCTTTTCGGAATATGCAAAGGCGATAGGTATAAATGAAAAACAGTATGAAACTATGAACGCCCTTGCCCAAAAAGCCTATGAAAAAGGGGAAGCACTTAAAGTTTTACCCCTATTTTGCGGAACAAGGGAAAATCCCGAATTAAGGGGAAGCATAGCGGATATAAGCGACTTTAACTTTACCCCGGGAAATCTCGTTTTGGGAACACTTTACGGAATGGTAAATGAGCTTAAAGGCTATTTTGACCTGATGGGTATAAACGCTGAAAAACTTACCGCATCGGGAAATGCGGTTAAGAAAAACGAAGTGCTTAAAAAGGTAATAAAAGATGTTTTCAGCCTGCCCTTAAGCCTTACGGAAAACGATGAAGAAGCCGCAATCGGTGTGGCAATGTATGCAGGTGTGGCGGCAGATGGAAAAATATAAGGAGTGTTTCTATGGCAACTTATTATATTGATTTAAAAGAAGGCAAAGCCGAAAACGACGGCTTGAGTGAAAAAACTCCTGCCAAAGATATTTTTTCCCTTGGCGTAAAGCCCGGGGATACGGTGCTTTTTAAGAGGGGTACGTTTTACAGAGGAAACCTGGATGCCGTATGGGGAGAAAAGGGAAATGTAATAACCTACGGTGCCTACGGCGAAGGAGAAAACCCCGTATTCTGCGGATCAATGGACTATTCTTCCCCCGATTTATGGGTGGAAGAAAAGGAAAATATCTGGCACTATGTGGGGGAGGAGACCGACGAGCCCTGCAACTTGATTTTCAATTACGGAGAATTTTGCGGAAACCTCCGCTGGAATCTTTCTGACCTTAAAAATCAGGGCGAATGGTATGATGATGACCTTGGCAAGGGGAATTTAAGAAAGCAGAAAAGGCTTTCTCAGTATGAGTGGGAGGAAAAGGAAGTACCAGAGGGCTATAAACGCCCCTTGTATCTCTATTCCGTGGGCAATCCCGGCAAGGTCTATTCCCATATCGAGTGTGCCATTTACGGAAAGTTTGCTCTTTGCTGGGCAAACTACGCAAAAATCTGCGACATAACCTTTATAAACAGCGGTGTTCACGGCATAAAGGGCGATCACGAGCTTACGGTGGAAAGATGCGAATTTCACTTCCTCGGCGGTGCGGTTTTCAGCCGTGCTCAGAGAATAAGGCTGGGTAACGGCGTTGAAGCCTGGCAGCATATGGGAAAAATTACGGTAAAAGACTGTCTTTTCAACAACGTTTATGACTCCTGCATAACCCATCAGGGTTTTGCGGGCACAACTCCCGCAACGGATGTCACTTATTGCCACAACCTTTTTATGAATTACGGAATGGCGGCGTATGAGGTAAGGGATTTCATTCCCATCCGCGCAAAATTCAACGACAACATCTGCATAAATGCAGGTGGCGGCTTTTCGCCTCAGGGTGAGGAAGCACCGAGAATGTCTGAAATATGGCCCTTCCCTATGGGGCATCACGTATTTTTGTGGCGTATGGCTAAAAAGACGGAGGATAGGGACGCAGGGCTTGAAATAAAGCGTAACATTTTCCATAATGCCAAGGTCGGTGCGGCAATTTTCTCATTTATTTTAAAGGAGCCGGAAAGCCAGCTTTTAATCGACGAAAACGTGTATTACACAGAGTCTGAAAATCTTTTAAACCGCTTTGGGGATAAAAGCTATGCACCTTCCGACTTTGAACTTTTCAAAAAGGAAACAGGCCTTGAAGCAAGCGGAAGATATGAAAAAACCGACATAAGAAAAGCGGTCGGAACCTGGCTTTTAGAGTGCGGAAAGGGCGAACTTACAGAGGAAGCGGCAGAAAAATACGGCATATAGAAGGAGAAAAATTTATAATGAAGCGAGTTTTATATGTAATTATTTGTTTGTGTTTAATATTTCTTCTTAGTAGCTGTAGTGGAGAAAATATTGAACCTATGTCTTTGCAGTTTAGTCAAGAGGATTTTTTATCAGATTTGAAAATGGCACTGGAAAATAGATGGGATGCTAATGATGCTAAACAGAGCGAGGATGAAACGTTAGAGGAGAGCATTTCTTTTTACACACAGCTTGTAGATATTGAGTATAAATATCTTGAGAAATATTATAACTATAAATTTGTTAATTCCGATTTTCAGACTATTGTAGATAAGTATTTGAATGCATTAAAAGGGCAATATGATGTGACCAGGAATGGGGATTATAGCGTTGAGACATTTGATGATGCTTGGAACGAGTACTACAAATTAAGGATTGAGGCAATAAAAGTTTTTTATGAAGATTATGGGTTAGATATAGATAATAAATATAATGATATTTTATATTCGTTAAGAATAGATGCTTACAGAAAAGATATCCCTATATCTGTAATTGAATCATTGAATGGTACATGGGCATGTATTAATAGTAAAGAACATGATTTTATATTCAATGATTACAATGTAGCTAAAATTTTTTATTATGACAATTCAAAAAAAATTGTATATATTAAAAATCTAAGTTCTTTGTCTGTAGATGATGGAAATATAGTATTGCGTTCACCTTCTTTGTCTGTTGAGTATAAAGTCGATTTTTTAGAAAATGAACAATTGAAAATAACAGAAGTAGAAGAAAATGTGCAAGAAGCTTCAGAAGGAAAGATATATACAAAGATTAGTAATAATACAGATTTTCCGGAGCTATCTAAAGTTCCATATATAGGTATGTCGAGGGAAGAATTGGAGAGATCTTTTTGGGGAACACCAAAAAAAATAAATAAGACCACAACAGTACATGGAGTTAGAGAACAATGGGTATATGATAGGTATGGCGACAGAGCATATGTTTACGTATCTAATGGTATAGTTACTGCGATACAGGAGTAACGGTGCTGTTTGAAGCTAGTATATAAAAATAAGAAAAGCGAAGAAAAATTCTTCGCTTTTCTTATTTTTGTGTTTTCGGGGTTTCAATTTCCATAAAGATTGTGTTTTTGTATTTTTCCTTTACATCATCGCCGAATTTATGGTCGGTAATAAGTATGTCGATACTAGAAAGATCTGAAAGAAATCTTTCGCCTGCCACATCAAGCTTTTTGTGGTCAATAAGGAATACGGCTTTTTCGGAATTTTCTATCATAACCCTGTGAAGGTCAAGATAAACTCCGTCAAAAATCTTTCCGTCGGCTGAAATTCCGCCGGTCGAAAGAAAAGCAAGGTCGGCACGGTAGCTTTTTGCCTGAAAAGCGGCATCAATTCCGCCGGTATTATAGGGGCTTTCAATTATATCTCCCCCGAGGCAGATGCACTTAATACCACATTCGCTTAAATAGGAAATTAAATTTAAGTTGTTTGTTATTACCTTAAGATTTTTTATATCCTTTATGTATTGCCCGATATACTGTGCCGTGGTGGAGCCGTCAATAAAAACGGTCATTCCTTCATCTACAAGCTCCGCTGCCTTTTTAGCAAGAAGCCTCTTTACCGGGCGCATCTTGTGATAGCGGAAAACAAGGGGCGTACCCTTGGACTTAACCAGCTCTGCCCCTCCGTAGTGGCGGGTGATAAGCTTTTTCTTCTGCAAATCGTTAAGGTCACGGTTTATGGTGGCGGTGCTGTAATGAAGCTCGTCGCACAAGTATTTAACCGTCACATAGCCTTGCTCCTTTATTATCCTTAAGATTGTATCGATTCTTTTTTCGGACATAGCACACCTCTTTTGATAAAAAATGATAAATTGTCAATATAATGAACATATCTTGATAAATTTTGATAATTTACTATAATTATACAAGAGCGATTAATTAATGTCAAGAGGGATAAAATGAAAGACTTAACAAAAGGAAATATTTATAAAACCTTTATACTTTTTGCAATACCGATGGTGCTTTCCGGGCTTCTTTCCCAGTGCTACAACGTGGTAAACACCATAATTGCAGGTAAGCTTTTGGGGGACGGGGCCTTAGGTGCGATAGGTGCCATAGCTCCTCTTGATACATTTTTGAATTCCATATTCTGGGGATACGGAATGGGCGTCGGCGTTTACACCGCCCACCTTTTCGGAGCAAAGGAATATTACAGAATGAAGTGCGTTATCGTAAATAACTTCCTGATGCTTTCGGGAATCATCGCCCTTTTGTCCGTGTTTTTCATAATATTCCGCGGTACGGTTATGGACTTTTTCAACGTGGATGATGCCGTTCTTTCCGAGTGCAGCCGCTATTTTACAATTTCAATGGTGGGTAAAGTAATCGTTCTTTTCGGCATAAACGCCGTTCAGGTAATAACGGCAATGGGTGACAGTGCATATCCCTTATATATGTCAATTCTTTCAACGCTTCTTAATATCGGCCTCGGCTCTGCCTTTATCGTGTTTTTCCATATGGATGCATCCGCCCTTGCCCTTGCAAATGTCATATCCTACAGTGTGGTTGGAGTTTTATATATATTAAAAATGGCCTCCTGCTTCAAAAAGCTGGGTGTTTACAAAACTAAAATAAAAAGCTTTTCCGAAGGGCTTCTTGCAACGGCGAGATATTCCGCCTTTTCTTGCCTTCAGCAGTCGGCAATGTATTTTGCGGGAATTATCCTTTCGCCCATGGTAAATAATATCGGCTCCGCCGCTGCGGCAAGCTATCTTGTAAGCTACAGAATTTACGACATTAATGCGGCAATTTATCAGAATTCCTCAAAAACACTGGCAAGCTACACGGCACAGTGTTTTGGTGCAAAAAAGTATGACAAGCTTAAAAAGGGTATGAAGGTGGCAATCATTCAGTCTTCCGTTTTCGCTCTTCCCCTTATTTTAATCAGCGCGTTTTTCGCTCCTTCTGTATCAGGGCTTTTCTTCGGAAGCGATGCATCGCCTGAAGCGGTTACCTATACAATAAACTTTTTAAGATGGGGACTTCCCTTTATTGTACTTAATGTAATTGCGAATTTATATCACAACTATTTCCGTGGAATCGGAAACATGGCGGCACTTTTAATGACAAGCTTGTCGGGCTCCATTGCGAGAATTATAATGAGCCTTATCTTAATTCCCGCTTGCGGCATTTACGGCTATTATGCGGGCTGGATAATTTCCTGGTTGTTTGATGCTCTGGTGGGTGCTGCCATCTACTTCGGGAGCAAAAGCATAAGGGCACTGCGAGCATAGAATAGTTACTTTTTTGGATAGTTTTCTCCCTTGCAAAATAAAGCGCATCATAATATAATTAGCTAAAAGGGGGACTATTATGAAAAAGCAGGTACTTTTAATCGGTGGTGGAGGAACGCTTGGCTCATACACGGCGGAAGAATTATTAAGCTTAGGACACAAGGTTGATGTAATATGCCTTGAAGATAAAAAATCGGATAACGAAAGCCTTACATATATAAGGGAAAAGGCGGACCTTGAATTCTTAAAAAATTTTCTTAAAGATAAAAAATACGACGGAATAGTAAATTTTCTGCACTATCAGGATGAGGCATCGTATGCACCCTATCACGAGCTTTTAACAAAAAAGTGCGACCATCTTATATTCCTTTCATCCTATCGTATCTATGCGGATTTGGAGCATCCCATAACCGAAAACGCACCGAAGCTTTTAGATATTACGAAGGATTCGGAATTTCTTGCGACAGAAAAATATGCCCTTTCCAAGGCAAAGTGCGAAAGATATTTAAATAATAATTCCTTAAAGAAAAACTGGACGGTTGTCCGCCCCGTAATATCCTTTTCTGAAAGGAGATTTGACCTTGTAACCCGCTCAAACCGTGAGGTGATAGAGGCGGCAGAAAAGGGCGAAGCGTTGACGCTTCCCTCAGAATGTAAAAATCTTCGTGCGGCACTTACCTGGGCGGGAAATTCGGGTAAAATGATTGCACACCTTTTGTTTAAGGAAGGCGTAATGGGTGAGGCATACACGGTAGCGGACGGTGAAAACCTTACCTGGGGCGAAATTGCGGATATTTATTCCGAGGTTTTCGGAACTCGCTTTTCGTGGGTGGACACCAAGACTTATCTTCTTGATATGGAAAAACAGGGCAAGGAAAAGTGGATTTTGCTCTACGACAGATTATATGACCGTTTTATTGACAATTCCAAAATTCTTAAAGCCACCAACCTTAAAAAGGAAGATTTCAAGAGCATAAAAGAAGGGCTCGAAATCGAGTACGAAAAGATAAAAAGATAAAGAAAACGGCTGTAAAACAGCCGTTTTCTATCTTAATAAAATAATCTTTAATTATTTAATTCATTTCCTTGTCTTAAAAGACTTTTTGTGGTATACTTGACGGGAAGAAAAGGAGAGTGCATTATGAAAAAGAGACTTTTAATTTTACTTACAATTGCAGTTCTTACAAGCCTGATTATGGTGATTCCCGCCATAGCGAAAGAGGTTTATACGGTAAGTGTTGCCGTAGAGTATAATGATGACGATAAGCTGGCTTATTACGACATAAACCAGGTTTCGGGGAATGTGGTATACGATAAATTGGAATCTCTTGGCGCGAAATATTATCTCACAGAATTTGACCCGGAAGGAGAAAGAGAGATAATAACAGCAATTTTTGAAAAACCTGTTGATATCGACAAAGTAGAAGACAGACTTAAAAGAGTTCCCGGTTTTGAAATAAGAGATTTTGAGGGAAATGTGTTGATGGACGAAACACATTTATCCAATGCTTCGGTATATACAAGAATTATGTGGGATGATGATGAGCAGGTTACTTATTATGTAAATGCCACATACGACGGAAGCGAAGATGATATGCTTATAGACAAGCATCCCGGTGTAAAAACTGCACTGACATTTTCTTTCACTGATGAGGGCGAGGCAAAATATGCTGAAATATTAAAGGATCTTTCCGGTCGCAAAGAAGGAGAAAACTGTTTTTACCTATATATAAATGAAAAACTTATAGCTTCATATAAGGCACCTTCCCGCTATAGTGGTGAGGTATTGAAATATATCGGTGAAAACGATGAGGAACATAGTGTTTTAGAGACAAGTATTCGCGTAAATGGCGAATATCTTATGCCGAAAAATACGGAAATTGTAAGCACAGGTGGACCTTATGAGGTTAACTGCAGCGATTGGGCGTTTGACAGTGTTATGTTTATGTGCACAAACGGAGCTATAAAAATAGATGATAACGATGACTATACAAAACCGGTTACCCGTGAAGAGTTCTGCACCTATGCGGCAAGAATAATTATAGGACAGTCAGATGAATACGTCGATGTAACAGAGTATGAGTCAAAGTTTAAGGATACCAAAAGTCACGATGTTGCACTTCTTAACAGCCTCGGAATAATAAACGGAAAGGGCAACGGGATTTTTGCACCAGATGATCTTATTACAAGAGAAGAAGCTTCTGCAATTTTGTTCAGAATGTGTAAGCATCTTATAGGAGAAAAATTTAATCCGGGAGGAGCGGACAGTGAATATTCTGACGACCGTAAGATTTCATCGTGGGCAAGGGAAAGCGTATATTCATGCACTTATGGAAACATCATGATGGGTATGGGAGACGGCAGCTTTAACCCTGGCGGAACATTTACAAAGGAACAGGCGTTTACAACATTCAAAAGAATAGTTCTGGAAAAAGTAAAAACCGAACCCTGGTATAACGCAGCATAAAGATAATGAAAACACATCATCCGTCGGATGATGTGTTTTTTCGTTAATCGAGAAGACTTCTTAAGGTATTGCCCTCTTTAATTACATACTCTAAAGTTTTTATTTCTGCATTATAGGAAGAAGCTTCCATAAAGGGCACGTCAAGGGCGTTTGACAGCATCAATGCGGCATCTTTTCTTGTTAAAATATCTCCGGCATTTTTATCAAGTCCTTCAAAAATGCCGAGCCTTTTTGCAACGGAAACATAATCTCCGCCACGTTGCTCCGCCTTTACGCCATAGCCTAAAAGAAGAACGAGCATCTTTGAAAAGCCAGATACCGTAATAATTTCATCCGGCACTATGTCGCTTTCTGCAATTTTCAAATCCTTTGCAAGGGCAATTTCCTTATATGCCCAGTGATTTTCGCTTTCATCTTTTGGGATGTAAGTTTCGAGCATATCCCTGTAGCCTTTGTGGGCACGAAGTATAAGAGTAATCGCTTCTGCATTGGTTATCGGCTCATCAAGTCGCATTTTTCCGTCGGGATAGCCCCTTAAAATTTCATAGTCTATAAGGGAAAGGGCATATTCTTCCTTGATTTCCTCGCTGGGGTCTAAAACAGCCATGACGGCATAGCCCGAAAGAAGCGTTATCGAAAGTAAAAGCGCTGTTAACGCAGAAATTATTTTGGAAGTCTTTCCGTTTTTCCGGCTGATTTTTGAAAACCTCCTCTTTAAAACCTTTTTATCGTCACTCATTTTTGTGGTGTATAATTTTTCTAACATAGTTGCCTCCTTTAATCATAAGCCTTGTGGGGTCAGACGCCCATCGGCTTAATATGCTTTTAAAATCCATTCGTGGGTTACCCCGAGGAGGTCAAACATACGGGTGTTGTCACCATCGCTGTAATCATAATAGGTGCTGCCGCATTTATATACGGCACAGCTATCCGTGGCAAGGGTAACCTTACCGGAAGCACCGTCGGCTCTTTTCAGTATCAGATCTGCGGTAAAGGAGCACGCCGTACCGCCATAGATAATTTCAGCCGAAGAAAGCATTTCTTCTATTTCGGAAAGCTTGACTTCGTTTTTTATGACAATGTCAATGTCCCCTGAAATAAGGCGGGCTTCCGTAATATCCTTTATATCCTTCGGTTCGAAAAAGCTAATATCGGCTGATGCGGGATTGAAGATAAACCGTGACGAGGTTTCCCCCGTAAGATGATTTACCGTAACAAGCTGAATTCCCTCTGCCTTTCCGTTTTCGCAGGTGAGGTAGTAAATTTTATCGCCGTCTATAACTGAGGTGTTGCTGAACCATCCGAAAGGATTTAATAGGGTAGTGGAGCTGTCTGCACGGCCACTGAAATATTCGGCATCTTTGGGCGCACTGCCTTTTTTCACGCTTCCCGTTTCAAGGCTTAAGATATATTCGTCAAAGCCCTTTATTTCATCGATGGGTCCAACGGAATAAAGATAGGCGTTTTTACCGTCCTTATCCACTTTTACTTCAAGAATGTTGCTTCCCTGCTGATTTTTTGATATGTTAAGCTTTTCAAGATTTATCACAAAATCAAATTCGGAAGAAAGCATAGGGTTTTCGGGTGGCGGATTGGTGCCGAGAATAAAAAGGGCGGAGCCGTAATGAACTAAAATCTTTTGTCTGTCGGCATAATATATGTCCGCCATAACCGCACCGAGCCGACTTTCAAGCAAGGCGGAATATTCGGCATCCGAAAGAGAGTAATCGCGGACGCCAAGGCGTGAGCCTACTATGGAGGAAACGGTTAAAACGGCAATAATCAAAACCGCCGAAAGAATTACGGCAATTATTTTAGAAGTCTTTCCGCTCTTTTTGCGGATTTTTGAAAAACGCCTCTGAAGGCTTTTTCTGTCTTCGCTCATTTTGGTTGAGTATAATTTTTCCAGCATAGTTACCTCCTTTTTGCAAGGTCTAAAATCGTCTGCATATAAAGTCTTTGCTCATCCTCCGTCATATTTCTGGTTACAGCCATATCGCAGGAAATTTCACAGGCTTCGCTTAAAGCGGAGCATAAAAGATAGGAAAGGGGATTAAACCAATGTATCATATTGGTTAAGACAGAAAGCCACTTGAAAATTAAATCCTTCCTTTTATAGTGGTTAAGCTCGTGAAGGAAAATCATTTTAAGCTTTTCGGGAGGAATTTCCCCGTCAGGGATATAAATTACCGGGAAAAACACGCCCACAAGCATGGGAGAATCTAAATTTTCCGAAACCATAACCTTGATTTTCCGCTTTATTTTAAGGGATTTTGAGCATTCATTCAATATCGCATCATCCCTTAAGGGAATGGAATTTTTCCGCTTTTTCGTGGTGAAGGAAATATAGCTTAAAGAAACTATGAAAAGATATATTGCCATTCCCGAAAGCCAGATAAAAGCGGCAATGGTGTAAAGCCCCGTCCTGCTTTGCCTTACGGGTGTGCCTGCATTTTCCTTTACCGTGTCTTCCGCCGGTAATACTTCAACGTTTTCGCTTATGTCAGGCGTGGAGGGAGATTCGGTTGTGACAGACGGAACAACAGGAATTTTATAAATTTCCCTTGAAGGGATAATTTTATAAACGGGAATAAGCATTGAAAGCACAACCAGAACCCACATATAATATTGCCAAGATGCCGGAAGTTTTTTTGCCGTCACGGGCTTTATGATAAGAAGCAGTGCCGTCATAACAAAACCAAAAATGCTTAAAACAAGGGTTGTCTTAAAAAGCTCTGCCATAAAATCACTCCAGTTCAAACATCTTCTTAAGGTCTGTCACGTCATCATCCGAAAGCTTTTTGTTTTCGTAAAGTGCCGCAACCATATTTTTGATTGAGCCCTTGTAAATTTTGGAAAGAAAGCTTTCCGTTTCGCTTAAATCGTAGTCCTTCCGGGATAAAACGGGGTAATAAAGGTTGGTTTTGCCTCTTTTATCGCAGGCAACCACTTCTTTTTTCAATAGCCTCTGAAGAAAGGTGGAAACTGTGGATGCCGTCCAGTCGTTGCCGTCAAGCTTTGCCGATACGTCAGATACGGTCATTTTCTCATTTGCATCCCACAAAATTTTCATAATCTGATACTCGGAATCCGTAATTGTTTGCTTTATGTTTGACATTTTTTTGCCTCCTTGGGGATTAATTGTAAGTGTAATTACACTTGTAGCTACAATCGTAGTATATCACGTGTAGCTACAAATGTCAAGATGTTTTTGAAAAATGCAGGGGTCGATGCCACATCGACCCGGAAAATGCGGGCTGATGTGGGCACCGGCCCCTACATCAATTTAATATCAGGAGATAGGAAAAAATGCTTCAGAACGGACAAACTGCACCGCCCGAAAATGTATGAGATACATTGAGGGTGAAGTTTGTTCGTAGCAAAAAGGCGTAAAATGAAGAAAAATCGCAGAAATGCGATTTTTCAACACTATTTTAATAACTTTGATAAGCAAGGAGTAAGAGTCATCAATTTATTTGCCTTTTTGCGGTCTGAACTTTTTTAACATCTCCTCTTACAGTAACTGGAAGTCTGTGCTCAGTAAATCATTATTTACTTCTTCGCAGAGAAGTGAGTGATCGAGGCAGGAAACCTCATATTCGCCCTTGGGTGAGTGAAGCTCGAAAACTTCAATTACGTTGTCCTTATCCTTTAAAAGTTCACCGGGAAGGTACAATGTTCTCTGCGGTCCAACATCCCAGAAACGACCAAGGTTAAAGCCGTTTACATAAACGCATCCTTTTCTCCATCCTCCCATATCGCAGAAGGTATCAACGCCTGCCTTGGCATCGAATGTACCCTTGTAGAAGCAGGGAGTATCTGTCTTTACGATGCCCTTTTCATAAGAGAGCTTTGAAAGGTCTGAAAGAGGCAGACAGTCAATGGTAAAGCGCATATTGTTGGCATAGTTGTAAAGGAAGCTGCCGTCCGCATTTTCAATGTTTACACGAACTGAGCCGAGTATTCCCTTATAGTCGTAAATTCTGTGACCGTAGTTGATTCTTCCCATATTTTCAACAAGGATGGTAAGAACGCTTCCGCCTTTCTTTACGGTAAAGGTGATGTCGGGGTTATCCGCATCACGAAGGTGGGTGCCGATATACTTTCCGTCAATGTAAACCGTTGCTCGGTCAGCAAGTCCGTCTATAATTAAGTGTCTTACTCGGTCGTCGGTATAGCGGATTTCGGAGCGGTAGCAGATAAAGCCGAAGTTCTGATCCAAATCCTCCATACAGATGGTTCTGTTTGCCTTAACCCTCTTATCCGAAAGATTGTCAAGGTTTGAAAAGAGGGGAGCAGACTCTGTAAGAGTGATTTTTTCGATGGACTGAATTTCAAAATCGGGGTCTGTATGCTCTCTTTTTTCCTTGCCCAAATATTCGTCAAGTACATCACGGAGAGCATAATACTTTCTTGTGGGTGTTCCTTCTTCGCTTATGGGTGCGTCATAGTCATAGCTTGTCATAAGGGGAGTGTAGGCACTATTTCCAACGCTGTGAAGTGCACCGGAGGTAAATTCAAAGTTAGTGCCACCGCAGAACATATAAAAGTTTACGCAAGCCCCCATTTCAAGTGCCTTTTTGAAATACTGGGCCATTTTAACGCCGTCTCCGCCCTTATAGAACTTACGGCCCCAGAACTGAATCTGTCCTGTCCAGGCTTCACCGCTCATTAAAGGCTTATCGGGCTGAAAGGCACGAAGCTTTTCAAACTGGGCAATTGAACCGGGGTCTGCCCCGTGGTCAATGCCGTTCCAGTTATCTTTAAGTGTTCCGTTTATGTATTTAAAATCGTCAACGCCGTTGGCACTTACAAAGGGAACGTCGATATTTTCGTTTCTGTAAAAGTCGCAAAGCATCTGTAAATATTCCAAATCGTCACCGAAGGAGCCGTATTCGTTTTCAAGACCTACTAAAATTACGGGCCCGCCGTTGGTGTGAAGATAGGGGCGGATTTTATCGCAAAGCACTTTGTTGTATTCGTTGGCCGCTTCCATATAGCCGGGGTCGCTGGAGCGGACGCAGATGGTTCTGTCCTTTAAGAGCCAGCTGGGAAGACCGCCCATTTCCCATTCGCCGCAAAGGTAGGGGGAGCAACGAAGGATTACCTTAAGGCCGCATTTATCGCAAAGTTCCAAAAAGAGCATGAGATTTGCTCTTCCGTCAAAGCAATATTCGCCTCTTTTAGGCTCTGTCAGGTTCCAGGGAACATAGGTAGTAACAGCGGTTAAGCCGAAATCCTTCATCAGGCGAAGTCTTCTTTCCCATCCACCGGGAAGGGTTCTGAAATAGTGAAAGTCACCGCTGACAAGAAAAAATTTCTCGCCGTCTAAGTAAACGCCGTCTTTTTTTACTTCAACTGTTTTTGCCATAAAAACACTTCCTTTTAATAGTTATAATTCAATTTTACCATAGTGAAAAGGGGGTGTCAATAGTACCGATGTTGCTTTTTTGAGGTATTATGTCGAACGAAAAATGGTAAAAAATGGTAAAAAGTTCTTGCATAAATTGGTAATTTATGGTAAAATGCAATTACAGACAAAAATACATAGAAAAAAGAAATTTAATGTTTGAAAGGATGGAATAAAAATGAAAGAAAAAATAAAAGTGCTTGTAATTGATGACAGCCGTGAGGTGGAAGAAGGAATAAATGCCTATTTAAAGGAGTCGGGCGAAAGGGAAATTGAAATCGTAGGATTTTCATTAAACGGAAAAGACGGCCTTGAAAAGATAAATCTCCTGTCGCCCGATGCTGTAATTCTTGATATTGTAATGCCGGTGCTTGACGGAATAGGGGTGTTAAAGGCTTTATCAAGAGCGGAGAAAAAGCCTGCGATAGTGGTACATTCGGCACTTTCCGGTACTTATGTTTCCAACATGGTATCGCTTTACGGTGCGGATTATTACATAACAAAGCCTGCTTCTTACGAAACTCTTTTTGAAAGAATAAAAATGCTCCTTTACCCTGACAATGCGAAAAAGACCGAGGGAGAAGAAAGCGGTAAAGCACTTGAATTAAAGGTTACGGGCGTTATTCATAATGTGGGAATTCCTGCGAACATCAAAGGCTACAGTTATTTAAGAGATGCGATAATGATGACCGTCAAAGATTCTGAGCTTATGCATGCTGTTACAAAGCAGCTTTATCCAGAGGTTGCGAAACGGCATAAAACCACATCATCCCGTGTTGAACGTGCCATCCGTCACGCAATCGAGGTTGCCTGCACAAGAGGAAACGAAGAATTTTTCTACAAGCTTTTTGGATATACCGTAAGCACCCTTAAAGGCAAACCTACAAATTCCGAATTCATCGCACTGATTGCAGATAAGCTCCGCTTAGAGATGAATGTCGGCTGATCAGACAACCCCTCCTACTCATTTCTCAATCCCTTTTTGAAAAAAGATGCCCGACGGGCATCTTTTTTCGTTTAATTTGACACTTGCGGGAATGTTTCATTTATGATACAATATATACTGCAGATTTCTTATTTAATGGGAGGTTTTACTATGAATAAAGAAATAAATGAAATTGCCGAAAGATTAAAGGGACTCCGTGAAGCCTGCGGTTATACCGTGGAGGAGCTTTGCAGTGAGCTTTCCTTTGATGTGGAAACATATAAAAAATATGAACAAACAGGGGAAGATGTGCCCATAAGCACAGTTTATGCCGTGGCAAATAAATTCGGAGTGGACTTTACAGAAATAATCACCGGAAGAAGTGCCCGTCTTGACACCTATCAGGTGGTACGCCGTGGCGAGGGCGAGGATATAAAACGTTATCCCGGCTACCGCTTTGAGGATTTAGCCTTCCGTTACAGCGGAAAAATTATGCAGCCACTTTTGGTAACACTTGACCCTTCCGACGATCCTGCAGCACTTGTATGCCATTCCGGTCAGGAATTCAATATGGTACTGGAAGGTCAAATTGAACTGGTATTTGACGAAAAATCCATAATCTTAAATCCCGGCGACTGTATATATTTCAATCCCCGTCATATGCACGGTCAGCGTTGCTATGGTGATGTAAAAGCAAGATTTTTAACTGTAATTGCCGAGTAGGAGGAAGGAAATGCTTGAGAAATTTTTAGAGAGAACAGAATTTTCGTCCTACGAGGACTTTAAGGCAAATTACAAAGTAAAAGCCAATGACAATTTTAACTTTGCCTTTGATATTGTTGACGGATGGGCCGTTGAAAAAGGCGATAACAGAGCACTTTTATGGTGCAACGACGAGGGCGAGGAGAAAATTTTCACCTTTTCCGATATGAGCGTATTAAGTAATAAGGCGGCAAACTATTTTAAGTCATTAGGTCTTAAAAAGGGCGACGTTGCTCTTTTAATCCTTCGCCGTCGCTGGGAATACTGGGTTGCGGCATGTGGCCTTATGAAGCTTGGTGTCACCTTTATTCCCGGAACGCTTCAGCTTACCAAAAAGGATATTGCATATCGTGCCAACGCAGCAGGAGTTTCCCTTATTTTATCCCTTGAGGACAGTTATGTAAACGAGCAGATTGAGCTTGCAAGAAGCGAAATGCCGGGCGTATTACATTATCTTATGGCAGGAGATAAGGATAAAGAGGGCTACAAAAATTTCAACAGAGAATTTGAAAAGTGCGATCCCTCCTTTGAAAGAAGTGCCGATTCTGCGGGTGGACGTGACATAATGCAGATTTACTTCACCTCCGGTACCACCGGTATGCCAAAGATGGTTATGCATAACTATTTCCACCCTCTCGGTCACATCGTAACTGCAAAATATTGGCAGCAGGTTGAGGAAAACAAGCTTCATATGAGTGTATCGGATTCAGGCTGGGCAAAGTTCGGATGGGGTAAAATCTACGGTCAGTGGATTTGCGGTGCAACAATTTTTGCCTACGATATGGAAAAGTTCGTTCCCGCAAAGCTTCTTTCAATGATGGAAAAATATCGTCTTACCACCTTCTGTGCACCGCCTACAATGTATCGCTTTATGCTTCAGGAAGACGTGTCATCCTATGATTTGTCCTCGGTTAAAAACTGGGCAACCGCAGGTGAACCCTTAAATCCCGAGGTGTTTAACCGCTGGAAGGAATTGACGGGCGGCGAAATTCACACAGGCTTCGGTCAGACAGAAGGAACAGTTCTTCTTGCAGACTTTAAGTGGGTGAGGCCTATCCCCGGTGCAATGGGAAAGCCTTCTCCCATCTACGATTTAAGACTGTTTAATGAGAACGGAAAAGAGTGCGGAACAGGTGAAGAAGGCGAAATTGTAATCTGTAATGTAATAAACAATCCCCCGGTGGGACTTTTCGTTGGCTACTATAAAAACGAGGAGCAGACGGCTGAAGCACTTGGCAGCGGCAACTACAACTTAAAGGACGTTGCATGGTGCGACAACGACGGCTATTACTGGTTTGTGGGCAGACACGATGATGTTATAAAGTGCTCCGGCTACAGAATAGGACCCTTTGAGGTTGAAAGTGCCTTAATTGAGCATCCTGCAGTTGTAGAATGTGCAATCACCGCCGCACCCGACCCCGTGAGAGGTCAGGTTGTAAAGGCAACGGTTGTTCTTGCCAAGGGCTACACACCTTCGGATGAGCTTATTAAAGAGCTTCAGAATCACGTAAAGAAGGCAACAGCTCCCTATAAATACCCCAGAATCGTGGAATTTGTGGACGAGCTTCCGAAGACACTGGGCGGAAAGATAAAAAGAGCACAGATAAGAAAAGAAAGCGAAAATAAATAAGAAAAGCGACTGCCGCGGCAGTCGCTTTTCTTATTTACTTGTCGGATTTTTATGTGAAGCGGGGAAATTAAAGCTCGTCGGCCCTTACTTCTCGTCCAAGCTCGGCAGATTTGTAGAAGCACTCGATAATTTTTGCAACCTCCAAGTTCTGCTCTTTTGTGATTAGGTATTCTTCTTTGCCTGCTAAGGTATTCATAATGTTTCTGTACATATAGCGGTGCTGTTCAAAGGGAACACCTTTGTATTCGCCGTTGTCAAACCATTTCATTTCGGTTTCGGCCTGATAGCGGCCTACGTTTTTATAAAGCTTTTCTTTGTTTACTGAAAGACCGCCCTTGTCCCCGCAGATAACCATATCAAGGTTTGTGGTGGGAAGATTTAAGGCCCAGGAAAACTTGAAGTTTACGCTCATGCCGTTTGAAAGTCTCATAAAGCCGGTTGAAAAATCTTCAACATCAAATTCCTTATAGTCATATTTTCTTGGAGTGAAGGCCCCGGAATAGGCACCGCTTTCTGCAATGGATAAAAGTATGTCCTCGCCCTGGTTTGCAATTTTTGTAAAGGCGGAACCTGAAACGGAAACAACCTTGGGGCTTCCCACAATCCATAAAAGGGAGTCAATTAAATGAACGCCAAGATCGCAGAAGGGGCCACCGCAGTTATGCTCCTTCATATGGAAATAACCCCAGGTGGGAACGCCTATTCGGCGGATAAATTCGATGTCGGAAAAATAGGGAGCACCAAGCTCGCCTGAATCCACCAGCTGTTTTGACTGCATCATATAGTTACGCCATCTCATGCACTGACAGGGGAAAAGTTTTTTGCCACATTCTTCTGCGGTTTTCCACATTTCCTCGGCATCGCGAAATGTTACTGCAATGGGCTTTTCACATGCAACGTGAGCACCTGCCTTAAGTGCGGCAATAGTCCACTTTTTGTGGTATGCGTTGGGGGTACAAACCGCAACAAAGTCGGGATGAAGCTCATCCAGCATTTTCTGGGGGTCGGCATAGTAGGAAGGAACGTTATGTCTCTTCGCAGTTTCTGCTGCAACCTCTTCTCTTATGTCGGCAACGCCGATGACTTCAATAAGGCCCTCTTCTCTTAAAATGTTAAGGGCGGGGAAATGTGCGGAGTTTGCAATCATTCCGCAGCCAATTAAAGCAACACGTAATTTACTCATATTTATCTTCCTTTCTCATATTATAAAGGGATCTTCTGCCTTTTCGCTTACGCCGGATACGCAGGAACGGCATCCTGCATCAAGTGCAGATGCGGCTCTCATATTAAAATCCAGGGTCAAAAGCTCGTGCAGAGGAGCACCAAGGGTGAAATGCTCAATTAAGTTTTTCGCCATATCTGCATTTGTCTGGGGCGGACACTCAAAAACCTCAGTAGGGGCGGGAGAAGGCTGATATGGCTTTAAGTCCTTATAAAT
Source organism: Clostridia bacterium (assembly GCA_045545475.1). GTDB lineage: Bacteria > Bacillota > Clostridia > CAKSNL01 > HGM11501 > HGM11501. Next base: position 37,313 of record JAZQAZ010000029.1, on the reverse strand, counting down.
CTTTACCACAGGGTCAAAGCGGTCTGCAACAATTACGCCTTCGGTGCCGTAAACAACGGGGCCTGTTGCGATTTCACCGTTATTCATTGTTGACCAGGAGCCTTCAATTAAGCCTACCTTATCGCCGAAATCTATGGTAAATACAGAGTAGTCCTCAACGTCGGAAAAAGGCAGGAAAAAGTTTTTCTTAAGGCCGTAAACGCTCTTCGCTGTCATATTGGTTATCCATGTGGCAAGAACACATCCGTAGCCTGCATAGTCAAATATAGAGCCTCCGCCACGATTCTGTTGATACCACCACATTTTGGAAAGCTCCTCCGGAGTAAACTGGTCAAGTCTGTAAGGGCCTCTTGTTGAGGGACTTCTGTACTGAACACGCAAAATCTCTCCGATTATGCCGGAATCGGCAAGCTCCTTTGCCTTATTAAAAGCGGGAAACCAGGCGATTGGCCAGTTTATGACAAGCTCGCCCTTACTTTCTTTTGCGGCTTTATACATTCTTTTGGCATCAGCCATATCGAAAGCCATGGGCTTTTCGCAGACGGCGTTAAGGTCACGCTTAAGTACTTCGATGGCACAATCAGCATGGCTTTTAACATCGGAATTTATCATTACCAAGTCTGGCTTTTTACTTAAAAGCTCATCATAGTCATAATAAAGCTTTACAGCATCCTGCATTTGTTTTGCACAGTTTCGGGAAACTTTTTCGTCCACAATTTCCTTATCCTTCGATAAAAAGTCTGCCATACCGATAAATTCAACCTTGTCTGAGGCTGTATTCATACAGAAAAACATCTGACTTGCGTGAACATGGTCAAGGCCTAAAAAGGCAATTTTAAGCTTTTCCATAGTGTGCCTCCTTAAAATGTTGTTTCAAGTTTAATTGTTACGCCCTTTTCGATTGCCTCGGGAATTTTGCACATAATTTCAAGAACGTGCCTTGCGTGCTCGGGTGATAATACGGGGGATTTGTCGTTTTCGATGGCATCAATGATGTCGAAAAGACAGCAGCACTGGCTTATCATCTTTTTGGGTGGCTTTGCAGGCATTTCGGGAACAATCCAACCCTTGAATCCCATATCAATACTGTCTATGTAAAGATCGGGTGCTGGGTTTGACATATAGGGACGAGTGAAGGAAAGAGTGCCTCTCTCGCCGAAAATTTCAAGCTGTGGAGCACGGCTTGCCTTCTGCGAAAAGCCCGTGTCAACCATTGCCATTTTTCCGTCGCCGTAGTCAAGGCAGATAACATACTGGTCGGGGAGCATATCCGTTTTAATCACTTTTCCGTCAAAGGCACCGGAACGTACCATTCTTTCGGGAGTGGTGATTTTAGCCATACAGGAAAATGCCTTCGCAGGACCGAAAAGGCTTGTAACTATCTGAAGACCGTGAACACCCATATCTACAAGAGCACCTGCACCCGGCTCGAAAAACCAGGAAGGATCTGCCTCACGGTACTGGAAATATTCAGGACCTCCGTGGGACATATTGCACTTTGCATAATAGGGAGAGCCTATGGTGTCACGGGAGATTAAATCCTTGGCGATGGCAAGGTCATATCTCATGGGATGCACAGGCACACAGGCAAATTTAACGCCCATTTTCTTTGCAAGCTCAATCTGCTCAGTTAATAATTCAACCGTTGGAGCGGCAGGCTTCTGGGAAATTAAGTGCTTTCCGGAAGCAAGGATGGCCATATTTATTTCGTGATGTGCCTGAATTGATGCTGCATCGATGGCAATATCAAAGTCGCACTTTTCGATTAATTCATAAACATTTTCATAAACTTCGGGAACACCGTATTTTGCGGCGGCAGCCTGAGCTCTTTCCTTTACTATATCAACTACCGCAACGCAAACTGCGTTTGCTTCCTTAGTAATATTTGGAAGATACTGGGCATTTGCAAACATACCGCAACCTATTACGGCAACTTTATACTGCTTTGTCATAAAAATACCTCCTTAAGCATTTGCTTAATTATCTATTTACAATTATAAAAAGAGATGCTATAATTGTAAATAGATTTTATTATTAAAATAGTGGACAAAATTAACATAAATGGGGCGGTTTTGTGTTTTATGGTTTGGATTTATCGCACTTTCCGAAGGTTACAAGGGTGTATTCTGTTACCAGAAAAACCGTGTGGCAGGTGGCAGATCCTTACAATATTTTTATCTATGTTGAAAAAGGAAATTGCTTGATTGAGATAAATGGAGAGGAGCATATTGTAGGAGAAGGAAGTCTCTTTTTCATCCCGGAGAGTCAAAGCTATAAAAGAAGTCCTGTGGGCGATTCTTTTTGCACAATGACATATATACACTTTAAGTCAGGAGAGGTAACGCCTCTTTCAGTAGATGAGCTTAAGGGAGAAATCATAAAAAGGCGTGACAGCATTAATAAAAATATCCTTGAAAACGGAATTGACGAAAACCCTTATACGGCATATCTTTCGGAATGCTGTGACTTTAATGGGAAGGAGAGTGAGTTTTCAGGGGCTTTCGCTCGCCTCCGTAGAAACTTTTCCCGCCACCATATAGAGAGCGGCTTTGCAACATCTTTGGCTCTTTGCGAAATTCTGGCTCTTATGACAGAGGAGACGAGGGAAAGAATAAAGGATGAGACAAGAATAGAAAAAGTTGTGCCTCCCAATTTACGCCGTGCCCTTTCCTTTATAAAGCAGAACTATACCGAAGAAATTACGTTATCAGACATTGCAAAGCACTCAAATGTCACAAAACAGCAGATTATAAGATATTTCCGCTCTGAAATGAAAACCACCCCCATGAGTTATGTGACTTATTGCCGCTTAAACCGTGCAAAGGAGCTTTTCTTAAACAAGTCTTATCAGACAGTCAGCGAGGTGGCAAATGAAGTGGGATTTTCCGACGTTCACTATTTTTCAAGAGTATTTAAAAAAACCACAGGGGAAACCCCGACACAATTTATTGAAAGAATAAGAAACTTCGACGAAAAAAAGCATCTGGAGGAATAAAAAAATACCGTGGCGTAGCCACGGTATTTTTTTATTTACTTAATCTATAGTATATTTCTTAAGCTCGGCAACCAGATCGTCACAGTCCTCGGAGTGAACGGTAACTTTAATGGGCTTGCTTAAGTCAAGGCTGAAGATGCCCATGATTGATTTTGCGTCAACCACATATCTGGAGGATGCAAGGTCGATGTCGTAAGGGCACTTGTTAACGATGTTAACGAACTCCTTTACGTCTAAAATAGAATTAAGTGCGATGTTAAAAGATTTCATGTAAAACATCTCCTTTCTTTAATATAATACCACAAAATCTTTTTACAGTCAACATTTTCCCGTCATTTTTGGTATCTTTTAAAAATATACTTGTGGTATAGCCTAAAATGCGGCTCAGTCTTCGTATTTAGGGTATCCGCAAATGTACTCATCATTGCTTTCGTAAAGGATTGCGGCAAGCTCTGCTATCTGCAGAAATTCTGCCCTTATACCGAAGGGATCGTCTGCTTTTGCTGCAAGCTTTGCATTTTCTATTACCGACTCAAAGCTTGCATTTTCTTTGTATTCGGAGTTTTTGAGGAGGAGTGAAAGCTCAGCACCGGAAGAAGCTAAGGCAAAGTTTTTGCTCGGCTTTAAGGAGAGTTTCTTATTTATTATATATTCGGAAAGCTTGCTTTCATCCTCTCCGGGATTTTTCCAACGTATGCGGAAGGTTAATAAATCGCCCTTGTCAATTACACTCTGATATTTAAGGTTTGCGTTTTCCGTGGCATCTCCAGGCTCGATTTCGTAAAGAACAACCAAGGTGTGGCCGGAGCCGACTTCCCCTGCATCCTTTTTATCATCGTCGAAATCTTCCGTTTCGAGAAGTCGGTTGTCATAGCCTATAAGACGGTAGGATTTTACCTTTTTGGGGTTGAACTCTGCCTGGAATTTAACATCGTCGGCAATGGTGTATAAAGTGCCTGTCAGCTTATCTGAAAGCACTCTTTTTGCCTCCATCAAAGAATCTATGTAATAATAATTGCCGTTGCCCTTGTCGGCTAAGGTCTCCATTTTGGAATCCTTGTAATTTCCCATACCAAAGCCCAGAACGGTAAGATAAATGCCAAGCTCTCTTTTTTCTTCAATTAAACCTTCGAGTCTTACATTGTCGGTTATTCCTAAATTGAAATCCCCGTCGGTGCAAAGAATTATGCGATTATTGCCGTTTACTTTGTTATCGAGGGCGGCATCATACGCAAGGCGGATTCCCGCTTCTCCGTTGGTGGAACCTATAGCCTCCAATGAATTTACCGCATCCATTATTTTTCCTTTTTCCTTTGCCTTGGTGGGAGAAAGAAGAATTCCCGAGCTTCCGGCATAGGTAACTATGGTTATTTTATCGTCATCGTCAAGCTTATCCAGTAAAAGGTTTATGGATTTCTGTATTAAAGGAAGGCGGTTATCCTGATGCATGGAGCCTGAGGTGTCAATTAAAAATACCAGATTTTGTGGAACTTTTTTAGTAATTTCTTCGCCTTTCACGGCAAGCATCAAAAGAAGATTGTCCTTGTTCCATGGACAGCTATGAAGCTCTGTAGTAACCGAAAACGGAGTTTCGCCCGTCGGAGATGGCAGGTCGTAATCGAAATAGTTTATAATTTCCTCGGTGCGAACTGCATCCGGGGGAGGAAGCTCTCCTCTAAGAATATACCTTCTGATATTGGAGTAAGATGCAGTGTCAACATCTGCCGAAAAGGTGGAAAGCGGACTTGTAACGGGATTTTTGAATCCGGATTCATCGACGTTTTCATACTCTTCTTCTGAAAGAGAGTTATAGTCAAAGCCATTCATATACACGCTGGAATTTTCTGTTGCTGAGGCTTTTTCCCTGGCTTCGCCTTCAGCATAATCTGCGGTGATAAAGTATTCTCCGTCATCCTCTGTTTCGTGGATGCCGATAACTTCGGGAGCTTTGCATCCTGCAAGAGAAAGAAAAGCTAAGGTGGTTAATAGGAGTGCCGATAATTTCTTTTTCATAAAATCATTCCTTTCATCGGGTTTCATAAATAATACAAATTTTGTCTTTGCAAGGTTGCAAAGCTAAAAAAGTTTGGGAATTTTAGACAAAAAAAGGAGGTTGTTTTTGTGAGGTTTTTAAAAGCAATGGGGATGGGCTTTTGTATTGTTTTAATTGCTATGATGTGCCTTCTTGCGGCATCGGTATTTAATGACGAACTTGCAAAAGTGCTCATCGAAGCGGGAGAGGATGCACTTTCGGCAATTCATGAGTTTTCTGAAAAAGCAGAAATAAACGCATTTTCGGAGGCAGGCATCAAGTGATCAAGATAACAAAGGGGTTATATATCCATTTTACCTTTTTCATTATTTTTGCGGCGTCTTTTTTTGCAGGAACATTTTTTATTACGGCAATGGCTTTTTTGACAGCTATGTGTCACGAATTGTGTCATCTTACAGCGGCACTTTTGCTTAAAGAAAAATGCCACGGTATTGCAATTATGCCGTATGGGTGCAAGCTTTTCATAAATACGGGAAAAGATCCCTTGAAGGAGTGTCTGGTTGCAGTGGCCGGTCCGGCTTTCAATTTACTCATGCTTCTTTTCTTTAGAGAAGGGCCGCTTTTTGAAATAAATCTTGCCATGAGTATAATAAATTTTTTTCCGGTTATGCCACTGGACGGGGGAAGAATTGTTTTCATTCTTGTTTCTTTTTTTGCGGGCAGTTTTAAGGCACTTTCGCTGATGAAAATAATTTCGGTTTCGGGTGGAGTAATCCTCTCAATTCTGGGTGTTTTTCAGGCATTTACGGCCGGATTTAATTTATCGGTATTTACTTCAGGGGCGTTTTTGCTTTTTGCGGCAATTGCGGATAACGGCAAAACAGCATTTTTTGCAGATGTTCTTATATCCGATGATAAGCTTAAAGATGGATATGCCAAAGTATTTATGCTTGCGGCAAAAGAAAGTCTTTCTGCACGGAGAATTTTACCGCTCATTCCTCCGGGAAAATATGCTTTGATAAAGGTTATAGACTGCAACGGCAACATAAAGTCTGAAATAACGGAAGATATGTTAAAGGAGAAAATTATAGAAAAAGGAGCAGGGGTTCATCTTCGGGAAATAACTTAAAAGGTACTTGAAAGAGCGGGGAAAATATGGTACAATGTGAGATATACAAAAGTAAGAAATGAGGCATTGCTCATGAATCTCGATAAAATATTAAAAAGGGTGCAAAAGCCCGGTCGCTATACAGGCGGCGAATACAACAGCGTTAAGAAAAATGTTGAAGACGTTAAAATCCGCTACGCCTTCTGCTTTCCGGATTCCTATGAAATAGGAATGAGCCATCTTGGTATGAAGATTTTGTATCATTTGTTGAATGAAAGAGAAGATACCTTCTGCGAAAGAGTGTTTGCTCCATGGCCGGATATGGAAGATGAAATGAAAAAGGAAGGTATACCTCTTTTCTCATTGGAAACCAAAAGTCCCGTAAAGGATTTTGACTTTGTGGGATTTACTCTTCAGTACGAAATGTGCTATTCAAATGTGGTAAACATGCTTCTCCTTTCCGATATTCCCCTTTATTCAAAGGACAGAGGAGAGGATTGCCCCTTTATCTATGCCGGTGGCTCCTGTACCTATAACGGTGAGCCTGTGGCAGACTTTTTTGACTTTTTCTCAATTGGAGAAGGAGAAGAGTCAACAATGGCACTTATGGATGAATATCTCGCATGGAAGGAATCGGGTGAGGATAGGAAGGGATTTTTAAGAAGAGTTTCCCGTCTTCCCGGATTTTATGTGCCTTCTTTCTATGACGTGGAATATAACGACGACGGTACCATAAAGTCCTTTGAAAAAAACACACCCGATGCCCCTGACAAGGTGAGAAAGTGCGTTATGGAAAATCTGGATGAAGCATATTATCCCGATAAAATAATCGTTCCGTATATTGACGTTGTGCACGACAGAATCATGCTGGAAATGTTCCGAGGATGTATCCGTGGTTGCCGTTTCTGTCAGGCAGGTATGATTTACCGTCCCGTAAGGGAGAAAAGCCCCGAGACACTTCTTCGTCAGGCAGAAGCTTTGATGAAATCAACGGGATATGAGGAAATGTCCTTGATGTCACTTTCTACCAGCGATTACCGTTCCCTTGGCTGCTTTACGGAGGAGCTTCTTAAAATGACTGAAAAGGAAAAGGTGAGCTTGTCCCTTCCTTCCCTTCGTGTGGATAACTTTTCCCTTGACCTTATGAACAAGGTGCAGAAGGTAAGAAGAACAGGTCTTACCTTTGCTCCCGAAGCAGGAACTCAGAGAATGCGTGATGTGATAAACAAGGGAGTTACGGAAGAAGATTTATTAAAGAGTGCAAATCTTGCTTTTTCCGGAGGATGGACAAGCATAAAGCTTTACTTTATGATAGGTCTTCCCTTTGAGGAAATAGAAGATTGTCTCGGAATTGCCGACCTTTCCAAAAAAGTAGTAAGCGAATTTTTCAAAACATCTCCCGAAAAGGGCAAGCGTCCTTCTGTTACCATAAGCGTGTCTTCGTTTGTCCCCAAGCCCTTTACTCCTTTCCAGTGGGCAAGACAGAATGAAATGGAGGAGCTTCGTGAAAAGCAGGTTGCATTAAAAGAAGAGATAAATTCCAAATTCATCAAATATAACTGGCACGAATCCACCTTAAGTGTTCTTGAAGGCGTATTTGCCCGTGGAGACAGAAGACTTTCAAAAGTAATCGAGCTTGCGGTTAAAAAAGGCTGTAAGTTTGACGGATGGGACGAATTTTTCCTTGCGGATAAGTGGGAAGAAGCCTTCAGAGAAGCAGGACTTTCCCCCGAATTTTACAGACGTGAGCGTTCCTATGACGAAATACTACCCTGGGATAAAATTGATATCGGCGTAACCAAGGAATTTTTAATAAAGGAAAATGAAAATGCCAAAAAGGCGATAGTGACACCCAACTGCCGTGAGAAATGCTCGGGCTGCGGTGCGGCATGCTTCAAGGGAGGTGTATGCTATGAGTAGAATGTGGTTAAGATACGAAAAGGGCGAGGATGCAAAATACATTTCTCACCTTGATTTTCTCCGCGCTATGACAAGAACCTTAAGGCGTGCTGAAATTCCCGTAAGCTTCTCTCAGGGTTTTAACCCTCATCCACGTTTAAGCTTTGCTCTTCCGCTTCCCTTAGGTACAACCAGCATATGCGAGCTCATGGAACTTGAGACTGATATGGAAATTGCCCCCGAGGAGCTTGTTGCAAGGCTCAATAAGTTCGTGCCCTTCGGTCTTAAGTTTACTGAAAGCGGAATTTCTCCCGATAAAAACAAGTTCAAGTCGATTTGCTGGTCAAAGTATAAGATAACTCCGGAAACTATGCCAAGCGCGGAAGATATCGCGGCATTTATGGCTGAAAAGGAAATAATAACCCTTAAGAAGACAAAGAGCGGGGAAAAAGAAACAGATATCAGAAAAGAGATAGCATCAATTAAAATTGCGGGTAACGAACTTATTATGATTCTTGCCGCAGGAAATGATGCTTACTTAAAGCCTGAGTTCGCTCTTTGTGCCATGGAGAAATATATCAAGGGATTTTCCGCAGGAGATTACGACTGCGTAAGAACAGGCATTCTTGATAAAGAGTTCAAATATATATAAATATTTATATATTTACACATTTATAATTATCTATATAATATAAAGGGTGAAAAGCATGGATATACACGAGCTTCGGGAAAAACTTAAACATTATAGCTATATGTACTACGTGAAAGACGATCCCGAGATAACCGACTATGAATATGATATGATGATGCGCGAGCTGATTCGTCTTGAAGAAGAGTCCGATGAACCGATTCCGCCCGATTCTCCTTCAAGGAGAGTTGGCGGTATGGCACTGGAAAGCTTTTCCAAGGTTACCCATGAAGTGCCTCTTCAGAGCCTTACCGATGCCTTCTCCTATGATGAGCTTTCTGACTTTGACAGAAGAGTGAAAGAAGAGTGCTTTGACGCCACATATGATGTTGAAGTTAAAATAGACGGTCTTTCCGTTGCACTTACCTATGAGGGAGGCTACTTCGTAAAGGGTGCAACCCGTGGTGACGGTGAAGTGGGCGAGGACGTAACGGAAAATCTACGCACCATCGGCTCCATCCCCTTAAAGCTTAATGAGGATGTTGACATAATCGTAAGGGGCGAAGTTTATATGCCCCGAAAGAACTTTTTTGCATTGAATGAAAAAAGAGAAGAAGCAGGAGAGTCTTTATTTAAAAATCCCAGAAATGCGGCGGCAGGCTCCCTTCGTCAGCTGGATTCTAAAATTACGGCAGGTCGTGGTCTTGACATTTTGATTTTCAACGTACAAAAGTGCGATGCAAAAAACTTTGATACACATACAGAGTCTCTTTCCTATCTTGAAAGTCTCGGCTTTAAGATGGTGCCTGTGAGAAAAAGCTGTAAAACCATAGAGGAAGCTATTGCCGAAATCGAAAAAATCGGAAGCGGCGAATACAATTTAGGCTTTGAAATTGACGGTGCAGTTATCAAGGTAAACGAGCTATCCTACCGTGAAAAATTAGGGTCCACCGCAAAGGCTCCAAGGTGGGCAATTGCCTATAAATATCCGCCGGAGCAGAAGGAAACAAAGCTTCTTGATATTGAAATACAAGTTGGACGCACCGGCGTTTTAACACCAAATGCGGTTTTAACCCCGGTATTTATCGGCGGAACAACGGTGGGAAGGGCAACCCTTCACAACATCGACTTCATCCGCCAGAAGGATATGATGATAGGAGACACCGTAATTATACAAAAGGCGGGAGAAATCATTCCCGAGGTGGTTTCCGTTGTTAAGGAAAAAAGAGACGGAAGCGAAAGGGCTTTCAATATGCCCGAATTTTGCCCCGTATGCGGAGCAAAAACGGTACGCTATGAAAACGAGGCGGCAATCCGTTGCAGCGGCAATGAATGTCCCGCACAGCTTCAGCGAAATATTGAGCATTTCGTGTCCCGTGATGCCATGAATATCGACGGTCTCGGTCCTGCAATAATTGCACAGTTGCTGGAGCGAAAGCTTATAGCCTCCACAGCCGACCTTTACTATCTTAAAAAAGAGGATGTGGCATCTTTGGATAAAATGGGGGAAAAATCGGCGGAAAACTTAGATGAAGCAATTAAAAACTCTAAAGAAAGTGATTTATCCAATCTCATATTTGCCCTTGGCATCCGTCAGGTTGGTCAGAGTGCGGGAAAGAGCCTGGCTAAACACTTTAAGACCCTGGATGCATTTATGGCAGCAGGCGAAGAAGAGCTTTCGGCAATAGACGATATCGGCCCCATTACGGCAAAAAACATCGTTACCTATATGTCGGAAACACAGAATTTGGAAAACATTCAAAATCTCATTGGTGCGGGAGTTAACACAGTATATAAGGAAGAGGAACTGACGGACGAGCGCTTTTCGGGATTAACCTTCGTTCTTACGGGCACACTTCCCACATATACCCGCGATCAGGCGTCGGCAATAATTGAACGCTTTGGCGGGAAAGTGTCAGGCTCCGTTTCCAAAAAGACAAGCTATGTCCTCTTTGGTGACGAGGCAGGAAGTAAATTAACCAAGGCAAAGGACTTGGGAGTTACTCTCATAACCGAAGAAGAATTTAACGAAATGATAAAGTAAAAAATACGGAAGGTGACGCCTTCCGTATTTTTTCGCCCCAATATATTACAATTCGGTAAAGATTTTGTGCAAGTTATATTAAAAATGTAAAAATATATTGATTTTTTTGTGCAAATATGGTATATTATAAATAAGGAAGGGAAATCCTTCCGGTAAAAACGAAAGGGGCTGTTTATATGAAGGTTATCATCAGTGGAAGAAGAATTGAAATTGAAGAGCGTCTTAAAGAAATAATCGAAAAGAAGCTTTCAAAGCTGGACAAATTCTTCCGGGAGGACGCAGAGGCGAAAGTAACCTTAACGGGTGAAAAGGGAGACCGCAGCGTCATGGAGGTAACAGTCTTTTCCGGAGGAATGATTTACCGTGCCGAGGAATTGTCCGACGATGCTTACACGGCGATTGACAAAGTGGTTACGGTAATTGAGCGTCAGATAAGGAAAAATAAAACACGCCTTGAAAAGAGACTCCGTGAAAACGCTTTTGATGCTGCAAACTTTGAAACGGGTACCGAAACCGATGAAGAAAAGGAATTCAACGTTGTAAAGCATAAGAAAATCGCACTAAAGCCCATGAGCACCGAAGAGGCAATTTTGCAGATGAACTTACTCGGACACACATTCTTCGTTTTCAAGGATGCAGTAACTGAAGAAACAAAGCTGGTTTACAAGAGAAACGATAAGGATTATGGTCTTATAGAAATGGAATAAGTGAAAAAATGCAGGCAATGCCTGCATTTTTATTTTGCCCTTTGCATAAGTAATAAGCGGAGGGGTATATATGAATTTTGCAGAATTTCTTTATATGGCAGACAGCTTTCTATGGGGAGGGCCTCTTGCCGTATTAATTCTTGCATCCGGTATTTATTTTACGATAAAGCTTAAATTTCTTCAGGTAAGAAAATTAAAGGAAGCACTTTTATCCCTGCTGCGGAAAAATGATAAAGGCGAGGGAGAAATTTCGCCCTTTGCATCGCTTTGTACTTCTCTTTCGGCAACCATCGGAACGGGAAATATAATTGGCGTTGCCGCATCAATTTCCTTAGGCGGTCCCGGTGCTCTTTTCTGGATGCTGACAGCCGCCTTTTTCGGTATGGCAACAAAATATGCAGAGGGCTTCCTTGCCGTAAAATACCGCATTACGGAAAAAGAAAAAACAAAGGGAGGCCCCTTTTATTATATCGAGCTTGGAATGGGCAAGGTCTTTAAGCCACTTTCTTATTTTTTCGCCTTTTCGGGGCTTGGTGCATCATTGCTCGGAATGGGGACGCTGGTTCAGTCAAATGCCATAGCCGATGCTGTGGGAAGCCTTTTAAAGGAGAATAACAACCCGGACTTCATAAAATTCGGGAATGTTTCTTTTTCCTCCGTTACGGTGGTTTGTGCAGTTCTTGCCGCGACTTTATCGGGAATTGCCCTTGTGGGTGGAATAAAAAGAATTTCCCGCATTGCCGAGCTGACTGTTCCATTTATGGCACTCTTATATATATCCCTTTGCTTTATTATCATTGCAGGACACGCTGAAAAAATAATCCCGTCAATATATCTTGTTATAAAAAGTGCATTTACGCCTGAGGCGGCACTGGGTGCGGCATCTGGCATAACTTTGAGGGAGGCACTTAGGCAAGGCATTTCAGGTGGTGTGTTTTCAAACGAGGCAGGGCTTGGTACATCGCCAATAGCCGATGCTTCGGCTAAAACCGATTCTCCTGAAAAGCAAGGGCTTGTTTCAATGTTGTCGGTTTTTATTGATACCTTTTTAATTTGCACTCTTACGTCTCTTGCGGTTTTGGTTACGGGAAGCTATAAAGAAAGCGGTCTTACGGGCGGGGAAATTGCGGAAAAAACCTTTGAAACGGGATTTTTTAAGGGTGGAGATGTCGCATCTCTACTTTTCACGCTGTGCGTTGTGCTTTTTGCCTTTTCAACTATAATCGGATGGAGCTGTTACGGCGAAGCGTGCCTTTCCTACATAACAAAAAGCGATAAAAGGGGCTTAAAGGCATACCGGTTTTTATATATTCTGGCGGTTTTTCTGGGGCCCTTTATTTCCGTTCCCACAGTGTGGACTCTTGCAAAGGTGATGAATGCGGCAATGGCAATTCCCAATTTAATCGCCCTTTTCTTTTTAAGCAGACGGATAAAAAGTTAAAATAGTATAAAAATGAAAAAAATGTTTGCCAAAATTTTATATGAGATACCGAAAAAAACAAAAAAATTTTCCATAATATAAAAATTTCTATTGAATATTTCGGGAAAAAGATGTAAAATAATAAGGTAGTGTTGTTAAAGCATTTGCTTATGACAAACTTATTTGAAAGGACTGAAGGTTTATGGAAAAAGAAAGAAGAGTCGGAACGGTATCCCGCGGTATCCGTTGTCCCATTATCCGTGAGGGGGATGACCTTGCGAAAATAGTGGCTGACAGCGTTATCGAGGCAGCAGAGTATGAAGGATTTTCCCTTCGTGACCGTGACGTTATTTCCATTACAGAGTCAATCGTAGCACGTGCACAGGGTAACTATGCATCTGTTGACGATATTGCAGATGATGTAAAGGCAAAGCTTGGCGGAGGAACTGTGGGTGTTATTTTCCCCATCCTTTCCCGTAACCGTTTTGCTATATGCCTCCGTGGTATTGCAAAGGGTGCAAAGAAAATCGTCCTTATGTTAAGCTATCCTTCCGACGAGGTTGGTAACGAGCTTGTAAGCCTTGACAAGGTTGATGCGGCAGGAGTAAACCCCTATTCCGACGTACTTTCCTTGGAGAAATACAGAGAGCTTTTTGGCGAAAACAAGCATGAGTTTACCGGTGTTGACTATGTTGAATACTATGGTAACCTTATAAAGGAAATGGGTGCCGAGGTTGAAATCGTTTTCGCAAACCAGGCAAAGGCAATTCTTGATTATACCGATACAGTATTAAACTGTGACATTCATACAAGAGCGAGAACAAAGCGTATCTTGAAAGCTGCAGGTGCTAAAACCGTTGTGGGAATTGACGAAATTCTGACATCACCCGTAAACGGAAGCGGATACAACGAAAAGTACGGACTTCTTGGCTCAAACAAGTCTACTGAAGATAAGATAAAGCTTTTCCCCAGAGAGTGCAAGGACCTTGTTCTGGAAATACAGAAGCAGGTACTTGAGAGAACCGGCGCTCACGTTGAAGTTATGGTTTACGGAGACGGTGCATTCAAGGATCCCCAGGGTAAGATTTGGGAGCTTGCAGACCCGGTTGTTTCTCCCGCATTTACCGACGGTCTTATAGGTACACCCAACGAGCTTAAGCTTAAGTATCTTGCGGATAACGACTATAAGGATTTGTCCGGCGAAGAGCTTAAAAAAGCAATTTCCGAAAGCATTAAGAAAAAGGACGGAAACCTTGTGGGTAATATGGCTTCCCAGGGAACAACACCCCGTCAGCTTACTGACTTAATCGGTTCGCTCTGCGACCTTACATCAGGCTCCGGCGACAAGGGAACACCCGTTGTCCTTGTGCAGGGATACTTTGATAATTATACTAACTAATATGAAACCTGCAGGCATTGCCTGCAGGTTTTTTTGCATAAATAAAGAAAAACTGACGATAATTACAGTATAAGCAATTATGAAAGGCGGTTTTTTATGTATATAAAGGAAGTTAAGGCAAGGGAAATTTTAGATTCCCGAGGTTTTCCCACGGTGGAAGCGGAGGTTATACTGGAAAACGGGGTAAAGGGCGTTGCATCTGTTCCGTCCGGGGCCTCCACCGGTGCGGCGGAGGCGTGTGAGCTTCGTGACGGAGGGGAACGATTTCTCGGTAAGGGCGTATTAAAGGCAGTCGAAAACGTAAATAAAGTGATAAACGAAACGCTTAGAGGAAAATGTGTTTTCAATCAACGTGAGCTTGATAAAATAATGATTGAAGCTGACGGTACCGAAGAAAAGAAACGATTGGGAGCAAATGCAATTTTGTCTGTATCGGTTGCGGCGGCTCGTGCGGCGTCAAATGTTCTCGGAGTTCCGCTTTATCGCTATCTAGGCGGAGCAAATGCCCACATTATGCCCATACCGATGATGAATATATTAAACGGTGGAGCCCACGCCGATAACAACGTGGATATACAGGAATTTATGATTATGCCCGCATCGGCAAATTCCATGGCAGAAGCGGTCAGGATGGGAGCGGAAGTATTTCACGCCCTTAAAAGTATTATTAAAGATATGGGCGGCAGAACCTCCGTGGGAGACGAGGGCGGTTTTGCACCGGAGCTGACGGGGGACGAAGAGGCACTGGAACTGATAATGAAGGCAACAGAAAAAGCAGGTCTTACACCGGGAGAAGATATACTTCTTTCCATAGATGCGGCATCCAGCGAGTGGTTTGACGGAGAAAAATATGTTCTGCCTAAGTCAGGTAAAAGCTATACAATCGAGGAAATGGTGACATACTTTAAGAATATTTCCGAAAGTTATCCTGTATTTTCCATAGAAGATCCTCTTGCCGAAGAAGACTGGCAGGGATGGCAAAGCCTTTCCCGGGCTATCGGGGACAAATGTCAGCTGGTGGGAGATGACCTTTTTGTAACCAATAAAAAAAGGATAAATAAAGGAATTGCTTTGGGAGCCGGAAATGCAGTGCTGGTGAAAATAAATCAGATAGGTACACTTACCGAAGCAATTGATGCTGTGGACACAGCACATAAGGCGGGGTATAAAACCATAATTTCGCACCGAAGCGGGGAGACGGAGGATTCTTCCATTGCCGATATTGCTGTGGCACTGGGCAGCGGACAAATCAAAACAGGGGCTCCTTGCCGAGGCGAAAGATGTGCAAAATATAACAGATTAACAAAAATCGAGGCTGAATTGGGGAAATTTTCTTCATTTTACAGAATAAAAATTTAAAAAAAGAGTTGTTTTTTTCTGAAATGTGTGGTAAACTATTTTGAGAAGTTTACAAAAGAGGTAAATTTTACATATTTCAGAAAGGAATGAACAAAGATGGCAGCATTAAAAATTGTAGTTACCGTTATTCACATTTTGATCGCATTCGGTCTTATGGTAACAGTACTTTTCCAGTCCGGTAAATCTCAGGGTCTTTCCGGAAGTATCGCAGGAGGAGCAGAAACATTCTTTGGCAAAAACAAGGGCAAGACAATGGATGGCGTTCTCGCAAAGCTTACCGTAATACTTGCAATTCTCTTCGTTATTACATCTGTTTCTCTTTCTCTTATTGCTAAGGAAATGAGCAACCCTGCAGCAGAACAGGAAATCGTTACAGAAGAAACTCCCGAATTGATTATCGATGAAGAAGCTATCGTAGAGGAAACTACCGAAGAAACAGCTACTGAAGAAGAAACTGCTGAAACGGCTGAGGAAACTGAAGAAGCGGTTACAGAAGAAACAACCGAAGAAACAGTTACCGAAGAAGAAACTGCTGAATAAGCAAATAAACGGAGTGTTGGTGATCCAATGCTCCGTTTTTAACCCATCCGAAAGAAAGGAGGCGTTTTCGTGGGAGAAGGAATAAAGACTCTTGCATCCAATAAAACTGCGGCGAGAAATTACTTTCTGCTTGAAAAATATGAAGCGGGAATTGAGCTTTTCGGAACAGAGGTAAAGTCCATGCGTCAGGGCAAAGTAAACTTAAAGGACTCTTATGCTCATGTTGATAATGGCGAGCTTTTCGTCTATGGGATGCATATAAGTCCCTACGAAAAGGGTAATATATTTAATAAGGACCCATTACGCCCCAAAAAGCTTCTGCTTCACAAGGCGGAAATTATGAAGCTTTTCGGAAAGGTTCAGCAGGATGGATGTGCAATAATTCCTCTTTCTGCCTACCTTAAGCACGGAAGAGTTAAAATGGAAATTGCACTTTGCAAGGGCAAAAAGCTTTATGATAAGCGTGATGATATGGCTAAAAAGCAGGCAAACCGCGATATAGAGCGTCAGATGCGCGGAAAAGATTATTGATAATTTAACATATCGGAAACGGCTGTGTAATACAGCTGTGGTAGAATACGGATAGCATTTATGCAGAAGTGTAAAATGAAGGTTTTTAATTACTCATTTTCATTGCTAATTTATAATACTGTTCGTATTTCCTAATTAGTAATGCAAAAGCCTAAAAAAGCTGTTCGCTTTTTTGCGCCAGTGCCGTTTTTGCATTTTTCGTTCATAAATTGCTTTATTGCAATTTATTTTAGAAAATACTGTTCGTATTTTCTATTTTATAATGCAAAAGCCTAAAAAAGCTGTTCGCTTTTTTGCGTCAGCGCCGTTTTTGCATTTTTCGTTCATAAATTGCTTTATTGCAATTTATTCACTTGGGGGCGTTCCGGTTTCGACGGGGATTTTGAACCATGGGAAGCGGGTAGTGGCGAGTACCACTTAAAAAACTCAATTCTAAATATAAACGCTAACAGAAATTTAGCAATCGCTGCCTAACGTGCAGCCGTCCGCCCGGGGATAACCGCGACTCCGGCTCGGGCGTCGATTAGCGGTGAACGTGACCGTGCAAAGCTTTGAGCACGGCATGACTAATGAAGCTACCGACCGCTTAAGTTTGCTTGTGGACTTAAGCGTGGGGGAATCTTAACCATAAGCTGCACCCGGAGATGCCTGTGCGGATAGATTTTCGGACACGGGTTCGACTCCCGTCGCCTCCACCAATCGTGTCAGTATCCGAAACCGTATTTTTCTTTGGATTGGCTCTGTGTCAACTCATTGATTTGAAACGGTGAGGCTGACAAAAAGCACCGAGGTTTTCACGCCCCGGTGCTTTCGTTTTGTTAAAAAATATATAACTGTACAAGGCAGCTCTTATTCAGGGCTGCCTTGTTTTCTTTCATATTTTGTTTTATAAAAGGTTGCGAGTCCACTTTGACATTTTCTACACATACAAACAGATTTACATAGTTCATCCAAATCATGAAAAAAATCTGTACTTTCCCTTTTTATTTTAAGTGCCTTATCTATAAAGCGTTGGTAGTCAAAGTTGTCTCTATCGATAATATATGGCGAAAAATCAACACCTCTCTGTGCCTTGGTATTTATGTGCCCATAAACACCAAGATATACCTGTTCTTTTATGTCGTTCTTTTTATTTTCTCTTGTTTTTTGTTTTGATGCCGTCTTTTTGCATTTAGTACAGTATTTAACATTTGACTTTGAACTGAGTATCCAATGATCGTTACATTTTTCGCATCGTTTTGGAATTGAAGAGCCAGTTACAACTTCTGCCATTTTGCAATATAATAAGTGTCGCAATGACATATAGTAAATTTCTGTTTGAAATATATTTTTATCAGACAGATATGAAATACTAATTTTTCTTGCCCGGACATAACCATTCAACTCATTAATAAAGTCATATAATAACGGTTCTACCTCTTCTTTTCTAAAATCATTATCAAACTTCTTATTTTTTAGCACTTTATGCATTTCAGGGATGATGTCCAAGAACCCTCTCAAATCGCTTTGCAATTCCAAAAACTCTTTTATTGCTGCAACTGGATGGTATCCAGTTATTTTTTTTGCTTTTTTTACTTTGTAGTGTTCTGCGGACACTTGTGGCTTTTCTAAAAGCCCATACTTTGAAACAAAAAGACGAAATTTAGACTCGTTCTCAATATTAATAAACTCAAGAATAACACTTGCTCCCAAAACGGCAGGGTTTAAACTATCCTTCATTTGACATCCGTTTTTAAAATAAATAATGCCATCTTCTACTTTGATATCACCAAGAGCAGGAACCTGTTGCACAAAAACATCGTTTACCATTTCTCATCACCTCGCAAAATACAGACCATTGATAGACCATATTTTTATTGTCTGTAATTTATTATACAATAATAACACAAACAAATCAAGTGTTTATACAAATTTATATTTGATTGTGTTTTATTAAGCGAAAGGAGGACATTTTAATGGGTGAGAAAATGATACTCACGAGAAAAGAATTTATATCACTTATGCGAATCAGCGAGCCTAAGGCACAGGAAATATTAAACTCCAAGGACTTCTATCCAGCCTTCAGAATCGGTCGCAGGGTGATGATAAACGCACAGCTTCTCCAAAAATGGCTGAACGAACAGTGCGGACAAACATCTGAATAAAATTAAAATCACACAGACAAAGGAGGTCTTGCTATGAGCAAGAAATACAGTCGGTATGAAAGCACCACCTTCAGCCGAAACAAAACAAAGAAAAACGACAAGCATCCTTATAATCCGAACCGGAGAAAAGGGAGGTTTGCATATTTTTCAAAACAGCAGCCATCATGCAAAGCATCGCTTGAACACAAAAAGGTTACAGATGCCGAACTGGTATAGGAAGGTTCAGAGGAAAGGTGGTGAGAACAAATGGAACAAATAAATATCGACAGCCGAATAAACTGGGTCGACTTTTACTCACAGTATGTCAAGAACCCTCGGAGTTGCGGAAAAGACAAAATGCACGCTTGCTGCCCTTTTCATCAGGAACGACATCCCAGCTTTTGGTTTAACACAAAGAACGGATGCTTCAAGTGCGAAGGATGTGGAGAGAGCGGAAATGCCACGGTTTTTCTTTCCAAGATAAAAGGCATCGACAATGCCGAAGCCTACAAGGAACTTCTCGAACTCGCAGGCATAGACACCTCGGTCGAGCAGAAAAAACAAAGCACAAAGCCTCCCTCACTCCCCGATTACGGAGTGGAGCAATACGCAACCGAAAAGCACTTCATGGCAGAATGGCTCAAAGACGAATGCGGTGTAACCGCAGGGACCGACCAAAGCGGTAAGCACATCAAGATACCGTACAAAGACCAAGACGGAAAGGTTCAGGCAACCCGAAAGCGATACAGCCCAGCGAACCCGAACGGCAAGTTCAAATGGCAAAAAGGCTCAACCCTCTGCCTTTACGGATTGTGGAAAATCAAAGAGTTCACAGAGTACGCAATTCTTGTAGAGGGCGAAAGCGACTCGCAGAGTCTGTGGATGCTCGGACTTCCCACTCTTGGAGTTCCCGGTGCTACAAACTTTCAGGCAAAATGGGCGGAACAACTCGCAAGCATACCGAGATTATACCTACACATCGAGCCTGACAAGGGCGGTCAGACATTCCGCCAGCAAATGATAAGCAAGTTATATGAGGGCGGATACGAAGGCGAGGTTTTGACCTTTACTCTTGAAGATTACGAGGTCAAAGACCCGAGCGAACTCTACGGCGAAAACGGAATGGATGCACTCGAGCAAGTGAAAACCGCAATGAGCAAAGCCGAAACGGTAGACCTCAAAACGGAAGCAGAGAACCTCCCCGACCTTGTCGCAGGGATGCCCGTGAAACTTCGAGAGCCTGAAGGCTGGAAACTCTCGGATGACGGCATATTCAAATACGACAGCCGAACCGAGCAATACAAGAGAGTCTGCAGAACACCAATCATAATCGTGAAGCGACTGCGAAACATCGAAACCGATGAGGAAAAGATACAGATTGCATTCAAGATAAGAAACAACTGGCGATACGGCATATTTAACTCAACCACGATATACCAAAGCCGAAACATCGTCAGCCTTGCAGACCTCGGAGCATTGATAACCAGCGAAAACGCAAAGCAAGTCGTGTCGTTCTTGGAAGCACTCGAATCGGAGAACATCGACCGAATCAAAGAAGCAAAGTCGGTGTCGCAGCTTGGATGGGCGACCGAGAAGAACTTCCTCCCCGGACACGGTGGCGACATACAACTTGATGTGGATGCAACGGCACAAACCTATGTCAAGGCATTGGAAACACACAGAGGAACTATCGAGGAATGGTGTGCAATGTTATCAGAGCATCGAAAGAGAAACAAATTTCGCTTTTTGCTCGCTTCTGCCTTCGTCCCCTTGCTCTTGAGTGTCGTATTTAAAAACAGAAATGTAGTTGTTTATTTATGGGCAAACAGTGCTACAGGCAAAACAGCAGCACTCAAAGCAGCCTTGTCAGCCTTCGGAGAACCTGAAAACTTAATGCTTTCATTCAACAGTACACAGGTGGGATTTGAAAAGACGATGAGTTTATTCAACAATATCCCAGTTGGAATAGATGAAAGGCAGCTCGCAGGCTCAAGACAAGAATTTGTCGAAAAACTTGTATACATGGCTGGTGAAGGAAAAGGAAAACAGCGAGGCACTAAAAGCGGAGGCATACAAAGGTCACAATCATGGCAAACTTGGGTGCTTGCCACAGGCGAAGAGCCGATTGTTCAGACTTGCACAAAAGAGGGTGTCAGCAGCCGTGTAATCGAAATATACGGAAAGCAATTTGACAGCGAAAAAGATGCGGCAGCCATACATATAAAAACCGCAGACTGTTACGGTGTGGCGTGGGGAATATTCGTAGAACGACTCATCGATGCAGACATAAAACAAATTAAGGATGTGCATCAAAAAATCGTTGATGCTTTGTGGGAACTTGGCACAGGGCATAGTTATACACATTGCGATACAATATCGCTTGCAGCAACAGCAGACTACTTGGTGTCGGTATGGATTTTTAACGAAGAAAGAGCGGAAGCATATAAAAATGCTTACAATATGGCATTTGAAATCCTTAATATGCAACCAACAACAAAAGAAAGAGAAGTGAACGGCTTCGCGTCAGACTATGTGGTTGAATGGATACAGTCAAATGAAAAACACTTTACTACAGATTATATCGAGCCAAGGTACGGCTTCATGAGATGCGGAAAATGTTACATCTTTCCTATGCAACTTCAAAACGCTCTTACATCAGCAGGCTTTTCTTACAAAAAAACATTGAAGTATTTGTACGAAAACAAATTAATTTCATCCGAAAGAGCAACCGTTAAATCAGTCGACTCGAAATCAGTAAAAGTTATAGAATTTGACTATAACAAAGCGATAAACCGAAGCAACGGAATGCCGGACGGATTTGTACCAATAGACGAAGATGACGATTTACCATTTTGATATTGTAAGGATTGAGTAAGGATAAGGTAAGGGCAGAAAAGCCAGTAATACAAAGGATTTACTCCAAAGATATAAATATATCATCAAGAAATATATAACATAGTTTTTTGTAGTCGTTTACAACAACGGAAGTAAATCAATTAGTATACAAAGGATAAATATACAATCTTTTCTTTGGAAAGCCCATGAGCCAAGAAAATAATAGGGTTTTGTGGCATTACGAATGCCTTACCCTGAAAAGGAGGTGAAACACCATGACAAAAAAACTACCGCCTCGCCTTCAGGAATTGATGGAGATAGAGAGCGAATTCAATGCAAAAACTATACCGATACCTATTGGAATGTTTGATGAAGGCATCGGTATAGATAACGAAACAGCACAAAAGCACATGAAATTGTGCCTTGGAGCAAAAATCCCTTATGTTACTATAAGTAACGGCATCCCGGTATCAGGAGCGATAAACAATCCTGCAGAGTCATATAAAACCCCGGTATCATTTGTAAGAAGTGACATATCGTGGTTTTTGGACGGCTCGGAAAAAATAAAAAGGCTCGCTCCGCTGTTATCAGAACGACTTAAAGAGTTTTATGCAGCTTACAAATATATGCTTGCATCAAAGAAACTGTTGGATCGTAGCAATAATCGTTTTACATACAACGGGGCCGGCAAGACATACGCAGCGGTTCAGTGGTGCTACGGAAATATATATGCAAGGCTTTTGAGTATTCTTCTGTTGCACTTTATGAAAGCGGTGGAATCTCCCGAGCCAGAAGTTTTACTCAAGGAGCCGTTGGACAAACTTTTCCCACCAATAAAAAAGAGGGACCGTTCATAAAACAGTCCGCTCTTTAATAGTAAACCTGATGAAAAGCACTTTTACTCTTGGAAATATTATACTACATAACAGGAGGAAAGTCAATGGGTTTACCTGAAACAAACGAGGAAATCGTCAAAAAAATTCAGCAAGGAATTGATGAAGAATATAACCTGTTGCGGCTTTATGAACGAAACAAAAAATTCATAAGGTTAATGTTAAGAAAATCGTTCGTTGACGAAGCCTACCAAGAAGATGCGATGCAAGATGCGTATCTTTGTATGGAGCGAGCAACACGGAATTTTGACATCAATGCAGGGTATAAATTCTCAACTTTCCTTGCTGGGTACTTAAAGGAGGTGATTGCAGATTATCGATATAGACACAGCGTTTCAATAAAAATCTCCACGGAGGCGCGGCAATTATATTTTAAAGCGAGAAAAGCAGAATCGGAACTTGCTGAAAGGTTCGGACGAAAACCAACAACCAAAGAGATTGCAGAATACCTCGAAGTTTCTGCCGAAGTTTTACAAGAAGCACTAATTGCAAACCAAGAAATCAAAAGTTTACAACAGAGCGTACTTTCTGATGACGAGGACCTGCTCTTGCAAGATGCGATTTTTGATGAAAACTCTTTCGAGGAATATTCTAAAATCGAAGAATATGACCTGCCGGAAATATTAAATTGCGCCGTCAATAAGCTTTCTCCTACTTTAAGGCGGTGCATAAGGTTGAGGTTTTACAGCGAGTACACAATCAAGGAAATTTCTACAAAACTCGGTTTAACAACATATCAAGTGAGTGTAAATATCGATAAAGGAATAAAAGAACTAAGAAAAGATAAAACAATTCAGGCTTTAAAAAATTATTATTAAAAAGGACAGTGATCTAAAATGAATAGCAGAAATAACATTAAATCGGCGTACGGCGCTGAAAAATCAAAAAAGTTCTCCAGTTTTGGAGAACAGCTTAGTGCCATATACAATATGGAAAAACCCGGCGGACTTCCTGATGAACGACTTGCCAACCTTGTGTCAGGTGCAGGAGAAGGGGTAGCGACCGATGGAGGGTATCTTGTTCAGACGGACTTCGTTATGGACTTAAAAGAAAATGTTTATGAGGAACATCCTCTATTAACAAAAATTACAAGAATCCCATTAAGTACAGGTTCAAACTCGCTTATAGTCAACGGCATCAACGAAAACAGCCGTGCAGACGGTAGCAGATGGGGCGGCATTCAGGCTTACTGGGAAAGCGAAGCTGCAGAGATTGCAAAAAGTAAGCCGAAGTTTGAACGGTGCAAATTGACACTCAATAAACTTGCGGGCATTTGTTATGCAACAGATGAACTGCTTGAAGATGCGCCCGCACTGGGAGAAGTAATCAAAGCAGGGTTTGCGGATGAATTCAGCTTCAATATAGCAGATAAAGTATTATACGGAACCGGCGAAAAACAGCCACTGGGAATTTTTAATTCTGAAGCTTTAGTTATTATTCCCAAGGAAGATGGACAGACTGAACTTCTTACAGTTGAAAACATCGTAAAGATGCTCGCAGCTTGCTACGACAAGCAGGGCAAGGCAGAATGGTACATCAATCAGGAACTTCTGCCAGCACTCATGACAATGAAAATAGGTGATACCCCCATCTACCTCCCTGAAGGCTCAATCGCAGGTGCACCTCACGGCACACTTCTCGGCAAGCCTGTCAACTTCATCGAACAGGCATCCGAACCGGGACATAAAGGAGATATTCTTCTCGCAGATATGTCTCAGTATGTAATTGCAGAAAAGGCAGGCATTAAGGCTACAGAATCAATTCATGTAAGATTTATTTACGATGAAACAGCCTTCAGGTTTGTGTATAGACTTGATGGAAAGCCGATGCTTACAAAAGCAGTAACTCCTTATAAAGGCTCACAGCCTGTGTCTCCGTTTGTAACATTGGAGGCAAGAGTTGTAGAGAACGCCAAAACAGAGTAAAGGGGTGGCATAATGAGATTTGGTAATTTAAGACACAGAATCTTGTTTGCTAAACCTGCAGGGGCCGTAACCAACGGCATGGGCGAAACGGTCCCTGCCTACTCTCTTTATCACCCGAACCTCCCGAAGCAAGAATTTTTCACACAAGAAAATCAATGGACACTTCCATCAGGCGAAGTTATCGACATTAACAATTGTCAATATGCCTTTTGTGCAGAAGTTACTCCGTTGACAGGCAGACAATATGAGCAATCACAAAAGCTTCGAGCTGAAACTACATACCATATTCGTATCCGATTTATTCCCGGATTAACAAGCGATATGTATGTTATATTTGAAAACAAAAAACTTTTAATCGACTCAGTACTTGATTCAGATGAAAAGTATCGAAGCATTAAAATTGTTTGTCATGAAGTCTTATAGGGGGTATATAAATCTCTGTGAGTTAATCGCTCCAGACCGCAGCCCCCCTTCGTGTGAATTTTCGCAAAAGTTTTGAGGGGGATAGACCCACCATGAAAACCGCAAAAAACTGGAGGTGGTGCGGTGAAAAAGAATGCAAAATGTGAAACTTTACAAAAACTTATTACAGAGTTTGATGATAACGGTGGTCCGTCATACTCGTTTAAGGTAAGTAAGGAAATGTTGTGCGGAGCAATTATATATGCTTATGTTATAGGCGATATTGGAAAGGCAGAAAAGGAGCAATTATTAAAGAAAGTGGAGCAAATATACAACAAAACAGTTTTGACGAAAGAAGGTGAAAACAATGGCAGCTAAGAATATTGGTGCAACAATTACACTTAAAGATGGTGGATTTAAGTCCGGCATAAAAAGCGCAGTAACTGGTCTTAGTAACTTTAAAAAGAACTCAGATATTGCAACCTCATCCGTGAAGAAGTTCAGTTCACAGACGAACTCAGCTGGAACAAGTCTCGCTTCAATGGCAAAAAAGGCTGTTGGAGCTGTCGCAGCCTATGCCAGCATAAAGCAACTCGTAACATGGGGCAAGGAGTGCATCGATGCCGCAAACACTCAAGCAAGTGCAGAAGCACGACTTGAAACACTCATGATGAATGTGGCAGGCACAACCATGGAGAATGTGTCTGCGATGAAAAAATACGCAGCCGAACTCCAAGGCGTAACCACGGTCGGAGATGAAGTAACAATTCAAGGTGCTTCACAGCTTGCCACATTCCAATTACAGAGCGACACAATAAAAACAATTCTACCTGCCCTTCAGGACTTGGCGGTTTCGCAATATGGTGTCGCAGTTTCAGGCGACCAAATGCAGTCGATGGCAAACCTTGTCGGTAAGGTTATGACAGGAAATGTCGGCGCACTTACTCGATACGGCGTAACCCTTAACGATGCACAGTCGAAAATACTGAAAACAGGAACAGAAAGTGAACGAGCCGCAATGCTCGTGGAGGTTTTAGGTCAAAACTTCGGTGGGCTTGCCGAAGCAATGGCAAACACTCCCGAGGGTAAAGTTCAGCAGTTAAAAAATGCGTGGGGCGATATGCAAGAGGTCATCGGAACTAAATTGTATCCGATTGTAACAACCGTCTTGCAGTACATAACCACAAAACTTCCAGCAATTCAATCCGCATTCACAACAGCCGTCAACACGGTTATGCCCGTAATTCAGGGCGTAGCGAATGTAGCAACTACATTTATAGACACTGTATGGAACGGCGTGCAAAATTCCATCAAGCCAGCCTTTGACAATTTGGTAACAGCCATACAGCCTGTATGGGACGGTTTGGTAGGAATGGGCGGAAGCATAAGCTGGACAGGAATACTGACAACAGCACTCGATGGCATCGGTTCGGGATTGCAGCTCGTGGCAGACATAACCTCGCTCGTAATTGACAACTGGAACTGGCTCGGCCCCATAGTTTATGGAGTCGCCGGAGCGGTCGCAGCCTACAATGTAGCCGTTGGAATCACAAACGGACTGCAGGCAATTGTAACCGCAACCACAGGAGCAAGTGCAGCAGCGACAGGGGCAATGACCGTAGCCGAACTTGCTCACGCAGCAGCAGCAGGCGTTGCATCGGCAGCAACAACCGCACTCGGTGCGGCGATGGCTTTCGTTACTTCTCCGATTTTTCTTGTTGTTGCAGCGATAGGAGCAGTCATCGCAATCGGTGTCTTGCTTTACAAAAACTGGGACAGCGTATGTAGTTTTATGAAAAATGCATGGCAAGGAGTGAAAGACTTCTTCGTCAACATTGGAAGTGCCATCGGAAACTTCTTCTCAACCCTTTGGGGAAAAGTCAAAGAGGTTACTTCAAATGTGTGGAACGGCATAAAAAACTTCTTTGTTCAGTTCTGGCCCGTTATTCTTGGTATTTTTACAGGCGGAATAGGACTCATTATAGGGGTTGTTATTCAGAACTGGGATGCAATCTGTAACGGAGTCAAGACTGCTTGGAATTCCGTAAAAGAGTTTTTTGTCACAATAGGCACAGCAATTGGGACATTCTTCTCTAATTTGTGGAGCGGAATAAAAAACGCAGTCGCATCTGCATTCAGCTTCTTTACAACTGCAGCAAGCACCGCATGGAACGGAATCGTGTCCGTATTTTCGGGCGTGGCTTCGTGGTTCGGTGGCATCTTCACATCTGCTTGGAATATGGTCGTAAACGCCTTCTCGGGCGTGGTCGGTTTCTTCCAAGGGATATGGGACACCATCAAGAATATGTTCACCAGCATAGGAACGAGCATCGCAAACGGAATATCGGGTGCGTTTAAGTCGGTTATAAACAGCGTGATAAGTTTCGCAGGAAACCTCATCAACGGCTTTATAAATTCGATTAACTGGGCAATCGGGGTAATAAACAAAATCCCCGGAGTCAACATAACGAAACTGCAGACCGTGAACCTTCCGATGCTTGCAAACGGCGGCAACATTACCCGTCCGGGTGATGTAATTGTCGGCGAAAGAGGCCCCGAAATGTTGCACCTTCCGAAGGGTGCATCGGTTGAACCGCTCGACCGAAAGGGTGGCGGAAACACCATCAACCTTACTTTAAACATAGATGGCACTGGTAAGGATTTGAAATCTTTAGGTCGGGATATTGTCAACACAATTGTCCCTGAACTTAAATTAGCACTATCCGTCTTGTAATCAATAACAAAAAACATTGTCATCTTGGAAGAAAAAAATCAGGAGCGGTTCACTTCCGCTCCTGACAAGGTAAATATTCAATTATATCTTGTGGCTCACATTGTAACTCGGTACAGATGCGGTCGATGACATCCAAGTGGACCGTTTCGTCCCTTCCCATCTTGGAAATGGTAGAGGGTGAAGCTTTGATTTTTTCTCGCAGCTGTTCCTTTGTCATTTTGTGTTCAATGAGTTTAAACCAAAGCTTATTATAGCAAAAAGGCATACAAAAACCTCCTTTTTATTTTTTCTATTATAAGTAATTATAACACACATTTTAGAACATTTCAAGAGAATGTGTACACTTATGAGAAAAAATCTACACAAGGGGTTGACATTCTTCTACACTTATGATAGAATT
The DNA here is from genome assembly GCA_045545475.1 of Clostridia bacterium. GTDB lineage: Bacteria > Bacillota > Clostridia > CAKSNL01 > HGM11501 > HGM11501. The sequence goes on along the minus strand of JAZQAZ010000029.1, from coordinate 9,378 downwards.
ACTATAGTTAATATAGAAAGGAGCAAAACCATGCTTAACAATTTAAAAACTGCGACCAATGTCGCAAAGGAAAAAACTATGTATCTCCAATATTCAGGAATCTTACTGAAGGAGCGCATTAAGCACAATGCTAAAACCATGGAGAAATTTGCAAACATCGTACAAATGAACCCGAGAACCTTCCGTGAAAAGATTAAAGGGAATCGCCATTTTACATGGGAAGAAATGCAGAAAGTGAAAACAGCACTCGGAGAGATATCTTCAGCAGAAGTAGGTGCATATTTCTTTCTTTCAAAAGATATGGAAACAAATCTGTATCACAAACTTTTCAAATCGTTACTTGGTAAAAATATTGCATTTTCAGAACTCGCTGCGGAACTTAAAATATCACTTGATGCATTATTCGATAAAATAACAGGCAAAAGTGATTTTTATTGGGAAGAAGCAACCACCATAACAAGCAAATACTTTCCCGAGTATTCCATGGCGGAACTTTTCGAGCGAGGTGTTGTAGAATGAGAGTATGCACAGAAAAGGAATGCGAAGTATTAAAAATGATACTGGAAAAGCACTCCGAAGAATTAAGCATTTTGAAGCGAGCTTTATCCGAACCACAAATTATTGAAGCAATAAATCAGTCGCAGGCTATTGTTTACGACCGAATCATCAACGAACTGTTTGGCGAACATCTCGAGGATGATACAATTGTAGGGACCGCTTTTATTTTAGGGGTGATGCAGGGCAAGATTTCCGAACGAAAGAAAAACTCCGACCAGCGCACCACCGCCAATCGGAGCATATAAACATAACACACAGACAAATGTATTGTGCAATGTTGTATTGATATTATATCACAAATTCCAGCATTGCACAATACCTAATCTTAAAAAAGTTAGGAGGTGTAATGAATGAGAGCCGTCATATATGCCCGGTTTTCATCGCATAACCAAACCGAGCAAAGTATCGAGGGGCAGATGCGAGATTGCCTGTCCTATGCAAACACAAACGGCATCCGTATCGTGAGTGAATATATCGACCGTGCCTTGTCTGCAAAGACTGACAATCGTCCGCAGTTTCAAAAAATGATAAAAGACAGCGAGAAGGGGTTGTTCGATGTTATCCTTGTGTGGAAACTCGACCGCTTTTGCCGTAATCGTTACGACTCTGCCACCTATAAAGCGAGGTTACGCCGTAACGGTGTGAAGGTCATCTCCGTCATGGAGAGCATCTCTGATGAACCTGAAGGCATCCTTGTCGAGTCTTTGCTTGAGGGTATGGCTGAATATTACTCTGCGGAACTGGCGCAGAAAATAAGGCGAGGAATGCGTGAAAGTGCATTGAAGTGTAAGGTTACTGGTTCGCTTCCTCTTGGGTATAAATCCGATGCTGACAAGAACATCGTTCTTGACGAAGAGAAAGCACCGCTTGTCGCTAAAATCTTTGAGTTGTATGCGGACGGCTGGTGTGCAAAAGATATCATCGAACACCTGAATGCGAGGAGCCTTAAAACTCAAAAAGGGCAGCCTTTTAATAAGAATAGCCTTCCTCGTATTCTTTCAAATCCTCGGTATAAGGGTATCTACATTTATCAAGACCGAGTTGTTCCTGATGCTATCCCTCGCATCGTGTCCGATGAACTTTGGGAGAAGGTGCAGAAAATGTTAAACAAAAACAAAAAAGCCGGGGCAAAGAAGAAGGCTCGGGTGGACTATCTTCTTACCACGAAGTTGTTCTGCGGTCATTGTAAATCGATGATGATTGGTGAAAGTGGGACGGGTAAGTACGGCGATGTGTATCATTATTATAAGTGTGCTGCGAAGAAAAACCACACCCTGCCGTGTGATAAGAAAAATATAAAAAAGGACTACATCGAGAATTTGGTTGTCGAGAATATCTATTATAATATCCTCGGGAACGATGAACTCGTGGACCGCATCGCTGACAAGGCGATGGAGATTCAGGCTTCCGAAAGGTCGGACGGCATCCTCGATGCTCTGAAGGCGGAACTCTCCGAAGCACAAAAGGCTTTGAATAATTTAATGTCTGCCATCGAGAGCGGTGTCGTTACCAAGACAACAAAAAAACGCCTCGAGGAACTCGAAGCGACTGTTGAGGATTTGGAGTTTGAAATCCAAAAAGAAAAAGCCGAGAAACCGAAACTTGAAAGGGATATGATTATCTTCTTGCTTGACCAGCTTCGGGACGGCGATTTGTCCGATGTGGAGTATCGAAAGCGACTAATAAATACATTTGTGCATAAAATATTCTTGTATGATGATAGGCTTCTTATCGTCTACAATTACACGAACCGAGATACGAAGGTTTGTGAGGAAGAGTTGCTTGCGTTGGTTGAGGGTGAAAGTTCGGATACTGACGCATCTGCTCCACCATTCATTTCCACGTCACGTGGGAAATTACAGAAATACCCCTCTTGGCCAACATTTGTAGGTCAAGAGGGGTATTTGTTTGTGTTACCGAGGACATCCATAAATTAGGATATTTTACAAAAAAATGCTATTTTACCGACGCTATCAAGGTTATGTCGTATTAGTAAAGCTTACGGCAAGGATAGCAAGGGGGTGGACTTAAAAAAGAAGAAGGAGCACTCCTTCTTCTTTTTTGAGTTAATTACGAAGTCTTATTGTCAGTTGCATTTCTCCCTGTATTCCTTTGGTGTAACGCCTAGAACATTAACGAAAATTCTGTTGAAATTACGGACGGATTTGTAGCCGCTATCAAGAGCACATTGCAAAATAGAGCAGTTTGTATTATTAAGAAGAGTGCAGGCTTTGTCAATACGATAACGGTTTACATAGGCATTAAAGGAAATTCCTATGGTTTTTTTAAAACAACGGGAAAGATAGCAGTAACTATATCCTGTTTTTTTGGAAAGATCACTGAGCGAACAGTCCGAGCTATAATTTTCATCTACAAACTTAAATATGATTTGAAAAAGATTTTCATCGTATGAAAGTCTTTTTGCATATTCGGCTTTTTTTGCAAATTCTGCACAAATAGAATAAAGTATTGCCTTTTTTTCATAGGTTGAAGAGTCTTCCGCAAGCTCGTCTAAGGTATCTATAAGATATTGATTCAGCAAAACTACATTATTGGAAGGCTTTTTATCTATAACTTTTGAAGCATAGGCTTGTACCAGCTCGGGTGAAAATATGCATAGCATATGCTTTGAATTATGACTTGACAAAGAATGCATCTGATGAGGAAAAATAAGTACGGACTCACCCTTACTAATGGTATATATGTCGCTGTCAACTGTTATTTCCATTTCCCCGTCCAAAACAACAATAAACTCAAATGATTGGTGAAGATGGACGGGAAAGTTAAAGTTTTCGCCGTATTCTTTACAAAAATATTCAGATATACCAAAATGTTGAAATTGATAAAGCATAAAACCACCCAAAAGACAAATTCTGTCCATAATTATATATTTTTTTGCGAGAAATGTCAAGTAAATAGCAGTATAATTAACATAATGATAAAAGGGAGCATTGTTTATGAATTTATATATAGGTGCAGACCTTGGCACATCAGACTAAAGTTGATGTTAAGGAGAATTTGTAAATTCAATATCTGAAGAAGATTTCGGATTTTTCTATTAATAAATTAAGAGCAGCAAAGAAAAGGGGAAAACAATGAAACTATTTATTGACACAGCAAATGTAGAAGAAATCAAAAAAGCAAATAATATGGGTGTTATTTGTGGAGTTACCACTAACCCAAGTCTGATTGCAAAAGAAGGACGGGACTTTGTTGAGGTTGTAAAGGAAATTGCCTCTATTGTTGATGGTCCTATAAGTGCAGAGGTAATAAGCCTTGATGCGGACGGAATGGTTAAGGAAGCGATGGCTATTTATGATGCCATTGATTGCAAAAATCTGGTTATTAAAATCCCAATTACACCTGAGGGGTTGGCTGCGGTCAAAGTTTTAAGCAATAAGGGAGTTAAGACAAATGTGACTCTTATATTCTCTGCGGCTCAGGCGCTTCTTGCAGCAAAAGCAGGAGCAACATTTGTTAGTCCGTTTATGGGTAGAATTGATGATACTGGTTGGGTAGGAGCAGATTTGGTTGCTGATATTGCTGAAATATTTAAAATTCACGCTATTAATACAGAAATTATTGCCGCAAGTACGAGAAATCCGGTTCATGTGATTGATGCCGCAAAAGCAGGGGCGCATATTGCAACAGTACCATATGGTGTGATTATGCAAATGACAAAGCATCCTCTGACAGATGCGGGTATACAAAGGTTTTTAAAAGATTGGGAGTCAGTTTCTTCAAAATAATATAACTCTTGAGACTTTGGGAGGTGTAAGTATGAATTTATACATAGGTGCAGACCTTGGCACATCAGGCTTAAAACTTTTGCTTGTTGATGCGTGTGGTGAAATATTAAACTCGGTTACTAAAAATTATGATGTGTATTATCCTAACCCCGGCTGGAGTGAGCAAAATCCTGAGGACTGGTGGGATGCATTTGTCAGCGGTATTGGAGAATTACTCGCAGGCTTTGATGCGAAAACTGTAAAAGGTCTTTCTGTAGCAGGTCAGATGCACGGACTTGTGATATTGGATGAAAATGATAAAGTTATTCGTCCGGCAATACTTTGGAACGACGGCAGAACCAATAAAGAAACCGAGTATCTTAATACGGTAGTGGGTAAACAAAAATTGTCCGATTATACCGCAAATATTGCTTTTGCAGGTTTTACGGCACCCAAAATTTTATGGCTTTTAAATAACGAGAAAGAAAACTTCTGTAAGATTTCAAAAATAATGCTTCCGAAAGACTATATAGCATATCGTCTCACCGGTGTATTTTCGACAGACTATTCAGATGCATCGGGAATGCTTTTGCTTAATGTAAAGAATAGATGCTGGTCAAAAGAAATGCTTGAAATATGCAACATAAAGGAAGAACAACTGCCAAAGCTTTATGAAAGTTATGAATGCATCGGTGAAGTTTTGCCGCAAACAGCAAAGATGCTTGGCCTTTCAGAGGGTGTAAAAGTTGCGGCAGGTGCAGGTGATAACGCAGGTGCGGCAATAGGCACAGCAACCGTTGGAAATGGAAAATGCAATATATCCTTAGGTACATCGGGCACAATCTTTATTTCATCCGAAAGGTTCGGAGTGGATAAGTTTAACGCTCTCCATTCTTTCTGCCATTCGGACGGCGGATATCATCTTATGGGTTGTATATTGTCTGCGGCATCTTGCAACAAATGGTTCTATGAAGAAATTCTAAAGAGCGATGATTACAACGGAGAACAGATGGACATTACAGACGAAGATTTAGGAAAAAACCGCATATACTTTTTGCCGTATCTGATGGGTGAAAGAAGTCCTATCAATGACACCGATGCAAGAGGACTGTTTATCGGAATGACTCCTGATACAACACGTCAGGATATGGTACAGGCGATTTTGGAAGGAGTTGCCTTTGCCTTTCGTGACAACCTCGAAATTGTAAAAAATCTTGGAATAGATGTAAAGGTAAGTACAATCTGCGGCGGAGGAGCAAAATCAAAACTGTGGAAAAAGATTATTGCAAACGTTCTTGGAGTTACACTTGAAGTTCCCGCTGTTGAGGAAGGGCCGGGGCTTGGAGCGGCAATGCTTGCCATGGTTGCTTTGGGAGAGTATAAATCTGTTACAGAATGTGCCGAAAAACTGGTAACAAAGAAGGAAAAAATAAAGCCTGATGCAAAAATAGCGGAAAGATACGAAGCATCTTACCGCAAGTACAAAAAAATATATCCGACAATAAAAGAATTATATAAAGAACTGATATAGGAGGAAAGAGAAATGAAAGAGATTTTTTCAAACATTCCACAGATTAAATATGAAGGTAAGGACAGCAAAAATCCTTTTGCATTTAAGTATTATGATGCAGACAGAGTTATTATGGGCAAAACTATGAAAGAACATTTGCCCTTTGCAATGGCTTGGTGGCATAACCTCTGTGCGGCAGGTACAGATATGTTCGGCAGAGACACCGCCGATAAATCATTTGGCTCGGAAAAAGGGACTATGGCTCATGCGAAAGCAAAAGTAGATGCCGGTTTTGAATTTATGAAGAAATTGGGTATTGAATATTTCTGCTTTCACGATGTTGACCTTGTGCCCGAGGCTGAGGATATCAAGGAAACAAACAAAAGACTGGATGAAATTACAGACTACATATTGGAAAAAATGGAAGGTACAAACATTAAGTGCCTTTGGGGTACGGCGAATATGTTTTCAAACCCCAGATTTATGAATGGAGCAGGAAGTACAAATTCCGCAGAAGTATTTTGTTTTGCGGCTTCCCAGGTTAAAAAGGCACTGGAGCTTACAGTAAAACTTGGCGGAAGAGGATATGTGTTCTGGGGCGGAAGAGAAGGCTATGAAACACTTCTCAATACAGATATGAAGTTTGAGCAGGAAAACATTGCAAGACTTATGAAGATGGCGGTTGAATATGGCCGTTCTATCGGATTTAATGGCGATTTCTATATTGAACCCAAGCCGAAGGAGCCGATGAAGCATCAGTATGATTTTGATGCGGCAACAGCAATCGGATTCTTAAAAGCACACGGTCTTGATAAAGACTTTAAGATGAATATTGAAGCAAACCACGCAACACTTGCAGGACATACATTCCAGCACGAATTAAGGGTTTCTGCAATCAACGGAATGCTTGGCTCCATTGATGCTAACCAGGGAGATATGCTTCTTGGCTGGGACACCGATGAATTTCCGTCGGACGTATATAGTGCAACTTTCTGTATGTACGAGGTTCTTAAAGCAGGCGGACTTACGGGCGGTTTCAACTTTGATGCTAAAAACCGCAGACCTAGCAATACCTATGAGGATATGTTCCACGGATTTATTCTTGCTATGGATACCTTTGCACTTGGGCTTATCAAGGCGGCGGCTTTAATTGAAGACGGCAGAATTGAAGAGTTTGTAAAGGAAAAATACCAAAGCTTTACAAATACCGAAATCGGTAAAAAGATTTTAAGCGGAACAACACTCGAAGAACTTGCAGCTTATGCTGAAAACTTAGGAAGTACAATAGAACCTCAAAGCGGCAGGCAGGAATATCTTGAAAGTGTTATTAATAATGTGATGTTTAATTAAGCTTATCAGGAAAAACATATACGGAAACGGAGTGATAATAAATGGGATACTTCAGTAAAAAAGATAATTCACTTGTTTTTACAGGCAATGGCGAAGTAGTTGAATTAAGACCCTGGGGAAAAAACAGTTTTAGAACCCGTGCCTCTTTTTTCGGAGGTATTAAAGAAGGGGAAATTGCTCTTTTAGAAGCGGAATATACTGATACAAATATTGTAATAGAAGAAAAATGCGCATCCATTGAAAACGGAAATATTATTGCAAGCTTAAGCGTAATAGAGGATTTGTATTGCGGGGATACGGTTCAAATTGAATATAAAAATAAAAAGGGTGAAGTTTTGCTTCGGGATATTTCATGTGGCGGAGCACTTCACAAAAGACCAAGACAATATAAAACTGTTGCAGGAGATTTATATAAGATAAAACAAACATTTGAGTCAGATGCAGAAGAAAAAATATATGGTATGGGGCAGTATCAGCATAACATCTTAAACTTAAAAGGATGTAATCTTGAACTTGCTCACAGAAATTCACAGGCAAGTATTCCGTTTTATATTTCAAGCAAAGGCTATGGCTTTTTGTGGCATAATGCGGCAATAGGCGAGGTTCATTTTGGAGTAAATACGACCCAGTGGATTGCGGAAACAACAAAGCAACTTGACTATTGGATAACAGCGGGAGATACGCCTTCTGAAATTCTTGAAAGTTATGCAAAAGCCACAGGTACGGTGCCTATGATGCCGGAATATGGTTTGGGATACTGGCAGTGCAAGCTTCGTTATTATAATCAGGAAGAGGTTTTGAAAATTGCAAGAGAATACAAAAAAAGAAACATTCCTCTTGATGTACTGGTTATTGACTACTATCATTGGCTGAGATGCGGCGATTTTAAGTTTGATAAAGAGTTTTTCCCCGATCCTTTATCTATGGTAAAAGAACTTAAAGAAATGGGCATACAGCCTATGGTTTCCTTCTGGCCTCAGGTTGATTCGAGAAGTGTAAATTATGCGGAAATGAAGCATAAGGGATTGCTTGTGAAAAGTAATTCCGGCGTTGATGTTCAGATGATTTTCCATGGAAACAATGTGTTTCTTGACCCAACAAATCCTGCCACCCGTGAGTACGTATGGGAAAAATGTAAGGAAAATTATTTTAATTTAGGAATAGAAAATTTCTGGCTGGATGAAGCGGAGCCGGAATTTATTCCATACGATTATGAGTGCTACAGATATCATATGGGAACGGTATCGGAAATCGGAAATGTATTCCCGAGAGAGTTTGAAAGATTGTTTTATGAGGGATTGCAAAAAGAAGGCGTTAAAGATGTTGTCAGCCTGTGCAGATGTGCATGGGTGGGAAGTCAGCGATATGGTGCTTTGGTATGGTCGGGAGATATTCATTCAAGCTATACTGATTTTAGAAAGCAGATTTGCGCCGGCATTAATATGGGATTAAGCGGAATTCCCTGGTGGACAACGGATATTGGCGGATTTGCAGGCGGAAATATTGAAGATGAAGAGTTTAAGGAGCTTTTAATTCGCTGGTTCCAATATGGTACTTTCTTACCTGTAATGCGTATGCACGGCTCAAGACTTCCCCGTAAGAATATAATAAATAAGGCGGGAGAATATCGTGAACCTACAGGTGCAGATAATGAAGTTTGGAGCTATGGCGAGGAAAACTGCAAAATTATGTGCAAATTCATTGATATCCGAGAATTGATGCGTGATTACACAAGGTCTTTAATGAAGGAAGCACACGAAAAAGGAAGCCCTGTTATTCGTGGACTGTTCTATGAATTTCCGGAAGATAAAAACGCTTGGGAAATTAAGGACCAATATATGTTTGGCGGAGATATACTTGTTGCGCCCGTATGCTATGAAAAAGCAAGAAGTCGCAGTGTATATTTGCCCGAAGGTGCAACATGGACTTTCGCAAGTGACGGAAGTGTTTACGATGGCGGTGTAACAGTTGAGGTTGACGCACCGATTGAATCAATACCGATTTTCTTAAGAAACGGAAAACAAAGCTACCTGATAGGTAAAATATAAAAAGGAGGGCTATGTTATGAATATTTTGTCAATAGGAAACAGCTTTTCGGAGGATGCGCAAAGATATTTGCACGAAATTGCAGAATCGGACGGATTTTTCCTTGATACATACAACATCGTTCTCGGAGGATGTTCTCTTTCCATGCATTATGAGAATATGACAGGCAATGTTAAGGCGTATGCT